>JBAYHU010000004.1:0-109377 GCA_041665945.1 Candidatus Micrarchaeia archaeon
CAGCGCTTTTTTGCAATGCCTTCGCAATTTTTTCCATAGCGGCAGATAGGTTGCGGCTTTTTTATAAAGCGTCATGCCGGAATTTTTGCGTGGGAAAGCTTTGCGACAACTGCAAGAGGAACGGGCGCGTGTGGTGCCCGCACAATGCCGCGCTTGAGATACGCGCGCGGCTGTCAGGCAGCCTCAAGCAGGAAATGTTCGGCCCCACGCCGCCGAACTTTTTCGTCGGGCACAACTTCTACCCCAACGTCTATTGGGGGCCGATGGTGTCCGCGCAGGCGGAAGCGCCCGTGGACGACCCTGCGCAGATGTATGGCATGGGCATGGAGAGGATAATCGAAAGCCGCGCCGCGATGATACGCGGGATGAAGCGGGGCAACGTGAAGACCGGCGGCAGGGTGCTTGAGGAGGCGCAGCTTTCGGTCATGAGCATAAAGCCCGTGGATGCCGAAACCCGCTTTTCGCGCACACCCGTGTTTTCGCTCGAGCTTGACAATGTGGCACATCCCATGGGCGCATCAGCCCCGATTGAGAAATTCAGGATGGCGGACAACCCCGTTGTCCCGAAGAAAGTCGACGAGATGGTGGATGAGAACATCCTTGCGCAAAGCGCAATCCGCGAGCTCCTCCTTACCGGATTCGACGTGCATTACCTGACAAAGCTTTTGACCGCGGGGATATTGGGCAGGAAGGACAACCGGAAAATGGTGCCGACAAAATGGGCGATTACCGCGACTGACGACATGGCTGCGAAACGCTTCATGGAATCCGTGAGGGACTATCGGGAAATCGGGCAGCCCCTGCTTTACTCGAACACCTACCTCGACAACCATTTCGAGATACTTTTGATGCCGGGCAACTGGGAATACGAGCAGTTCGAAACCGCGCTCACGCAGGAGCTGGAAACCCTGCAGAAAAAAAGGAAAGCACGCGACAACCTGAATTATTCCTCGGCTGCATGGGCGGACTGGAAATACGACGGCAGGATAAACATGTCCGAGGAACACGAGCCGTTTTCAGGAAGGACGGCTTATGCCGAGAGCCAGGGCGGCGGATACTATGCCGCGCGCTTCGCGGTCGCCGAGGCGCTTTACAGGATGGGCAGGCAGGCGCGCGCAATCGTGTTCCGGGAAATTGGGACGGGCTATAACGTGCCGGTCGGGGTTTGGGAGGTGCGCGAGAACGTGCGCCACGCTTTCCTCAATCCGCCCGAGAAATTCGAAACACGGGAATCCGCGCTTTCCGCGCTGTCGGAACGCCTCGCCGTTCCGGTGAAGGAATACGTGAAGAGAAGCAGGATACTCGCGCAGAGAAGGCTGAACGAATTCTGACTCTGGTTGGGAATTGCCTGATGAGCGCGCGGACTTGGTCGGCTATTTAATCCTTGCCGGCGAAAGCCGCACATGCCAGACGGAAACCCGCTTGTCGACGAGGTGGAGGAAACCGTGAAGTCCGCCGCGAACGGGTCGAAAGTCACGGTCATACGCATAGCCGTGGGAAAGCAGGTGTCCGTCCCGACCGCGAAACTCGCTGCTGAATTGCACAGGCGTTTTCCGGGCGCTTCCATTGAACTGAAGCAAAGTGCGATTATCGATTCTATCGTCGTGAAGGACATCGAGGTCGAGTGAAGGTCTTGTTATGATAATCGGGGTTGATGAGGCGGGGCGGGGTTGCATCATAGGCCCCATGGTGATTTGCGCCGCGGCGATAAACCCGCTCGAGGAATACAAGCTCAAGGAAATGGGCGTGAAGGACTCCAAGAAACTCTCCCCTCTCCAGCGCGAGAATCTCTACGGCAAGGTGGGGCGGCTCTGCAAATACACGACGGTGAAGGTTACCGCCGAGGAATTGAACGTGCTGATGGACCACCACAACCTCAATGAAATAGAGGCGATAAAAATCGCGCAGGCAATCGACCAGCTCGCAATCAGGGACGCCA
This sequence comes from Candidatus Micrarchaeia archaeon, assembly GCA_041665945.1. Taxonomy (GTDB): domain Archaea; phylum Micrarchaeota; class Micrarchaeia; order Anstonellales; family Anstonellaceae; genus UBA10161. Next base: position 1,940 of record JBAYHU010000004.1, read on the forward strand.
CCGTTTACGTGGACTCGCCGGACAACGTGCCCTCGAAATTCGCGAGGCGCATCGAGAAATACGTGAAAACACGCGTGAGGATTGTGAGCGCGAACAAGGCAGACGACACATATGTGATTGTCGGCGGGGCGTCGATAATCGCGAAAGTCACCCGCGACCGCGAAATCGAGAAGATAAGGAAGGAAACGGGGATTGACTTCAACTCCGGCTATACTTCCGACCCCAAGACGCAGGCAGTCATCGCAAGGCGCAAGGACTACCCGAAGCTTGAGCCCTACCTTCGGACAAAGTGGGCTACGCTGAGGGTGGAAAAACAGAAAAAATTGTCTGAATTCGAAGCCTGAACTATTTCTGGGCTACTGCCTCAGGACGACAAGCGGGATTACACCTGCTTCAAGCTCGCGCGTCGCCACCTGTATGGAACTTTGACCTGCGACCACCTCGATTAAGGGCGGTGCGCCATAAGAAAGCTGCAGCGAGCGTGCGCCGATAAGGCGTGCAAGCTCGTATTTGTTCAAAGTTGACATGTTTACCACCGAGAAACCAGTTTTTCCAATATTGGGGAAAGCCTTTTTAACTCTTCTCAGGCGCCCTTCAGAATGCGTCCTCGCTTTCCTGGAAATCCTCATATTCCCTGTCGTTGAAGGCATATAGGAGCTTGCCCTGCAATGAATCGAGCGCATCCTTGCCGGACTGTTTTTCCACAAGTTCCCCTTTCGAGTGGTCTGCGACATAGCTTTTGCCCATGTACTGGAAAAGCACGTATGAATTCTGCGTGTCCGTGAGGAAAACCTTGGCGTTTTCCGAGCCGAGCGAGCGCAGGATGGAGCAGAGGAATATGGACTTGTCTATCTCGTCGCCGGCCATGAGCTCCTGTATCTCCTCAAGTGTCAGCCAGAATGGCACGGGCGCGGAAACGGATTTGAATGCTGCAACATGGGAGAATGCCATCTTCGCGGACGGGAGGAAGTTCTCCTCGTAGATATAGGGGTGGAAATTCTCGGAAATCGCCTCCTTGATTTTGGCTATGAGGGGGTGGCGCGGCTGGATGAGAAGCTTCAGGTCGGAAACGGATTTCGTTTCGTATTCCTCTATCTTGTCGCGGTAGCGGTCGATTATCAGCTTGTATAGCCGAAGCTTGGCTTCCTCAATCGTGTCCGCGCCAGCGGCAGGTTGTGCTGGCGCCGTCCCGCCGGCGGCATCTGCCTTTGCCGGCTTTTTCCCAAGAAGTCCGAATAGCGGCTCCATGCATGTGACTTTTGCTTGCGTTGCTTATATTGTTTGTGGCATTTGTGCGGCTTTTCGTGGAGAAAAACCGCTGCCATTCGGCGCATACAGCCCGCCAGCCTGCTCAGATGTAGTCGAAGCAGGTCGGGGCGTAGACAAGCCCGCAGACATACGTGCCTGAGCCCCTGTTGTTATTCTTGTTCAGCTCGCCTACCAGTTGGTTGCCTGAATCGGCGACTGCAGTCACGGAGAACGTGCCGGCAGTCTCGCAGATGCACGTGTAGTCCTCGAAAACCGCCGATTTCCCGACATTGAGGGGATTGGTGCCCCGAAGCTGGTTCGTGCTCGAGCAGTTCGCTCCGAGAAGCGCAGTCTGGGTAACCGTGGTTGTCACGTTCACGTTGCCGATGTTCGTGACGTTCACGCTTACGTGGAATGTGGTTCCCGGCTCAATCATGTACGTGGGCGCCTTGACCCAAACTACTGTGTAGTCCGGCCCGTAGTTGTCCACGCTCGTGAGCACCGGGTTCGCGCAGTGCAGCGTGTTCATGCCGGCTGTGCCGGTTGCGTCGATATAGCCGGATTGGGGCACCGGCGCGTTCTTCGTCGTGAAGTTTGTCGTCGGGCTTATGTTCGCGGGCGTCGGGTTGGGGGTGAAATTGGCACTCGTTATGTTCGTTTCCCACGTAAGCTCCGGGCAGGCGACTTGCCCTGCCAGCCCTATCTTGGTGCAGTTCGCCTGCATGAGCGCCCAGTCGTTCGGGGAGAAGTTCGGGAGCCGCCCAACGCAGCCGCAGGTCATGTTGTTCGGCGTTGGCGAGAAGCGGAACTGGCAGCTTATGCTTGCCGTGCACTCGATCGGGTCGGAGCATTTTATCGTGACATTGCCCTGCAGCACCGAGGATGGCTCGGTTGAGGACATGCGCAGCTGGGATTGCTGCGGCGATGTCACTCCGGAGGTGGCGTTCGGCTGAAGAGTTGCGCTCGGAAGCGAGACGCTCCAGTTGAGCCCAGGGCATGCGGGGCTTCCATCCTTCATGCAGTTGGCAAGCGCAGTCACCTGCTGCCCTGCGAAGAATGCGGGGTTTGTGCCATAGCCTGCGAAATTGCAGCCCAGTGCATAAGTTCCGGAATAGGGGTTTACGTTGAACGGAGCCGGCCCGCAGCTGAGGGGCACGACGGCGGGCTCTGCCGATACTGCGACCACCGCGCGGTTGAGCTGAGCCGGCGCGTTTGCGCCGATTGTGAGCGTGGATGATGGGGACCAGCCGCGCGCGGTTTGCGTCGGGGCGAGAGTCACGTTGCCTGTTGCGTTGTGCGACCACGTGAGCCTCGGGCAGGGAAGGGGCCCATACTGGTCGAAGCACGTCGCGTTTACCTGCGCGGAATCGCTGCGGTTGAAATCTATGTCGTGGTTTACAATCCCGCAGTTGCAGCCGGTCGGCTTGCGGTAGCAAACCACGCTGCTGCTGTTCGTGTTGTCGCTTTCATTCGATTCGAGGATTGCCTTTGTCGCGTCAGCATATGCCGTTTCAGCATATGTGCCGTTGGTTGACGGGCAGGTGAAACTGACGGTGCCTGCCTGGGCTGCGCCAGCCGCAAGCGGGTTTATCGCAATCTGCCGAAGTTGGGAATTGAATGTCACGTTGGTCGTTGACTGCACTGTTGCTGCGCTGTTCCCAATGTTGGACGTTGTCACGGCGGAATTGAACGCCTCGCCCACATAGACGAATTCGGGGTTTGAGATGGCTGGAATCACGTAGTTGGGGAGATTGGAGGGGATTGCCACGTTGAATGGCAGTCCTGCGCAGACAAGCGTCCCGTTTGTGGCGTTAACCGCGTATCCGTTGTGCGGCGTGGCTGCCATTATTACCGACAGCGTGGACTGCGGGTTCACACCCGAAGGAGTGTTCTGCGGCGCAAGAGTTGCCTGCGCGCCAGCTGTGTGCGACCATGTGAGCGCCGGGCAGTCCGAGGGGTTCTGGCAAACCGCCCTTATCTGCTGGGATGCGCCGGGCGCTATGTTGTTGCCCGGCACGCTGTTCACGAACGAGAGAGTGCATGTCTGGTTGGAAACCACATTGACCTGCAGGATAAGCGTGTGGGGCGAGTTGCACGACACGCTGTTGCTGCCTGCGCAGTCAGCCTGCGTGCTGTGGTATGCAATTGAGAGATTGAGCGGGTAGGTTCCCGTCGGAATGCCGGGCTTTACCTTTACCGTTCCTGAAACCGCGCCCGTTCCACCGTTTGCCGCTATGTCGCCGGACGGGAGCGTGAAGGTGGTTCCGGTTTCATCGAACCACTGCTTGCTTTCCGTTGAGAGGGCGATTGAGTCAACGCGTATCGCGCGGATTGCGCTGTTCACGAAATTGAAGCTCATTGCAAAGCTTGTGCCCGGCGCCGCGTTGACGGGGTTCGGGGCTGCGTTTGCGACTGTTGCCGAGCAGGCGAAGGGGTTTTCGAACGTCACGCTCAGAGTGTTGCTGCTTGCAGTGTGCGCCACAGTGTTCTCGCAGCGCTTGTAAAGATAGACGCTTGCCTGCGAACTTGGGCAGGTGGCTGTGTTGATATATGTCCTTCCAGCCGCTATGCACCTTGAAAGGTCGAGATCAACCCTGAATTCGACGGTTCCGGGCGTCGCGACGTTGGGGGCAGTGTAGCCCGATGGCGAGGAGCCCAGATAGTCGCTTGCTATTACTTGATTGTAGGAATATCCGTTTGTGGAGCTCACAGTCCTCAGGCGAAGCGAGCCTGCGCAGTAGACGCCCGCGTCAGCCCTGAAATACGTGTTGCCATTGCCATCGGTGAAAAATTCCGGCGGCGGGTCGCTGTCCCCGTACTGGGATTTCTCACGGGTGAAACTTGAGGAGGATTGGATGCCGCTTGTGGATGCGAAGCTGTCGTATGCGGAAACATCGGAGAACATGCGCCCGCCCTGCGAGGTCGGGTCAACCGAGTTCATCGCGGACAGGGTTGTCCACAGTATCTCGTTGTTGGCTGAAGCCGTGGTGTCTGCATAAAGGCACGCGGCGGAAGTCGCCCTGCTTTTGAGGGAGGTTGAATATTGCGGCGAGTGCCATTTCGAGCCGACGCTTACAGCCGGAACGAATGCCGTTCCAACGCAGGCAAGCTGCGAAGGCAGCGGGTTTGACAATGCCGGCACAAGGCTCAGGTCCGTTGAGACGTACCTGCTGGTAGAAGTCAGGTATGTATACGGAAAGCTGCAGGAAATTGTCTCGGCGAACGGCATGCCCAAAAGGGCTGCGAAAAGAAAAACGAGGCGCGTTGTTTTGTCCATAAGCCCACCTAGAAGTTTACCCTCACGCCGAGTTCGTATATCGGCGGCCTGCCCTTGATGGCAGTCATCTGCGGGATGAATTCTATCCCCTTGCCGAACGGGGCGAGCGACACCCCCGCCTGCATGAACGGGGCATACGACGGGGTGCGGCTATTGCCGGCCTGTATCTGCACGCCGCCCATGATTTTTGCCTTGATTACGTCGCTTGGAGCGTAAGTCAGCCCAGTCGACATGTTGATTATGTGCTTGCCCTCGAGGCTGATGTTGAATATGTCCCCTTTGACTGTCTTGGTGCCGAACGTCTTGGTTGCATCCGCCTGTATGGTTGCAGTGAGCACTTCGCTCAATGGGATTCCGTATTCCCCGCCGATGCCCACGAACCACTGCCCCGGGGCTTCGAGTTTGGAGTTCGACCAAGTATAACCGGACTGGAAGCGCAGGCGCGCGTTGTCGAATTTCTTTACCAGCCGCATGCCGGCTGTCTGGACCGAATAGGGCGATTTTGTCAGGCTGAAATTGCCCTGCCTGTTGTTGTAATACAGATACAGGTCGGTGTTGCCGATAATTGCGCCGGCATCCAGCTTGACTTCCACTATTGCGCCATACCTGCTGTTCTCAAGCTCCTGCGCGAGCTGGGCGTATTCAAGCGTCGAAACGGCGTTCTTGTAGGTGCCGAATGCAAGCGCGAGAGCCTTGCCCTCGTCGCCCGTTTGGTTGATGAGCCCGATTGCCGCGTCGAAATTCTTGCTCTTTAGATGCTGCTCGAATTGGGACATGTTGGAAATCAAACCCGTATTCGCAAGCTCCTGCCTTACCGTTGTGCCTGTAGGGTTCTGCGGGTTGATGTCGCTGTTGAGATATGCAGTGTAGACTTCGGGCACCTTGTTGAGCACCTCGATGAGCTGCTGCGGAGTCAGGTTCGAGAACGAGAAATATGGCACCCCGTTCACCATTATTTCCTTGCCCCCGTTTTGCGACACCACGTCTCCCATCTTGCTGTTGATGATGTTCGAATAGGGCGCATCCTCGCCGAGTTTCACGATTGAGTAGTTCGCATTGACATTCGCGGAGAAGAACGGGATGTTCGAAAGCTCCATGAAGTTGGACTTCAGGTCAGCCTTCTTCTCGACGACCGGCGGAGGCTCGATTTTCTTCATCACCGGAACCAGCTTCAGCGGGGCTGTGACAAAGCCTGAGCTTACGCGCTGCCCGTCGAAGAATTTGTACGCCACCGCGTCTATCCTGTTCTCAACCCCTGCTTCGGGCGTGAACTTGAGCCGGTATTCGTACGTGCCGTCCTTGCGCATGCCCATGGACTCCGCCTCGACGTTGTTGTTGTTCGCCCAGGCGTAGACGTTGCCCTTGCTGTTCATGCCTGCGACGACCTTGCCGTTGAATTCCTCCTTCTTGCCGCCGACTTCATAGGAGACGCCTATCGTGGCGTAGTAGGTCTTGCCTGCGACAACCTGCGAAATCGGGGTGTATTGGCGCTTCTCCCCGCCTTCCTCGTAATAGTTCTCGAGGGTGATTGAGAGCGTGCCCTTGTTGCTCCGAAGCAGGCTTGCCGAGCGGGTATAGCCCTCTTCAAGCTGCGAGACGAAGAACGCCCCGAGCTTTTCCTTTGCCGTCGTGGGCAGCGTGACGTTGAGGTCGCTCCCGGACTGCTTGGCGATTTCGTAGCGCAAGCCCACTTTCTCGTTCCCCTGCGTGAGCCAGAGCCTCTGGGCGAGCGCTTCGTTCGTGAAGCCGTATTGCTTTGTCTTTGAATCGTATGTGACCGCGGGCTTGCCATCCGATGTCTTCTCGGTCAGCTTGACCAGCTTGAGAAGCTCGTCTTTCTCCTTTTTCGGAAGCGTGCTTCCGCTTGCAAGCGCGTTTGCGCCCTTGTAGTTGCCGGTCATCAGGCTGTAGAGGAAAGTTGATGCGTTGAAGTTGCGCTCGACGTCGTTCGCATTGTCCCCCTCGCCGGACCTGATGCGGGTCATGATGGAATTGAGGACTGCGCCCGCTTCCTGCTTCGTTATCTTCGGGTCGAGCTTGTTGAGGGCGGGCGAATACCATGGCGAGACGACCTTGTCCTCCACGCCCCTGCCGTTGTTGAAGTTCTTCATGTATGACTCTATTTCCGAATTGCGCTTCTTGCCGGTTGTTTTCCCAAGCTCGCCTGCGAACATTGTTTCAACAAGCGCGGTGCCCAGCATCTTCGCGCGAAGCGTGGCAAGCTCGTAATTCTCCTTCCATTGCTTCGGGCTCTCAAGAGTTGCCGCGCCGACCACGCGCATCTCCTTGAGAAGGGCGACTTTGTCCGCCGTCTTCATTTTTGAAAGCTTGTCGAGGTTCAGCCCCTTTTCGGCGAGGAAGCGGTTGAGCTGCTCGGTTGCAAGCTGCGAGACCATCTCGATGCTATGCGCGTCCTTGGGGTTGAAATTCCTCGCGAAAACCAGCTGCTGCTGCGCGTTGTAGTTGATGTCGAACATGTCGCTTTTCGACGAGAGGATTATCTGGTTGGTGGCTGGCTTGACGTCCTCCTTTGCCTTGATGTCGTAGTTGACGCCCAGCCACATCTTGTAGATGTTCGTGCGGGAAAGGGTTGTTGAACCGGTTTTCGCCTGCTTTGTCGGGAGGGAAAGCTGTTTTGCCTCGTCCTCCTGCTTGGCATATGTGAAGACGACCGGCACGTAAAGCGGGTTGTTGAGTTTCGCCGAAACCTCGGCAATGTCCTCCTTGTTGGTCTTCGTGAGCTTGATGCATTTTATCTGGGAAAGCGCGGTCCTAAACGCGTCCGCCTCCTCCTTTGTGCCGCATTTGAAAATCGTGCCCGACTTCGAGTTTGGCGAAACTGAGTTGTCTACCATCTTCAGGAGCGACTGGAAGTTGTTCCAGTTCGAGGTGAAGAATTTGCCGTCCACCACGCCGCCGCGCATGACCGAGAGGAAGTTGGCATATTTCACATCGTCATTCAGCGCCGTTTTGAGCTGCGTGAAAAGCCCGTCCGCGTTGCCGGGCGCGCCGGACACGAAGCGGTCGAAAATCTTCTTCTCAATCGAGAGGGCGGATTCCGTGGTCGTTTTCACCGGGGTGATGCCGCGGGTCTGCGTGCTGGTCTTCGTAAAATCGTTTTCCTGTTTTGCAACCTGCTCCTGCTTGGCAGGCATTATCTTGTCGAGTATGCGCATGGATTCTTCGTAAAGCTTGGCATCTATCTTGCCCTTTACAGACTCAAGATAATTGCGGTATTTGTCGAACACCTCGGCTGTTTTTGTGCCGTTGAGGTCGCCTTTGGAAAATGCGTCCCTGACGCTTTTGTACGCGTCGGAATTCGACTCGAAGAGGATGAGGGGTATGAGGGCGGGGCTCACCGTCTTTTGCGGGTCGGATTTCGGAGTTGATACTGTTGTTGTGAATTTCTGGAAAGCCTGCTGCGTCTGCTGCAGCTTTTCATCTGAAACAAGCTTCTGGGCGCCTACTTGAAAGAGAAACATCATACCACCATACCTCCGGATATGCATTCAGCTGTTTATAAACAATGCCGTGGTTCCACGGCAATGCCGCAGACGGAAGTATATGGCGGCAAAACAATATAAATAGAGTGTCGTAGATGGAAGGAATTTGTGGATATGGTGCTGTCAGCCCAATATCTTCACGCCAGGAAGCGCCTCGCCTGAAAGGTACTCAATGAGCGCCTTGCCTGCAAGCGAAACGTAGCCGAGCTTGCCCTTGTCTATATTGAAGCGCTCAAGCGCAGAGAGGGTGTGCCCGCCGCCCATGACGGAAAAGCTCCCGCTTTTTTCAATCGCCTCCAAAAGCGTCTTCGTGCCGTATTCGAATTCCTTCTTTTCATACATGCCCGCAGGACCATTGACCATCACGGTTTTCGCCTTGGAGAGGAGGGAGGAGTATTTCTTCGCGGTCTTCTCCCCGATGTCGCCTATCATCTCATCGGACGGCAGCGAGTCGATGCCGATTTCCAGCCGCTTGCCGCCGGACTTGACTGCGACGTCTTCGGGAAAGAGTATCTTGCCTGGGTATTTCGCGAGAAGCTCCTTTGCAACCGGGAGATGCTCCGTGATTTTATTCTCCTTGAAAAATTCAAGCGTCTTCCCCAATTCCCTGCCGGACGCAAGTATGAAAAGCTCGCCAAGCACGCCGCACGTCAGGGCATAATCGACCTTGCCTTCCTCGAGCCACTGCGAAAGTATGCTGATTGAGTCGTCGGGCTTTGCCCCGCCGAATATGAAGACGGCAGGGCGGGCGGGATTCTTCAGCTTGTTTAACGCCTCGACCTCGCGCTGCATCACCCTGCCTGCGACAACCGGCTTTTTGTGGAAGCCCACTATTGTCGCCTGCGCGCGGTGCGCCGCGGAGAAAGCGTCGAGCACGAATACGTCGCACAGGGGCGAGAGCTCCGTCACAATCATCGCCTTTTCGTTGTCCTCGATTGTCTTGAATTTGGTTTCGTCGTCGAGGAAGCGAACGTTGTCAAGCAGGAGTATTTCGCCGTTCTTCAGGGACTTTATCGCTGCTTTTGCCTTCTCGCCGCAGACGTCATCCACGAATTTCACGGGCTTTTTCATCTCGTCGCCGAGGAGGAGCGAGTGCTGCGAAAGGGAGATGCAGTCGTAGTCGCCCTTCCTGCCCTGATGCGCCAGCACCACGACTTTCGCGCCCTTGTCGGACAGCTCCGCGACGGTTTTCGCGTGCCCGGCTATGCGCTCGGACTTTTCCACTGCGAGGGTTTTTTCGTCGACAGGGCAGTTCATGTCCACGCGCACGAACGCTGTTTTTCCCTTGAAGTTGTAAGTGTCGAGAGTCTGCATAGGACCACCGCTTGCGGCTTGCCCGGCAACTCTTAAAATTCTTGGCAGTGTTAATCCCCTGTGGAGGGTGAAAACCGTCTGTACACCGTTCTTTCGGTGGCAGGAGGAATGTTCTGCCTCGCTGCTTCCATTTTCTTCGGCTCGCCTGGCGCGGCCGCAGTCTCAGCCATGTTTTTTTTCCTCTCGATTGCCGCGTGGAAATACGGGCACATACTCCTCCCGATGATTACCAGGGGCGCGCATATCATCGAGACCGGCACGGGCTTTGAAATACCGCCCTCGCAGGACGTGATAATCGGGAGGTCGGGCGGGAACTTCCTCGCAACGTGCTTCCTCTCCGCGCGGCTGTATCAATCGGCAAGCGAGGCTGACGAGGCGCGCAGGAAGGAGATGGGAAGGATGTTCGAGACAGCCATAAGCTCGGCGGGATTCCCGTTCAAGATATGCGCCATGGTAAGCCCGCTTGACATGAAAACCGAGCTTGAGGAAATCCGCACCAAGCGAAGCGTCGCCGAGTCGCGCCTCGAAAAATTGGGCGCGAAGAAAAGCAGCGCGGAAGCCGCGAGGCTTGGGCGCGAGATTGCCATGTGGAACAGGATGCTTGGCAGGCTTGGCGAGGGGGAGCGCCCGCTCGAGGTTTCGTTCCATTTCTCGACCACCGCGTCCGGGCTTACAAAGGAGGAGGCGTATTCGCACGCAAAGGCGCAGTCCGATGAGCTGTCAGTCGTGCTCTCATCCGCCCTTGCCTGCGAGGTCGCGCGGCTGGAAGGGGAGGACATGAAGCGCGTTTTCTGGTGGGACTTCTTCGGCCCCTCAAACGCAGAGGAATTGCGCGACTCCGTTTTCTGAGACCAAAGCAAAGCAGTCCGCTTTGCCGCTCTTCAGATTTCCTAAGCAGTTTTGTCGCCGCTTGTTTTCGTGTAGAAGTCAGTGTTCTTCGTGAATTTGATGCCTTCGTTCAGCAGGTTCCGCTCGGGCTCCTGCATTCTTTGGCGCTTTTGCTCCTTTTGGGGCGCCTGCTCCCCTGCTTTCTTTTCCTCGCCCCATTTGATTCCGGTTTCGACGAGCTTTTTCACCTTTTCCCAGTTTTTCTCGCCGACCTGCTCGCGCAGCGTGCCTGATGCGGATTTTTCAATGCCGAATTTTTTCCGGTCGATTTCGTAATAGCCACGGTTGAGGCTCTTTGAATTGTCCATTACCCAGTTTATGCAGGTTTTCAGAAGGTCCATGGAAATGACTGCGCCCGGCGGGTTCGGGCCAGTGTAATCCTTGTGCGCCGACGCGAACGCGCTGATGTCGAAGCGGACGGTGTCCTGTTTCTGGCCCTGCACCTGCGGCTTTTCCTTTCCGTAAACCTGGAACAATATCATGGTTTTCCCCATCTCCCCTTCTTACGAAGATGGCGTTTCGCCCTTTGCATAGAGGCGGCACAGGTCGCGAAGCTCCTTGTCCTCGAGGTTCACGCAGGATTCCACGTCCCTCGTGCTCTGCGCGACTTGCGACACGCACGCCATCCTGATTGCCTGGTCGGAAATCTTGAGGCAGCCAAGCAAGTCCGCGTCCTTCACGGATTGCGCCCTGAGGCACTCGTCCTTTTTCGTCCCGTTCATCGCATCGCAGGATGATTGGTTCGCTGGCGCGGGCTGCTGCGGCTGCTGCGGCGCCACGACGCTTGCGCCCTGCTGCGTAACCTGCACGCCGCGCCTCTTGGAGTTCTCAAGCTGCTTTTTCACTATGGGGTCGCTTGCCGAGCGCATGCACTCCTGCCTTGCGGGAATGTCGGCGATTGCATAGCAATAGAACGGGTTCTGCTCGAGCACCGCCTGCTCGTATATGCATGCCGCGGCTTTTCCCGCCTCGATTCCGGCGCATGCCTGCGGGGCGGATGTCTGGACGCAGCCCGCAAACAGGATGCCCAATAGGGCAAACGCGAAAATGAGCGCTATGCGAGGCGCGGAAATCCAACTCAAACAACCACCGTTTCAAGCATTAATTCGCGGCAACACTTTAAATTAGTTCAGGGGAAATCCCCAACCATGTTCCAGGAATTGTTTTACCCAAGGCAGGCTGTGCTTGTCACCGCGTCGTCAAGCGAAAAAAGCAACCTAGCGGCAGTCGAATGGATTACGCCGGTGGCGGACAAGCCCCCCACGCTCGCACTTTCGCTTGCGAACACCTCGCTCACCCTTGACCTCATCTGCTCGTCGATGGAATTCGTGGTCGCGTTCCCAGGCGAGAAGATGCGGGACGCGGTCGCGCTCTGCGGCAGCACTTCGGGGAAATACATCGACAAGTTCGACGAGGCGCATTTGACGCAGGTGCGGGCGAAGAGGGTTTCCGCCCCGCTTGTATTGCAAGCAGAGGCGAACATAGAGTGCAAGGTATTGTCCTACACCAATGCCGGCGACCACACGGTGGTCATCGGCGAAATAGTCGAGGTCCATCTCCCGTCGGACGGGAAGGTGATAGACCCCCTGCTTTTCAGCTACGGCGGGAAAAGGCTGTTCGGGTTCAAGAAGGACAACATCTGAACTGCCCTGTTTTCGGTTTTAAGAAGGAAAAGCGAAGCTCCTGCTCAGTATCCGCAGTAAATCAGGTCGTAGCCCTTGCTGTATTCGTTGAGCGGCCCGTTCACGCAGCAGGGCACGAATTCGCACTTCTCAGCCTTGAACTCGTCGATGGTTGCGAAGCCGCCGGTATTCGGCTTCTCGGAAGTGCATCCTGCTCCATAATACATCTTGTAGTGGAGCTGGATTATGTGCCCCAACTCGTATTCGATGCAAAAGCCGCTCGCAGGGGTTCCGCGGGTGGAGCCGCGCTGGTAAACCTGCGCATAGCCCACCGAGAGGTCGGTGTTGCTGCTTGACTGGTTGGACGTGTTTGTAGAGGACGTGTTTGGAGCCGGCTGGGGCTGTTCGGGCGGAGCAACCACTGCGGGAGGCGGTTCAGGCACGGGCTCAGGAGTCGTGTTTGCCGCCGGAGCCGGAGGAACCGGTTCGGGGTTTGTTGCCGGCGGGACCGGCATCTCCTCTGTTGGATAAGCGGCAGGCGGGGCGGGAAGCGATGGCAATATTGGCTGCCCTTCTTCCTCACCGGCAGGCGGCAATGGAAGCTCGGGCTGAAGTTCGGGAGTGGTGTTCAGCGGCAGCTGTGAAGAGTTGTTGGCTTCCGGCAGGACTGATGAATTATTTGTTTGCGCGGGCGTTGGAATCGCGGGCGCTTCGGCTTTCGGCGACAGGAAAATGAACGCTGCCGCGGCAAGCGCGATTATCACAAGCGCGGCGGCTATCATGGGAAGGTTGCTTTTTCCTGTTGGCAGCATCCCGTCCTTTCCAAGTGCGGTAAGCGAAGGATTGGCAGGGGGCTGCTGTGCGGCGGGCGGCGCCATCTGCGCAGGCGGTTGTGCGGATGGCGCCTGCAAGGGCTTGAAAATCCCGCCTCGCTGCGCATTTGCAGGCGGCTGCGATGCCGTGCCGGTTGCAATTTGAGTTGAAGCTGTTTGCGGCTTTGCCGGAAATGCGCTTGCAGCTGGCGTTTTTACCGGAAATGCCGGAGGGGTTGCCGCTGGCTGCGGTTGTTTTGCAGGAGGGGAAATTTGCGGGGGAGCCTGCTTGGCAGGTTGCGCTTCGCCAGCATCCGGCTGCGGCTTTGATGATGGCTGTTGCTGTTTTGCCGCCGCCTGCTGGATGATGGCTTGGCGCGCATCCTCCTTTTTCTGCGCAGCCTGCACGTTTTGCGGCATGTAATCGCCGCCGTCGGACTTCTGCTCTGCGGTGAGCCCGCCGGAATCCATCTGGCTGAAAGCCGCGTCTATTTTCTCGGGCTTCCAGCCCACGGACTGAAGGGAAGAGCGTATCTGCTCATCAGTCTTGTTCTTTGCCCGTGATTTTGTTATGAAGGAAATCAGGTCATTGTCGCCCATGTGACCACGCAAGCAAAACTCAAACACAACTTATAAACATGGCTGCCCGCGCCGGGCATGATGCGCGTCAGAATTCGTGCACGATTGCGATTTTTCCCGAAAAAGCGTCGATTGAAAGGACGTTGGGGAAGAGCACGAGCGGTTTTTTCAGCGCGGCATTCATCGCCTGCTGGGCGGCGATGCAGCCTATTGCATTCGCAACAGGGCCCAGCGCGTGGTCGCAGGGAAGGCACTTTTTCGCCTTGGAAATGGAAAATTCGCGGGGGAAATCCCTTCCTGAAAAAACCGAGAGCATCCCGCAATGCCCGCGGGCAGACGCGAAAATATATGGCACGCCGTATTTTTTGCAGCCTGAAAAGACCGCCATGCGGGAAGAGGGCGTATCCGTGGCATCTATGACTGCCGCGCAGCCGCGTGCGAATTGAGATGAGTTGGAGCGCGTGATTTCGGCGAACTCCGATATGCTGCAGCGCGAGCCGATTGAGGACGCGAACGCAAGCGCAGCCGCGGTTTTCTTCTGCCCGTCGTTTTCGCGCGACCAGAGGGACTGACGGTTGGCGTTGGATTCCTCGAAAAATCCGCTGTCCGATATTTTCAATCTGTCGATGCCTGCGCGCAGGAGAAGCTCGAACGCTATGCCCCCCACGCCTCCGAGGCCGGCGATGCCCACGCACGCGCGCGAAAGCGAGCGCTGCCCGCCCGGGCCGATTGATGAGAGGTTGGCAGAAGCAAGCCTTGATTTGCACGCAGGGGTTTTTTGCATGGCAGGATTCCGGCACTTGTATTTATTTTTCTTCTGCCGGAAATGGAAGCATGGCACTCCGACCATGCGTAATAATCGCGCGGGAAAATCAGGCAAGCGTGAATATCAAGTCCGCGCTTTTTTCGCTTTTGCAGCCAGAGGAAAAGGGAGAAGGGCTCTGGTCTGCGCAGGACTTCGACATTGCGGAATATTCCGGCAGCATCATTGAAATCGTGCCCGAGCGCGACGCCGAATACTACATCTTCGCGTCCACCCACAAAAGCAAGAGCAATTCCAAGTCGCTCACCGTGCACACGCCGGGCAACTGGAACGCCGCAGACATGGGCGGGCTGCCCCGCACCCTGAACATTGCGCTCCCAATCCAGCTCAAGGCTGCCGCGCAGAAAATGGCGCAGCTTGCCCCGTCGCTTCCGGGCTGGCAGGTTTCGGTGGAAGTCGACCATCACGGACCGACGCTTTCAAGACCGGTGATGTTCGCTGAAATCGGGAGCACAGAAGCAGAGTGGAGTGTTCCTGAAGCGGGGAAGATAGTCGCGGAAGCGATTGTCGCGGCGATAAGGTGCAGGGAATCCTATCCTGTGAAAATAGGGTTCGGCGGCACGCATTATGCTCCGAAATTCACCCCGAAGATAACCGGCGGGCAGGAAGCGTTCGGGCATCTTGTTTCCGGCTATTCCCTTGAGCGCGCGGCTCCGGATGAGGAAATGGTCATGCAGGCATTCTCCAAAAATTCGCCCAAAGCCGCCGGCGCGATGGTTGACTGGAAAGGCGTGAAGGGGGAGGCGCGCACAGCGCTCATATCGGTGCTGGACTCTTGCGGGATTCCGTGGGAAAAGGCGTGAGTTTTTAATAATTGGGCGAGGAGAGGGGACAGGAACTTGTTGGTGGTCCCATGCAAAAAACAAAGCCGATGCTGTCCCCGAAAACCGATTACGTGGAAGTCTACGAGAAGGCCATGCAGGACGTGGTTGCGGCGTGCGGAAGCAAGGAGATTGCCAACAGCATGCTCGATGAGTTGCACGGATACTACCAGACAACCGAGCGCAGGCTCAAGGACATAGAAAAAAAGCACGGGAACCGCGGCGAGATTTACATCAAGGAAAAGGAGCGTGCGCTTGAGACCGCGAAATACGACGTGCACAGGATTGTCGATAAATACGTCCCCAACGCGAGCTGGCACCTTGAGGAGCTTATCATGGGCGCCTCGCTTGCCGTGACAGCGACGCTTCTCCCATCTGCGCAGGCGGCAGGCACGCTGATTGCTGCGACGGGAATAGTCGCGATAGGCGGCTCGTATTACATAGGCTTCAAGCTTCTTAGGAACTGGAAGGCGATTGCGGGCAAGCACAGGCTCGCGGGATTCGTGGGCAGGAACCTGCCAAAGTTCAAGCTTGCGAAGAAAGGGTAGATTCCGGGTTTCGGATTTTTCAATGCGAGATAGGCGCAGCCTTCGGGCTGGGGAAGAGAAATAAAATAAAAAATGAAGAAAAGCAGAAAACTTTCTAATTTACCCGATTGTCTTCTTGTCCACGATGATGTGGTCGGACGCCGCAAGCACCGAGGAGTAGGGCACGATAATCAGCCCGTCTTCCTTGTTGAGCCTGCGCGCGGTGGGGTTGTCGAGGTTCGGCTCAAGGAGCAGGTTCTCGATTTTTCCGGATGCTTCCGCGACCTCGAGGTCAATGAGGCGGCCCAGCTCTTCGCCGTCGTTCGTGATTATCTTCTTGCCAGCCAGCTGTTTTGCGATAACTATTTTCACCATGAGCTCACCTTCGTGCAATCATGCTTCGTTGGCATAACTTCCCTATTCAACTTTAAAAAGCTTTGTCAGGCGTCGGGGGAGAAGATGCGGGCGGCTGCGGAGCGGATGATGGAGTGCCGGAAACCGGTTGTGCGGGCGGCGGGGTTTGGGAAACCGCCTGCTGCAATGGCTGGGCAGGAGGCATGCCGCCAAGTTTCAGCACGCGGGGAAGCCCGTAGCCGATTGCAATGAACGGGAGCGAATAAATCATTGTCAGGATGCCGACTTCGTAAAGCACGTCGCCCATGACCGTCGCTATCATGTTCGCCGCGCTCTGGCTCGACGATGACGCCCCGAGAATCATGGGCAACCCCACGGGAGTGAGGAATGCGAAGACTATTCCGCCGATGAACGTGGATGTCCCTGCGTTGAAGAAAAGCTCCAGGCATTTCGCGGCGCCCTCCTGCCTGTTGGGGTGCAGCAGGAAGACAGCCGTGAGCAATGCCGCGCATATGGCGATGGCGTAAACGTTCGCCGAGCCGGCGGACGACATCTGCGAGCGGAATTCCGAGAGCTTTTCAAGCTGCCCGGTCTGCTTCATCTGCGAGCCGAAATCCATGGCAACCGGCATTTCCGGCGCGAGCGATTTTATCGTCGGGTCTGGTGAGGAATCGAACGCCGCCTTTATGGGCGAGAGGTCGAGCACCAGCTCAAGGGAGGTGTTTTTCGAGGAGAAAAATCCGAGGAAGTTCGTAATCAGGCGCGTGGATTGCAATTTGAAGTATTCCTCGGTTGCCGCGCCGGAGACGGTTGCCGAGACGTTTTCCTTTATCCCGGCAGGCATGCGCGAGGAGAGCAGGTCTGCCATGCCCTTTTGCATGTCGCGGTAAAGCCCGTGGCGCTCAAGCGAGGAGAGATAGATTCCCGGCTCGAAGAATTTCTGCAGGAAGGCGTGGCTGATGAGCGCGGCTGAGAGAAGCAGGACGAATGCCGAGGCGAGAAGCCACAGCGCCGCCTTTCTTGCCGCGGATGCCGCCTTGCCCTTGATTTCGCTTGTCGATGCCATGGGATCCACTTATTTTTGGGGTTCCAGTATCCGCACGTCCACCTTGCCGCCGGTCTTCTGCTCCACCGCGGCGCGGAATGCCACAGGGTCGGCTTTTTGGTCTGCGAGGTAATTGTAGTGGTATGGTATCGCGATTTTCGGAAGGAGCACTGCAAGTGCGTCCGCAGCCTCGTTGATGTCCATGGTGTACGTGCCGCCGATTGGAAGTATCGCAATGTCGCATTTCAGCCCCTTCATTTCGGGGATGAAATCCGTGTCGCCGGCGACGTAGACTTTCGCGGACTTGAAATGGAACAGATAACCCGCGCCCGCGCCGCGCGGGTGGAACGGCTTTCCGATGTTGTAGGCGTCCACTGCCTCGACAATCACGTTGCCGAGCTTTTCCCTGCCGCCGATTTCAATCACGCGCACAGGCAGCTTCACGCCGTGCCCTATCACGATTGTGCGGCTGGATGTGATTGAAGGCGCAGGTGCGCAGTGGTCGAAATGCCCGTGGGTGTAGAGGATGGCATCAGCCAGCTTCGCGCCGCGCGGAAGGACGTAGGGGTCGACATAGATTGCCAGCCCGTCGCCCTCAAGAAGCACGCTTGAGTGCCCGAAATAGGTCACTTTGACGCCTGAAAAGATGGTGCTGTTTGCCATTGACTGCCTTTCGGATGGGAAAACTTTTATTGGTTCAATAGAAAATTTGCACCAACCGGCTGCATTGCCGGCAATGGCAGGTCGATAATGTGTCAGAAAACATACTTTACGATGCGGTTATTGTGGGCGGGGGACCCGGCGGCTCCACTGCCGCGGCATTCCTGTCCGGCAGGGGGAGGAAGGTCCTTCTCCTTGAAAAGGAGCATTTCCCGCGTGACAAGACGTGCGGGGACGCGATATCCGGAAAGTCGCTTGGCATACTGCGCGAGCTTAAGCTCGAAAACGAAGTCATGAAATCCGACCACGGGGAGGTCACGGGCCTTACATTTTCCTCCCCGAACGGGAAGGAAGTCACCATACCCCTCAGGAAATCGAATGAGGAGGGAAGCAAGAGCTACATCTGCAGGCGCATGGTCTACGACAATTTGCTTTGGAAAAACGCCGCAAAGGCAGCGGATACGCATGAGGGCACGGAAGTGATTGGAGTGCTTCGCGAGAATGGGAAAATCTGCGGCGTGAAGGCAAAGGGCGCGGACGGGCAGGAATTTGAATACCATGGGAAAATCGTGATTGGCGCGGACGGGGTGTCCTCGCTTGTAGCCCGCGAGGCCCGGGGGGCGGAAATCGACCCTGCGCACGCCTGCCTTGCCCACCGCGCGTATTATTCCGGCGTCAAGGGCATGCACGGCGCGATAGAGATACACTTCGTGAAATCCATAATGCCGGGCTACTTCTGGATTTTCCCGCTTGAAAACGGGCTTGCCAATGTCGGAATCGGCATGCGCATGTCCGACGCGAGGAAGCACAACGTCAATTTGCAGAAGGCAATGCAGGAAATGCTTGCGACAAACCCGCTTTTCGCCGAGAGGTTCAAGGACGCGAAGATGGTTTCGCAGATGAAGGCGTGGTCGCTGCCGCTTGGCTCCAAGCGAAGGGTTGTGCACGCGGACAACGTGCTTCTGGTCGGGGATGCCGCGGGGCTTGTGGACCCGTTCTCCGGAGAGGGGATTGGGAATGCCATGCTGTCGGGCAGGCTCGCGGCGCAGGCGGCTGACGAAGCCCTTGCCGCTGGGGACACTTCGGCGCAATTCCTGTCGGTTTACGAAAAGCGGCTCTGGGATGCAATCGGCGCGGAACTTTCGCTTTCATACACCATGCAGAAGCTGGGCAGCGTGCAGTGGCTGCTGGACCTGGTGGTCGGCAAGGCGGCGTCAAGCGAAAAGGCGCGCGAGGCAATAGGCGGCACTTTCATCAATACCGAGGCGAAAAAGAGCTACGCCTCCCCGCTGTTCTACCTCAAGCTGATATTTTCCTGAAAAGAGAGGGTGATGGCGACCGGCGCGCGCCGGCGGATGGGGCTTTGCGGCTACTTTCCAGCGCCACTCTTCTTTTTGCCCATCAGTTCTGAATAACCGAGGGCAAGGAATACGGCGGACATGAAGAACCATAGGAGAGAATCCGCCAGCTGGGCGTTCTTGAAATAGATTGCCGAGGCGGCAAGCAGGCTGATGCCTGCGAGAAAATAGATGTAGGCATACATCCTGCCATGCTCCATGGAAGAACCCGTGGCTTACTCTTCCTTCTGCTCGGAACTCTCGTCGGAGGCTTCGGCGGCATCTTCCTTGCCCGCCTTCTTTTCCTTCTTGTCCTTGCGCTCGATTTGCACGATTTCGTCCATCGAAACCGTGTCATCGTAGTCCTTGAGGTACTTGGACACGTCCTCGTCGTACTCGCGCTTGTGCTCCTCGCGGCCGCGGCGCTTGTTGTCCGAGAACTGCCTCTGCGGGCGCTCTTCGCGGTGGGCGGCGCGCTGTGAATATGCCGCCTTGCGCTCAGCAAGCACTTCGGCGTATTTCTCGTCGCATGCCTTGCGGGCGTCAGCGAGGGCTGTTTCAAGAGTCCGGATTTCGGAAATGAGATTGTGGAGGATTGCGCGCTTCTCGTCCACCTTCTTGCGGGCAGTGTCGAGCTCCTTGTGCTTGGACAACTCGGCATGTATTTCGCGCAGGCGCTTTATCAGCTCCTTTTCCTTCTTCGGAGTGTA
Source organism: Candidatus Micrarchaeia archaeon (assembly GCA_041665945.1). Classification (GTDB taxonomy): domain Archaea; phylum Micrarchaeota; class Micrarchaeia; order Anstonellales; family Anstonellaceae; genus UBA10161. The sequence goes on from JBAYHU010000004.1 coordinate 21,460, forward strand.
AGCCTCTGTTGCAATCGTGAATTCGATGTGCTCCTCTTCGCGCACAAGCTCCATGACATGGCCCGAGCCCCTTCCCCTGATTGTCGGGATAAGCTCGGAAAGCGTTTTTCGCGCCTCGATGACGAGCGGGTTTTTCGCCTTGAGCTGCTCGATTACGGACTGGCGCTTAGAAATAAGCGCGTTGAGCTCCTCTTCCTTCTGCGTGCGGGGGCGTAATGGCTGCGCTGCAGCGGCTCCCGCAACAGGCTGGGCTGTGTTTTCGCTTTTTTGCTCGGGCTGGGCAGACTGGTTTTCTTCAGCCTTTTCCTCAACCTTTGCCGCCGGAATATCGGCGATTTCCGCTATCCCGCTCGGAACATCCGATGCAGCAATTGTCTTCTCTTTTTTGTTATCGGTCAAAATATTACCCTTTGTCGTAATTTGTGTTTAATTGCATGCGAACCTTTATATATAAGGCAACATCAAAGTCCTATCAGAGGAAATGCCCGTCTTTTGTTCTGTCTCTGACAGAAAACTGGTCGCCTTGCCAGCGCGTTTTGCGCTGGCCTACTTTTCTCAACGCTTAGCAGCGCCAAGAGAAATATTGCGACCCAAACGAACATCTTCACTGAGAATATTGCTTCTTTACAATCCTAAATGTTTATTTACCTTTACTAATTCCCTTGATGCCCCTCACGAGCAGCCATTCCCTTATTTGCTCAAGGACGGTGAGAACAACCAGCGCGGCGAGCCGCACCATCCTGTCTTGGCTGTCCAGGAGCAGGAAAATGCAGAACGCCATAGGCAGGAGGATGAGAAGCCGCCCGCCCATGGCATACGTGAGATTCAATGGAGCACCGACCGTGCCCAAGCCGCCTGCCCATGCAAGCTGCCCTGGGCTCAGAACATCTTTGTTGCCATCTCCACCATGCGGTTTGAGAAGCCCCACTCGTTGTCATACCATGACATGAGTTTCGCGGTCTTCCCGATTGCCTTGGTGGAAAGCGCGTCGAATACTGAGGAAGCGGGGTTGTGGACAATGTCCTGACTCACAATGGGGTCCTCAGTGTATTCGAGGATGCCCTTCATCCTGCCTTCTGCCGCCTTCTTGACGGCCGCATTGATTTCCTCCGCCTTTGCCTCCTTGGAAAGAAGGCAGGTGAGGTCGTTTATCGAGCCCACTGGAATAGGCACGCGGAGCGAGAGCCCGTCCATCTTGCCTTTCAGCTTGGGAATCACATCGCCGATTGCCTTTGCCGCGCCCGTGGTGGTCGGGATGATGTTGATTGCGCCTGCGCGAGCCCTGCGGAAGTCCTTGTGGTTCGCGTCGAGTATGAGCTGGTCGTTGGTGTAGGCGTGGCAAGTTGTCATGAAGCCGGATTCGATTCCGAACGCGTCGTCCACCGCCTTTGCGACTGGCGCAAGGCAGTTGGTGGTGCAGGAGCCGATTGAAACTATGTTGTGCTTCGCCTTGTCGTATTTCTCGTCGTTCACACCGAGCACGATTGTGGCATCCGCCTCGCCGCCCTTGCAGGGCGCGGAGATGAGGACTTTCTTTGCCCCTGCCTGAATGTGCTTTGAGGAACCGACGCGGTCCGTGAATGCGCCGGTGCATTCGAGGACAAGGTCCACGCCCATTGCGCCCCAGTTGAGCGTTGCCGGGTCGCGCGAGGCGACGATGGCTATCTGGTGCCCGTCAATCGTGATTTTGCCCGGTTCCGCTTTCACGGTGCCGGAAAATCTTCCCTGAGTGGAATCATACTTGAAAAGATGCGCCGAAAGGTTGACGTCGTGCGTGTCGTTTATGGCGACTATGTCGAATTCCTTGCCCACGAACCCGCGCTCGAATGCCGCGCGCACCACGAGCTTGCCGATGCGCCCGAACCCGTTTACAGCTACCTTCAATGCCATATTGACCCCCCGTAAAGAATAGTAGAACGGATTCGGGGTGTAAATTTAAAATTGAATATTCTTCGGCTGTATTGTTTTAGCCCTTGCCTATGTTGCTTGTCAGTTGCCCTTGCGATGTCCTGGATTAAGTTGCTCGGAGGAGTGTTGAGCAGTTATTCGTAGATTTTTGACATTGCGAGCCGGTCGTCTGGTGACAACGGCCCGATATAAGGCATGAGAACTGCTGTGAATGTCTCGTTTCTTCCGACAAGGGTTATTGGTGCTTCGCGTTCTTTGAACTGCACTGTTAATCTTAGAGGAACGCCGGGCGCGCCAGTTTGCACTGTTGGGAGAAACTTCTCCTTTAGTTCGCGGATAATTTCCGTGAGCGCGGGGCTGGTGATTCTTTCCCAACTTTTTTTCTCTTTGTCAAGCATGCGGAGACAGGAATATGCGCCTACGCCGGCAATAGCTGCTGCAGTCAAGGCGCCGGCAACGGTGCCGGTGGCCAAAAGCAATGCAGAAACTACGGTTGCAGTCGCACCCAAAACAACGATACCGCCCGTTGTTGCAACATGTGCTGCTTTGTCCGGAGCATAGATTCTGGGGATTGAGAGGGATGTTGCCGTTGAATCGCTGTCCTTGATTTGATATGGCAGGATTACTTTTGCCTTGATTGAAAACGGCTTGCTTGTGATTTTCTCCGCCAGTGCTGTGAAAAGCTTGGTTACGCTTTTTTCATTGTACATGTTGCAAGCCAGGAATTTGGAGGCCGTTTTCTGATTGATTGGCTCTGCCGCTTTACGATGAAGAACTTGCGACGCCCCCATACTACCACCTTCGGGAATTGATGTGTTAGATGTTATAAATTATGCAGTTCAGCGTGTTGCTCGCGTCTGGTGGGATTGAAAAACAAGAAAAGAAAAATGGAAATAACGCCAATCAGTTCTGCTTGGGCAGCACAGTTTCGACCGCTGCTTCCACCACGCATGCACCAGTGGCACGTGCCTGTTGAAACGCTTAATATGTTTCCTGAAGACAACTATTTGTGGCAAAGGAAAAGGGAGTCGTAAGGAAGCGCGCTATTCTCATTGACGTAGACTACAAAATAATCGGCAACAGGACAGTCGTGCGCCTGCTCATGAAGGGAAAGAGCTTCTTCCGCCTTTACGACAATTACGAGCCTTACTTTTACCTTGACGCGCCAAAGGGGGCGGAAAAGGATATACTCGCCACGAAAGTGCAGGGCAGGGACAGGATGGTCTCGCCCGTGCGGCTTGAGCGCGCGAAATTCCGGGTGCTTGGACACGAAAAGGAGCTGTGGAAGGTCTTCTGCGAGCGCCCCTATGACGTTCCGCATGTCAGCGGGGCTATGAAGGGCTATGTTGCATATGAAAACAACATTCCGTTCGGCAGGCGCTATCTTATCGACAGGAGAATTGCGCCTTTCACCACTCTTGTCTACGAGCGAGAGGGCAGGAACCTGAAAAAAATCATAAAGACCATTCAGGGGCCAGTGAACCTCCGCACGATTGCATTCGATATTGAAACCTACAACCCGAGCGGCATGCCGCGCCCCGAAAAGGACGAAGTTATCATGATAAGTTATGAGCTGGGGGAGACGGGAGAGAGGAAAGTGATAACCAGCAAGGACGTTGGGCGCGACTTCGCGATTGTCGTTAAGGATGAGCGGGCGATGATAAAGAAATTCCTCGACGTGATAAAGGAGAACGACATCGAGGTCATCCTGGGCTACAACAGCACGGTGTTCGACCTGCCCTACCTCAAGACAAGGGCGGACGTGAACGGGCTGGAATTCTCAATCGGCAGGGACGGAAGCTCCTTCCGCGTGAGGCGGCAGGGAATACGCGACGTCGCGGAAATCACCGGAAGGATTCACGTCGACTTGTATCCGCTCGTGCGCTTCATGGGCTTCATCGGCGCGTTCAAGATAAGCAAATACACGCTTGAGAACGCTTACGTGGAATTGACAGGCAAGCAAAAGCTCATGGTGCAGAAGCTCGAAATCTGGAAGATGTGGGACGACAAGACGCTTGTCAGCGAGCTTGCGGACTACTCGCGCTTCGACTCGCAGGCAACTATGGAAATCGGGAAGATACTGCTCCCGCTTGAAGTGGAAATGGGAAGGATTACGCGCCTTCCGCTGTTCGACGTGTCGAATGCGACCGCAGGGCAGCTCGTGGAATCGCTCCTCATGCACAAGAGTTTCGAGAACAATGCGATAATCCCAAACAAGCCGGATGACGCGATGGCGCAGGAGAGGGAACTCGGGCCGATAAAAGGCGCGTTCGTGAAACTGCCGCAGCCGGGAATTTACGAGAACATGGTGGTGTTCGACTTCCGCGGGCTGTACCCATCCATCATCACGTCGCACAATATAGACCCCTTCACGCTCAACCCGCCGCAGGCAGTGCCTGATTCAGAATGCTTCATTTCGCCGACGGGAAGCAGGTTCCTCAAAAAGCCGAAAGGGCTCATGCCCCTTGTCCTTGAAGAGCTCATCAAGATGCGCGGCGAGATGAAAAACCGGCTGAAGAAAGTCACGAAGGACACCATGGAATATGAAATGCTCTTCGCGCGCGTGCAGTCGCTCAAAATCCTGTCGAACTCGTATTACGGATACCTTGCCTACCCCCGTTCGCGCTGGTATTCGCGCGAATGCGGCGAATCCGTGACAGCATGGGGCAGGCATTTCATCCAGGAGACGATTGAGAAGGCGGAAAAGGACGGCTTTGATGTCCTCTATGGGGACACGGACTCGATTTTCCTGCTCATGGGCGGCAAGAAGAAGGACGACGCGATGGCGTTCATGAAAAATATCAACGCCGAGCTTCCGGGCGACATGGAACTCGAGCTTGAAGGATTCTACCCGCGCGGGGTGTTTGTCACGAAGAAGAATGCGGAGGGCGCGGGCGCGAAAAAGAAATACGCGCTTATCGGCGAGGACGGGCGAATCAAGATACGCGGATTCGAGCTTGTGCGCCGCGACTGGTCCGCTGTCGCGAAAGTCACGCAAAGGAAAGTCCTTGAAGCCATACTCAAGCACGGCAGCAAGGAAATGGCAGTAAAGGTCGTGAAGGACATGATTGAGCGGCTGCGAAGCGGCACTGTCCCGCTCGAAGAATTGACGATTTACACGCAGATGCGCAAGGACCCGAGAAAATACGACATAAAGTCGCCCGAGCTTTCAGCCGCGCAAAAGGCGATTGCCGCGGGGAGGCAGGTCGACAAGGGGACTGTCATCGGCTATGTCATCACCAAAAAAGGCAACACGATTTCGGAAAAGGCGTACCTTGTCGAGATGGCGAAGGACTACGACCCGAACTATTACATCGACAACCAAATCCTTCCGTCCGTGCTCAAGATACTAAAGGAGCTTGGCTATTCGGAAGACGACTTGAAATTCAAGGGCGAGCAGAAAGGGCTGTCCTCGTTCTTTTAGCGGAGGGAGACGCATGCTGAAAATGCCGCCTGAAAAAATCCTGTTCTTCGCGCTTGTCGCAGTTTCACTCGCTTTCGTCGCATTCCTGCATTTCGGAAACTCTTATGAGAACAAGCCCTTGTTTGTCTTCGCATACGGGGGGAATCTCGACAAGGCGACTTTTATTTCCCGCGCTGGCGGGTTTGAAAATGCCGCGCCTGCGAGGCTTGATGGCTACCGGCTCGTTTTCCAGACAAACAAAAACACGGAATTCGGGGTTGCGAATGTCGTGAAGGACGCGGGCGGCAGCGTGCCGGGCGTGATTTATACCCTCAATATGGAACAGGGACGCGCGCTTGACAAGAGCATGGGCGTGCCGTATTTCTACGGGAAAATCAGCACAAAAGCAACGCTTCCAGACGGCACGCAGATGGATGTTGAAACGTACGCGCTTGCAGGGGAAGCATTTTTTGCGCCGCCCTCGCGCCCCACTGTCGAGGCTGCGGCAAAGGGATTGGCGCAGGCAGGATACGGAAGCGTGGAAGCGGACTCGCTTGCAAAAGCCGCTGCTGAAGCCGGAGCGGCAAAAGTTGGATAGGAACTGCAATCATGCGGAGTAGGTGCCCGCTGAAGGCACGAAATAGGAAATCAAATCCCCGAACAGCAGCGTGAAAACAAGCCCGAAGAGAAGATAGGGAAGGAAGAAGGGCATGTTGGTGTAGACCGGCACTGCCTTCAATTTCGCCTTTTTGAGCGCGAGGATTATCTTCGCAGAAATCAGGGGCTGGAGATTCAGGCGCGAGACGAGCTTTGAGTCCATTTTCTCAAGAGCGAGAACGTCCTCCTCCTGCAATTTTGACACGGGCACTGACTCGACCATGCTGTCCTTTATCTCTGTCTTGAAAAGCGAGAAGAACATCAATGACGCGAAGAGGAACGAGAGCAGCACGAAATATCCGGCGGGAAGGGACAGCGGAAGGGTGGAAACCGCGTATGCGAAAACCATGAAAGCCGCGGAAATCAACGCCGGAACCGCGAGCCTGCCCATCGAGAGGCGCACCCTGCCTTTTTTCATCTGCGAGAAAACATAGGGGACGAAACGCAGCGCCATGTGCGCGATGAATGCAAGCCCCGTCGGGACGAGCGCGGAGAGTATGAAGGGATACGGGGCCGCCGCCGTGGGATTCAGGATGGGGGACGGAAGATAGGGGATTGCCATTGCAATCGAGGCGTAGCAGAAAACGTCCGCGCCGCCAAGCTGCCCCGCCTTGTAAAGAGGGTAGGATATGATGAAAGCCGCGATGCCGAAAACCGCGGCCTGCATGAAAAGCCCCTGCTCGAAATAAACTATATTGAGAAGGATGGCAGCTGCGACAAACGAATAGAGAAGGAGGTTGGGCACCCACTTCTTGTTGAAAATATCGTAATATGCCGCTGCCGCGGTGAACGCGAGCGCGACTATGATGCGCGGTTCGATTCCAGGGACAGAACTCGGGGCGTTGAAGAATTCGAGCATGGGATTGCCATGCCTGCAAGATATTTAATCAATCCTGATTGTTTCGAGGAAAAAGTCGTGTATTGCCGTGACGTCGAGCTGTTCGCACACTGCCTTGCATGAAAGCATTTCCGCCACGCTTGGCTTCGTGCGCCCGCTGTCCGAGCTTATCAGTTCCTTGATGTAGGTGCCGGCTTCGGCGAGTATCACGAGGCGAAGCTTGCCATCGGCCGCCGGCTCCGCGCGAAGCGAAATTACCTTCCGCTTCCTGACCATGTCGGCGCGCCTGTGCATCACGCGCGTGGGCGTCTGCTGGAAAAGAACCTGCCCGGAAAGCGCCTCGATTTTTTTCGCGTCCACACCGGTTAGCGGGCGGTCCGCGCCGACGAGGGCGGAATATTCCTTCTCGAAATGCGAGCCGCAGACGGTGTCTATGAATTCCTTGCGAACGAGCTTCAGCCCCTTTGCCTGCACAGCGGGGTTCGCCGCGAATTCTGCTTCAAGCGCGGAAAAATCGGCTCGCCTTTTTTTCGGGTTGCGGAGCTCCATGATGAACGGGCGCCCTCCTCCGAGCGCGCGCACGTCCACGTCCTCGCGCCCGCTCGCGTGCAATATGCCGTCTGTTGCAAAAAATGCGCGCATGAGAACCTTGCTTATTTCCTCTTCCACCGACGGGTAATTCATGCCGCTTCCCTTGCAGTCCGGGCATCCCCTGCCGTTGCAGGACGAGCAGTGCCAGCGGCTTTGGCAGTGCTGGCGGGAGAGCTTGTTGTAATGCCCGTGCACGTAGATTGTCGCCGGCTTTGCACGCCCGATTCCCTTGATGAAGTCGAACTCGAAAATCGCGTCGGGGTTTTTCGGGCTGTTTTTCTTTTTTGATGCATCTCCCACCGAGGCTGAAAGCTCCGAGTTGATTTTGTTTTTCAGCGAAGTGCATTCGTTCGGCGCGAAAAAATCCGCTACTTCCTGCTCGCGCATTAGTACGATTTTCGGGAATGACGAGGAGACCGAGAATGACTCCCACTCAAAGCCGCCGTCCCTTGCCGAAGCAATCGCCTGCTTTACAAGCTCCGGTGTTTTCGAAAGAAGCCCCTTGCATATGTGGCAATCCGTTCCCTGAGGCGCCAAAAACACGCGCGCGCTGTTGTCAAACCTCGACAGGCAATCGGCGCACAGGGGGAATTGTTGCATGGCAAAGAGCGGCTTGGGAGAATATTTAAATGTTGCAGAAGATACCCAGTGGAGCGGTGTGGGGAAAAGGGAAATCAGGGCATTGAAGGAAGCTTTATAAAGAAATTGCCCATATAAGTATTGGTAAATTGTGTAAATGTGGTAAACCCACTACACCCGCTCGTGAAGGTGGACTGCATGCCTCGTGGAAAAAGAATCGTGATTGAAAAAGTCATCAAAGACCCCGTAGTCGCAAGGCTGAAGGGAGTCAAAATCAGCGACCTCAAGACGAAACGCTCCGCGGTTGAAAGCCAGCTGCACGAGAGCATCGGCGAAGTCGTTGACAAGGCAAAGGAACTTTACGAACAGGACCGCCTGGAGAAGGAGCGGCTCAAGGGCATGGGGCTTCTCACTCTCGACGAGGCATATGACGAGCTCAAGCGCGGAGGCGTGGGGCTTTCGTTCCGCGCATTCGGCGGCCGCGTGGAGCGCCGCTCCGTGCATTCCGAGAAAATCGGCAACAAGAGGCTCATCCCCAAGGCAGTCATCCACGACTGGATTTCTCTTGCGAACGAATTTTACACGGTCAAGCAGGCTTACAACGAGCTGAAGAAGCACGAGAAGGTAAACCTCCGCGCTTTCATCGGCAGGATTGAGAAGAATTCCGTCCCGTCCCTGAAAATCGGGACGCAGAGGTGGGTTCCCAAGTCCGCAATCGAGGGAATGGTCCACGTTTGCAAGAACTATTACGATGTCGGCGACGCCGTGCAGGCAATGCAGGGCAAGGGCATCAAGATAAAGAGGAACGCTTTTGAGAGGCGCCTCGACCGCGCGCGCATACCGCACGAGAAAATCGGCGGAAGGCGCGTGATTGCGAGGGAAGTCCTCGACGAGCTTATCTCAAAGGAACTCGCGCTTTCAAAGCCGAGGCTCTGAGTTTTTTATTTTCCGTTTCCTGTTTTTATTTTTCCCTAAGACGCGCACCTACTTAAATAATTTGAACGGAATTCTCCCATGGCAAAGGCGTTCATCTTCCACGGAACCGAGGGATACCCGGAGGAAAACTGGTTCCCTTGGTTGAAAAGCGAGCTTGAGAAACGGGGATGCGCGACTATTGTGCCGCAGTTCCCGACGCCGGAAAACCAGACGCTTGCTGGCTGGTTTGCTGCTATTTCAAAGCACGAAAAAGAACTGGGAACCGGAACTATTTTGATAGGGCATAGCTTGGGCGGCGCGTTCCTCCTCAGGCTTCTTGAGCGCGGCGCGAAGGCAAAGGCTGTGTTCCTTGTTGGAACACCGATTGGAATGGGCAACGTGAAGAACCAGAAGGGCGACGATGACTTCACAGGTAAGGCGTTTGACTGGAAAGCTATTAGGAAAAATTGCCCTTCGTTCTTCGTCATCCAATCTGACAACGACCCTTACGTTCCAATTGAAAATGGGTGGGAGCTTGCAAAAAACCTCGGCGTGGAAATGTTATTTCTCCCCAACTGCGGGCATTTCAACAAGGCGGTGGGTTTCACTAAGTTTGAATTCCTCCTGCAAAAAATAGAGACTGTCTTGGGCTGAATCAGTTCCCGCCGACATCCTGCATATTCACGCCCATGCCCTTCATCATCTTCTCCATTTTCTTGCGGAAGCCGCGGTTGTGCTTGAACTGCGAGAACATGCCCTCGACTTTCTCGAACTGCGTGATAAGCTCGCGCACGTCCTCGGGCTTCGCGCCCGCGCCCTTTGCTATGCGCTCGATTCGCGAGCGGCTCTTTTTCACGAGCGCGGCGTCGTCGCGCTCCGCGGGCGTCATGGAATTGATTATCGTTTCGTATCTCTTGAGCTTGTCCTCGCTGGTCTTCACCATGTCGGAGGGAAGGTCGGCTGCCCCAAGCATGGAAAACACACCCGACAGCGGACCCAGCTTTTTCGCGGCGCGGAGCTGCTCGTAGAAAACCTTGAGCGTGAGCTTGTCGGGCATCGCCTCGGGAAGCTTTTCCTCCTCCGCGATTTTCTTCACTTTTTCCATCAGCGCCCCGATGTCCGGGAAGCCCAGCAGCCTGCCGACGAACTTCTGCGCGTCGAAGGGCTCAAGCGCGTCCATCTTTTCGCCCACGCCGATGAATGCGACCTTTGCCTTGGATTCGGCGACTGCCGAGAGCGCGCCGCCTCCCTTGCCGCTGCCGTCAAGCTTGGTGATTATCACACCGGTCAATCCGATTGCGCCGTGGAATTCCGCAGCCTGCTTGCCCGCGACCTGCCCTATGTCCGCGGAAATCACTAGGAATTTCTCGTCGGGCATCACAAGGGAATTGATGAGCTTGAGCTGTTCGGTAAGCTCCGAGTCGAACGCGCTTCTTCCCGCGGAGTCGACGATAATCACGTCCTCTTTCCATTTCGCCGACGCATCAGCCACGATTTTCCCCACGTCCTTCTCGCCGTTTATGCCGTAGAACGCGGCGCCGGACATCTTGGAGACCTGCTGCAATTGCTCGAATGCCGCAGGGCGGTCCACGTCGCAAGAAACGAGGGCGACTGACAACCCGCGCGTCTTATAGAAGTGCGCGAGCTTTCCTGCCGTCGTTGTTTTGCCTGAGCCGTACAATCCGAGAAGCAGCACCTTGTGCGGGCGTATGTTGGGCTCGTGGCGCTCGCCCATCATGGCGGCAAGCTCCTCATAGACCACTTTCACCACGTGCTCGCGCAGCGACAGCCCTTTTGCGAGGTTGGAGTCGAGAGCGCGCGCCTCGATTTTCTTTGTGAGCGAGAAAACGAGCCTGACGTTCACGTCCGAGGAAATCAGCACGCGCTGGAGCTCTCGGCACAGCGCTTTCACTGCCTTCTCGTCGGCAACCGGCGCGCCTGTGAACTTCGACAATGCCTGCCGAAGAGAGCGTCCCAAGTCCATGGCATTACCTGAAATAGTGGGGATTGAATAAAGTTAAAAATGGGGGAGCCGTCGTCAGGCGCTGATTTTCTCGATTTGGGGTTCCACCCTGAAGAATTTCCGTTCCAGCGAGCCGAATTTCGGGAGCGCGTCCGCACCACCGATAAGCGGGAGGGCGTATTCCGCGAATTTGCCGGACACGTAATTCCCGTCGCTTGAGAGGAATTCCGGCGGCATTTCACGCTTGACTTTGCTTCCGACTATTTCCAGCAAGGCAAGGCGCGTCGCCATCCCGTTCTCCCTTTCATCGAATGGCTTGAGCGCGACGCTGCCGGTTTGCGCGCCGGACAGCGCGTGCATCGGGGCTTCGGCACCGACAAGTGTTGCTTCAGCCGCATCCACGATGCTTGCACGGGAAGAGCGGGGTATGTAACCGAACGTGTCTGCGCGAACCTCCTTTATTTTGAGCTGTTCCCTCACCGTTTTCGCGAGGAAATCCCCGAGAGCGCCGGTTCCGGAGAGCGTAACCCCTCCGAACCCGTCGCCGCCGTGCACCGCGCCGATGGTCTTCAAGAGCGGCTCGTGTTCCATCCGCCTTGTGTTCGAGTTGGGGACCTCTTTCGTCCAGATGCCCTCGGAAACCACGATGACGGCGGAGTGGTCCGAAGAAACGGACTTTTCGACGTCAGTGAGGAAGCCGTCCATGTTGAACCTGACTTCCGGGAGATATATCTTGTCCGGCCCCTGCATGCCGGTGAACGAAGCGAGCGAGGAGGATGCCGCGAGGAATCCCGCGTCCTTGCCCATGGTGACTGCGATGTAAACCTTCCCGGGCATGGAATCGAGGTCGTTTTGTATGCGGGAGATGGCGTCCGCGATGAAGAGCATGGCGCTGCCCGTGCCGGGAGTGTGGTAATGGAGCTTCAGGTCGTTGTCAATCGTCTTTGCGAGGTGGAACGCCTTGAGGGAGTAGCCGTCCGCTATGCAGAAATTGCTTGTTTTGAATGTCGCATCCGCGGTGTTGTCCCCTCCGATGTTGAAAAAATAGGTCGCGCCCATCTGCCTGAAGACGCGCGAGATCTGCAAGCAGTCCTTTTCATCCGGATCGCGGCGCGAGGTGCCAAGCGCGGAGCCGGGCGTGTTTTCCGCCATGAGAAGCGCGCGTTCGCTTTGCGCGCCCAAATCTATGAAATCCCCTTTTAGAAGCCCGTTCGTGCCGAAGCGCGAGCCGTAGATTTTCTCGGCGCCAAGTTCCTTGAGCTTTCGGACAAGCGAGACCAGTGTGCGGTTTATCACAGGAGTCGGACCGCCGTTCTGGGCAATGACGATTACGTCGTTTTTGGAGAATACCGCCTGCATGTTTCCACCTCGTGTTTGGGATGGAATTTGCCTGAAAGGCTTTAAACGGCTTTCGCCCTTTGCCGCTTCCTAACACACCCCTTTTTACGCCTTTTCCCCCCAATAATGGCGCTGAAGTTGTTTTGCTCTTAGATGGTTTGCTATGGACACGTCGCCGAAAAAAAGGCTGCGCAATTTCGAGCTGGTGCTGCAGGACGAGCTGATGCTGGAATTCGGGGTGAAGGAGGGCGTCTTCATGCTGGACCACCTGAAAATGGTGGATATGTTCGGCATCCAGTCCGAAAAAGCGGGCGTGCCCGTGAAGTTTGAAACGCTTCCGCTTCTTGGCGAGAGCTGCCTTGATGATATTTTCGGCGAACTGTTCAAGAACAGCCCGAAATGCGAAAAGGTGCTCAAAGCATTCAGGCGGGCGAAGGAAACCCACCTGAAAAACGGCGGGAAGCAGGCCGCCCCGTGGCACGACTGCGCCATGAACTTCAACTGCAACGGCGAAAAGGAGTGCATAGCCAAAAAGCTCATGAAGGCAGGGCGCATCAAGCCGATGGCGCAAAGTTCCACCGACAATTTCCTCTCGAGAAACGGCATCAACGGGACGGCAAAGCGATAGCTTCTTTTACCGACGTGCCACCGACGGAGATATATTTATAAATTGTGCCGACGAAGTCACGACGGGAGAAAAAGAAACTCCTCGTATCTATTTTGGAGGTGTCTGTAATGGGACAAAAAATCGGCTCTGAAAAAGTGAAGCGCGAAAACGGCTTCCTGTACTACATCGGCAAGGACGGCTATGTATGGGCTGCACCGATGAAGCACAACAAGAGCGGCAGGAAGAAGAAGGTCGGCGGCGAAAAGGTTGAGAAGCAGTCCGGCTACATGTACTACCTCGGCAAGGACGGCTACGTCTACAAGGCGAAGTTGAAGAATGCCTGAAGAGTTTCGCAAGAAATTCTCCGGAAACCGGTTCCAAACCGGCTCCGCAAGGTTAGACATCCACTGTTTTTGAAATTCGGCGGCGGGGCTTGCTCCGCCGCTTTTTGTATTTTTATTTTCCGTAGCGGAAGCGGCTTGCCGCCCCATTTCAACATATATTTATAAATACTACCACATATTATAACGACGGAGATGTTATGTTCAAGAAACTCAACGCTGGCTTCGAAACGGCTGTGCAGAAGCGCTGCGCCAACCCGAAGGATTTCCAGCTTCTCGACGGCTTTGAGAAGAAGCTGAGGATTGCCGAAAAGGCAGGGCAGAAGCTGCACTCCATACAGGAGCTCTCGACAGAGGCGAAGAAAATCGCACCCCAGCTAAGCGAGGGGGCGAAAAAATTCGAACAGGGCGCCCAGAAAGCCGAGACTGCCCGCATTGCCGGGATGTTTGGGCCAATAATCAGCGGCTCCGTTGCATTCGCTGCAGGCGTCTTCGCCTGTTTCGGAAGCGTTTCAAGAAGCGGGCTCACTGCCACCGACGGGTTCCTCTCCACTGCCATAAACACGGCTCCGGCAGTCGTTGCTGTTTTTTCAACCATAACCGCCCTCGGAGTCGCGGCTTACTTCTATTTCAGCAAGAAAACCGGCATCCTCGCCCGCCTGGCAGGCGCTTTCGATGACGTCGTGAAATTCGCCAAGGAAGGCAAGACGCGCGAGGATTTGCACGATCTGCGCCTGAGGATTGATGGGGCGATGCGCAAACGGGAGGAAGCCTGCGAATGCATCGATTTGAAGAAAGAGGCAGTGACTGCGAAAAAAACATATGAGGAGAATTATGAGCGCGCAAGAGAGGTAATCAGTGCGGTCAATGCCGGAAGAATCGGCGGGTATCTTGCCAAGGTTGCCGCGCCTATAATTGCGGGCCATGCCATCTGGGACGCGGTTGCCGAACGCACAGTGGATTTGAGGTTCGCGTTCAAAATTACCCTTGCGGTTGGATTGGTGGTGATTGCCAAAAGGCTCGCGGACAAGCTGGCAAAAATCGCCGGCAGCAGCAATCATCCGGAGATAACCAAGGCGTGGCAGGGCTTCAAGGCGCGGGCAGGGAACGGCATAAAGGGAATGTTCCCCGACTGGAAACTTTTCAAGGACCTCACGGCTATCGGCAAGTGCGAATTGGAAAAACACAATACGCTGGAGGACAAAACGCAGGAATTGATGGATGGGGCGGGCATTTCGGAAGATGAAATGTAGAGTGGAAGGCGCGCGGGCAGAATGGGGATAATTTAACGCTTTCCGCCAATAACGATAAACAGGTGGTTGGATGTTCGTTTTCCAGACAACGATGAAAGCCGGTTCTCAGAAAACCGCCGACCTGCAGCAAGCCGTCCAGAAGATAACAACCGCCTTCAAGACAGAGGAGGGCTGGAAAACCATATCCTCAATGCCCAGGGAAACCGTCCGCGCCGCCATAAAGAGCGAGGAGCTGTGGCACGCGCTGAGGTTCCCGGACCTTCTCGGAGAGGGCGAGCGCTCGAATTTCATAAAGAACATGCAGAAGCTGAGCGGGACTGATTTTGCCGGCATTGTCAAGGACGCCTACGGCGACTTGGACGGCAGGCCGCTTCGGCTCCTTTTCAGCGACCTTTACAATTCCAAGACAGGCCCGGAAGTCATGGAGGGCCTCGGGCGGCTCGCGGGAATCCCGTTCACAGGGAGCCTCTACGGGTTCGGGCTGATGTACAAGAGCCTGTCCATTCCCGACGAGGAGATGCGCAAGGATTTCGCATACTCAAAATACGCTGAAGAGACAATCACGCTGAAGGATTTGAACGCCACGCAGCTTGCGGCATACCGGAATCTCGAGGGATACGTCAATACCGGCAATGAGAAGATGCAGGATGCATTCTTCGATTACGCGGCGAAAAATCCGAAGGAAGCGGCGAAAATAGTGAGGACGCAGGACATCCGCAACCTGTTCGATGCCGCCCTCCAGAACCGGGAGGGCTCCAGGCGGTGCGGCGAGCTTTTCGTTTCCTCCGAATGCAAGGGGATGCTTTCAAACGCCCTTGATTACCCGGAAGGCATAAACATGGCGGGCTATCTTTGGAATACGAACTTTGGGAGGCAGTTCCTTTTCGACCTCATTGCAAGAAATGCCGGGGATTCGTTCAAGCCGGCCAGCCGCTGGACATTCCAGCCCCCGAAGGGGTCGCCGGGGAGCCTTGCCGGGACGATGCTGATGATATTCGACAAGCAGGGCAAGTTCGGGGAGAAAACCCGCCTGCCGAGGCAGGAGGAGTACAAGCGGATTTACGAGACCGAGCTTGCGGCGAAGCAAAATGGCGGGAAAACCGTTGAAAAGAAAGCGCCTGAAAAGCCCATGAAATCCGTGCCGGTGCTTTTGCACAAGAAGGAATTCGACGCGATTGTAAGGGTCGAAATGGCGGAACTGAAGAAGAAATACCAAGGAAAGACGCCCGACGCTGAATTCGAGAAGATAGTGATTGACAGCTTCGAGCGGTTCTATTTCGACTGCAACGGCGGAAAGGCGGGGAAGGAAAGCCGCCAGACCAAGGAAGCGCGCGAAATCATCCGCAAGGAATACAACGGGATGCAGGATGACCTCAAGCCCGCATTCCTTCTCGAGGGCACGCAGGCATACCTTGAGCTTGGGATGGAAAAGGCGCGCAGGAAAATTGCAGCCAGCGGCGAAACCGGATTTTTCTAATCGCATCTGCGGGCTGAACGCCGTTGATGGCATCCGCAAATCCGCGATGCGATAGGCATTAAAAATAAGGATGCGAATGCTGCAATATGGGCTGCAGACCGAGTTATCAAGGAAGCCGCTTAGTCATGGACTGCCCGACGTGCGGGCTGGGATTGACAACGCCGCAGTGCATCAACTCGCACCTCAGGGTGACCTCGCAATTGCCAAAGCCGTGGAAGACCTCGCGGTTCGAAGAAGAAGTCGTGGTCGACTTGGACGAGGAGAAGACAGCCATCATTTCCGAGTATGACGGGCTTGTGAGGCAGGTCGAGGCGATAATGCTCAACCCGAAGACGTACGGCAGGCCCGAGGACGACCAGTACCTCCTGCGCAAGAAAGTGCTCAAGGAATTCTACGAATACATGTTCATGAACCCGCTTGTCGCCGCGCAGGTGCTCAAGGGGTACACCGAGCCCTACCCGGAAAAGGCGGTTTTCGTCGAGGGCTACCGCAACTTCCAGGCGTGGATAAACGGCATCCAGACTGCCTACACCCGCTCCTCCCTTTACCTACTGTGCCAGAAAACGGGCGACCTGCGCGCCGCGTTCCTCGCTCTACTCGGGCTCAAGTCTCTCCTGTTCATGCAGAACTTCATGCTTTCAGTCCCGAAAAACGCGGTGATGCTTGCGGGCGGGGAATCGACCTACCAAATCGACCACGGCATGACCGTGAAAATAATGGACGTGCCCGGCGGCGAAGCCCATCTTTACGTGATAGAAAACCCGATTATCGAAAACCTCCCGATAAAGCTTCAGGAACTGCTGCGAAACGCGATACAGGACGGCTTGCGAGAAACAAGGCAGACTGTCGACTATGCCACTATTTTCGACGACAGGACGCGCGAGTTCGCCCAGCAGTTTTTGGACAGGGGCGCGCTTGAAAAAATACCGATTACCCCCGAGCAGGCAACCGCCATGGGAAGGGAAGCCGCGGCATGGGTGGTGGGCTTGGGTGCGCCGATTGAAAACCTCGCCCTTGACCGCGACAACCTGACTGATATTTACATAGACGGCGAGAACTCGCCGATTTACCTAGAGCACGCCAAGTTCGGGCTGTGCCACACGCTTTGGAGATACAACCACGAGATGATGGAAAACGCGTTCAAGAACATCATGGCAGGCGGGCAGGGCACAAGGAAATTCGACAAGAACACGCCCGTAGTTGACGTTGTTTTGACAAGGCTTGCGATGAGGTGCCACCTGCAGCGCCCGCCCGCGACATTCGGCGAGCTTCAGGCTGCGCTTCGCATCATGCGCGACCAGCCTTTCACCTACCCGATGTATTTGCAGCGGCGCTCCATGAGCCCGTTCTTCGCCGGCTACGACGACGTGATGGTGGGATTGGGCTGCTCGGAAGCGGTGCTCGGATTGAAAGGCGTGGGAAAAACAGCATTCACTTCCGCGAAAATCGCAGCAATCGGGACGAAGAAGAGGATATTGCCCATTCAGGACATCGAGGAAATCCCGACCAAGGCTTACCGCAAGCGCGGCTTCCACGTTGGCGCGGTGCAGGTGCAGTCATCCGACCGCGACGATGTCGGCTCGTCCGAACTCGATCTGGTTTCCATGACAAACGCCGCCCTCCGCATGGGAGACGCCTGCGTCATCATCAACGAAATCCGCTCCCGCCTTGCCATTCAGGGAGTAATCAACATGCTCAACACCCAGCCCGGGATTTTCCTGCTTTACAACCTCCACGCGCAGTCGCTGAAGGACGTGCAGGACCGCTTGGAACTCGTATTCGGCGTGCCGGCTGCGTCGATGTTTTCCACGGACCGCTATTCGTTCCTGAAGAAAGTGCGCTATGGCAGGAAGACGCAGGTTTACCGCATGCTGGGCTTCCAGTACGAAACCGACCTCAAGGAGCGCAAGTTCGTGGAGACGTTCAGGCTCGACCGCGGCGAGGACATTGAAAGCACGAAACTGAAGTGCATGTTCCTGAACCTGCCCGAAGCCGAGATGGACAGCCTCGCTGGAGCGGACATGGCGAAAATCGCGAAGAATTTCAAGTTCGAATTCGTGCCGCCCGCGCTTGAGAGAAGAAGCGAGGAGACGGGCATCCCGGCGCAGCAGTATGTCATGGAGGCGTTCTTCAAGGGCAAATTGTATTCGCAGATAACCGAGATGGCGAAGAAATACAACCACCCGCACTTTTTGGAGCTTGACTTCGTGCTTGAGTGCACCACTGCGATGAACAACATGCTCAAGCGCCTCGAAGCGGGCGAGGGGGAAGTGGACTGGGGCGCTGCGGACAGGGAATGGCAGAAGACGTTCGCGCGCATGGTGGAAACCGAGCTTCGGGAAAGCTCGGAGGACAACGTGCTTACCGGCGCAAAGGGCGACGACGCAATGCCTGAGGAGAAAGAGCAGCGACCGAAGAAATCCGTGAGGGAAGCGGACGAGGAACCCGAGGATGAGGAGCCGGAAAAGACACCCGCTGGAGTCCCGATAAAGCCGGCGGCGAAAGTGGATATGAAAAAGCCCGTGGTTCCTGCGAAGAAAACCGCGAAGAAGTAGAATCAGACTCTTTTTGCGAATTCCTTCAGGAAGTCTTCCAATTTGTCCGCAGGGATTGTAGCGCCAGCGGCTATGTTGTGCCCGCCGCCGACTCCACCGACCATGGGGCACACTTCTGAAAGTATTTTGCTCAGGTTCAGCCCTGCGTCCACAAGTTTCCTTGTGCCACGGGTGGAAAGTTTTATTGCGCCGGATTTCTCAAGCGAGAGCGCGAGTATGGGCTTGCTTCTTGTGCCCGGGAATACCATGCCTGCTATCACGCCGATTATGGAGTCAGCGATTACCCCTCTGCCGTCAATTAGGAGGAATTTGCCGTAGTCCTGCACGTTTTTGGAGGCGAACGATATGCCGTCGCGGAGATTGCGCCTGTGCTGCGCGAGCAGGACTTTCGCTTCCTCATACGCGCCTGTGCGCCCGAGGCAGACTGAAACGCCAAGCTCCGGGCGGTCGTTCCTGCCGCATGCGTTGAGAAGCGTGGAGAATTCGTGAGCGTCCGAAAGTTCCGTTCCCTGCGCGCGCTTGTTGAGTGTGTAGACTTCGCCTGTGAGCCGCGATGCCGCGTCGGGCGAAATCCTCACTGCCAGAAGCTCGGCAAGCGAGGAGACGAGCCGCTTTTTCTCATCAGTGGAAAGCGAGGAATACGTGCGCCACTTTTCACCATCCTTAAGCGGGATGCCCAGGTCGGAAAGAAGCTTGATGCATGCGTCGTCATTTCCTGTAAGCCCCGGAAGATAGGGGTCATCGGCGAACGCGAGAAGCTGGGTGAGCGGGCGGCTGTTCCTGCCGAAAAGCACGAGGTCGGTTGCGTATGACACTTCGCCTGCTTTGACCGCCTCTTCAAGCATGAGCCGGTTGAGGCTGCGCATGGGATACTGGATGTCCCCGACTGCGCCAACGATGCCAAGGTCGGAATTCGTGCGGAAGGTGAAATACGCGCAGCCGGCTGCCGAGATTTCGCTGCCCCCGTCGAACCCGAACAGGTGCGGGTTTGCCTGAATGTGCGCCTTGCACGCCACCTGATGGTGGTCGATTATCACCACGTCGCCTTTCAGCTCGTCAACGAATGGCGAGCCCGAGCCCAAATCGACAAAGATTACTTCGTCCCTACCGGCGATTGATGAGATGAACTGTAAGTCGAGCTTGCGGATTGTCATCATGTCGTATGGCTTGCCCTGCTGCTCAAGCCAGGAGGCGGCAATCGAGCCAGATGTCAGCCCGTCGCAGTCGTAGTGGTTCACAAGAAGGGGCTTTTTCATGCGGGCTGCCGCTTCGCGCGCTTCGGCGCAACGCTGCAAAAAGCCGTCCGTGTCGCCCATCTTACTACCGCAGCATTGATGGGAAAACACAAATATAAGGAGAAGTGGTGGAGAACATGCATGGACGTTGAGATGGCGCCTGACATCGAGAGCAGGGTAAATGAGATAATCTCGGTGCTGGACTACGGGCACATAAACGAATACCGCCTGTTCTGCATGCGCTCGCGCAATACCGTGGCGAACGCGTACGCGCGCATCTGGAACCTGCCGGACATCTGGCAAAAGGCGCTGGGCGTTGGCACGTTCTACATCATAGAAGTCGTATCCCAGCATTTCGACAAGCTGCCTGAAGAGGAGAAGGAAAAGGTCCTGATACACGAGTTATTGCACATACCGAAAACGTTCTCAGGCGCCCTGCGCCCGCATGGGGGGCAGGTGAAGATAAACGCGAGAACTGTCGGGCAATTGCACAAGCTTTACAAGGAGAAGAAACAAGCGCTTGAAGGGAAGCGAAGCGAGGAATTAAAGAGGGCAGAGGCAATGTTCTAGCTGTTGGTTCCATGAAAATCGGATTGATTGGTTTCGGAAGCATCGGGTATTTCATCGCCAAGAACATTGGCAAGGAAATAGCGTGGGTATTGGACATGGACCCGAAAGCTGCGGAGAGAATGGCGATTGTCGGGCTGAAATGCCCGTTTTACGGCAAGCTCCCCGCCAACTGCGGAGGCGCGGATTTGATAATCGAGGCTGCCTCGCAGAAAGCCGTGCCGCTGCTTTTGGACTGCCTTCCCTGCTGCGACGTCATGGTCATGTCTGTCGGCGCGTTTGCGGATGAGGCGCTTCTGGAAAAAATGAAGGCGGCCGCGAAAAAGCACGGCAGGAAAATCTACCTGCCCTCAGGCGCAGTCGGGGGCATGGATGCTATTTCATCCGTTTCCGGCCAGATAACCTCGCTTGTCCTTGAGACGACGAAACCACCGGTTTCGCTCGGGAGGAACGACTCCGCGAGAACGGTCGTATTCGAAGGCAGCGCAAGGGAAGCGTGCAAGCTTTACCCGAAAAACGTCAATGTCTCGGCAACGCTGTCGCTTGCGGGAATCGGTTTTGACAAGACAATTGTCAGGATTGTAAGCGACCCCGACGCTACGGCAAACACGCACAAGATAACCGTGAAATCGCCGGCAGGCGGCATGAAATTCGAGTTCGAGAACGTGCCTTCGCAGGACAACCCGAAAACATCGGCGCTCGCCGCGCTCTCCGCGCTGCGCAGGCTGTCGAAAACCGGGGAAACGCTTCAGATTGGCTGAGGGAAGTTTAGATTTGCTGATGAGGGATGATGCTATGATTATTGGAGCGATGAACAGCCCGAAAAACGACCTTGCGTCCGAAATACAGCTTTTCGGCGAGATGGGTTTCGATTTCGTGGAAATAACAGTGGAGTCGCCGGGCGCGACGCCTGAAAAGATACAGAAGGATAGGAAGAAGGTCTTGGATGCGCTGCATTCGTACAACTTCGGGGTGCTTGCGCATATGCCGTGGTATTTCTCGGTCGCGCACCCCTACCCGAACATACAGAACGCCATTATCAGGGAATTTGCCACTGCATTCGAATCCGCTGCGTCACTTGGCGCGAAAAAGGTGACGCTGCACACTGAATTCATGCCTGCAGGCATACAGGACAGGGGCGTGCATACTGCCAAGACCGTGGAGAGCATGAAGGCGCTTTCCAAGGAGGCGTCGGACAGGGGAATGCAACTTCTTGTGGAGAATTTCAGCGCAAGCTCTTTTTCAATAAGGGAATTCAAGCTGCTTTTTTCCGAGCTTGACATCGGGATGACATTCGACGTCGGGCACGCGTCCACAAGCGACGGGGAAGGCGTGGAAAATTACCTCGCGCAGTTCAAGAAGAGGGTGTCGCACGTGCATCTTCACGACAACGACCGCCGCGCCGACCAGCATTTGCCGCTCGGAGCGGGAAAGATAGACATTCCGCGCGCCGTTAAGGAGCTGAAGTCGTTTTACGACGGGACAATCACGCTTGAAGTGCACTCGCAGGACAGGGACTACCTGAAAATCAGCCGCGAGAAACTGGAAATAATGTGGTACGGGAAAAAGAAGTTCGAGGAAAACAAGGATTACCTGTACCCCGACCAGAAAAAAAAGTAACTACTCGGTCACCGACTCGGCGGTAAGCGCGTTAAGCTTGGATAGCGAGAGCTTGGAGAACACGCTGATTGAGGTTTCCGTGTCGTTTGCGCCGGATTCGAGATACTTTTTGGCGATTGGAATATCGCTTCCTTCCGCTTTGCCAAGGGTTGTTGCCGCAATTGAGCGGGCTTGCGCCGGAAACGAGGTGTCGGTCAGTATGTGCCCAATCACGTTGACGCCAGCTTCGCCAGTGCAGATGTGCCCCTGTATCTCCGTCATGTCGCACGGACCTATGTTCGCCGCATCCTTTTTGAGTGCAATAGCAATGGTGCCGAGGATATTTTCATTTCCACAGTAATTCTCGGCAAGCCCCAGAATCGCCTGAACCCGCACCTTGGGAAATTTGTCGTTGAGAGCTCCGGTTAGTGCGTTTGTTATCTGCTTGTCCGTTGCCGGTTTGAGCTTCAAGGTGAACTGCATTGCTGCGAGCGCAGCCAGCGCATCCACGCGCTTGTTCGGGCTCGTGGATTTCGCTTCGATGAGATTCTGACCGATAGGGTGTAGTTTAGCCATATTATTACCACTATTGCAGTTATAATAAGTGTTTAAAAACGTAGTGGTTGGGCGGGTGCCGCCTATTTCTTCGCCTTGAAAATCTCCTGCGCCTCGGCTGCATCCACGCGCAGGCGGTATTTTGCCATAAGCGAGGAGAAGTCGAGTTTCTCGTCGGAAATGAGCTTTGCAAGGGATTTGCCGGAGATTTTCTGGAGATTGAGCTTTGCAATCGCGCTTTCCGGAGTTTCGCCCTTGTCGTTGCACATTGCGCGTAGGATATCCGCTGCTGCTGATTTGGCGAATTTGTTGCCCTTGAAGGCGATGAAGAACGAAAGCATCCTCGGCTCGTCAAGCGCCTTGGTGTCGATTCCTTCGCGCTTGAGCGACTGGAGAGTGTTTGTGAGCGTGGTTGCCGCGAATTTGGAGTCTATGCCTGCCTCAAGCGCTGCTGCGAAAGCGGAAAGCTCCGGGCTGCCCATGCTTGATTGGAAGGATGGGTTGTGGGAGAGAAGCCCTTTTGCGCCGGACAGTTGCGAGGAAAGTTCGGGCGCCACCTTTGACAGGAGGTCCCCTTTTTCCTCTTCCATTTTCTCCATGCGCTTTTCCATCGCAGAAACTTCGGCTGCCATATCTTTTGTTATCCGGATGGGCGGCACGTCTGTTTCAGGATACATCCTCGCCTTGCCCGGAAGCGGGCGCATGTAGCTTGAGGTGCCGTCGGGATTTGCCTTGCGGGTTTCTTCGGGCACACCCAGGAAATTCGCCCTGTTGCATACTTCGGACATTGCCGCGAGCGCCTTTTTCTGCTCGCCCACGACCATTGCGAATGCGTCTCCTGTTGAAAGCGAAAGCGCGACTTTTAGCTCGGCAAGCTCGTCTTCGGAAAATCCGTATTTGGCGAGGTTTTCATCCGAGTGTATGAGCCCGCGTATGCCTGCTGCGCGGGCGTAATCCGCAAGCTCGCTTCCGTAGCGGCGGTTGGGCGCAAGTTCCCTGCCCAAAAGCCCCTCGTGCCCGGGAAGCTTCATCCCGAACACACGTGCACCTGATTTGAGCGCCTTGCCAACAAGCTGGCACTGCGTGCCCTCGAAAATGCCGGTCAAATCCACGAATTCGGCCGGAATTTCCTTTCCTGAAAGCTTTGCCTTGATTTCTTTTACGAGTTCGAGAAGCTTTTTCTGGCGCTGAACTTCGATATCCACGGTGGCTGCAATCATGGAAAGCTCCTGCACGCCCTTGATTTCCACGCGCGCGCCCTCGGGGATTGAAACGTTGAGGTCTTGCCTTATCGTGCCTATGCCGCGCTGCACCAAGCCAGTCTTCCTAAGAAGCGTGCCTATGGCAAGAGCGGCTTCCTGCGCCTCCTTGCCGGATTTCAGCTCCGGCTCTGTGGCTATTTCAACAAGCGGGATTCCGAGCCGCGTTAGTTCGAAGTCGGCCGTGGCTTCCTTGCCTGCCTCCACAATGCCCGCGCTTTCCTCCTCTATGCAGATGGACTGGATGCCGAGCGCGCCCACCGGCGTTTTTATGCTGCCGCCCAGCCCGACAACCGCCGTGCGCTGGAAGCCAGAGGTGTTGCTGCCGTCAATCACGTTCTTGCGCATGATGTGGATTTCATCCACAGTGGAACTGGAAAGGAGCTTGCAGAACAGCAGGACTGCGGCAAGGGCTTCGTTGTTCATGCCGTGCGGCGGCTCCTCGTCGGCTTCCACAAGGCAGGAGGAGTGCACGGGCGCGGCGTAGTGCATCGCGCGGTGCCGGATTGATTCGAGGCGCACTGCCGCGTCAAGCTCGCCTATTTCGGAGAGGACTGCGTGAAGGCGGCGGGAGAATTCTATGCTGGATGCCGAAGGCTCGCCCTGCAGGCTGGACGCCGATGCGCCCTTGCCTTCGCCAGCCGCCGCTTGCGCGCCGTTGCCCTGCCCGTCGGCTGAAGACGGCACGCAGTTGCAGAAGAGCTTTCTGCCTGCGATGCGCTGGTGGATTTCGATTCCGCATTTCATAGAAAAACCGCGATTTTCAGTAGGGGACTATTTCGGTTCTGTCCGAAATCTCGCCCACGATGGAAGTCTCCATTTCCTGCTTGACTTTTTCGGGTTTCTTTTCGTGCCCAAGCACCCACATGAGCTTTACGAACGCCGTTTCGGGAGTCATGTCGCAGAGGTTTCCGATGAGCCCGGCGTCTTTCAGCGCCCGCCCGTTGGTATAGACATCCATGTTCACCCTGCCGTAGATGCATTGCGAGGTGAGGACAACCGGGATTCCTGACTTGATGAGCGCGGAAACCTCCTTGAGAATCGGCATTGCGAGGGGGTCTTTTGCGAGGTTTATCGGAAGGTGCGCAAGCCCCATGCCTGCGAGAACCACGCCGTCATAATCCGAAAGCGCGGAAATCATCTTCGGCTTGATTCCCGGATAGATGTATTGGAGCGCGACATTGGTGTTCATCTTCGTGTCAACGGACATTTTTGCGTCCGGCTTTCTTGCCGGGCATTGCTGCGAAATTTTTTCCACCTTCTCGTTCATCGGGTAGACGCGGGCAGCCGGAAGGACATTTACGGAACGGAAAGCGTCCCTGCGCGTGGTGTGAAGCTTCCTTACTTTTGTGCCGAAGTGCAGTGCGCAGAAGTCGTCCGAGAGGTTTTCGTGCATGCAGATGAAGACGCCGGACAGGTCGGCTTTCGCAGCCGCGATTGCGCAGCGCAGGTTGGGCTCGGCGTCGGATGAGCCTCTGTCCGAGCTTCGCTGGCTGCCTGTGAGTATGATTGGCGCGGGAAGGTTCTGGAGCATGAATGACAACGCGGCTGACGTGTAGTGCATGGTGTCCGTGCCATGGGTTATGATTGCGCCCTGCGCGCCGGCTTTGATGTCCTCGGCTGCTGCCTTGGCAAGCTCCACCCAGTGTGCGGGAGTGAGGTCCTCGGATGGGACGGGAAACATCATTTTCGGGCGGACGATGTCCTTCGCCCCTTCGGGCAGACCCGCGACGAGTTCTTCCGTGGTGGAAGCCGGATATACTGCGCCTGTGCGGTAGTCTATCCTGTTCACGATTGTGCCGCCGCATGCGAGAAGCGAGATTTTGCCTTTTGCCGGGACTGCCTTGCCTGCCGCCTCCTTCTTGTCAGTCGCCCCGTGGAGCCTGGCAGATGATTGCTCGAGCACGGCAATCGACTTTATGCGGGAAGAACGGATTCCTATGTTGTAGCCTGAGGAAAGCTTGATTGGTGTGAATTCCGAGCCGTCCTGCGCCGAAGGAAGGAGAAGCCCTGTGTACTCGCCGTCCTGGCAGGAAATGCGGACGCGGTCGCCGGCAGAAGCGCCGGATTTTGGCTTTTTTGCCGTTGCCATGCCGATTTCTACGCAATCGAGGATTTAAAGGGTTTCGCACCCTGATACTCTCATGGGAATGGAGGAGAAGCTGCGCGAACTTGAAGAAGAAATGGCGCGCACGCAGAAGAACAAGGCGACCGAATACCATATCGGGCTTCTGAAATCAAAGATAGCGAAGCTCAAGCGCGACGTTATAGCTCCGAAAAAATCAGGGGTGAAGACCGGCGGCTTCGATGTGAAGAAAAGCGGAGATGCCACTGTTGTTTTCATCGGCCTGCCCTCGGTCGGCAAATCCACTCTTCTCAACGCGCTTACCGGCGCGAAGTCCAAGACTGCTTCCTACGCATTCACCACCTTAACCTGCATACCCGGCGTCATGGAATACGGCGGGGCGAAAATACAATTATTGGACCTGCCGGGAATCATCATAGGCGCGCACGAGGGCAAGGGGCGCGGGCGAGAGGTGCTCGCAGTTGCGAGGAACGCCGACCTTGTGCTAATCATGCTCGACGTTTTCCAGCCAGCGATATTGCCGAAAATAAAGGAGGAGCTTGCCGGAATAGGCATCCGCCTCGACGAGGAGCCGCCGAAAATATACATGACGAAGAAGCTGCGCGGAGGAGTGGAGATAAACAGCACAGTGCCGCTCACCAAACTCAATGAGAAGATGATTCTGGGCGTGCTCAACGAATACGGCATACACAACGCGAACATCGTTTTCCGCGAGGACGCGACTGTCGACCGGCTGATTGACGTGCTTGTGGGCAACCGCAAATACAACCGCTCGGTCGTCGTATTGAACAAGGTGGACATGGTAAGCGAGCAATACCTCAAGGCGCTGGATTTCCCATACGTCCCTGTTTCAGCCGAGAAGGGGAAGAACATCGAGGGGCTGAAAGAAGCCATATTCAATGGCTTGCGGCTCATGCGGGTTTATACCAAGCCGAGGATGGACGTTGCCGACCTGAAGGAGCCGATGATGATGAGGACCGGCTCGACCATCGAGGATGCGTGCAACCGGCTGCACCGCGACTTGGCGCGGGATTTCAAGTACGCCTTAATCTGGGGCAAGTCCGCGAAATTCCCCGGGCAGAAAGTGGGGCTTTCCCACGTGCTGGTCGAAGGGGACATATTTTCCATTATTAAGAAGCAAGGTTAGGAACGGAAGAAGAACTGCTCTACTTTTTGGTCTTGGACGGGCGCATTTTGGAAAGCCTGCTCGGTTTTGCCTTGGCTTTGCCCTTGAGCGAGAGTTTGGATGAGAAATCGAGTATGCGCATTTCCTTGCCCTTCTGCGCCGCGTGGATGATGGGATTTCCCTTGTCCGTGGAAAGCGTTACTGCGGTCGAGTTTGGGGTTATCGCGAAAGTCATTTTCTGCTTCCTGCCCTGCAAGTCGAACTCGAAGCTGTAGGCGCTCTTGTCCGAGGAGACGCGTATTTCGCGTATCTTGTCCCACGGAATGTCGGATGGCTTCGGGAATTTTTCCTTGCCCATGAGATGACCTAGCCCTTGCCCATCATGGCTGCGTGCATGACGGAGTAGTTTTCCTTGAGCATCTGCGCTATCTGCTGCGCCTGCTGCCCCTGGAGCTTCGTTACCCCTCCTGCGAACAGCTCTTCGGGCCTCTTTTGCTGCATTTGAGCGAGCTGGAAGACAAACATATTCCCACCTCATGCGTATTTTTCATGCATTATCTTGCCGTTTTCCTCGAACATTATTTCCTTGAGCTTGCCGTTTCTGTGAAGCGAAAGCTCGGTCGCGGTGCCGAGGCGGAGAGTCACGGTCTTCTCCTCACCATTCACTTCGAGCTTCACGCTGTAGACAAGCGACTTGTCGGGTGACTTTGCCAGCCCGAATGAGGCGCGAAGCTCGTCTTTGCCCTTTTTCGCCTCTGCGAGAACCGCGGGGATTTCGCTGTTTTTCACGCCCGCGTCGCGGAAAGGCACGTATGCCTTGTTCAGTATGAAAAGCGCTTCGCTGATGTTTTCCCTGTTGGTAAGCTCTGTGACCGGAAGAAGCTGCGAGAAGGCGGAAGCCCGCTGTTTTTGCAATTGCTCGCCGAACGCCATGACGATATTGTGCACTCGGCTCCTTTTATTCCTTTTCATTCAATCCGATTGCATGCGAGCATCACACATCATCACGCACCTGAAGAACAAGGGCAAGCCACGCGTGCTTGAGTCCATGGCCAAGTTCGGCATCGACACCAGGCACGCTTGCGGCGTGGACATACCAGAGCTCCGCAGGCTCGCAAAGAACATCGGCCCGCACCACAACATGGCGTCCGAGCTGTGGCGCTCGCGCATACACGAGGCGAGGATACTCGCGGCTTACATTGACGACCCGGTGAAAGTCACCGAGCGGCAGATGGAGGAATGGGTGCGCGACTTCGATTCATGGGATGTTTGCGACCAGGTGTGCGGCAATTTGTTCGACAAGACCGATTTCGCGCACAAGAAAGCGATTGAATGGACTTACCGGAAAGAGGAGTACGTGAAACGCGCGGGCTTTGCCATGATGGCGTCGCTCGCTGTCCATGACAAGAGAGCGGGCTACACTGCTTTTGAGAAATTCTTCCCGCACATAATCCGCGAGAGCCGCGACGAGCGCAATTACGTGAAGAAGGCGGTGAACTGGGCATTGCGGCAGATCGGCAAGAGAAGCCTTACGCTCAACAGGAAGGCGATTGAAGTGGCGAAGCAAATCATGACAGTGGACGCGCCATCCGCGAAATGGATTGCCTCAAACGCGATTCACGAGCTTGAGTCCGAAGCCGTGCAGAAAAGGCTGAAGGAGTAGAATCTTTTTCTAAAAAAAGCAAGACGCCCGCCGTGACCAAGGAAACGCAGGAGTACGAAACCTGCGCTTCCATCGCAGCTTTGCGAGGCTGCGCCCTGTTCCTTTCGGAACAGGCGACGGACGCTGAAAAATAAAGTAAAAAACAAAAAAACAGCGCGAATCAAATCGCGCCGATTTGCTTGCCGGCAATGACTGCCGCCACGAGCAATGACACAATATTCAACACCTTTATCATGGGGTTGAGCGCGGGACCCGATGTGTCCTTGAAGGGGTCGCCGACAGTGTCGCCAACGACCGCAGCCTTGTGCGCGTCGGAGCCCTTGCCGCCGAAGTGCCCTTCCTCTATGTACTTCTTGGCGTTGTCCCATGCGCCTCCTGCGTTGGACATGAATACTGCCATGAGCTGCGAGACGAGGATTGCCCCGGCGAGGAAACCGCCGAGCGCCTCAAGCCCGAGCGTGTAGCCGAGGATGACCGGAGTCAGCACGACTATTGCCGCGGGCAGCAGAAGCGAGTCTATCGCCGCCTTGGTGGAGATGTCCACGCATGCCGCGTAGTCGGGCTTCACAGTCCCCTTCATGATGCCAGGGTTCTTGAACTGCCTGCGCACCTCCTCGACCACCAGGTTGGCTGCCGCGCCGACCGCCTTCATGGTCATTGACGAGAAGATGAACGGCACCGCGCCTCCGACAAGAAGGCCGATGAAGACCGCGGGGATTGCCACGTTGACCGAGGTAAGCCCGGAAGACTCGAAGAATGTCGAGAACAATGCCACAGCCGCGATTGCCGCGGAGCTTATTGCAAAGCCCTTTGTGACCGCCTTTGTGGTGTTGCCGACAGCGTCGAGCACGTCCATGCGGGCGCGCCCCTTCTTGTCAAGCCCGGACATTTCGCCGATTCCGTTCGCATTGTCGGAAATCGGGCCGAAGGTGTCCATTGCCATTATCATTGCGGTTGTGGAGAGCATTCCAAGCCCGACAAGGGCGATTCCGAAGTAGCCCAAGCCAAAGCCATAGAAGCCCACTCCGATGCTAGCCGCGACAATCAGCACGCCGACCACTGCGGATTCCATGCCCGCGCCCAATCCCGCGATGAGGTTGGTGCCTGCGCCGGATTTCGCGGCTGCCGCGATTTGCTGCACTGGCCCGTACTTGGTCGAAGTGTAGTATTCGGTGAAGCGCATTATCAGGTGCGTTGCCACCAATCCAGTGAACAGCGCCATGAATGCCGGCACGCTGTCAAGGACATAAGTCGCGGCGAAGTAGAAGAACACCGCCTGCAGGATTGTCGAAATCAGGAAGCCCCTCTTCATCGCGTCGAACGGGTATTCCTTTTCGTTCTTGACTTTCACCGCCGCCGTGCTTGCGAGCCCGAGAATCATCGCGCCGCCCGCAATGAGAAGCGGGAAGAGCGCGCCGGTCAGCCCGTATGACACCATGCCGAGAACCATTGTCGCGATTATGGTGACTGTGTAGGACTCGAAGACGTCCGCGCCCATTCCAGCGCAGTCGCCCACGTTGTCGCCCACGTTGTCCGCGATTGTCGCGGGGTTGCGCGGGTCGTCCTCCGGGATTCCCTTCTCGACCTTGCCGACAAGGTCCGCCCCGACGTCAGCCGCCTTGGTGAAAATGCCTCCGCCGACCCTCATGAAAAGCGCGAGCAGGTTGGCCCCGAATGCGAAGCCGATGAGCGCCCTGCTTGCCTCGGACATTGCAACTGAGTTCTGCCCGAGCATGGTGTAGACGCCAACGAACACAACCGCGACGCCGAGAAGCCCGACGCCGGAGACTATCGCGCCTGAGACCGTGCCTGCGGAGAATGGCACTGCGAGGGCTTCCTGCATGCTGTCAAGCGATGCGTGCGCCGCGCGCGCGTTTGAGCGCACCGCGAGGTACATGCCCACGTAGCCGGAGAAGCCGGACGCGAGCGCGCCGATTACGAATGCGGCTGCCACGTATGGCCCGAGCACAAGGTAAATGATAACGAGGAGCAGGACTGCGAACAATGCGACTGTTTTGAACTGCCTGTTGAGATAGGCATCCGCGCCCTCGCGGATTGCCGCTGAAATCTCAATCATCTTTGCAGTGCCCTCCTTCCTCTTGAAGATGGAGAGCATGAGAAAAGCTCCGTAAGCCATGCCGATTATGGCAAGCACGATTGGCGCGTAAAGCGCCCACTCTGGAAGAACCGATGTCACCAATGCATCACCTCAACTATTAGCGTGAAACCGCCGCGCATGCCGCGCGGCTTAAATGAAATCCAGCTTGGATTTGCCCTTCATTATGATTACCGGGACTCCCATTCCCAGCAGCCGCTTGCGAAGGATTATGTCGTTCGTAGCGACGGAGATTGTGTTTTTTCTCGCATATTTAATAATCCATTCATCGACCTTGCCCGAACTCGGCACCTCCTCGATTGTGAAGAGCGTGCGGAGCTTGGGAAGGTTGTTCACGACGAACCTCGCCGCGGATGCGCGCTTGCCGGTGCGGCGGGCTATGGCTGAAATCTCATCCATAGTGCCGGAGCAAAGGATAAGCACGAACGGCTCGTCGATTATCCTGTGCAGCTCGGAGGGCAAATCCACCCCGAACTCGAACTGCGAGAGGAGAAAATTGGTGTCTGCGACTATTTTTTTCACATGGAGAAATTGCTGGAGGTGTTTTTAAGCGTTCGGGAGAGAATCCGTCCATGGGGCATCTTTGCGTTCTTCGGCTCGGCCATCGGACCGGCAGGGACCAGCGCGTCACCACGCACGTTTTCCTTGCGGCGCGCGCGCTTGGCGCGGACGAGGGCGTGCTCTGCGGAGACGAGGACGAGTCCGTGCTTTCGGGCATCAGGAAAGTCGCGTCGGTCTGGGGCGGCGAATTCATTATCCGCTACGAAGCGAACTGGCGGAAATTCGTCGTTGCGAGGAAGAAGGAGGGTTGGAAGGTCGCGCATCTCACAATGTACGGGGAGGATTTCGCGCAGGGCGCGAAAAAACTCCGCGGCAGCAATCTCATCGTCATCGTTGGAGCGGGGAAGGTGCCGCGCGAAGCGTATGACCTCGCCGATGAAAATCTCGCTGTCCTCAACCAGCCGCATTCCGAAATATCCGCGCTTGCGCTGTTCCTTGACAGGTATTTCGACGGAAAAGAAGCAGCAAAACAAGTTGCAGGCAAAATAAAAATAATTCCCAACAAGTGTGGGAAAACAGTCGTTCATGTAGGAAACGACTGAAGGAATATATATACCCCTAGTCAGAATTTTTCTTGTGATTTTGGTGCCTAGCAAGAAGAGTTCCAAAAAACACGCCGTGGCGAGCCGGAAGGCGGCTGGAACTCAAAAGAAATCCTCCAAGCACTCTTATTCAAAACCAACCAGGCACCACTCTTCGAAATTCTCCAGGCACGCCACCGTGAAAAAGGCGGCGCCCCGCGTTCTCAAGCCAGACATCAACGTCAGGCGCAGCGCTTACTCCAAGATGGCGCGCCTTGCGGTCCTCGCAAGCGCAGATGCACGGCAGAAGCTCATTGAGGTCGGCGGTGAAAATACGATCGACCTTATCCGCGAATTCGACCGTGACATGTCCGATGAGGAGCTTGCGCGCAAGACCGGCGTCAAGACAAGCGACGTCCGCGTTGTTTTGAACAGGCTGCACAGCTGCGGGCTTTTCACATACACACGCGTGAGGGACCGCGACAGCGGCTGGTATTCTTACATTTGGAAGATGAGTGAGGAGCGGTTGAAGGAATTCGCGGATGGCGCAGGCCCGGGCGGGCTGAATATTGATGGTGGGGAAAGCGCGGTTGAGGGGGACAGCTACCTCCAAAAGAACCTCGTGGTCCCGGAAGAGCAGATGTATGACGCCGCGGTGCGCAGGAAGCGCTGAGCCTGTTTTTTCGATTGCGGGCCGAGGCAAGCCTTTTAATTACGTCTTCTTATATCCGAGATAGAATAGCGGGATAGGGTAGTTTGGAGTGCCCGCTGGGCTCATAACCCAGAGATCAGTGGTTCAAATCCACTTCCCGCTATGCTTTCTTTTTGATTTCCAGCGCAAGCCCGTTTTCCATGCCTCTTTTTTGTTTTTTCCACCAGCCGGAGACCCCCTCACTTCCTCTAATATAATGACGTGTATGTATGTATTGTATATGTAACTATAGTTACATACATACTACAACATTTTACCTTTTTTATCATTTAATCAGTCGAAAATCTGAACTTTCCTATCAATCTTATTATAGGAAGTATAGGGGAGGGTAGGTGGCGGCAAAAAACAGGGGCAGGGCAGCCGGAAGCAGCTGACGCTTGGGAAAGAAAAACAACTGAAAAAGAGGAACTAAAAAGGAAAAATCAGGCTTCAAGGCCGGCTGCGGACGTGGCGCCCTTTGTGACGACCACAACATCCTCAACCGACTTGACGCTCTTGTAGAGCACGGACTTGTCGCGCAGTATGCGCTTTGCCTCGTCCTTTGAAACCGAGTTCAAAGGCTCCATTGTGAGGCGGATGACCTCTCCCTTCTCCAAATCAAGAAGGATTTCCTGCACGCGCCCGAGGAACTTGCCGCCGTCGGTGTAGATGTCCATCCCGTAAATTTTCGAAACTTTTACCACCATTAACATCACCTGGTTTGACGCCTTAAGCCCATCTTCTCGGTTCGAGTTTAAAATACTTTCCGGTTTTTCGTCTCATTTTTCTCTCATAACCATGTACTCTGCAAGCTCGCCCAAAAGCTCCCGCGCGCTGTTTTTCGGAAGCGAGCCCAGGTTGCCCATCGCGCCCTTGATTATTCCATTGGCGGTCGCAGTCGCGCTTTCAACCGCGCCGGATTCCTTGAGAAGCGCGACAACGGTTGCGACGTCCTTTGCGGTTTTTTTCTCCTTCTTCAGAAGCGAATCGAGCTTCGCGCTTTTCTGCGCGGGAAGCATCTCCTTGGCGCGGATTGTCATGAGCGTCCGCTTTCCTTCGTAAACATCTCCGCCGATTTCCTTACCGTATTTTTCGACGTCGCCCGCGATGTTTAAGGCATCATCTATTATCTGGAAGCCGACGCCGATTCCCATCCCAAACTCATGCATTTTTGCGCACGTGCGCTCGTCAGCCCCGCCCAGAAGCGCGCCGACTTCGCACGCGCCGGCAATCAGCGCGCCGGTCTTGCCGCCCACGACCTGCCGGTATTCTTCCTCGCCAACATCCCACTTCTTTGCGTGGTACCAGCCAAGCTCGATTGCCTGCCCCTCAAGGACGCTTGTGAACGCAGACAGGAGCTTTGCCTGCGCAGCCTCCCTTCTCTGCCCCGGGATGCGCATGGTTTCGCGCCAGACCATCATGAACAGCCCGTCGCCCGCATTCAGGGCAAGGGGCAAGCCGTACTTGACGTGCATGCAGGGGTGCCCCCTGCGCATTTTCGAGTCGTCCTCTATGTCGTCATGGATAAGCGTGAAGTTGTGGAACATTTCTATTGCGACGGCAGCCGGCACGGCGTCCGCCTCCTTCCCGCCGACGCCGGCGCAGGACGCGAGGCACAGCGCAGGGCGGAGGAGCTTCCCTTCGGAGGACAAGAATTCGGACAAAAGCCCGTAGACTTCCCACGGCTTTCCCTTGCCGTCAAAATTGGCGGACAGCCTCTCCCGCACCGGGCGGTTCAGGGCAATCAGCCGGGTTTCCAAAGACTCCTGCATGGATACAACTCCGTCTTCTTTTCAGGTTCTGGCGGCGGGCTTTTACTTCGTGGGGCCTGAGCCTCACGTCTAAAAAAGCACGAAGAGTGCTTTTTTATATCCTTCCATTTCAAATACGCCTGCGTGGGCCCATAGCTCAGCTTGGTAGAGCAGTGGACTCTTAATGTCCGAACACGGGAGCAATCCACGTGTCGTGGGTTCGAATCCCACTGGGCCCGCTTCCTTCTCCTAACCAAGCGTCGAGTTCGTGGCGTTGGCCTCCTCGACTTTCTTGTTTATGTACTCATTGAGGAACGCCTCATCAATATCACTCACGCACTTGTAATATGTCTCGTTTTTTTGATAAGCGCAAAACCCGTTGCTGCAGCCGCATGGAAGGTTCGAGAAGCACGCGAGGTATGGGTTGCTTTCATTCGTGAACTGCGGGGTGCTGTTCTTCGGGGCGCAAACCGCGCCTGCGAAAACCGAGCAGTTGCTGTCTGTCACACAGTTCTTCCTTGCCGAAAGCTCGTTTGCCTTCCGCTCCGCATCCTCCACCTTTTTCTTGCCTTCAGCAGCCGCGAGCGCGCACTGCCCGGACAGGCTTTCGTTCGTCAGCTTCTTGCAAAGCTCGGCATTGCCGTTCTCGCCAACTATGGCGATGTAGCAGTCGTCCGCGCTCTCATTGAGATGCTCGCAAAGCGCGTGGTTCTTTGTGTTCTGGGCGACAATCATGGTGCAGCTCACGTATCCGACCTTGTCGGAAATGCGCTTGCAGAGCTCCCAATCGCTCTTCTCCACACCCATTGCCTTGTAGCACGCGTCCACATCCGCCTGCGTGGGCTGCGCCTTGCAGGTTTCCTTGGTCAAAAAGTCGTCCTGCGAGTCCGAGTAGAACTTCACGAAGGACGAGGAGTCCCCCACTTCAGCAGGCGGCAGCGGCGGCTCTCCCGCAACAAGCGACAGCGCGCTGTATTCCGTGGAATATGCACCCACAACGCTTCCGTTGAGCATCTGCGTCGAGTCGCTCTTCACCATCATCCCAGTAACCGTGTCTATCCAGTAGGTCACCTTCGCAGTCACAAGCACGCCCTGGTCGGTTGGGGAAAGCCCCAAATCAACAAGCTCCTTTACCGACAGGTGCTGCAGGTCGAAAGTGTATGAGATTTTCTTGGTGTCGAAGTTTCCGACTTTCTCGTCAACAGCCGGGCCGGTTATTCTCACCGCGCCGATGCCGATGAGCTTCCTCATGCCCTCTCCCTGCTCGAGGTTCATCTGCCTGTCGCCGAGCTTGACGGACTTGATGTCCGTCGCCACCTTTATGGTCCCGTTGTTCAGAAGTTTGGCGCAGCGCGTCGCGTTCCCGTAGGTGAGGCAAACAACGTCCGTGTGGTTGCTATCATTCTCGCCCGTGAAGAATCCCTCCCTTGGCGCGAAGACGTCCTCAAGCCGTATCCAGAGTCGATCTCCCTTCCTAATTTCGCTTATTTCATAGGGCAGCCCGTTTCTCAGCTGGGAGAATGTCACGTTGTAATCAGTAATGGCTGCTGTCTTGTTGAAGGATGCCAAAAACAGCTGCGCCTCGGTGCTGTTGAGCCCGTAGGTGGTGTTCTTAACCAGCGGCACGGGAGGGTTCCCCCATATACCTGCCCCGTAAAAAGCGTAAATTGCCGCTGCGATGACGATTATTGCCAGCGCGCCCGCAACGAGCTTCATGTCAAACCCGCCTTTCTTTTCAGCGGTTTTCGTTCCTGTGTTGCTCTCTTCAGCCATTCTTCCACCTCTACTGCTGGATAAATGCGATTTTTTCACCTTGATGCGGAGATTTTAATAACATCTCGGTCGGCAAGCGCGTGTTCCGCGCCAACGCGCATCCTCCTTCTCACGTCAACCGCGCCCACGAACTTGTTTGCAAGGTCGGTATGCACCTTTGCCGCGAGCTGCAGCGCGGTGGTTCCCTGCGGCACAAGCAGCGCGTCCGGCAGGACCTCTCCCTTGTGGTTCGACAGCCGATGCTCGTCCTCCACAGGGTAAACGATGATGCCCTTCAGCTTCCTGTAAACAACCCAGTCGATTATTTCCTGCACACCGCTTCCGTTGTTCTGTGCGAGTATGGCGTGCATCTTGGCAAGCCCTTCCTGCTGCTTGGCGTCCGGCGTGCCGACGACCTCGAAATCCTTCGCTCCCGGCGCGTAGCGGATTATCCCATGCTCGGACGCCTTGCGAAGCGCGAGCTCAACCGCCGCGCTGCAGGCGAAAATCCCCTCCGAATTGGCTTGCTTTGCTTTCTCAAAATTCTCCCTTGCCCCTGCGACGTCAATCTTGTTGTAGGCGATTGCAACTGGCATGCGTCTGTCCACAATTTCCCTTGCCAGCCGCGCAATCCCCTCCTCATCGGGCAGTCCGTCCATTATATTGAGCCCGCACGCGCTTGCCGCGGAAAGAAGCATCTGCTCGCTTATTTTCAATCCAGATAGCGAAGTGGCAATCTCCTTTATTCCATGCTGCGCCTTGCTCTCCTTTCTTGCCATTATGCCTGCAAGCCACATGGCAATCTCATTTTTCAGGAATTCCGCCTCTTCCCACGGGGCTGAAAAGTCGCATGCGTTCCCGTGCAAATCGGTTTTCCCGCTCGCATCCACAATCTGTATGAGTGCATCAGCTTCCCGCACGCTGTCGAGGAACTTGTTTCCCAGTCCCTTTCCCTTGTAGGCATCAGGCACAAGCCCGGGAACGTCGATTATATTGACGGGGACGAGCCGCACGCCCTCCACACACCTGCTGTTTTTCGGGTCGCATTTCGGCAAACCCATTTCCTTGTGCGGGCAGGGCGAGCGGACATACGTGACGCCCCTGTTCGGCGTTATCGTGGTGAACGGATAGTTCGCAATCTGGGCATCCACCATAGTGGCTGCGGAAAAGAAAGTGCTCTTGCCCTTGTTGGGCGCTCCCACGACGCCGATAAGCATGGTAAAAAAAGGGCGTTACCAGTTTAAAAGGGGTGCGAATACGTTCGGCTTGCGCCGGAGCAACACCCTCTTAAACCCCAATAGCACAATTTTTACGATGCACTTTTCAAGCCAAAAACCCCGCCTTGTAGGCATGCTTGTGGGCAATCCAACGGCGTTTGGCAAAGCGCGGGAATGGGCGAAACTCTGGGTTGCTGGCACGCCCCAAAAGCCGCTTCTTGTGCACGGCCCCACGGGCGTTGGCAAGACCGCGCTTGCGCACGCGGTTGCAGCGGAATTCAGCTGGGATATCTTCGAATTCAACGCGTCCGACCTGCGCGACGAGGAAAGCGTCAGCTCGCTTCTTGCGAACGCCACACAATCCTCCTCGCTTTTCGGCGGCTTGCGCCTCATTCTTGTAGATGATGCGGACTCTCTTTCAGGCAGGATGGACCGGGGTGGCATGGGGGCCATTTCCAAAGTATTGCAAGCAGCCCGCCAGCCGGTCATTGTCACAGCCACGGATTATTGGGGCAAGCAAATACAGCCCATCCGCGCGCACTGCGAACCATTGGAACTCCGCCGCGTGCAGGCAGGAACGATTGCAAATCTTCTCAAGAAGCTGGCAGCCAGCGAAAAACTCGCGCTCACGCCAGAGCAGATAGAGAAAATCGCGCAGGCAGCCGGTGGGGACGTGAGAGCCGCGCTCAACGACTTGCAGGGCGGCAACACGGCAGCCACCCGCGACTCGGAAAAGGGGATATTCGAAGTCGTCCGCACGATTTTCAAGTCCGAAAAATATGCGGAATCCCGCGCAGCGGCGTTCTCATCTGAAACCGAGCGCGACATGCTCAAATGGTGGATTTCCTCCAACCTTCCGCTGGAATACGACCGCCCGTTCGACCTTGCTGAGGCTTACAACTCCCTTTCCCGCGCGGATGTTTTCGACGGCAGGATAACACGTACGCAATACTGGGGCTATCTCCGCTATTCGACAGACCACCTTTCAGCAGGCGTTTCGACTTCGAAGACGGCGCCATATCACAAATACACACAGCTCGCCTTCCCGGATTACATCCGACAGATGGGCTCAAGCAAATCCGGAAGGCAGGGGCGAAAGGCGGTGCTGAAAAAAATATCGCAGGTGTGCCACTGCTCACTTTCGCAGGCAGCAACATATCTCCCTCAAATAGAGATTGTCGCCAAAAAAACACCTGAAGAACTCTCGCAATTCGGATTTGACGAGGACGATTTGGAGTTCCTATCCTCAAAATCAAAAGCAAAGGCAAAAAAGCCATCCGCAAAAAAAGCGGCAAAGCAATAATGGGTGAAAACATGTTCAAGCTTGGCAAGGAAGAAAAGTTTCTTTACAGTGAAAATGATGAAAAGAAGCGCGCAGCTTTCGTGCTTGCGGGCTTTGGCACCAAATCCGGCGAAGAAACGCTTTTCCATCCCCTCGAAGCAGCGTATCTCGTGTCCCTCGGAAAATCCGAGTTCGACGGGCTTTCGCTTGAAAAGTTCATAATCGCGCAAAAGAAGGAGGACAAGCTCTTCCAATTCGCATTCGCGGTATTTTCGCGCGTGCGCGGGACAGGCAGGGCAGTCCGCCCGTACGCAAAGGAAACGCACTACTTCCGCGTCTATGCTCCGGGCGTTGGCAGGGAGGAGGAGCGCCCCTCGCAGATGGTCTGCCTGCTGCCGGGCAAGGAGCCGTCCGTGGCATCCATTGCGGACGAGGTGAAAACCGCGCATCTTGCGCGCCTCGACCTCATAATTGCCAGTGGAAATGAGAAGGAAATCAAGTTCTACAAGGTTTCAGCCTTCAATTTCTAGGTGCCGGGCAGCTTTTTAAATTGTGTGGTCACAAATCAATAATTGTGAGGTGTATTCAGAATGAAAGCCAATAAGTTTGTTACGACCATTGCCACGATAGCATTCCTCAATTCATCCATCCCGGCAGTTCCGCTGCACGTATTCGCTTCGAAACTGCTGCAGCCCGGCAAGCACTCGCTCATGCAGGATGCGCCGCAAAAGAAAGCTGCAAAACCGCGGCAGGATGGCGAGAATAAGAAACAGGCGGAGCCCGCGCCCTTCAAGAATCTCAAGCAAACAGTCGCCAAAGCGAAACTCTCAAATGGGGATTGGGCGGTCATCACCACGACCCGCGCGGCTGCGAATTCCTGGCTGGTCCAGAACAAAAACAGGTTCTTCAACTGGAAAAACACCGAGCTTCTCCCCTGCAACCCTCTTCCCACCATCGTGGTTGGGCAGTATTGGGGGGTTGATGAGGGCAGGCAGTCGATATATTTCGGCGGCTGGCTGAACATGCCGAAAAAAAGCCTCGGCGAGGATTTCTTTTCGAACAACGACCTTTCCGCGGCTGAGATAACCTCCATCAAGAAAATATCGAACGGCGACGTCTGCTCGGTATATTACCTCGACCGCAGCGGGAGGAATTCCGTCAATGTGCGCAGCGGGAGCGTCAGTTTCGGCTATTGGCAGGGTTATGCGAGCATAATCGTCAAAGACCCGAGTTTCGGCACCACGGGCATCGCCCTCAACGACATTCTCTACCTGGAGAAGAATTGAGTGCGGGTTCCGGCATTCGATTACTGATGCGCAGATACGCCGGCACGCCCGCACAATTCCTGATTCCGCTGGCGGCTGCTTTATATTTTCCAGCAGAGTTTCCCTCGCATGCCAAATTGCCTGTCCTGCGGCGCAGGGATTGACGAATACGATTCAGGCTACTACTCAAGAAGCATGCTCTGCATCCCCTGCTACACTGCGAAGATGTCGGAAGTGCCGATGGCGAACTGCGGCAAATGCGGCATGCGCATACGGAGGGACGACGCGCGCTCTCGTGGGGGCGGCATTTACTGCAACTACTGCTTCTCCGAGCTTGACCGCGTGGAGCGCCTCCCGAAATGCGAGGATTGCGAACGCAGGATTGAAAGCTGGCAGAAATCAATCAAGAGCGCGGAGGGCAGGTTTTACCACGCTGAATGCGCGCAGAAGATGAAAGACAAGCGCGTGATGGCGGTCTGCTCGTTTTGCGGCACGGCAACCGACCGCTTCAGGCTCTCCCGCGAGGGGAAAGTCATGTGCTCGCGATGCAGCGCCAGGGAGGCGCGCCCGCACGCCTCGAGCCCGAACAACACGCTTCCTGCCCGCGAGCACCGCCCGCTTCTCGCATCATTCATCGACCGCATCGGGCAGATGATCGGGTAGTCGCCGTCAAAACCCCACTGATTTTAAACTCCTCGTCCAAATAAGCTCATGGTCGCGAAGTTGCTCGTCAGCCAGAATTCTTCCTATCTTTTCCCAGCCAATATTGAGTTGAAGAGCTTCCCGGACAAGGAGTCGCACATATTCATTCACGACCTCGAATCGTGCCGCGGGCAGGACGTGCAGGTGCTGCACCGGTGCTATCCGCGGCAGGACAGCTCGCTTCTCCAGCTCCTTCTCATCGGAAAGACGGTCGCAAAGGTGGCGAACCGCGTCGAGGCGATAATCCCCTACCTTCCTTATGCGAGGCAGGACAAGATTTGGAAGCCCGGCGAGCCGCTCTCATCCGAGGCGGTCTGCGAAATGATTGCCTGCGCGGGCTTCTCGTCCATCGCCACGTTCGACTGCCATTTCCTGAAAAAGCCCGGCGAGGCGACGTACGGCGGGATAAGGATGCGCAACTTCACGCTCTCCGAGCAGCTCGTCAATTATTTCAAGTCGAAAAATCCCGACGCGCTTTTCATAAGCCCTGACCAGGGCGCAAGCTACATCGTCTCCGACGCGGGCGGCAAGAGCATGGTGAAAGTCAGGGGCGAGTATCTGAACCACCGCAAGCGCGCGGCGCGCCCTGTGGCGTCCCTCAAGGCGGATTTCGACGTCAAAGGCAGGGACGTGGTCATGCTCGACGACATGGTTGCCGGCGGCGGCACGATGATTCGCGCCACGCGCGCGGTCCTGGCTGCAGGCGCGAAGTCGGTTTCCTGCGGCTGCACGCACGGGCTTTTCCTCGGCAACGCCTATACCAAGATGCAGGAGGCCGGCGCAGAGGAGATAATCGCATCCAACACAATTGCATCGGAAGCGTCCAAAATCGACATCATGGACAAGATGAAACACAGCATACTGGGCAGCTTCTGATTGTCGCATATTCCGTTCATGGGCGGCGCGCTTTCCCTCCAACGGGTGCTCTCAGGCGAGCTTTCGCGCAGGAATTTCCTTACCCGCCCGCCCGAGCCTTCCCCTGAAATGCTTCTCTCCCAGCCGTCCGGCTCGGTTTTCATCGGCAAGACAAAGCTCCTGTCAGTGCCGTTTTTCTGGGGCCCGAAAAAGCTCGTCAATCCGCACCTGTGCGTGGCGGGCATCACCGGCTCGGGCAAATCCTATTTCATAAAGACGTTCATCACCCGCGCCAACATCGTCATGGGCTCAAACGCGCTCATACTCGACTGGGCGGGCGAATACTGCGACTGGGTGCGCGCGGCAGGCGGGCGGGTAATCTCGTTCGGGCAGGAGGGAATCAACCTTCTCGAGCTCGGCGGCGCATCCCCTCACAACCGCTCGCGGCAGGTTCTCGAAGCGCTCGAGCTTCTCGCGGAGCTCCCGAAAAATTCCCCGCAGGCGCGCCTGACCGAGGAGGCTTTGGAGCAGGCTTACGGGTCCAAGGGATTCGCAATCAACAAGCCGGCGCACTCGGGCAAAAAAGCCCCGACGTTGCAGGACGTGCACAGGCTTCTTCTCGCGCGCTCAAAGTCGAAAAAAGACGCCGCAGTTTCGCAGGATTCGTCCGAAGCCGCGCGGCGAATACGGAACCTCCTCCTCTCATCCGGAAAGTCCTTCACTGTTTCCACGTTCCCGCTCTCCTCCCTTCTGTCG
Source organism: Candidatus Micrarchaeia archaeon (assembly GCA_041665945.1). Lineage (GTDB taxonomy): Archaea > Micrarchaeota > Micrarchaeia > Anstonellales > Anstonellaceae > UBA10161. The sequence goes on from JBAYHU010000004.1 coordinate 63,444, forward strand.
GGGCTGGTTTGCGTGGACTTGCACTCGCTTCCAAGCGAAAGCCTGCGCAGCATCGCCGGGCTTGCCATATTGCAGTTCGTGAAGGAGCGGATGCGGGCAGGGGAATATTCTGCGACGCCGCTGCCGAAGCTCTTCGTGGTGGTGGACGAGGCATGGAAAATCGCGTCCGACGGGAATTCCGAGGTTGCGACGATCGTGCGCGAGGGGCGCAAGTACGGCTTCTCCCTCATAGTCGCCTCGCAGAACCCGACCGACGTGCACAGGAGCATATTCTCAAGCGCGGGCACTGTGATGTGCTTCCGCCTCACCCTCTCCTCCGAGCGCGAATACGTGCGCTCCTCGCTTTCCTATTCGGATTATTTCGAGGAGCAGTCCCATTCGCTGTCAGTCGGGCAGGCGCTGGTGCATCTCGAATTTTCGCGCCACCAAGCCTGCCCGCGCGATTTCATCATATCCAAAATCGAGGGCGAGGAGCTTCTCGAAACATGCACGATACGGGGTGGAAAAATGGTGCTTGAGCTTGAGAAAAGCGAGCTTTCCCGCAAGCTGTTGTCATTCGGGCTGACGGACAGGCAGTCCGCCGAGGTATTCTCCGAATTCGAGCGGAAGAACTATTCAGTGGAGGCGCAGAAATTCGCCGCCATGCTCGAAAAAATGGGGCACGGCAAAAGCGCAGTAGTTTCCCTGCTGCGCGACCTGGGCGCGTCCGAGCGCGAGCTTCTGTCGGTTTTCTCCGAAGGCAAGGGCAGGGGGGAGAAAGGCGCGCTTGAAGCCGAGGTTTCCCTCCGCGATGAAGGCAGAAGCAAAAAATAGGCAAGGTGCGCACTATGGTTTCCAAAAACACGATTCAGGTGGCAAAAGCCGAAAAAGCCGGCAAGGGCAAGACCGAAATAATCGGAATGTCATTCGCGTTCCGGGTGGCAAAGGGCTGGAAAGGGGCAATCGCGCAATTCTCGCGCCTTGGCTTCGATTCAATCTCGTCTTCGCAGGGCGGCGTGCGCCTGCGCAAGGTGCAGTCCCACGACCTTCTTGGGAACCCCCATCTGTTCGTGGAAATAAAGCTTCACAAAAACGGCGCGGAATTGCGCTACTCATGCCCGCCGGAATCCGACGCGAAAATCCGGCGGGCGCAGGCGTGCCTCATGCTGATGCGCGCGGCTTACCTGCTGCCGGACACATATTTCGAGGCGAAATCGCTGTCGGAACTCCTGCTGCCTTCGCTTGAGCAGGCGTGTTCGGCAATGCCGGTTCAATACGAGTCGCTCTCCAAGAGCCGCGCAGACCTTGCGGACGAGCTTGCAGAGGTGGTGTCGCAGAACCGCCGCCTTCTCAAGGCTGCGGAGGAAAGCGCCGGCACCTGTGCGTCCCTCGAACAAAAATGCAAGTCCCTCTCCGAGCGGCTGGCGCAGCTTGAGGCAGTTCCCCCAAGCGCAATAGACGAGATGATACTGGACTGGCTCTCCACGCACAGAGGCTCGCTGAACCTCGCGCTGTTCTCGAAAGCCAACAATGTGCCTGTTGCAAGATGCGAAGAGCGGCTCGCGCTGCTTTTGAAAAAAGGCGCGATACGCCGCGTGTCAGGCGCGTTTTCCGTGGATGGCGGGGCGGAGACGGGCAGGGAGTTCCAAGTACGGGCAAGCGCGCTATCGGGCCTGAAAAAAGCGATACTCGGGCAAAGATAACCTGCGCAGATGGCTAATCATCCTTCGACAAAATATAGCAAGCCCCTATCATAAGCGCGGACGCCAGGGCAAGCGGAAGGACGTATTCCTGATTCTTCGGGGAAACAAAAAGCCTGAAATCTCCGCGCGGTATGCCCTGCACGCTGACCATTCTCCTATCAGCATCGACTTCCGCAGTGCACCTGTTGCCGGAAACAGCGCACTCGTTCAGCGGCGGCACCACTGCGAAGAACGCGATCGAACAGGAATCGGCGTTGCACGTGCCTGTGAAAGTTGCGCGGTCAAACCGGACAGAGTAGCCTGTGATGTCCGCTCCCTGTGCGAAAAACACCTCCCCCCGCTCCCCGTCCTTGAGCATAAACAGCCTGTCCCCTCCTGCAAGAGGCATTTCCTCGAATCGCAAGTCTCCCTTCAGGGCAAGATATTCTTCGTATCTTGGCACCGTGCTTGCGCGGTTCTTCTCAAGGGCATGCTTGGTCGAGCCCAAAACCACATATCTTAGGCGGTAATCCCGCATCCGCTGCGCAAGCGAATCCGGCGAGCCGAAATCAACGACATATGTGCCCTGCAAGTTGCGCTCGTAAACAGGATACTGCGAGCTTCTGCTCTCCGCGATGAAAAACAGCCTTTCGCTTCCGGCAATCGCGTATGCCTGCTGCTGTGAAACGTAGTCCTGCGCAGAATCCATGGAGCCGACCGTGCGCACGTAGAATTCCGTGCTGGTTGCCGACACCGCGAAAAACACTGCGGCGGCAGGCAGGAAAACTGCCATCACAAGAGCGCCTCCGTATGTTACCTTGTCCCACTTCCTCGCAACCGACACGCGCTCATACGCGCCGATGAACAATCTCCAAAGGAAATAGGCGCCCATTCCGGCAAGCAAAAACGCGGGCAGGAAAAACGAGGGCATGAAGCGGATTCCATCCACGAACGGGGCAAGGCGGTTCACCTGCGGGCTCGTGGTGAACAGCAGCACAAGAACCGCGCCGCCCGCGAGAAGCAGGAGGCGCAAGTCGCGGTTTTTGTGTGCCTCCCACATGCCAGCGAGGAAAAGAAACGGCAGGACGAGATAGCCGCTTTGCAGCACGGCGACAACCCATGTCCCCTCTCCGCTGATATTCGCCCCGCCAAGCGCACCATATTTCCCCGCGTTTATTGTTGACATGAAGGGAAGTGCATTCCACAACACCGCGCACAGCAGACAAATGGCAAGAAGGGCAATTCGCCGGAAGTCCATCCTCGCAAGTGCGGGAATGGCTGCGACAAACGCGAGGATGCCCAGCGCCACGATTATCCGCTGGTTGGACAGGAAGGCGAGCATGAAAAACAGCGTCGCATAAACCAGCGCGCCCCGCTTTTTCTCCGCGGCGTATTCATACGCGTAGAAGAAAAACAAGAGCGAGAGGTAGGTGGCAAGCGAGTGTGCGGTCATGCCGTATAAAAACAGATCAGGCCCCCCGCCTGTCAGGAGACCTGTCACAGGGAAGCAAAGGTAAAGCAGCGATGCCGCAGCAAAGACGGCATCATTCCCGCGTGCAAGCTTCCTCGAAAACAGGTAGAAAATCGCCACGGGGAAGAAGAACAGCGCAATCTGCCAGAGCTTGTATGCGTATTCCGGCGGCGTTCCGAATGCAAGGTTCAGCATGGCGGGCGGGAGCACGGAGAGAAATGTATATCCAGCATAAGGCCATTCGAGCCGCGAGAGGTATTCAGGAAGTACTCTCGCCCGGTTGAGGTGGAATGGCGCGTCGGTGCCATATACTGATGAAGGAATTTGCGTGTTCGGAACCGATTTCCACCCGCCGGCTATTCTGATTCCGACTTCCGGCTGTATCGTTGTCCCGTAAAGGTTGTCCACAAATGCGATGTTTATCCTGCTCTTGCCCGCAGTGGCGTTCTCCCTGCCGGCTTTTGGCGCGGTTTTTGCAACCACATGCAGCGCGCCCTCCTGCGCTTTTGCAAACTTGTATGGCGCGTTGCCCGCGCACGGGCTGCAAATCTCCTGTCCGTTTATCGAAAGGGACAGGATGTCCACTTCGCCAGATAACGACACGCCGGTCGCCTTTCCTCCTCCTTCAAATGAAGCGATGGCGCTCCCCGCCTCTGCTCCGGTAGGCAGGGTTATCTCATCTGATTTAGCAAAGGCAAATGCCGGTGCCGCGGTTCCGTCAAGACAATTGCCAGAAACCGTTGCCAATGATTGTTGGAACTGGTAATCCTGCTCGAAAACACCAAGCTGTATCGCAAGCACCGCGCAAAGCGCAAGGACAAGGAAAACAAGGAACCGCCCACCCGCCAGCTTGGCCGGATTCCTGTCAGTATTCCGTATGGAAAGCAAAGGGGGGCCCTTCACGGTTTTTCTCGAGCGCACGGCAACTGATTGCAGTTCCGCCCTGCGCGATGCAGGAGGTTTCCGGCGCGCGCCATCCCGCGCACTATGCCTGGCGTGCCGCAACCTAGCCATCAATTCCCCTTTTTTTCAAAATAGCCTCAAGCGTGTAGAGGTTGATGCCGATGAGTATCATGACCATCCCACCAATGCCCGTGAAGAGGGTCAAAAGCGCCGAGCCGACCGGCAGCACGCCGCTTGCGTAGAACGTGTCCACGACCCACAATCCAAGAAGCGCGGAGCAGAGCAGGAGCGCGGCGCCCGCCAAGCCGAAGAAGAACAGCGGTTTTCTCAGTGCGATTGCCTGCACGAGATAAGCGAACAGCCCCGCGCCCTGCGAAAGGGCGCCGCCAACCTCTTCCTTGTAATAGCGCACGTGCACAGGAACCTCAACAACCTTCAATCCAGCCCTAATTGCCGATGAAAGCATCTCGGTTCCGCCCGCATAACTGTTCTCGGAAACCTTCATTTTCAGCGCGGCTTTTTTCGAAAAGGAGCGGAAGCCGCATTGGAAATCCACGTCATTTTTCTGGGTTTCCATTTTCGCAAGCCCGTTAAGGAGTGCCACGCCTTCCTTCCGATAGGAGGGCTGCCCGACGAATTTTCCGGCAAAGCGCGAACCGACGGCAACGTCCGCCCTGCCATCAACCACTGGTTTTGCGATGAGCGGTATTTCCGACGGGTCATGCTGGTAGTCTCCATCCATTATCACAAAAGCTTCCGCGCCTGACAGCCGCGCCGATTCCAGAATCGTGCGCAGCGCGGCTCCATACCCTCGATTGGTGCCGTGCCCTATGACCTTTGCGCCCGCAGAAATGGCAACATGCATCGTCCTGTCTGCCGAGCCGTCGTCAACCACGATTACCCTGCCGTATTTTTTCGCCTGCAGGACAACCGAGCCGATGCTGCGCTCCTCGTTGTAAGCGGGAATGTAAATAGCGAGTTTGCCCCCCATCGAATCCCTAACGCACTGCGGGTTTATTTGCTTATTTCTTTTTCACTGGAGCCTTCTTTTTTGCCCCTGATGCGGCGGATTTCGCTTTCGGCTTTGCCGCGGGTTTCGAAGGCTGCGCCGGAGCCGAAGTTGGCGCGGATGCAGATTTTGTTGCAGCCGCCACAGGTTTTGTCACGGTTGCAGCAGTGCCGCCAGCCGCAATCTTCGTTGCAGTTGCCGTGGTGGTTGCCGCCGCGGCTTTCGCAGGAGCCGCCCTCGGCGCGGCCGCCGGAGCCTCGGTTGTCGCACCCTGATACTTGCAGGATGCGTTCGGGCAGATTTCAAAGGCTTTTTTCCCGCCGACAAACCCCTTGATTATGGGTGCGCCGCAAAGCGGGCACGCCATGCCCGCGCCAATCGCCTTGACGCCCATGGGGATGGAATAGGTGTTCGTGCAGGCAGGGTAATTTCCGCAGCCTATGAACTGCCTGCCTGTTTTCATCTTGATTATGCGCATGTTGCCGTCCTTGCATTTCGGGCAGATGCCAAGCTCCGATTCGCCCGCATCCTTGCGCCGCAGGCCCGACAGGAGCCCGAGCCCGATTTCACGCTCGTGCCCCTCGAACTTCGAGAGTATCTTGTTCAAGACAGCCTTGCCGTTGTCAATCGCCTTCTTTTCATTCTCACCGTCGCGTATCTTTTCCATGTCATCTTCTATATTGTGAGTCAGCTCGTCATCCAGTATTTCCGGCGCGGCTGTGGAAAGAAGGTCGAACACGGCGATTCCGAACGTGGTCGCAGCAATGCTCTTGCCATCCACATACCCTCTCCTGAAAAGCGTGTCCACAATCGCCGCGCGCGTCGCCTTTGTCCCAAGCCCGCGCTTTTCAAGCTCGGAGATGATGGATGCTGCCGTGTATCTTTTCGGCGGCTGCGTCTTTTTCTCGTCTATCTTGAAGTTCGTAAGCGGAACGGATTCCCCCTCTGAAAATTCGGGGAGAGTCACTTCCTCAAGCTTCACGTAAGGAGCGTATATCTCGAACCATCCCTGCTTCACCGTGCGGTTGCCCGAAGCGGAATATTTCTCCTTGCCTGACGCGACCAGCACTTTTTGCGATTCGCGCGTAGCCGGCTCGGCAAAGCACGATAGGAACCTCTTCACTATCAGGTCGTAGAGCTTCGCCTCGCGCTCACCCATGCCGCCGGACTGCCCAGTGGGGTGTATTGCCGGGTGGGCAGGGTCGTCCTTCTTCCCCTCAAGAGGGGCTGTCTTGCCTGCCGCAAGCAGTTTTTTCGCGTGCGGCGCATAAGTGGGCTGCTTTGCCAGCCCCTCCATTATCTTCTTCAGGTTGAGTTTTGCCGGAAGCTTCTGCGAGCTTGTGCGCGGGTATGAAATCAGCGCGCCTTCGTAAAGAGTCTGCGCAAGTTCCAGCGTGAATTTCGGGTCAAAACCAAGCGCGCGGTGCGCCTCCACCTGCAGGCTGGTGAGGTCGAACGGCGGCGCGGGGGGCTGGAGGTATTCCTTCCTCTCCAGCTTCTGCGCGATTCCCGGGCTTGCCGAAGCAGCAAGCGCGGCGTCTGCTTCCTCCTTTTTCACGTACCTGCCGTGCGTATTTTCGAATTCTATGCCCTTGCCCATGCAGGACAATTCCCAATAGGGCTGCGAAACAAAAGCGGAAATTTCCTTCTCCTTTCTGGCGAGAATCGAAAGCGCGGGCCCCTGCACCCTGCCTATGCTCATTACCTGCCTGCCGCCCGCCTGCCTTAAGCAAGCCATGAGCGCGCGGCTTAGGTTTATGCCATAATACCAGTCGAGTATGTGGCGCGCCTCGCCAGCGAGCGCGTTTTCCAAGTCCAGCCCGCCCCGCTCCATCCACGCGGTTTCCAAATCCTCGCTTGTGAGTGTGGAGAACTTCATGCGGCTGCCCTTCTCGCTATTGCAGGCGAATCGCAGCACGTTGTAGCCGATAAGGCTCCCTTCAGTGTCAAAGTCGCAGGCAAGCACGTATTCGTCCGCGTCCTTTGCCAGCTTTTTTATAGCGTCAAGATACGGTTTTTGGTAGCCGGCGTCCTTCTCGACTTCGGACGTGGGCGCCCACTCGACGTCAAAAACAGGGTATTTCCAGCCCTTGCCAATCTGCCTGAGGGTGTAAAGATGACCGACAGCCGAGACGACAACGACCTGCTCGCCGTCCCGCTCGGCTTCCCAATAGCCGACTCCGCCGGCGTTCTTGCGCACAGCTTTCCCATCCGCGATAGCCGCGGCTATCTTTTCCGCGGCATTCGGCTTTTCGCAGATGACGAGCTTCATGTTCCGGCTTATGCCGCCAAGGGTTTTATATTCCCCTGCGAGTGTCCTGCCGGTGCGGTTTGCCTCTGCCTTCAGATAGGATTTTATTCATGGGAGCGGAATTAGGCACGGGTGGTGCGATGAAAGGGCAGCTTTCAGTCGAAATGCTCGTCGTCTTGGTGGTTATTCTGGGAGTTGTCGCGCTCGTGGCATCTGTTCTCATGGACAGCGCGAACAAGGCGGCAACGCAGGCAAACGCCCGCGCGAATGCGACAATCGGCGAGTGCAAGCCGAATCTGGAATCATGCAGCGCAAACTCAGAATGCTGCTCTTACCGCTGCTCAGCAAATGGCGAGTGCATCTCGTCGTCCGCCATCAGCCCATAGGGTAATTCCGTGGGGGCACGCACACCATCCGCTTCCTCCTTTGCAAAAGCCCAGATTTCCCTCGAAGCGCTCATGCTTTTCGCGCTTTTCCTCGCCATGCTTGCGATAGTGCTTGCAAGCTCCTCTCAAATACGCGGCATGGCGCAGAACAGGACCGATGCGGCGATTTCGCAGCAGGCGTTCAACGACTTTTCCTCCAAGGCAGGGCGCGCGTGCGCGCTTGGGGATGGGAACGTGCGCGTGTTTTCCACGCAGGGCGCGGCGTCAATCTCCGGCACTGGAAGCAAGTCGCTTGTTTTCACCATGCTCAATATTACACACAATCTTGAGCTGCCTTGCGATATCGGCGGCTTGCCTGCCTCTCCCTCAAACTCCTTCACAATAGAAAACAAGGGCGGAACAATCGAAATAACCTAGGCAAGCTCCCTGAGAAGTTTTCTGCACTCTTCCTCTTTCGTGCCGTCAATCATAATAGTCCGGACTCCCGCCGCCTCGCCCGCCATCCTGTCCTCCTCGTTGTCGCCGATGAAAATCGCTTCGGACGGCTTCACATGCAGCTTGGCAAGCGCGAGATTTATCATCCCCGGATCGGGTTTCGCAGGCGCATCCGCGCTTGTCACTATCGCGACAAAGCGGTCGGCAATGCCCAGCATTTCAAGCACAGGGATTGCGCTTGATTTCCTGTTCGACGCCGCCGCAAGGTAATATTTCTTCGCAAGCTCCGGCACCGCCCTTGCAAGCTGCGTCGGCTTGACAATGAATAGATTTTTCTGCGTGATGACGGACAGCCTCCTCAGCATCTTCGCAAGCAGTTCCCTGTCCTGTGATAGCGTCGGCACAAGCGCAATCAGCACGGAGTCCGCGCTGTGCGCTGTTGACATGCCCCTGACTTTTTCAGGCGGAACATTCTGCCCGAACTCCGCGAGAAGCGATATGGTATTCTGCACCACAGCCTCGCGCGAGTCTGCAAGAACGCCGTCAATGTCGAAGATAATCGCCTTTACTGCCATTGAATCATCCGGTTCTTTTCAGCTTCGCGGTCCCTGCACAGAAGCACGACTCGCGAAGGGATATGCGCGTCCGAAACAATATAACCGGACAGCTTCGCAAGCCTTTCCGCAAGCTTTTCTATCTCATCCGTTTCAAGCATGTCTCCCGCGCTCAAGCCGCGCCCCTTTCCCCTTGCCCCGCCGACAAAAACCATGCTTTTTACCTCGACATAATGCGGCTGCGCGATTCTTATCTGTGCAGCATACCCTTCCAAATCCGAATCATTCAATCCGCGCGCAATGGTCATACGAAGCACTGTTCTCGTCCTCTTCCCGATTTCCGGCATCAGTTCCAGCATGCGCAGGTACTTTTTCCACAATCCCGCGGAAACCGGGCGAATCGCGCTATTGTAGACTTGCTCGTTTGGCGCAACCATGGAAACATAGAATTGCGTCGGCAACGTTTTCCACTTCTCCACCCTCTCGGGAAAAGTGCCGTTCGTCACAAGGAAAGTCGTCATGCCCTTTTTATGGAAAGTTTCCAGCAGCTTCTCAAGGTGCGGATACATGGTCGGCTCGCCCGTAAGCGACAAGGCAACGTGCTTGGGGGAATTCGCCTCAGCATACAATTTCTTCGCCACCTTCGGGTTTCCTCCGAAGCCGGATACAATGTCTTTCTGCGCGGCAATGAGCCAGTCCGCGATTTTTTCCGGCTCGTCCCACTTGAATTTCCTGCCAGGCATATCGTCGAATTTCATTTTCTTCTCGGGCATCATGCGCCAGCAGAAAACGCAGGCGTGGTTGCAGAACAGGAGCACGGGCGTGCACTGCAGGCAGCGGTGCGAGGCTATCCCGTAAAATTTATTCTTGTAGCAGCCGTCTCCGCCCTTCAGGGCAACATCCGCCCAATGGCATATTTTCACAGCCGAGTGCTCTCCCGCAATATGGTATTTTTGCTTTACCAGCGCCAGAAGGAGCCCGTCCGGTATTGTCTTGTTCTCCAAGCGCACGCGCCGGTAGTATTTCCCCTTCTCAATCTGCTGCCTGCGCCGAGCCATGCCGCTCCCCTACTTTTTCTTCTTCACCGAAAACACGTAGACAAGGGCCGCCATGGCGATGCAAATCAGCCCGACCGCCGGCAGCAGCTGGACAAACCACACCGAAGGCGAATCGACGCTCTCACCGAGAAGCATCACGAGGACCCACGGGGCAACAACCGATGCCAGCAGTAAAATTATGCCAATCGCGGCAAGCGCAATTGCCAGAAAAAGTTCCTCAAGCATGCGTATCCCGGATGCATTTCTCCAGCCCGTTATTTAAACTGTCGCCTGCGCAACATATTTTACCAACACGGCTTTCCGCTGGCGTTTTTTCATAAGCACGCGGAGAGGTGGCAATATGGCAATACAAATCGATTTCGTTCCCAAGAAAAAATCGCTCACGGTGTCGCAGCCCGAATCGGTCTCCTCGCTTGTCAACGGGCACTACGGCTACATGAAAAAGGGCACCATACACCTTTTCCCAGAGGAAGCGCTCTATCTCATGGACATAAGAAACGCGCGCTGCCACGACTCTCATCTCAACGAATACAAGTTCAACGACGTGGCAAAGCACTTCCCGCGCAAGAAGCAGATGGCATGCTACTTCACCTACAAGGACTGGCGCGACCGCGGATTGATTGCGCGGCAAGTATCTGAAATCTGCGAGAAATACGGCAGGAACAGCTCGAAGAAATATCCCGGCGGCGAATTGTCGCTTGACCGTTACTCGCTCCAAGGAAGATTCTATTCCGACGACCTCTGGACAATCATTGACGATGAAGTTGTGGGCAAGGACCTCTACGACCGCTACTGGTTCGGGCAGTTCGGCTCCTACAAGGCAGAGCAGCGCGGCAAGCTCTCAAAACTTGACGCCTACGAAACCCTTTTCCTCATGCGCCACGCGGGCATGCGGTTACAGAACGCGGACGAGAAGCAGATTGTGGCGGCCGCGAAAAAGCGGCACAAGTTCTTCAACGAGCTTTACGACGTTTACGAGGACTGGCGCTTGCACGGTTTTGTCCTGAAGACAGGCTTCAAGTTCGGCACGCACTTCCGCCTTTACTTCCCCGGCGCATCCCCTGTGCGCGCGAACGCGGAATGGATTCACAGCAAGCACGTGATACACTGCTTCCCGCGCGCCTCCAAGCTCCTGATTTCCGAGTGGGCGCGCGCAATCCGCGTGGCGCACTCCGTGAAAAAGACGTTCGTGCTTGCCATCCCCGGTGTTCCGAAAAAGGCAAAAGCTGCGAAGGCGAAATCAAAAGCCGGCGACCTTCACACCACGCTTGACTTCCTGCTCTACCACCGCCTGCACGGCGGGATTGAAAACCCGAAAACAGGCAAGCCGAAATACCTCGTGCTCTCGCTTTCGGAAGAGGAATACATCGGCGGCGAGGAGCTTGCAGACGCAATCTCGCAATGCAAGCGCATAGGCATCGAGCTTCTTCTCGCGATTTGCGACAGGGAAACTTCTGTCACATACTACGCAGTGAAGAGGATTGAGGTTCCGGGCAGCAAGTACGAATACTACGAAATAGAATGGGAGCAGCCCTAGTCGCGCCTGTTCGGGTAGTCTTCGCGCTTTACGACGCCCGGAATCAGACACTTCTCAATCGCGTCTTCAAGCGGATATAGCTTCAGGAATTCTCCAAGCTTGGCAGTGTCAATCGCCCTTGGGTCGCGAACAGTATTTCCGTAAGAATCGAGCGGCTCGAAGAAAACGTGCAAACGCCTGTCATTATCAGGAAGGCCATAATATTCGAAGTGGACGCCGGTAAACGCACCCAGTTCCCTTGCAACTTTCGCTTCACCTATCTCCAGCAATCTGTGTTCTCCCCGCCTGCCTATTTCCGAATCTATCCTGCCCAGCGGCTTGTACGGCTGTTCGGAATAGCTGATGGAAACCGTGCTTCCGGCAAGCGTGTGCTCCTGCCACGTGGAAACGTCCGAGTCGCTGCGATAACCTCGTTCAGAAAGAGCCAGCTTCATTTCCGTGTCTATATCCATCCACGCGTCCTGCCTGTCTTTCGGCAGGACTGCCGCCAGATTATGAAATGCGAGGATATAATCTTTCAACGATGTGCCGGAGGACAGCTCGAAAGTCGGCGTTTCCTCACTCAGGACTTCCTTTATCAGGTTTTCAGCCGATTGGAACGTTGCAGGCCGGATATTCCGCTTCATTCCCATGAATAATTCCTCGGTCATCCGCACGCCCTCTATGTGGAGCGCATACACTTTCGCCGGCTTGTCGTTGTTGTCCACCTGGTACTTGAAGCCGTCCGTCCCTTCGGTGTCAAACACATCTGAGAAGTTTTCAGAGAATGCGCGCCTGATTGCGACCATCGTTTCCTTGTCAATCAACCCACCTGATTCAGCTTCAGCCAAAGTGCACTGGTAGGTTCGTCTTACGTCGCTCAATGAGGGAATTTTCAGCCCCTCGACGCACTGTTTGTATTTCTCGAAAATCTTGGCGGCTTTTGCCTTGGCTATGGTCTCGCGTATTACTGGAAGGAATTTGGCGTGCTGCGAGCCGGGCTGAACCTGCATGCTTTTTTCGTGATAAGAAGTGTTTATATACGTGTTGATTAGCCCGCCCCTTCCGACTTGGGCTCGCCGAATTTCTCGCGTATTATGCCAATCGCCCTTGCCTGCCTCATCTTCGAGCGTATCGCCCACGGCCTTCGCAAAAGCTCGACAGGGAGGGGGACGAAGAAAAGCGCGCCGTCAATCACCTGCTCCCTGACGGATTCGCGGTTGTAGGATGGCGCGGAGTTCCGCAGGAAAAAACCATCCTTCTTTTTGGACATCTGGACCAGCGTGTCCACCATCATCGCCTGCGCGAATTCCACCCACACGCCGATTTTCAGCACAGCCTTGCTCACGATTGTGCAGAGGATGAACAGTGCGACTTCCTTGGAGTTCGCGTCAAGGTGCACCTGCCCCGAAGCAGGCGTGAAGAGGTTGATTGCCCACGATGCCGCGTTGAGCGCCGGCTCGGAGATGGATGAAAAATAATTCAGGACGCCCGAAACGCCGCGCAGGACTGCATCTATTCGCGACTCGGCTCCAACACTCATTGCCCCGCTGGAATAGGTGATGGCGATTGCCACTGTTCCAAGATTCGCTGCCTCAAGCGCGTAATCCGTCTTCGTGAGGATGTTAGCGAGCATGAACCCGCCCCTGACGCCGAACTTTCCAAGCGTTTTTTTCTCGCAAACCGTAATCTTTTCGCGCATCCATCTTCCGGCGTTTTTCGGGCTCAACTCCATGAGCTTGTTCCTGAATGGCGAGCCCTGCGCAGGGCTGGCGACAGATGCATCTGGGAAGTCGATTTTCTCCTGCTTCCTGAAGCGGAACATGTGCCGGATATGGCACAACGTGTTTTTATGCGCTTTGCCAACAGACGGGAAGTCAGGCGGCTACTTCAGCTCTTTTTTGAGCTTTGCAATCAGCTTCTTGTTGCCGAGGTAAAGCGGAGTCCTCGAGTCCACGTTCTTGTCAAACGAGTCCAGAAGCGAGCCCTTGCCATCGAAGCTCGCGCCTCCAGCCTGCTCCCAGAGGAATGACATGGGCGCGCCCTCATACGCGAGCCTCAGCTTGCCCTTGGGGCATTTCTTTGTGGATGGGTAGGCGAAGATGCCGCCCCTGTGCAGTATCTGCGAGAAATCCGCGACGAACGTGCCGGAATACCTCACCTTCAGCCTCTCCTTCCTGAACAGGTTCTTGGCGAATTTCATGAATGACGGGCTCCAGTCAAGCGGGTCGCCGCCGATTCCGAACACCTCGCCCGGCTCAGGTACCTTCATATTCTCGGCAAGCAGGTAGAACTGCGCAGTGCCTGCGCCGTCGTAGTGCTTCACGAACTCATGTGTTCCCTTGCCCACCGTGTAGACGAAAGTGTTGACCGGCCCGAAAAGCTTGTAGAACGAGGCGACCAGCTTCCTGCCCTTCTGCGGCAAGTCGTCGCGGTATACGCCGATAATCGCGCCGAACGCGTTGTTGCTCACGATGTTCGAGGAGCCGTCCAGCGGGTCCATGGTGACGACAAACGGCGCGTCTTCATGAGCCGAGAGGGGCGTCTTCAGCTCCTCGGAATAAATCTTTCGCACCAGGCCGGTCTTCACAAGCTCGTCGCAGAAGTAGCCGTTCACCCACTCATCGAGCTTTGCGACTGCCTCGCCATACTTGTTTTTGTCGCCAATCGTGCCGCGAAGGTATTTCGGGAACCTGTGCTGCGCGTCAAGCGAGAGGTAGGCGAAGCTGTTGATGAGCTTGCGCAGGTCGGTGTCCACGCCGGACTGCTTAAGGTGCTGCGAAAGGGTAATCATTTCCGAAAAGTCCATAAAAGCGCCTCCCTATCCGTTGCATATTCGCTTGTCAGCCGAAGATGACTTTTTTGATGCCCTCGGTTATCTTGAGCGGGTTCTCGTTCTGCCAGACGTTCCTGCCGACCGCAAGCCCGCTTCCGTTGCCAGCCATTATGTCGCGCACCTTGGCGAGGAACTCCTCATCCGGCTGCTTGCTCCCTCCTGCGGAGATGACGCGGCACCGTCCCGCAGAGGCTGCAACCCACTTCATGGCGTCAATCGAGCCAGGGTAGTTGATTTTCACGACGTCAGCGCCAAGCTCCATGGCAACGCGCGCCGCGTATGCCACGGTGTCCTTGGATTTCTCGTCCTTGACGTGTTTTCCGCGCGGGTATGCCCACACCACGCAGGCAAGCCCGTAGTCGTGCGCCTCGCGCTCGATTTGCCCGAACTCCCGGAACATCTGCGCCTCCATAGGCGAGCCCACGTAAAGCGTGTAGCCGATTGCGTCTGCGCCCAAATCCACGGCTTCCTTGACCGAGGCAACAGGCGATGAGTAGCAGTCGTCCTTGGGGACAATATTCGTCCTTCCGTTGAGTTTGAGGACAAGGGGCACCTTGCCGGAATAGCACTCCTTGTAGAGCTTTGCCACGCCCTTTTGCAGGGCAAATCCCGTAAATCCGCCCTTGCACGCGATGTCGCAGACGTATTCAGGGTTGATGTTCTTGGCGTTGAAGTCAGTCGGCCCGTGCTCCATGCCTTGGTCCATTGCCAGTATGAGTATCTTGCCGTTTTTCACTATTTTTCCCAGGTGCGCTTCCTTTGCTTTCATAATATCCACCTCTATAGCGGAAAAAACGGGTTGAAAAGTTATAAAACGCACCCATGCCCGTCCCAAGCCGGATGGGGGCAAATGCCCGAAAATGGCGGGTTTCCGCCCTTTTCCCGCCGCGGCTCCTGCGAATGGCGCAGGGGTAGCATATTTTAAACCTTCTTCGAGAATATAGAGAAAAGCCCTTAGGCTACGGGCTCTTTCATGATTTATAAGGTATAGACGTGGCTGGCACGCACGGCCGCGCCTTTTCGGGTGCGTTTATGTATTTTGTATTGACATGCAAGGACAAGGTACGGCTTCCAGCGCAGCTCTTCGCCCTCAAGCTCGAGGACGCGCTGACGCAAATCCTGCGCGAGAAATACGAGCGCAGGGTTGACAAGGACGCCGGAGTCGTGCTCTCGCTTTGGAATGCAAAGCCGCAGGGCGACGGACTCGTAATCGCCGGCGACAACGCCGCTTATTACGAAGTCTCCTTCGACGTGCTCGCTTACCACCCCCTTGTCAACGAGGTAATCGAGACTGACGTGTCCGAAATAGTCGAGTTCGGCGCTTTCCTCTCTCTTGGCCCCATGGAAGGGCTTGTCCACCTCTCGCAGATTGCCAACGACTTTTTGACCTACAACAAGAAGACGCAGGCGTTCACCGGCAGGGAGAGCAAGAAGGTCTTCCGCAAGGGCGACCACGTGTTTGCCAAGATTTCAACGGTCAGCATGAAGAACAACATCCCCGAGACGAAAATCGGCCTGACAATGCGCCCTGACGGGCTGGGCAAGGACGAATGGCTGACTGCCCACAGCAAGCCCGCTGCGGCTGAAGAAGCCGGCGAGAAGAAGGAGAAAAAGAAGAAGGCGAAAGAGGAGAAAGCCTCCTGATAAGGTGCGTTTATGAAAGCTTGCACGAACTGCAGACTCATAGTCAACGAAGCCACGGAATGCCCGCAGTGCCACTCGCAGAACCTTACGGCGAAATTCATGGGGCAGCTCGTGGTGGTCGAGCCGGAGAAATCCGAAATAGGCAAGAAGCTGGACATCAAGATGCCCGGCAGGTACGCAATCAAGATTCAAGGGCAGTAATAAGGGGTTGAATGTTATGGCCAACAAAACAAGAGGAAGGGAGAGACTCACGACGTGCGATTCATGCGGAAGGACGATGCCTCGGGACAAGATGATAACCTTTAACAAGATGAACGTTTACTCGACCGAGTTGCGCACAGCGGAAGACGTCCGCACGACCACTCACACCGAGAACCACTACTGCATATCCTGCGCAAAGCACCGCAAGATTTTCGAGAAGCTCAAAGAGCGCGCCATCAGGCAGTCTGCCCGCGGCGAGCGCACCATGAGGCAGCAGCCGGAAAGCTGGAATTCCGGCAAGCGCTGGTAGGCGAAGAAGAGAAGTCCGGCTTTTGCTGAACTTCCCATATGGGGGTTACGCTATGGAAGAAAAGCTGACTTTTGAAGGGCGGGAATACACGGGCATCAGCTTCCCGCTTGGGAACGTCCCGCTTCTCATCGTGAAGGCGAAGCGCGGCTATGTCGCATGCACCTACGTTTCAAAGGACGCGGCTGAGAAGTTCGGCGACGTCGCGGCATTCGTCACCGGAGTGAAGACATTCGAGGACTTCTTCAAGGCGAAAATAAAGTTCTTCACGACCTGGGCTGACGACCTCGGAATCCGCGAGGGAATGTCGGTCAAGAAAGCGCTTGAGCTGATGGATCAGTAAATAAGCTCGCGTGCCAAGCGGCGCTTGTCAGTCCCTTCTTGCGGGGAAATTACCGCTTTTTTCCAACCCACGCACAAGCGAGCCTTCCACCGCTTCCTCGTACAATGCCCCTTTTTCTGCAAGAAGGCTGAATTTCGCGGAGTTGATTTGGCGCGGGTCGCGGACGGTCAATCCGTTCGCGTCGAGCGGCTCAAGAAGCGCTGGCACGTAAAACAGTGCAGGGCTGTTTCCAAAATGGCACGCAATAAAGTCCTCGAAAACCACCAATTCCCGCGCCAGCTTCGCCTCCTCAATCGACAGCTTGCCGGTTTCTATGCCAATCGGCATGTATGGGGAAACCATGTAATCGATTGTCGAGCCGATGAGCCTGTGCTCCTGCCATGTGAGGATGCTCCCGTTGCCGCGGTATCCTTTCGCGCGAAGCGCGTTGTCTATGAAAGAAGCCAGCTCACGCGCGGTTTTCTTCCAGCCGTCCGTGTAAGGCCAGAGATTGAACCCGCTCAATGACTTCATCCCCATCCCCACGCTGAACTGCCAGGACGGGCTTTTTGCATCGCACAGCTTGCATATGATTGCACCCATGCCCTCGACAAGAAGCCTGTCCGCCCTGCTTGAGTAAAGCGAGGTGAAACGGGCAAGTATCGCCTTTTTCGCATTGCCATTAATGGGGCCTATGCTTTTCAGAGCCGGATACATGTGCTAAAAAGTGTAGAGAAGGGTTTATATCGGAAATGCCGGAGCCGATTCCGCGAGCTGCCACGGCAGAGCACCGCGAAGCCGATGCAGCCGCAATTCCTACTTCTTTATCCTCGCAAGCGCCATTTTCGCGAGCTTCTTCCCGCTTTTCGATTTTATCTGCTCAAGCGCAGCATCGATGAACCTTTGCATGTGCTTGTTGCCCGCGTTCTGGTAATCAATCGCCTGGAACAACATGTCAAGCTTGTCCGCGTCTTTCGTAAGAATGGCAAGCCGCTCCCCTCTCAGAAGCGGGATTTCCTGCTCAAGATGCGTGCCTTCAAGCAGTTCCTTTTCCGCCCGCTCGTAATCCGCCTTTACATACTGCCTCTGCAACCGCGAAAGGTCGCCCACGCGCGACTCATGCAGGTCGTGGAGAAGCGCGCGGCGGATAAGCGCGGCTTCCTCTTTCTCGGGCAACCCCTCCATCCTCGCAAGCGCGAGTGCAATTATCGCTGCCCCGAAGGAATGGTCTGCAAGCGATTCGTGCGGCGCCTTTTCAATGAGCCATCCCATCCTCGGGAGCTTCTTGAGCGAAAGCGACTCGAAAATCAGGTCGAAAGTCTTCTGTTCGGATGGTTTTGCCATGCTAAGGTTGAACGGGCGGCAGAATAAAAAGAAGATGGCTTATTCCTCGAAAGAGGTTGGAAGGAGTTTCTTTGCTTTTGGCAGAAGCAGTGTGTCGGATTCCGCGCTGGTTTCAACATAGAGGGGCACGGGATAGCCGCGCTTCACTTCCGCAAAGATGCGCGTGTTTTCCCGCTCGCTCCTGATTTCCGAAAGAAGCCATCGTATTTTTCGCTCGAGGTTATCCGCTTTCGAATCGCGAGTCATGACATACAAGACCGCGGCAACGGTGGCGGATATTGCGACGATGCCAGCAGACACCCCGATTGCCGTGCTGTTTGTTGCGAAATAAACGGACGGCGCCAAAGCGATTGCTGCCATTATCGATACGCACCCTGCCACGATGCCGGCGCAGGCGAATTTCTTCACACCGTTTTTGATGACGAGGGCTTTCTTTTCAACTGATTCATGTTCCTTCACGTCAAGCAAAGAGAACGATTCCTTCAGGGCGTTGTGCGCGTCTTCAAGCGCGAGCTTCGCATCCTTTTTCTCGCTTTCGGTGTATGCCCCGTATTCGGCGCGCGCTTCGTAGTTGTGCGCCTTGCCGTAAGCGATAAGCTTGGCGTAAAACTCGTTTCGCTTGCCCTTTTCCAGAACCCGCACCAGTTTTTTCACATGGCGGGGCTGGAAGTCGTTTCTCCTGAGTGCGATTTCCATCACATTGGAAATAAGTGGTAGTATTTAAAAATATATGATAAAGGCAGCTAGCTTTTCTCCTCGTCAGCAGACTCGATTATCGAGAAGTTCTTTTCCACGATTTTCTTCACGTCCGTGGCAAGATAGCCGATTCTTATCAGGCGCGTCCTGCCCCTCTGCCCCGCGCCGGACTCAATCGTGGTGATAAGCCCGAGCATCTCAAGGTCGTTGAGGTATTCGCGGTACCATCTCGCCGAGCGGCGGGGCTTCCTGAACTTGCGGGCGACTTTCGAGTATTCCTCGTACACTTCGCCGGAAATCAGGAAGGAGTCGTCCTCCTCTCCCGCGCCTTCAGTCAGGCGGGTGTTCTTGCCCTTGTCAATCGAAAGGTTGGCAATCGCAAGGAGTACGAGCTGCTGGTGGTCGGGAAGCGTGGAAATCGCCTCGAACGCCACGTCGGATTCCACCGAGCGGCGGGCTTCCTCCACTTCCTTGTCCGTGATTTTCGAAATCCCCTTCTCATCGGCTATTTCGCCGGCTTTCTGGAGGAGCTTGAGCGCGTATCTTGCATCGCCGACATCCTGCCCGGTTATCGCCGCGGCTAGATTGATTGCCGAGTCGTCCACCACGTGCGGGCGGAACCCCATCTTCGCCCTCTGCGAGATTATCGCCTGCATCTGCGGCGGAGTGTATGACGCGAATATCATCTCGTTTTCGCAAAGCGAGGAGCGCGAGCGCTGCCCGAGCTTTTCCTTGAACGAGAGCTTGTTAGAGATGCCGATAATCGAAATCGAGCCCTGTTTCAGCTCGTCGTTGGCGCGCGTGAGGGTATAGAGCAGGTCATCGAGGTCCTTTACGGTATCAACCTCGTCAAGTATCACGATAAGCCGCCTGCCGGATGTCTCGACCTCAGCCATCATCTTCTCGTAGAGCATGGCAAGCCCGAAGCCCATGGAGTCAAGAGAGGGAAGGATATCCTTTGTTATCTTCTGAATGACGCGGTAGCGGGAGTTGAACATCTTGCAGTTCACGTATGAGGAAACGTAGGGCGCCTGTGCCGTTTGCCCGGCTTTGGCGTCGACCTTGCTGCCGTGCGGCGAGGGTTTGCCCTCTTCCTTGTATTCGCCCATCTTGCCAAGCACGTGCTTGACCGAGCAGGTCTTTCCCGTGCCGGTCTTGCCGTAGATGAACATGTTCCTCGGGCGCTCGCCCTTGAGGGCAGGAGACAGCCCGACCATTATCTTCTCGATTTCCTTGTCCCTGAACGGAAGGGTATCTGGGATGTAGTGCGGAGACAGGACGTTGCGGTCGGAAAAGACCGTGGGTTTTGAGAGTATTTCTGAAAATGACGGCATGAAAATCCCTGCCTGCTGCCTGCGGAACCTTGATGGGCTGTGCAATACTTAAAACGCTTGCTGGCTGGGCGCCGCACCCCATCAAATCAGGCAAAGCTGGCTTCTCCAACGTCGTTTTTCCCCCCACAAAAAGCCTTATTAAGATATACTCCGAATAACGTCACGACAGAAGCAATCGCTTGATACTAAAACCCGAGGTGGGAAGATGGGCATACTCGAAAAGATTACCAAAAGCATCGGCGTTTCCAAGGACATGAACCTTGAGGAATACATGAACACCGTTGAAATGGAGAACGTCGACGTGCTCCACGAGGCGGCTGACTTCTACGTCAAGCCCGTGGCTCTCGAATCCGAATCCGACGTGTCGGTCATCATGGACGAGCTCAAGGCAAAGAACATAGTGCTTCTCAACGTAACGCCCATGGCAAAGCAGCCCAACAAGCTCAAGCAGACAATCGACAACATCAAGATGTTCGTCATGAAAATCAACGGTGACATCGCGAGAATCGACAATGACAAGATTCTCCTGACTCCCTCAAAGGTCAAGATTGTCAAGAGCAGCAGGAAGAGATAATTTTTCCAAATTCCGGCTTTTTTTTGTTTGATTTTCCCAGCGTGAGCGCTATCCGAAGTCAAGCGTATTTCGGCGGCTCGCCCTTGTCTTCAAGCTCGCGCACAGCCCGCCTTGCCACCCCGAGGATGGAGGCGCACTCCTTGTCAGTCAGCATGGCTTTTCCCACCATTCTCCTGAAGGCGATTTTCACCTTGCGCGGGTTTCTCATGAGCTTGGCGTATCTTTCCACAAGAAGCGAGAATGCCTCGACGAGCCTCTCCTTTTCCTGCTCGCCAGCTGGCGTAAAACCGAGAACCGGCAAATCCGCCATTTCATAAAGCACGATTGAAACAGCGTGCGACAGGTTGAGTATCGGGTATTCCTTGTTCGTGGGAATGGTAACAAGCATGTCGCAGGCTGAAATGTCCTCCTCGCAAAGTCCCACTCCCTCGTTCCCGAAAACAAGCGCGACATTCCCCTCGGTGTGCTTCACCAGCGCCTTGCGAAGCTCCCTGACGGAAACCGGCGAGCGGAACGTCTCGCTCCAGTGCCTGTAAAGAACGCCGGTTGTTCCAACAGCGAATTTGCAGCCTTTTGTCGCCTCGGACAGGGATTTGCACACCTTCGCCCCCTCAAGCACATCCCGCGCGTGCTTGGAGAATTTCACGGCGTCAAATCCGAGCGGCTCGCACTTCGGGTTCACCAATCGAAGCTCGGAAAACCCGAAATTTTTCATGGCGCGGGCGACTGCCCCGAGGTTCTGCTCGTATTCCGTTTCGACCAAAACGACTCGGAACCTCTGGAGCGAGGGTATTTTTGCCATGCGATTGCCCATCGGCGAGCCTCCGCGCTGCACCCGTATTTTCGGCTTCTTTTTTTGCGTCATTTCAAGGTCGCCTCAATCAGTGCTATTTTTTCGAAGAAGAACGATTCTTCCATGAGTATCTGCGCAGGGCCTATGCGCTCTTCCAGTTCCCTCACGCTTTTCCTTATCCCGTCCCCAAGCGAAGTGGCGATGACCGCGGCTTTGCCCCCCAAAAACAGGTGGTTGCCCACTCCGTGCGAGAACTTGCGGAATGCCTCAAGTCCGCTCTCGCCGCCGTCGTAAGCCGTGTTCTCCTGCTCAAGCGCGAGCTTCTCCTCCCGCGTGGTGGGAAGATAGGGTGGGTTGAACAATACTGTATCGAATTTCCCCCTCACTTCCGAGAAAAGGTCTGATTCGTGGAAAACGGCATTTGTTATTCCGTTGAAACCGGCGTTTGCCGAAGCGCACCTTACTGCCGCAGGGTTGATGTCCACGCCGATTACGTCGTTTTTCCTGCTTGCCGCGGCGGCTGACAGCGCGGCAATCCCGCTCCCTGTTCCGATTTCAAGTATTTTGCCGGTTAGCGAGCTGGCGTACGTCGCGAGCATGAACGAGTCTTCCGCAGGCTGGTAGACAGTGGGGGCTATTTTCAGGCGCAGGGCGCCGAATGAAATTTCATGCATAGGCTTACCCGAACTCTATCCTGTCGCCTCGTGCGTCAGCATGAGGCGATAAATCGTCGAGCGGAGCGAAGACGATTGTGTCGCCTTCGCGCACCGCGCCTTTCCGAAGGACCTTCATTTGCACAAGGTCAATCACTGTCGAGCCCTGCGCGTATTTGCATTTCCCACCGTCAAGCACAAGGTCGGCAGCGCCGGCAATCTCCGGATTCACGCCGGTCAGCTCGGCTGCGCCTTTTTCGCCGGACAGATTCGCGCTAGTGCTCACAATCGGCACGCCCAATTCCTTTGCGACCTGCCGCATGAAATGGTGCTCGGGCACCCTCACGCCGACAGATAGCGTTTCCGAGACCGGAAGGGGCTTTTTGAGCTGCAAGACGAACGTGTAGGGGCCCGGCAGAAGCTCGTGGAGTATTTTCCCGTGCGCATGGGGCACGTCGCAGTATTTCCTGAGCATTTCAAAATTCGCCACAATGATTGACAGGGGCTTTTTTCCCTCGCGCTTTTTCACCGAGTAGACCTTTTCCACGGCTTTTTCGGAAGTGGCATCGCAGCCTATCCCGTAAAGCGTGTCAGTCGGATAGACAACAAGCCCGCCCGAGGAAACGACTGCCTTTGCCGATTCCTTCGCAGTGTCGTAATCAGAGGTTATCGAAAGGCGAAGGGGCATATGACGACCGACCGGAGGCACGCAAGCCCTAGACTTTTTTCTTTCCAGCCTCGTGGATGGCTTTGGCAAGTTCGGAGACCTTCTTTTTCACGTCGCCGCCCTTCTCAAGCGCTGTACCGACCTGCACGGCTCCCGCGCCCGCGGTTATCACTGCCGCTGCTTCGGCAGGCGTGCGCACGCCTCCCCCGACTATGTGCGGGATGGAGATTGACTTTGCCACTGCCGAGACCATCTCAAGGGGCATGTGCCCTTCCTTGGGGTTGCTTCCGCAGTCTGTAAGCACGAGCCTTGAGCCTGAAAGCTCCGCACCCATGGCAAGCGCAGCCGCAATCTGCGGCTTGTCGCGGGGGACCAAATTGACGTCTCCGACCCAGCCGACCGTGCCGCCGGGCGCAATCACGATGTAGCCAACAGGCAATGCTTCAATGCCCATCTTCTTTATCGACGGGGCTGCGAGCATCTGCGCCTGCGTTATCCAGTAGGGGTTGCGGCTGTTCAGAAGAGACATGAAGTAAATCGCGTCCGCGTATTTCGTGACAGTTGAAATGTTTCCTGGGAAAAGCACTACAGGCACGGATGACTTGTCCTTTATGCCCTTGGCAACCGCATCCAGAAGCTCGCCGTGCGCGCCCATGCTGCCGCCGATTAGGACAACGTCCGCTCCGGACTCGGATGACTGCACTCCAGCGCCGATGGCGTCCTTGGGGTCCTTGTAGTCCACAGGGTCGATTAGGGCAAAGAGAAGCCCTCCCTTGCGCGCAATGCCGTCCTTGATGTATTCCTCGATTTTGCCCATAAGAATCACGCCGTTTCTATCTGGAAGATGCCTAATTTAACCTTTGCTTTGCCGGCGGGAGCTAGTTGGATTTTGCAACGTCCCGAACGACCTGCGAATATCCAGTCAGGAAACTCACGTCAGCAGTGGCTGCGGCATACAGCGCGTCAGGCGCGCCAGATGAAACCGCTTCCGCATATTGCCCGTTGCAGGTGTTGAGATAGTCCGCAAGAAATTCCATTATCTGCCCGTTCGGCATGCCGATTGACGCGTTTTCCATTATCATCCGAACAACGCGCTTGGCGTAGTCTTCGGAAATGCCTATTGCCGCGCTCTTGTTTGCATATGGAACAATGTTTGATATGCCGCCGCACTTCATGGCTTCAAGCTCCCTGCGGGCAAGCTCGTTGCCGGCGAGAAGCTCTGCAAGACCGCCGATTGCTGAAATGATTTCCGGCGGAAGCCGCAGCCCGTCCTTGGATTTTGGCACGGACTGCCCGTAGATGACAAGCGCCGACGACTCAGCATATTCCCGTTGCATGCTGTCCTGAAACATTGCCTTTGATATTGCCAGCAGGCTGTGCGAGGCATCCTGAAGGTCGGCAATGCCGCGTTCGCTCATGCTGTTTTTCTGATTTTCCGTTGCCTCGCGCACTCTTGCAATAAGGGGCAGGTGTTTGTCCAGTATCTTGCTTTCGAATGATTTTGCAGCCTCGAGGTGCCCGAATGCGATTTCGCACTGGTTGGACGACAACTGCTCGGTAACATCACCCAGTCCAAGGAAGTATATCTTCGTCGCCGCGTTGGCGTGGGAGATGAAAAGCTTATGCGCGGAATCGCTCTTTTTCCTCTCACCCTCGAATTCATCGAGAAGCGTCCGCGCCTCGATTGCGAGGTTGCGCGCCTTGGCATCTGCGGGAAGGAGTTCATTCGCAAGGAAGAGGGCGCTTTCCGACAGGTAATTGAAGTCCGCCCTTGCTTTCGAAATTTTCGACCGTGCCCAGGCAGCCAAGCCGAACACCACTGTCCCTATCGCCATGAGAAGCAGTGAGGTGTTGTCCTCCGATTTTAATACCGAGTAACCGCTCCCAACTACTATCTGCCCCAGCATCCGGGCGACTGACATGGGATTCAGAAGGAAAGCCGCGGTTGCCATGGTGCCGCCAGCCCATTTCTCAAGCCTTGCCGCGAGCCCGAGTCTTTTCAGGCTCTTGTCAACGTATTTGCGGCCCCCACTTATCGCCTCGGCTTTTTTGGCTGCTTCATCGCCACGCTCGTAATCCAGAAGCGGCAAGACGTCGGAAACAAGACTGTTGCGCCAGTTCTGGTCTTTTTCAACCTGCTTGCCGCGCGAGCCTGATCCGAAGCCGATGAACCACCGCGCATTATTTGCGTTTTCCTCCGATATGGGAATCCCTGCTTTTTTGAAAAACTTGGGAATCATTGTTTCCTCTATCTGGGTGCACGCCTTGTTGACTACGCGGTTGATGAGCTTGGAAGCCATGCGTCTGAAGTGGTTAGAAGTATTTAAATACGTAGGCATTTTCCGGCATTACTTAGGAGAAGGCGGGCGGCGCTTTGCAAGATACGCCGCAATTACTTCTTTCATCCCCTCTGCTATTTTGACTTGCGGCTCAAACCCGAGTTCCGCCTTTGCCTTCCCGCCCGAATAGGCGCGGTCGAGCGTGAGCTGGCGTATGTTCTCCGGCGAAACCGAGGGATTTTTGCAAAGATGGATTGCGGAAAGAACCTGCTGCATCGCAACCCCCGCGCTTGCGAGAATCACGGGCGCGGACTTTTCCGGCGCAGGGACGCCAAGCTGCGAGGCTGCGAGCAGCAGCAGTTCCTTCTGCGTCATCTGCTCGCTGCCCACTATGTTGTATTCCCTGCAATGCGTTATCGCCTCGCCGGAATCAAGCGCGAGCATGATGGCATGAACTGCGTCCGACTGGTGCACAAGCGGCATCCTATTGTTCCCGTCCCCGAGGATTTGCATTTTTCCTGCGGCGAGCCTGTCGAGTATCTGGAAATATCCATCCTCGAAATCCGGCCCGTAAATCATGCCAAGGCGGAGAAGCACTATCGGAAGCGCGCTCGCATATTCGCGGGCAAAAGTCTCCCCAAGCAGCTTGCTTTTCCCGTAAGGGCTTTCGCAGGCAGTGGCGAATGTCTCGTCCACCAATTGCCCCTTGTGCTCGCCATAGACTGAAATAGAACTAATCATGACCACTTTCTCGATTTCCGCCGGGCAATTCGCCAGCAGGTGCTTTGCCGAAAATGCGTTTGCGAGGACAAGGCTGTCGTATGGGTGGCTTCCCACAAGCCCTGCGCAGTGCACGACCTTGCCCACTCCGTCAAAAGCGGTTGCCGGAAGCGCGGCTGGCCCCAAGTCATGCTCGAATTTCTCCGCTCCCTGTGGAAGCGTTCCTGAGCTTAGCGGGCGCACGACTGCGCGGACGGTGTCCCCCCTGGCAATAAGCGCCCTGGCGACAAGGGAGCCGAGCTTTCCTGTCGCGCCGGTTACAAGGACCAATGCCATGCGATACCATCCCTCAAATCTTTTATGAAGCTATTCTATCCCAAGCGACTTTTCCAGCCCCTCTTCCGGCTCCTTGAAATAAAGCACGTTTTTCTGGGAGAAAGTTATCCGGTCAGTTTCCTCGTACTTGTGCGTTGTCCTTATCTGCAACCGCACGCCATCGCAGTCCACATCGTATCTGTAGAACGGGCCGTAGGAGCGGCTGCTGATGACCTCCACTTTCGTCCCGCTGTGGCTGAACCGCAGGTTCTCCGGGCGTATGACCGCGACAAATTCCCCGTGGAGCTTGGTGCGCAATTCATGCCCAAGCAGCATCGCCTTCCCCTTGGTGAACTTCACCCGCAGGAAATTCGCCCCGCCAAGGAAGCTTGCGACAAAGGGGCTTGAGGGCTTGTGGTAAACATCCGAAGGCGTGCCGACTTGCAGCACCTGCCCATTTTTCATGATGACAATCTTGTCCGCAAGCGCCATTGCCTCTTCCTGGTCGTGCGTGACGTGGACGACTGTGAGCCCGAGCTTTTTCGCCATCCTGCGAAGCTCGGTGCGCAATTCCACCCTGATGTGCGCGTCAAGCGCATTGGTCGGCTCGTCGAGGAACATGAGTTTCGAGCCGGTGGTCAGCGCGCGCGCCATCGCCAGCCTCTGCTGCATCCCTCCGGAAAGCTCGCGCGGAAGCGCGCCCTCCCTTCCCTTCAGGTGCACAAGCTCCAACATGTCGGCAGCCACCCTGCGCGCCTTGTCCGGGTTTCCCCCTCTTGCAATCGGGCCGTAAGCCGCGTTGTCAAGCGCTGAGAGGTGCGGGAAAAGCGCGTAGTTCTGGAACAAAAAGCCGATGTCCCTGTCCTCGGGGGGAAGCAGCGTCATGTCCCTGCCTGCGATATGGATGGTGCCCGTGCTCGGCTGGAGTATTCCGGAGATTATTTTCAAAAGAGTCGTCTTGCCGCAGCCCGACGGCCCGAGAAGCACCACGTATTCGCCCTCGCGGATTTCCAAATCCACGTGCGCAAGGGCTTTCACGCGCCCGAAATATTTTGAAACGTCCTTCACCTTTATGTTCGGCATATCATACCACCAGTTCACGGGTTCGTCGCATTCCAGCCGCAAGTCACGGCTTTTTCCTCTGGCTTCCGCGCAGCACCATCACAAACACAAGCGACACGGCGAGCAGCAGCACTGCCGCGGATGCGGCTTCTGCCTGCTGCCCGTTTTTCGTCAGGTTGACAATCAAAAGCGGGATTGTCTCTATGTTTTTGGAAACCGCGAGCGTGCCGCCGGTTTCGCTCACGCTTTTCATGAACGCGACCACCGTGCCAGCAATCACGGTGGGCCAGATAATCGGCAGCACGACTGTGCGGAACGCGTAGAAGGGCTTTGCGCCAAGCGAGCGCGCCACCTGCACGAGGTTCTCGTCGGTTTCGGAAAGTATTTCCGCCACCGGACTTACGAAGAACGGATATATCATCGCCACGTGCGCGAAAACAAGCACGAACACCTCGTCAAGCTTGCCCGCCCAGAATAGCGACAGCGAAAGCCCGATTGTAACCGTGGGCATCACCATGCCAAGCTCCACAAGCAGCCGCAGCAGCCACGAGTATTTCCGCTTGTCGGTGATAAGCAGGGCAAGCGGCAGCCCGAATGCGATGGTAAGCAGCGTCGCAGCCGCGGCAACCCCGAACGAGACCAATATCGCGTCAATCGTGCGCGCTGCGAAGAAATCGAAATTCGTGAAGCGCAGGAACCAGAATGACGGGAGCAGCACGATTCCAAGCAGAAATGCGAGGGCAACGCCGTCGGACAGCCACCCGTACGAGCTCAGCCGCTTCTCAGCATCTGCATAAACCCTGCCAAGGGTCGCGCGCTTCACGTTCAGCTTGCTTCGCACCAGCAGGAAAAGCGCGGCGGACAAAAGCAGGAACACTGCGGAGAGCGAAATCGCCGCGTCGATGTCCGCTGGCGTGGCGTTTTTGTAATACACTGTCAGGATGGGCACAGTGCGAAGCGTCCCAGCGGCAATCATGGTTGCGCCCGTCTCTCCAAGCGAGCGGGTGAATGCCAGAACCGCGCCTGAAAGCGCGCCGGCGCGTACAAGGGGCAGCCAGAGCGTGCGGAACGAGGTAAGCGGGGATGCGCCAAGCGTGCCGGCTGCGCGCGCGAGGTCGGAATCCACCTCCATTATCGCAGCCTGCGTGGTCCTCACGACATAGGAGAATGTGAATGCGATGTGCAGCACGATTATCGCCGCGATGCCCGGCTCGAAAAGCCCGAGCCCGCCCGTGCCCCAGAAAAGCGTTATCGACAGCCCAAGCGCGCTTGTGGGCACGATAAGGGGCAAATCCACAATCGCGTCAAGAACTCCCTTGAGCGGGAACTTTTTCTTCGCCAGAAGCCAAGCCAGCGGAATCCCGAACGCAAGGTCCACGAGCGTGACTGCCAGGCCTATTGAGAAAGAGGCGATTATCGCATTCCGCATTCCGTCGTTGAAGGTGAAGTGCCCTATCTGCGAGAATATGTAAAACAGCGGGCCGAGCACGAAGGCGCAGAAGAAAACAAGCGCCACCGCGTTCATGGCGCCCGCCCATCGCGGGTCCTGCGAAGCCTTGTCGAAAAAACGCATGCCAGACTATCCGAGTAAAGCTATTTATCCTTAGTGCAGGATGCTATTGCCATGCTCATTGTGTTCGAAGGCATAGACGGCACTGGGAAGGGATCGCAAATCCGCCTGCTTCGCACGTTCCTGCGCCAGCACGGCATCAAGCACGCCATCCACAAATACCCGACTAAAAAAGCAAAGGAGGCGTTCGCCCACCTTGAGGGCAAAAAGACGGTCCCGCCCCTTGTTCTCGCACAGATATTTTCGGATGACATCGTCTCCGAGCAGAAAAAAATCGGGGCTGAAATCAACAAGGGCATGGTCGTCATCTGCGACCGATACCTCCACTCCACGCTCGCCTATCAGGCGGTCGGAGCGGGATTCGACGCCCTTGCCTCCGCCCTGCCGCTGGAAACAGTGCGCACGCCGGACCTCGTCATACTCCTCGACATCGACCAAAACACTTCCGCGCAGAGGAAAGAGGCGCAGAAAAACCCGGACAGGCACGAGTCGGACGTGGAATTCCTCGGAAAAGTGCGGGCGAATTACATCAGGATGGAGCGCCTCAACATCCTTGCCTACAAATACGCGGTGATTGACGCGTCGGAAAAGCCGGAAGAGATATTCACGCACGTGCTTTCGCACGTCGAGCCCCTTATTGTGAAGAAAATCAGCGATTGACTGCCAGTCAGCCGTATCCCGCACGCTCGCAGCGAAGCTCGGAGCGGAATTCCTCCCGCTCGGCTATCGTGCCATCGCGGTCATAGCCGTAAAAAGTGAGCCTGATTGTGTAGGTGTCGGGGTACGAGCCAGCCCCCCCGTAAATCCTGATTTTCTTGGAGATTTTTCCCCCCATGAGCGCGATGCCTATGCGCACTCTTGCCTTCAAAAGCGAGCGGTCGGGCGCAAGCGAAACAGCCCCCGGCACGGTGATGTCCGCCTCCACCCAGCGCGGCGAGTCCCCCTCGTTTTTGACCGACAGTTCCATCTCGACCTCATTGCGCACGTACGCTTCCATGCGTATGGGCGAAAAATGGGTCTGGGGGTTCAGCATGGGCGCACCATGGCATTTACCCAGCCTTACTTTTTAATTTTTGGCACCAACACTCTCTTGGTTTCGATTATGGAAATGCCTGAAAGCGCGCTGATACGGGGCGAGTGCCTTGTCCGCGAATTGCAGTTCTCAGAGGAAGTCAAGCTCACGCGCAAGGCTCTCGTGCGCTGGCTCGCCCTCTCGCTCGGGCTGATTTCCCCCGCAGAGTCGCGCACCGGGCTTCTCGAAGTGCTCGAGGCATTGTTCTATTTCCACTACCGCAAGCGCGAGACGCACTCGGACCCCGACATACACCAAATCCTCGCAAAAATCGCCGAAATAAAAAAAGGCGAGCCGAACCCCAAGGCAGTGCGCTACCACCTTCTCCAGCTCAAAAAGCTCGGCATAATCGAGGCGAAAAGCAGGAAATACTGTTTCGTCCTTTCCCCCTCGCAGGAAAATTCCGACCTTGCAACAGCACTCTCGCACGTCTACAAGCAGAGGATGGACGCTTCTTTTGAAAAGATGAAAAAAGCCCTCTCTCAACTTGAGAAAACAATCTGAGGGCTTTTTTCAGAAGTCGAGCCCAAGCTCGACTAAGATGAAAAAAGCGCTTTCCCAGCTGGAAAAAACTATCTGAGGCGCGCTTCCGGCACCTAGATTTCGTCAAGGTAGGGCACGAAAACGCGCGCGGAAAATATCCTGTAAAACTCGAACGCCGCGACTGCGGAGACTGCGAGCGAAACAAGCGGGAAGACCACAAGGTCTGCAACGGCAAGCGCATTCGCATCAGCGGACGCGGAGAGGACGGGCTGCAGCCGCGCCTCGAATTCCCCGCCGGATATCCCCTCCATCTGGCTTTGCACACTCGCGGTATCATTCAGCCTGACTGCAGGTATTGCCGCATATGCTGCGTTGAAGCCGTCCGCAAGCGTTGTCGCATTCTTTGCAACGGCAGGAGAACTGCTCGCAGGAAAAGTATGGAGAAAGAGGAGCGGATAGACCATGAACGCCGCCACAGCCGCCGCCATCGCCGCAGCCCCGAGTTTCCGCGTGGCGAAAAACGTGCGAAGCAGCAGCCCCACCGGGAGGAACAGCACAAGCGCGGATGCGCGTATCATGCCTGCGAGCGCAAGCTCGAGTTCGGACAGCGCGGATATCCCATTCGCATTGCGCGATTCCGCGGACAGCGAGCGGGACGCCTCCTCAAGCGCGAAGAACGGCTGGGCTGTGACATTGCCGTCAGTTATTTTCAGCGAGGACGCAAAACCCGTTATCACGGACGAGCGCAAAAGCGAGGCGGAAAGCCCGCCATAGGTGCCGGACAATGCTTCAAGGTTGCATTCATAAAGCCCTGACGGCGTCGTGGCAGCGGCTTGCGAATTCGGGCAATGGGGCGTTGCGCCTGAGGGCATCGCAGCCAGTGCCGCGGCATTCAACACAGCGCAAAACGCGACAATCCCACCAACCATGGCTGCCGAGATTATGCCCTGCGCAAGCTCTTCCTGCCCCAAAAGCCGCAGTCTCGCGTATCTGAACGCAATCCCCGCGCCGAACAGTATCCCGCCCAGCAATATGGATATCGTGGCGGCTATCACCGCCCAGTCAAAGGAGGATGCCTGCGGGATGAAGTCCGGGGCCATAAGCGGGAATCAGATGTCCTTGACAAATTTTACGACAAGCGCGCCGCCAAGGGCGCCAAGAATTGCGTCGATGACGACTATTATGGCAAAAACCGCTATCAACACCAGTCCGCTTGCCCAGTCGCCGAACGGGTGGATGTTTGTTTGGGGCAGGATGTTCAGCACGAGTAACAAAACAGTGGATATCAATGCGCCTGCCAGCCCTGCTGCCGCGCCGACCATGGCCCCGCGCTGGAGGGTGAGGGGCTTGCTGCGCAGCTTCTCAAGAATGAGCGTGCCGATTGCCCCTGAGATAATCGGCATTATGCAGATTACCGGCAGGAAAACAACCGAAATCAGGACGTTCCCCCCGTCCCTGTTGAACAGGAATACGGCTATTTCCGCAAGCAGGAAGAACGCGAAGAGCAATATTGCGCCGGCAATCGCGGCTACAAGGTATTCGACAATGCTTCTTGGCATCCCCGCAGGTATGAATGAAAGCACGGAGTGGTCTGCCTCTCCTGCTGGAGCCTGTTTTGCAGGAGCTGCTGTTGCGGGTTTTGAAACTGGCAAACCAATCACCAATCAGGATTTCTCTGGAAAGTATATAGACTTAACGCCTAAGCGCGGTCATTTCTTCTCGGGCGCGGCTGCCTTGTCTGATAAGGGCTTCTCCTGCCTCGCATCTTCCTTCTGCGCCGCCTGTGCAATCTGCGCGGATGGCAGCGGCTTTTCCTCAGCCTTCACCTGCGGCTTTGCCTCGGCTTCCGCCGCGTCGCACTTCTTGGCAAATTCGTCCAGCGCAGCCGCGAGGTGCGCGCCGTTTTCGGTGAGCCGGTAGCAGTTCTGCCTGCCTTTCTTGTCAAGCGCGATTATCCCGTTCCTCTTCAGGACGGCTATCAAATTCACGGTGTGCACATATGAGCAGCCAGCCGCCCGCGCAAGCTTGGACGGGTACCACTGCTGCTGTGAATCCTTGAGGTGAAGGAGGATGGCGCAGGGTTTTGTCTTGAGAAAATGGCTCTTCATGAAATCCCAGCTCTGGTTCGGCGGATTGCCTATGCCAGCTCATCCGGCTTAAACAGCCGCTCGCAGTGCCGGCAGCGGAGCGTTTCCCCGCCCTTTGACTGCAGGAAAGCCGTCTCCGTGCGCTCGGTGTTGGTAACGCATTTCGGATTCGGGCACTTGATTATGCCCATGATTGCCGGCGGCGCCTTCACATGGTGCTTGTCCACGAGCTTCCCGCCGCGTATTATGTTGAGCGTGGCGTTTGGGGCAAGAAGGGCAATCCTGTTCACCGCCTTTTCGTCAAGGAACACGCCCTCGATTTTCACGATGTCCTTCAGATGGTATTTCCTGCTCGGGGCGTTCATGATGAGCGCCGCCATCTTCGAAATCGGGTGGTGGGATGACAGAAGCTGCAGCACGCGGCTTCCCGCGCCGGCGCTGATGTGGTCCACCACGGTCCCGTTCTCGATTTTTTGGACTGCGAGGGGCATGTTATCAGCTCAGGATGCATTTTTTCAGGACAGCCATGCGCACGGGCACTCCGTTTTTCGCCTGCTCGAAATATTTCGCCCGCGGGTCGGCGTCGACTTCGGGCGGGATTTCATCCACCTTTGGCAGGGGGTGCAGTATTGCGAGCTTGGAGTCCGCATCTTTCAGCATTTCCATGTCCACGCGGAATTCCCGCTGCATCCGCTCGGCTTCGTAAGAGTCGGAGAACCTCTCCTTCTGTATCCTGCAAACATATAGGACATCGCAGCCCTTCAGCTTCGCCTCTGCCGCCTGCGCGGGCTTTGCCCCGAATTTCGCTTTCACTTCCTTGAGTATGTCCTCGTCCATGCGAAGCGCGGGCGGCGAAACGAGCGTGACTTCCGCGCCGTACATCGCAAGCCCATAAAGGAGCGAGCGCATGGAACGCGCGTGCTTCAGGTCGCCAAGCAGCGTGATGTCCAACCCGCCGATTTTCCCCTTCAATTTCTTTATCGTGTAAAGGTCAATGAGCGTCTGTGTGGGGTGTTGGTTGCCCCCGTCGCCCGCGTTTATCACAGGGCATGCCGCGAGGTCGGCAGCGAAGCGCGCCGCGCCTTCCATCGGGTGGCGCAGGACTATTGCGTCTGCGTAGCCGTCCATCATGCGTATGGTGTCGGCGAGGTTCTCGCCCTTCACCGCGGAGCTTGTGCTTGAGTGGAACGTCAGTATTTTTGCGCCAAGGCGCTTTGCCGCAGCCTGGAAGGACATGTTGGTGCGCGTGGACGGCTCGAAAAACATGCTCGCAATCAGCTTGCCTGCCAGGGTTTTCTGGGGTTTTCCAACGAGCTTTTCCATCTTGGCGGCTTCGGACAAAAATGAGTCGACGTCTTTCTTTTCAAGGTCGCGAATCGATATCAAGTCTCGCATCCCTACACCCAATGCTTCTGTCTGATAAGTTTTATAAACGGAGATTTCCCGCGCAAATGGTACAGTGGTTTAAATTCACGATGCGCCATAAAATGCCTGTGAGGACATGCCGCACGGTTATTCTCTCAAATCACAGCCCCCGCTTTACCTTCTCCTGCTCAATTCCAAGGCCGCCAAGGTCAACCAGAATGATGTGAAAAGGCACCCGGAAAAGGATTTCAGCCCGTGGCTCGGGGCGCAGAAAAAAAGCAGGAACGCGGGCGGCAACGGGAAGGCGGGCGGGCACGGCGGGGAACTGATGCCCCTGCGCGAGGAGAAGCAGGCGGAGGCCCAGGCGAAAAAACCCATCCTTCCGCCGAAGCTGAAAAACAGCATCAGCGAATTTCTGATGGATGACAATTGGCTGGAGCCCCTCACTGCCGCCGAACTGAAAGAAGACATTCGGGAATTCGGGATAAACCGGGGCATACGCCAGCTCGGGAAGGTCGAACTCGAGGCGCTTTGGATGGACCTGCGCCTGGAGGAGAACCGCGCTCACTCCGAGTGGATGAGGGAGTTCCACTCGCTGAATCCCGGCATAAACCTCGTTTTCGTGGAGCGCGAAGTCGAGCACCCGGTTTTTGCCGAGTTTTCGCAGCTCATGGATTACATTTCAAAAAGCAGGGATTTGCCGACAAAAGTCGCGCAGAAGCACCTGCAGGAGCTTGGCATCGGCGCGTGGTTGGCGATAAACGGCAGGAAGGACATGGAATACATAATCACCCGCACGGAAGATGGCTGGCACTGCGCAAAAAAGGACTGCCATCTCGAGCTTACCGGCGAAACGCTCGTCCCTGAAAATCTCGACGCCAGCAAGGCATCCATTGCCGGGCTGGATGACAGGGTTGCGCGCCTGGACGCGCTTTTTTTCATTATGAGCAGATGCCTGCAGAAAAAATACCCGGAATCCGACCTTCCGGACAGGAATTCCGGCTCCCTATTGGCGAACATGGGTCTTGCGCGGGCGCTGGTCAATCAGGCGATATATCTCCGCGACAGCAATCAGTAGCCGCGTCGCAACGGTTTTAACCAATTCGCCCCAAGCATCCCATATGAAAAACGCCTTGTTCGCAATTCTCATCGCCGCAGCGC
This sequence comes from Candidatus Micrarchaeia archaeon, assembly GCA_041665945.1. GTDB lineage: Archaea > Micrarchaeota > Micrarchaeia > Anstonellales > Anstonellaceae > UBA10161. The sequence continues at coordinate 98,173 of JBAYHU010000004.1, forward strand.
TGCTTCTTTCCGGCTGCGCATCCAAACCCTTAAACGAGGGGGCGGATTCCAACGGGCGCGCCTACCGCGGCGCGGACAATGCAAAGCTCACAATCTACGAGTATTCCGATTTCGAGTGCCCCTATTGCGGCAAGGTGCAGCCCGCGCTTGACGAGGTGATGCGCCAGTATTCGGACAGGGTGCGGCTGGAATTCCGGCACTATCCTCTCCCCATACACCCGCGCGCCGAGCCCTCTGCAATAGCGGCGGTGTGCGCCGAGCGGCAGGGCAAATTCTGGGCAATGTACGACAAGCTCTTCTCCAACCAGCAGGCGCTTGAGGACGCGGATTTGCAGAAGTACGCAAAGGAAATCGGGCTTGATGAAGCCAATTTCTCCTCATGCGTGGCATCCGGCAGCGCAAAGGCGGCAGTGCAGGCGGACATGCAGGAGGCGGCATCAATCGGGGTGCAAGCCACGCCCACGTTCATAATCGGCGAAACGATTGTGAAAGGCGCGCAGTCAGCTGACAAGTTCCGCTCGGCGATAGACAACGAGCTTGCGAAACTACGATAGGGCGTTATCAGCATTTGACGTCTCTTTATTTACTTAATGTTCTAAGTCAAATTCGCGCAAAACCAAACGAGGGATAATCAACTGTTCCAACGATCTCGGTTCAACTTTTATGGCACCACCACCATACGACTTTCCAACCAATTTCAGATTCTCGAGGGTTTTTGGGTGATTTAGTGCATTTTCAAGTCTGTCGAGATAGTTCTGCTCTGTGTTATTTGGATAAACGCACAAGAATCCAGTTAATGGAACTATACTGGCTTTATTTCTAATGAATCGTGCATGTTTGCGACCAAGATAAGAAAAAAGAAATGGGGGTGCAGATCTTATCTCCATCTTATACCATGGTTTTCGGGTGGATATGAGCGTTTTTCTATCAATACCCATCATTTCGCCTTTTTTCAAATAATTGCGGATGACTGGGGGGAAATCATCCATCTTTCGCCCATCAAGGGAGAGAAGAAGAGTAGGAGATCCTTTAGCATCTATCTTTTCAAGCGTATCCTCTGTTATCTCAGCGCCTTCAACATCTCGTGTCTTTCCAATCGCATTTAAAAGAAAATTAGCTGGGATGCGTAGTTCTCCTGCTTTTTCCTTGGTTAAGAAGAAAAAGTCATTTGCACCAGTTGCTATGCCTCTCATCACAGTTGCAAAATCCAACAGTGGGCGACCATCAACAATATCTTTTTGGGGTAAACGACTAAATCCGGTTCTTAGCGCTTCATCTACTGTTCTCTCATACACATCTATATCAGTTTTTGGGGTATCTGTAAAATTAGAGAGAATCCACGGCTTCAATTCCCCCGTACCGGCTCTATTACACAGAACCCATGTGAAGATAGGTTTTGGTTTCGACTTCCTTATCATTAAGATAATTGGATTAGTGTCCTGTTTAGGGAATGGAGATGCCTGTGGGGTAAACGCTATGACTGCATCAATACAGAAATTAGTGCTTATCCATTCCCAGAGCATCGTAGAAAACTTTCCTTCACATACGTCTGCGGGTAAAATGAAAACAAGTCGCCCATTATCACTCAGAAGTTCTAAGCCTTTCATTAAGAAATAAACATGATATCCCGCGCGTCCATCAATTTTTTTACCAGTTATTTTAAGCGAGTAGTTCTGAAGTTCCAGCTTCACGTTCTTAGAAATTCTATGATGACGGATATACGGTGGATTTGCTACAATAGCATCAATTTTTGTTGTGGGTGCATTTAAGACAAAATCACGTATTTCAACACTCGATAAATCATCTTCCGTTAAACCATTTTTGATAGCTTCCTTTAGAGTTACTGGATCTATTTCAGTTCCTTCGAGCTTAATTTTCTGATGAAGGGACTTAGCGACGTTTTTCGCGGCTTGAAAGAAGGCACCAGCGCCAACACACGGATCAAAAATAGTGCGCTTATCTCCAGCAAATAGATAGCTAACCATTGCTTCAGCAACCCACCCGGGAGTCCAGAATTGACCTTTATCTCTCAGGGCTTCAATATCTATTTTCTTTTTGGCAGATGAAAAATCTATTTGTAAACGTTGTTTCAATTCATCTACCTGCAAATTCATCTAATACTGCAATTGCTTCTTTACTAATGGTGAGTCTCCCACCTTCAAAACGCACGTATGGCAATATATGTCCATTTTTATCAACGATGTGGGCGGGTATCAATTTTGGTTCTTCAGTCGAATTGCCAAGGGGATACGCGTAGTGGTAATAGACCTTGTAGATTGTTTTACGAGTCGTTGCTCCGCCGGGTGCTTGAAATACTTGTTCTGTAGGTGCGATTTTACCGTCTCGAATCAATTCTTCAAGTGTATTCAATCCCATACCGAATCCCATATCGTAGAAAACATGCCATATATGTATAGAAATATTATTGCGGGATTGCCATTCTAACAACGGTTTTCTGTCTTCTTCTTTGACAATAACAGTGGGTAATACTGCTACTTTTTTCATACCATTTTTTCCACCCAATCTTTTTTGTGGAGTCATGGCTCGTCCATAATCAGGCATTTTTTTAGCTACCCACAGGCTATTTTCACATTCGATAGCAACTATTGCCTTTGAGAGGAGTTCTTTCATCAATGGAGTTTTTTCATCATTAAATGGAAGTTCCGAAAGTCCACCATTTTTTTGAATTAAGTCATCCACAACCCCTTTGTCTTTTGCTCTGAAAATGAGTATGTCTGGGCGTTTAACATTACCTAATCCTGCCTGTTCCAAGCGTTCAAAATAGAGTTCATACGCCCTTACGTCGTTATCGGGCGCCGTGCCACTTGGTCCGTAATGAATTGCATAGTATGATCTCTCTTCATTTACTGCCTGGATTATCCTATCCTCACTCCAAACGCCTTGAGACCACCGCATAAGAAAGTCGCTACCCCTTAGGCGGCGCGGATTTAGTAAAAAGTCTGACCATGGAAGTTCAGATGCTGATAAATCAAGTTCAATGTCTTCTTCACTTACGCTCAACACTCGTTCAAACGGATGTAATATTCTGCGACTAATTTTCTTTTTTAATAAGCGTGTCATGGTATCCCCCGCCAAATATTACTGACATCCCTATGACGAGTTAATTAAAAAACATACATTCTTGAGTCGAACTAAATTTTGTTCAAACTATGTCGTTTTCACATCGAAAACTAACCAACCCGCTTCCTGTAGGTTTCCTGCATCCTCACCGCGTCCTTCTCGATTTCCGGCGATTCGCAAATAGCCTTTCCAGCCCAGCCGTTCTCCTTCCATGCCTCTGCAAGCGGGGCGAACGGCGGCGAGTCTGACGCAATCGGAAGGTGGTTTCGCTCGCCCTTGTCCGTGAACTCTATCCCTGAAAAGTGGCAGTGGAAGTTCTTCGAACCATCAGAGCCAAGCCTTTTTTCCACCACGGATAGGATTGCCAGATATTCGTCCTTTGTTTTCAGGCGTTTTTCCCTTGCGTGGTAGTGCGCATAGTCTATGACAGGGGCAAGCCGCTTGATGCCGAAGTGTTCAGCAAGGTCGATTATTTCGTCAAGCGAGCCGTACGCGCTCTTCTTTCCCGTAAGCTCCGCCCCCAAAACCACGCCCCTGATTTTGCGCGCTTCCATTTCATCAAGGCATTTTTCATAAGTTTCATAAACAAGCTTTTTGCACTCGGAAGCAGGGCGCTCCATGTAAAAGCCGGTGTGGATTACGATTGGCGACGCCCCGAGCCACTGCGCCGCCTGCGCTGTTGCAAGGATGTAATTTATCGTCGCATATATTTTCGGCTTTTCCTTTGCGCAGCAATTGAGGTAATACGGGGCGTGGCAGGAAAGCAGCACATCGTTTTTCTTGGCAGCCTCTCCTGCCTCGCGCGCCTTGTCCTCCTTAAGATTGACGCCATGCACGAACTCAACTTCCATGGCGCCCAAGCCGATTTTTCGGCAGTATTCTATTCCCGCCGCCGTCCCTTCTCCAGATACGGCTGTCGGAATTCCGGCAGGCCCAAAACGGATTGAGTGCGTTGCCATGCTTACACCAGCTTCTCGTCTTCTTCGCTGATTTTCTTTCCAAGGTGCTTGTAAAGCGCCAGCTTGAAAACCTTTAGCGGAAGAAGTGCGCACTTCAGGCGGGTAGGCCCTGGATCGATTCCGAGAAGCGAAAGGACGCGCTCTTTGCCGACTTTCCTTGCAACCTCCGCACTCTTTCCCTTCACCTCCTCAGCCAGCATGGATGCGGACGACAGGCAAATTGCGCACGCCGTTCCTTCGAATTTTATGTCGGAAATCTTCCCGCCCTTCACAACGAGCGACATGGTTATTTCGTCGCCGCAAAGCGGGTTGGAGTCGTGCGCGGATGCAGATGGCTTGGCGATTGCCCCCCTGTTCCTCGGGTGCTTGTAATGGTCGAGGATATTCTCACGGTAAAGTTCGCTATCCATCCGTTCACCCAAGTTTTTTTTCGGCAACCTTCATGGCTGCAACCAATATTTCAACTTCATCGTCGGTATTGTAAAGATAGAAGCTCGCCCGCGCGGTTGCAGGCACGCCAAGCAATCCCATGAGCGGCTGCGCGCAGTGATGCCCTGTCCGAATCGCAACGCCCGCTTCGTCCGCGAATTGCCCCAAATCATGCGCGTGTATGCCGCCAATATTGAACGAAACTATTCCGCCCGATTCCTCCGGCCCGAAAAAGCGGACGCCGCTTATCTCCGAAAGTTTTTCCTTGCAGATTTTCGCAAGCTCCGCCTCGTGCGCGGCAATCTTTTTCATCCCGATTTTTTCAAGATAATCAATTGCCGCCGCAAGCCCCACGGCTCCTGCGACATTCGGCGTCCCGGCTTCGTACTTGTACGGCGGTGAATTCCACTCCGAGCTTGCAAACGAGACGGATTTTATCATGTCTCCTCCGCCAAGGAACGGGGGAAGCTTTTCCTGCAATTCCTTTTTCATGTAAAGCACGCCGATTCCCATGGGCGCGAGCATTTTGTGCCCTGAAAATGCGAGGAAGTCGCAGCCGATATCCTTCACATCCACTTTCATGTGCGGAATCGACTGCGCTGCGTCAATGCACGAATACGCGCCGGCTTTCCTTGCAAGCGAGCAGAGCTTTTTCGCGTCGTTTTTCGCGCCAAGCACGTTCGAAACGTGCGTGAATGAAAAAACAAACGGGTGCCGCGCGAGCTCCTCATCAACGCTTTCGTTGCAAAGCTTCCCGTAGCTCCTGATTGTAGCGTATCTTACTTTCAACCCGTTGCCATGCGTGTTGATTTGCCATGGCACGATGTTGCTGTGGTGTTCCATCTGCGTAAGAAGCGCTGTGCCGCCCGCTTTTGCCTGCCTGCAAAGGATTGTTGCAACGAGGTTGAGCGATTCAGTGGCATTCTTCGTGAAAATTATTTCCTCGGGCTTGGCATTGATGAATGCAGCGACTCGCCTGCGCGCTGCCTCGTATTTCTCGCCGGATTCCGCAACAAGCGAATAAGCGCCGCGGTGCGGATTTGCATTCGAGTTTTCATAGTATTCCCGCACGGCATCAAGCACTTGCCTTGGCTTTTGCGTGGTCGCGGCGTTGTCAAGATATGCGAGCGGCTTTCCGTTGAGCTTGCGAGAAAGAACCGGGAAGTCTCCACGTATTTTTCGAACGTCCATATCAGTCCCTTGGGAATATTCCCAGCGCCTCTTTTTGAATCTCCGCTTCAAGCGGCGCAAGTATTTCGGCTTTCATCTCACTTTTTCCGAGCAGGTCTTGCAGGAATCCCTGCAGAACAAGGAGCCGGCTTTCATCCTCGCCTATCCCGCGCGAGCGGAGGTAGAACAATTCCTCGTCGTCAATTGGCATCATGGACGAGCCGTGCCCTGCCATGACTTTGGCATTGCGGACGAACAGTTGCGGAACGATATGCGAAACCGAATTCTTGGAAAGAAGCAGGCTCTTTGCCAGCAAATGCGTGTCCGAGCCAGGCGCGGATTGCTCGATTGTCACATTGCCATTCACTTCAACGCGCGAGGTTCCAGCTGTCGCGTACTTGAATATCGAGCGGGAATAGGTATCTGGCGCAACGTGCAGGTGGTCGGAGTCCTTGCGGATTTTCTGCGCCCCTTTCACGAGGCTCGCCTCGAAGTGCCAGCACTTGCTTCCCCTGCCGTCCTGCAGGAACGCCACCTGCTCATGTTTTTTCCTGCCGCCGAGGTTGGAATTCAGGAATTTCAGCTGCGAGTTCTCGCCAAGTTGCGCGAACACCCCGCTTTCGCTGTCTGCCTTTGCGCCATTCTGCTGGAGGTTGCAGAACTCCACATTGGCGTTTGCGCCGACAACCACCCCAAGGCAGTCATTCGAACTGCCAGCCAGCCGCTTCCCAAAATAAACAGATGCATCGGACTGGTCCGCGAACAGGAAAAACACGGCGAAATACTCCGGCGGCTTCCCGGTTATCTCGGCAAAAATCCTTGCAGGCTCGCCTGAATTCACTGCGAATACCGCCGCATCTGTGAACAGCGCGAACGAAAGCAGGTATGCGTCCGGCTCCCTGCCGGAAAACGGCTTCCCGAACTGCTCCTGAAGCGAGTTTCCCTTGGAAAGTGCCTGCGGGATGGTAAGCGCCACCGCGCCACCTTCGCATTTTGACTTTACCGAAAGCTTCCCTCTCCTAATCGAGCCTGAAATTTCCGCAGTGCCGTTCCTTTTTTCAAGCAGCTTCACGGCTTCGAGCCGCTTTTGCAGAAGCCAGTCCGGTTCGTGAAGGGAAGAGGAAATCCTGCGCGCCTGTTCTGAAAGCGGAATGCTTGCCATGGACTAACCCACCGATCCTTCCATTTCCATCTCAATCAGCCTGTTCATTTCAACGGCGTATTCAAGCGGAAGCTCCTTCACAATCGGCTCGATGAAGCCGCGCACCACAAGCCCGAGCGCTTCCTCGGCTTCTATCCCCCTGCTCTGCAAATAGAACAATTGCTCCTCGGAAATCCTGCCAACGGACGCTTCGTGCCCGATTATCGCATCTCCGCTTCTGATGTCCATGACCGGAATCGTTTCAGCCTTTGAAAGCGAGTCGGAAATTATGCTGTCGCAGCGTACGTTTGATTTCACGCCTGTGCAGCCCGCGCCCACTGTGAGCATCCCCCGGTAACGCACAACTCCGCCAGCCTTGCAGATGCTTTTTGAAACTATTTTAGACGAGGTATTCGGCGCCATGTGGAAAACTTTCGCGCCGGTGTCCTTTACCTGCCCCTCACCCGCAAGTGCAATCGAAAGGTGTTCCGCCCTTGCGCCCCTCCCCACAAGCACGCTGCAAGGATAGAGCATGGTGACTCCCGAGCCTAGCGTGCCGCCCACCCATTCCATGACCGCATCCGCCTCCACAATCGCGCGTTTCGTGTTCAGGTTGTAGACGTTCCTGCTCCAGTTCTGGATGGAAGTGTATCTCACGCGGCTTCCCTTGCCAGCGAATATTTCCACGACCGCGGCATGCATGGAGTCCTTGGTGTAATGCGGGGCGGAGCAGCCCTCGATATACTGCACCTGCGCGCCCTCCTCGGCGACAATCAGAGTGTGCTCGAACTGCCCGAAGCCCGGGTAATTCATCATGAAATAAATCTGCAGGGGCATCGGCACCTTCACGCCTTTGGGAACGTAAACAAAACTTCCGCCTGACCAGAACGCGCCGTGCAATGCCGCGAACTTATTGTCCGTATTCGGCACGCACCGCTTCATGAAATATTTCTTCACAAGTTCGGGATATTCGCGCACCGCGCTGTCCATGTCTGTGTAGATTACGCCAAGGTCGGAAATGTTCTTGCGCAGGCTCTTGTAGAGCACTTCGGAATCATACTGCGCGCCCACGCCTGCGAGGAATTTGCGCTCGGCTTCGGGTATCCCCAGCCGCTCGAACGTGTTTTTTATGTCGGACGGGACTTCCTCCCAACTGTTCGCCTGCACGCCATTGCCTTTCGGGCGGACGAACCCCACAATCGCGGAAAAATCAAGGCGGGAGAGGTTGGGCCCCCAAGTTGGCAGGGGCTTTTTTTCGAATATTTCGAACGACTTGATTCTGTGTTGCCGCATCCATTCCGGCTCGCCTTTCACATCGGAAATTTCCTTCACTAAGTCGAGTGTCAGCCCGTGCGCCGCTGTCTTGTAGCCGACGTTCAGGGCAGAGTCTTTCGTAGGCGCTTCGCGCAAATCAGCGTCCCTGCCATAGTCTTTTGCCACGTCTTTTTTCATCGTTGCACGCCCTTGCTTTCGCATCAAATCGAATTGTTAATCCAGGTATAGCCCCTCTCCTCGAGCTTCTCCGCAAGCCGCGAGTCCCCGCTTGCGATTATCGCACCGTCGCGCATCACATGCACCTTGTCGGGTTTCAAGCCCTTGAGAATTCTTGCGTAGTGGGTGACTATGAGAAGCGCGGTGTCCTTGCCCTTTATCGCCGCAAGAAGCTCGGATATTTTCGAAAGCGCGTCCACGTCCAGCCCAGAGTCAAGTTCGTCTAACATGGCAAGCTTTGGCGCAAGGACTGACAGCTGGAGGATTTCGCTGCGCTTCTTCTCCCCGCCCGAAAACCCTTCGTTCACGCCGCGCGAGGCGAAGTTGCGGTCCATGCCGAGCAGTTTCATTTTTTCATTCAGCAGGTTTTCGAATTCCGGCACAGATATTTCCTTTCCGTGCCTTGCGACATATGCCCTGCGCAGGAAGCTTGAAAGCGCCACACCGGGCACTTCATTCGGAGACTGGAAGGCGAGGAAAAGCCCCGCCCTCGCCCTCTCATGCGGCTTCATGAACAGCAAATCCTTGCCAGCGAATTTCACGCTGCCCTCTGCCGCGTATTTCGGGTGCCCTGCAAGCGCATTCAAAAGAGTGGATTTTCCCGAGCCGTTCTGCCCCATTATCACATGCACTTCGCCTGGCTTTATGGCAAGCGTAACTCCTTTCACGATTTTCTTCCCCTCAGCGGAAACGCTGAGGTTTTTCACATCCAGCAGGTCCATAAAAAACACCGTTTACGAGCCCGACATGCAAATTGCGCACGGGTCGTTTTTCCCGAGCTTGGACTTTTTCGCAAGCACGATTATCTTCGCCATTTCAACAAGCATCTGCTCCTCAGTCACCTTTCCTGCGGCTATTTTCTTTGCAAGCTTCCCGCAGGCAACGATTGCCTTGGGGGCGAGTTTCTCCCCGCCGCGCTTGCCGCTGATGTATTGCGAAACAGCGGCTCCGGAGGTGCCAAGGGCTGAGGCTATCTTGCTTCTCGGCACGTGCTCGCGCTCGAGCATTACCGCAAGCTCCCGCGAAACAGCGGGCAGTATTTTCCAATGCACTTCCGAACAGGGCAGCATCCAATCGCCTCTTGGCACTAGCACTATTAACAATTGTTAATTTCCATGCAAAAGGCATATAATACGCGATGCGCCAGCCACGCAGGATTTCTTGCATATATTTATAAAAGCTACCACATACACACCACAAACAGGAGGCCGTCATATGAACAAATTTGCTCCAGTCAATTCATTCATAGCAGGCAAAGTTGTCGGCGAAATCGGCTTGCCCAAGCTCTCAAGGAAATACGCCGAGCTTCTCACCACCATTCGCCTCATCGAAAAGAACAATGAAAAAATCACGGGTGGGCAGAAGGCGATTGCCAAGCTGGAATCCGGGTCAAACGCGGCAGCAAGCAAAGGCAAGATATCCAAAAAGCAGGGCAAGGTCCACTCCCTTCTCGAAAACGGGCTTGCGCTGAATGACAAGTTCAACGAGCTTCTGCGGGATGTAGGCAAAATACTATCAGAGCTTCCTGCGGCGGCAAGCTGGCACGTCAACAAGGCGCAATATATGCCATCGACGAAGGCCTTGGAAATGCAAAGGAAGTTGCGTGCCCTCTCGTTTCCGGAAACAAACAGTACAATCCGCACGCTTTCCGGGGCAGTTGCCATCATAGAAGTGGCGCTTTTCGTTGTAACGCCTTCTGTTCTTCTTGGAGCTCTATCTGCCGTTTCCGCGGCAGTGTATGCATTCGCCCGTTCCATGCCCTATGCCGCTTCGAAGGCGAACGACATCCACAAAGTGAACATTTTTCTCGAAACCATCATCCCACCGGAGCGCCTCGCAGAGGCGTGCCGCACACCGAGTGCAACAATCCCGCGTGAGCTGAAAGACGATGTCGAGGACATGCTGTTCGCGATTTCGCAAAAAACAGTTCCCGAAGGGGCGCGCGGCATGTTCAGGGCCCTTCTCGGGCAGCACATATATGCGAACGCGAATTTCAAGGGGTTCGAGTTCCAAAAAGGCAGCGTCGACAAATCGAACTCCGAGGTGTATTTCCGCATGACAAGAATAGAGCTTGCCGAGTTCATCCGCGCAAAGGTGCCCAAGGTCGGCTTCGACCTGATGGTTTCGGAAGTCGGCAGGTTCACTGTCCCGAAGAAAACGCTCAACCCATTTGCCACGCATTTCCGCGCAAAGAGGACGGAAGCCGCGAAAGTCGCGCTTGAGATGCTCGCAGACCTGTCCTCAGCGGCATACGACAAGCAGTGAGCAGGGCATGCAACGGCAGATTGCCTTGCGGCACATGGGCTCTACTTGAATATCCTGCCGGTTTCCTCTGCCCAGAAAAGCAGGTCAAGGTGCGCCATTGGGATTCCTGCCTTGCGGCAGAACTTTTCCATGGCAGCCTCTATTTCAAGGTATTTTTTCGGCGTAAGCGACTTCGGCACATCCGCTATCGCCCCATGCCTTGCAAGGTTCTTCAGTATGTGCCTGTCAAGTATGGCAACAGTTTCCCCGCGCCCCACGTTCCGCAGGTAATGGCTTGCCTCTTTCCAGCCGATTCCCTTCACGTTTTTGAGGAGCGCCAGCCGTGCTTCCCGCTCGCTTCCTGAAAATGTGATGGTCGAGAGCCTCCGGAACCCATCCGTTCCGATTTTCCCCCTGGCTTCAACAAGGTATTTCGCCTTGTTGTTGTGGAAGCGCGTCTTTTTCGCAAGCACCCGCGCAATATCTCCGGCCTCCCCTCCAAACAACAGCCCTTTTTCTTTCAGCTCCCTTATCGCCTCGTCGCATGAAAAAGCCTTGCTCTGCGGTGTGAGTATGCAGAATGAAAGCTCCTCGAAAAGCACGCGCGGATGGGAGCGCCCGACTTTTTCGAAGTAGGAGAGCCGCTCCACTATCTCCTTGCGCATCTTCCTGTGCTTGCTTTTGAGGGCG
>JBAYHU010000005.1:0-106272 GCA_041665945.1 Candidatus Micrarchaeia archaeon
CGCTCATCTTGAGGTAAAGGGGGATTGCCATGTAGAATGCGACCACGTAGAACATGCTCCCGACCGTGAAGACGCCGGCTATCTCGTAGAATCTGCGGCTCCGCCCGAAGGGGGAGAGGTCGGTGAGCTTCGCGCTTTTTTTCGCCTTGTGGAAATTTTTCAGGCGAAGCGAGGAATAGACGAGGTAGGCGGACAGGCACACCAGCGCAAATAAGGGAAGCCCGTAGCCTCCGATAAGGAAGAGGGCGCCGACCGCGAGGCAGCCAAGCGCGTTGTAAATTAGCCTGCCGGAGAGCAGGTCGGTGAGCGCGAAGTGCTTTTTCTCGGGCGATGCCGCCATCAGGCTCGGCCTGATTACCGACCAGATGGACGACTCCCTCGCGCCGTCAAGCAGCTTGCCTGCCCCGAAGCCCGCCGCCGTAGTTGAGAAGAGATAGGCGATGGAGAGCAGCAGGTCGGAAACCGAGGCGAAGACATACATCACGCGGTCGCCCATGGAATCCGCGATTGTTGCGCCTGCGACGCGCACGAGCGCCTTGGCAAACGGAGCGGCGGCGAAGACAAGCCCGATTGTCGCGATGTCTATCCCGCGCTCAAGCATCAGAAGAGGCACCAGCACGGTCGTTGCGCCGGAAATGAATGCGTCGATGAAATTGATGGTGTAAAGACGCCGGAGCATATTGGTGGTTGGCAGAAAGCGGCTTTTTATATCCATCTATTCTTAAGGAAAAAACAACCTTGGCCAAGGTGATGTAGCCTGGTAGCATGGGAGCTTGTGGAGCTCTTCGCCCGAGTTCAAATCTCGGCCCTGGCCCTTATTTTCCCCCGATTTGGCTTGTTTTGTGGTCGGGCGCCGGAAAGGCTGGTTTTGTGGCATCCAACGACGGAATGGCAACATATTTAAACATGTTCAAGCATATTACAGCCTGCGCCTTTTGAAATTAGGTAGACGCTTAAGCTTATTGCTCGATTTGCGTTTTTCGGGCAAAAAAACGGTGAATGACATGAGTGAAGAAACAAAGAACGAAATACTGAAGGCATGGAGCCGCCACCTCGTCGCTAGGGGAAGGCAGGCAGTGCGCAACGAGGGCAGCTCTGCGCAGGTCGAGGACTACCGCAAGGTGTTCAAGCACGGCGTAATGAAGCACGCGAAACTCTCCCAGAAGGAGAAGAACGAGCTCCTGGCGCACATGGGCTTCGCGCCCCCGGCAGCCTAAGTCCTTTTTTGTTTTTATCCTGCTTTTTTTGGAAAGATGATTTGGCATCAGTGTCAAGTCACGTCATCATCTGGAATCAGAGTCGTACTTGTCATCATTTGCCGCTTTTTTATTGTCATACAAGTTCTTCAGGCTTTCTGCCAACCAGTTTCGCTTTTGTTAGCGTGATTGTGAACGTCTTGTTCTGCTCCTCGAGCATGTGGACCGGGAAGATGAACCATCCTTCGCGGGATACCCGCCAGCCAATCATGTAGGTAATGCCGGTCACTTCCTCCCATTTGAGCATGCCCGCCATCTTTTCCTTTTCGAAAGAAAGCGAGCCTGAGTCCCATGCCTTGCACTCGATTGCATACTGCCTGCCAGCCTTGAATGCCAATAGGTCAGGCGAAAGCGAATTCACGCCGGAGCCGGCAGCGCGTATGACCGCGAAGCCTTGCTCGGAGAAGAATTGTATGAGTTCGCGCTCAGCGCGCGCGCCTTTCACGTAAGTCCGGAAGACCATGGAAAATGAAATGGGGGGAAACAATAAGAATGATTTGCACGGATAGATGCCAGTGCTCTTATGGAATTTCAGGAATTGCTTCTGGCAGCCCTCCTCGTTTTCGCAGCCACATCGCTTGGCGCCGCTGGAGTGTACCTTCTTCCAAAACTTGGGAGGCTGAACCAGGCGCTCATGCTTTCCTTTTGCGCGGGGATAATGGTTTTCACCGCGGTCGAGATGATTTCGCAGTCATCTGGACAGATAGGATGGCAGGCTTCGCTTGGCGGGCTGCTTTTGGGAGGCGCGGCTTTCGTCGCGCTTGAGGCGATAATCCCGCACCTGCATCTTGCCATAAGAAAGACAAGAATGGATTCTGCCTCGAAAAAAACCTCGCTTCTTGCCGGAACCGTCACGCTGCACAACGTGCCCGAGGGGCTTGCAATCGCATCCGCATTCGCAGCCTCGCCTTCGCTTGGCTGGCTGGTAGCAACCTCGATGGCGATACAGGACGTGCCCGAGGGGCTGGTGGTGTCCGCGCCTTTCGCCTGTTTCGGGAAAAGCTGCCACCGCTCGTTTTTCTGGGGCGCGTTTTCAGGATTTGTTGAGGCAGTGGCGGCAATTGCCGGATTCGCATTGTTAAGCGTGGTTTCCGTCGCAACGCCCTTCGCGCTGGCTTTTTCAGGAGGGGCGATGCTGTGCGTTTCGTTTTTCGAGCTCATGCCGGACGCGATTTCGGCGAATCGCACGATGTCCGCCGCATTTTTCATCGCCGGAGTTGCGTTCGGGTTTTTGATGGCGTCGACCTTCGGAGTAATCTACTGAAAATGAAAAAGGCGGAAAACGGGAAAAAATCAGACTGAGTCTTCTTCTATGCACTCATCGCACTTGAGCTTGCCCTCGTCCCGCTTTAGCTCCTCGGAGAAGCAGCCGCATACTTCGCAGATGCCAGTCACGAACGCGTTGGGCTTCCCCTTGATTTCCTGCATCTCGGACATGACGTCCACGATGCCCGGGTAGACGCGCAGCAGGTCGCTTTCGGTTATTATGCCGACAAGCCTGCCCTTCTTGTCGAGGACCGGAAGCCGCTTCACCTTGTTGTTGCGAAGCGCGAGAGCCGCGGTCTCTATCGTGTCGGAAGCCTTTATCACCCGGAGCGGGCGGCTCATGAGGTTCTTGAGCTTGGCTTTCTTCGCGTCCTTGCCGTCCGAGACGACCTTGTAGACTATGTCGCGCTCGGTTATGATGCCTTTTGCCTTGCCCTTCATGGTGATTATGATCGAGCCGACGCCCGTCTTTTTCAGGAGCCGCGCGGCATCCTTTGCCGTCTTGTCCGCGGAAAGCGTGAACACGCCGACTGTCATGCATTGCCCTACCTTGATGTCCATCTTCATAGATGCCACCTCCTGCAAAATGAAAGCAATCAAAGCTTTTAAAATGAACCTGCATTAATTTTGCGGGGAGAAAATGGAATTTCGAAGTTTCGTCGCTGGAATGCTTTTCCTTGTCGGCGCGGAAATACTGATGCCCATTCTTGGGATAAAAGTCGACATCGTCCTCCCGTACGCCCCCTATTCCGTGCTGGTGGCGGGAATCGGCTGCATTGCCATTTCCTATTTCGTCTTCAGGAACGGCTAGCGGGAAAACGCAATCTGCTCGGAGGGTGGCGGCAACTGCGAAAGAAGTGGCAGTAAATGGTCGTTTGAGCATCAGGTTTATATATAGATATAGCCATATTCCGGATGCTGTGCGTGGATGGCAGAATGAGCATACGCAATGAATCAACTGTCAACAGCGCACCGCACACTAACGAATGCTGAACAAACAGCGATAAAACAGTTCAAGACAAAGACAGCGTCACAAGAATCACATAAGCAAGGATTTCACGCTCATTTCCGCTCTCCCTTTTGGGGAAGGCGGGGCAGCTACCTGCTGCTGAACATCGCCCGATATCGGGCTGGAGCTGCGAATCTTTTCTGAGGCCATCACATATGGCAACGGTATTTTCGGTCCGCGTTTGCGCGGGTAAGGGCAGTTTTTCAGTCTGCCTTGCGTCCGAAAACCCCATTGTTGCCAAAGTGGAAGTCCCGGCAAAAGCCGAGGACGGAAAGGCCAACCGTGCGCTTGTTTTGGGTCTTGAAAAATTGCTCAGCTGCCGCGTATCCCTCCTGTTCGGGCAAACCAGCAGGAGAAAGACGCTTGCGGCGGACTGCACAACGGAGCATTTGATTGGAAAAATGAAGGAATTCGAAGCATCAAAAAGGTGAAAAATATGGGAAAGACATACATTGACACGGTGAAATATCTCGTTTACGCCAACCTCGAAATCGACGGGCTTGTAGAGAAGCCCGACGTTGTCGGCGCGGTGTTCGGGCAGACCGAAGGGCTGCTTGGAGACGAGCTTGACCTGCGCGACCTGCAGAAGAACGGCAGGATTGGCAGGATTGAGGTGGACCTCTCCCCGCGCGGCGGAAGGAGCGTGGGAAAGATACGCCTGCCCTCCTCGCTTGACATGGTGGAGACGTGCATTCTCGCTGCGGCACTCGAAACAGTGGACCGCGTAGGCCCCTGCGAAGCCAAAATCAACATCGAAAAGGTCGAGGACACGAGAAACGTAAAGCGCAAGGTGCTCGTGGACCGCGCCAAGAACCTGCTCAAATCGCTTCTCATGAACGAAATACCCGAGAGCAAGGAAATCTCCGAGATGGTGCGCCAGGAAGTCAAAGTGGCGGAAATCGAGGAGTACGGCCCTGAAAAGCTGCCCTGCGGCCCCGGGATTGACAAGCAGGACGCGATTGTTATAGTCGAGGGCAGGGCTGACGTCATCAACCTGCTCAAAAACGACGTGACCAACGTGGTTGCAGTGGGCGGGGCGAACGTGACAAACGCGATTGCCAAGCTTGCGCGCGAAAAGGAAGTGACTGTCTTCCTTGACGGCGACCGCGGCGGAGACATCATTCTCAACGAGCTTGCCCGCGTGGCTGACATTGACTTCGTGGCGAGGGCGCCCGACGGAAAGGAAGTCGAGGAGCTTTCGCGCAAGGAGCTGATAAAGTGCCTGCGCGCCAAGGTCCCCTACGAGGAGACCAAGAAGGAAGGCGGGGACGAGGGCAGGCGCGGCGGCGAATACGAGCGCAGGGGAAACAGGCGCTACGAAGACCGCGGCGACCGCAACGACAGGCGCGGCAGGCGCTACGAAGACAGGAGCCAGGCGCAGCCGCAAACTCCCGTGAACCCGGATGTCCCGCCCCAGCAGTTCGTGGCAGACAACCCGGATGTTCCGCCGGCGCCCCCGAAGGAGGAGACGCCCGCCATACAGGTGGTCGCAGCCCCCAAGCCGAAAGTGCAGGCGGAAATCCCCCCGGCACTTTTGTCATCGCTTGACGAGCTTGAGAACACGCTTCGCGCGCGCTTCTACAACGCCGAGCTTGGCTCGACGAAGGAGATGCCCGTCCGGGACATGATAAAGTCGCTTGAGGAGGAGAAGGAAGTCCACGCGATTGTCTTCGACGGCATCATCACGCAGAGGCTTGCCGACCTTGCCGAAAGCAAGAAGGTTGCCTCGCTCGTCGCGATAAAGCTCGGGAACGTCTTCCGCAAGCCCGCGAACGTGAGGATACACACCAAGAACTGATTTTTTCCTTTTTTTATTTTATTTTTTATCAACCCAAGCGCGAGCTTTGCCGTTTTTATTTTCTTCCTGCCAGTATTTTTCCATGCCCGAAATGATTGGAGCGAGGAAAAAGGCGGTTGCGCTTCTCGATAATGCGGATGGCAGGAGGAAAGGCAGCCGGCACCTCAAGGATTTCTCCGGCCTTCTCAGCACCGACCTGCATGCAGTCAAGAAAATCAGGCCCAAGAGGGTAAGCGTGAAGCGGGGCTCCGCGCTGGAAGTGAAACTCCTCGAAAAGCTGCGGGAGCCTGCGCGCGCCCATATCCTCGGTCGTAATTACGTCCGCAGCTTCACGCACGGAAACCTTGCATCCGAGGCATATATACGGAACAATCTCGCTGCGTTTATCATAGGCGTCCGATCTGTCCTCATGCGCCTGCTCCCTTCCATTTACGGGGCGAAAACTTTCCGCGGGCCTGAGAACACCCTGAGTCGCCTGAAGGGCGCGTGCCGCGACCCGGATGTCCTAAGCACAGTGGATTTTGCCGACAAGGAACAGCCCCCGCTCAGGATAAACAAGGCATTCGGAGAAGCCATCACCCAGTTTTTCAAGGACGAGGATTTCGCGAAAAACGTGTGCAGGATTGCGATAAGCGATTATCTGTCGGGCAAGATGATTGAGAATAACGTATTGCAGAAAGTTAAGCGACAGATAAACTAGGCGAATAAACAGGCACGAAGCGGTTTTGCGGTTCAGTGCGCTTCCTGCGTTGCCAGTTTTGAAACGGCGGCGAACTGATTTTTGAGAGCGGCGTATTTGTTGCTCAACGCGCTGAAAACCCCCTTGGCAAACATGGAGGCGCCAGTAACCAGCATTCCGAGCGTAATGAGAATGTTTGATTGCGCCGTGCTCAATGCGTCAATAGACAGGCAAGAAGCAGCCAAGCCCACGAGAATTCCCATGGTGGTGGCTTTGGACGCGTTCGAATGCCACTGCACCTTGCCGTCAAGCTGCGGTTCTATGCCAGCCCAGTCGGTCGCAATCGTCGTTGAGGCTTTCTTTTTCAGCCTATCGGCCTGAATGCCGTTTACCCCTGCCCCCACATCGAATTGCCCGCTATAGTTCCAAGCCCCTTCGACATGGCACTCCACGCCCTTGAATGCTTTCATGGCGCGGAAAAAACGCGAGAGGTTGTAGCGAGTTTGGGAAAGGCCGGCAATTTTGTTCGAGTAGAATTCCGCTGTTGTCTTCTCCGCGAGCAGTTGGGCGCCGCCTGCCGAACGCATGGACTTGATATTGAGACCGAAAGCCGTTGTCATCCCACCACCCCTAGAATGTGTTGTGTTTTGTGGCAATATAATCTTATAATCCTAATCTGCAGCCGGAAAAAGAAGGAAATGAACCCACGAGGATGTGCATTTTGCCGCTGCAAAATGCATCAGACATCGAGCGAAGCTCGATGTTGACCGACAGGCGAAGCCTGTCGGGTTTTTGCGCAACAGCACAAAACGTGGGCACACTAAGCAAAGAGAAGTGGGCCCACGAGGAATCGAACCCCGAGTCTTCTGCACGTCAAGCAGACGTCTTACCATTCGACTATAGGCCCTTGTGCGGCTCCTCGAAAGGAGCTGCACACGCAGTTGCGCCGCAGCGCAACTCGCGTTATGACAGCGTTTTTCTGAAAATCAAGGTTTAAATGGGTTCACACGGCAACTCCCAATATGAGGAAAGCCGCTGCTTTTTGCCCATCCTACATAACCGGCATATTTACCATAGCCAAAGGGGATGCCGCGGGCGCCGGGTTCACGATTGACAAGGGAATGGCGACGGCGGTTTCCGAGGCGACCGGGAATACTTCCATCGAAATAAACGGGAAGAAGTCATCCGCGCCAGTCTCTTGGGCTGTCCTCAAAAGGTTCGGCGGCAGGATTGGCGCACTGAAAATTTCGCACAAGGCGGAACTGCCAATCGGGTTCGGCTGCGGAATGAGCGCGGCAGGGGCGGTTTCCCTGTCCCTTGCGTTAAACGAGCTTCTCGGCGCTGGCAAGCGGTTTTCGGAGTGCGTGAAAATTGCGCACAACGCCGAGGTGGAATGCGGCACGGGGCTGTCCGGCGCGGATGCCGCCGCAATCGGCGGGTTCATCGTGAGGAAAACAATCAACAGCCCGCCCGTGAAGCTGCCACACGAGGACAGGAAAATAAATCTCGCATTCTTTTCGGCGATAAAAACATCCAGCATAATCTCCGACGCGGGATGGAAGAAAAAGGTGAATGCCGCGGGGAAAATCGCGCTTGCGGAGTTTGACAATGAAAGGGACTGGGATTCTTTTGTCTCCTGTTCACGGGAATTCGCATTTGCGTCCGGGCTCGCTCGGTGGTGCAGGGGCGGGATGGAAAAAAACCCGCGAGCGAGCATGGCAATGGTGGGCAGGACGCTTTTTTCCGATTCGGCAATCCGGCTTGCGGGCGCGGATTTTAATAGAGCAAGCGCGAATGCATATGAGTCAGGCGCGGAGTTGGTTTGATGGCTGCCAAAAGGAAAGACCCGGACGTTTCGATAATCATTCCTGCTTACAATGAGGAGAATTACATAGGCGCGTGCCTCGCGTCGATAAAGAGGCAGAAGTTTTCCGGAAAATACGAGATAGTGCTGGGCGACGGAAAAAGCAAGGACTCCACCACGAAAATCGCGAAGGACCACGGCGCGAAGGTGGTCATCGAGAACTACGGGACGCCATCGGGCGGAAGGCACGCCGCAACAAGGGTTGCCAGGGGGAAAATATTCGTTTTCCTAAGCGCGGATGTCGAGGTTTCTCCCAATTACCTGCAGGAAATCTGCCGGATGTTCGACAACAAGAAAGTCGCGTGGGCAATGGGCAGAATCGAGCCGTCCGAAGGCAACGCGCTTGAGAAGATGGGCGCGTGGGTGCTCAACATAATCACAATGACATTCAACCCGCTTGGCATCGCATATGTGAATGCTGACACGCTCGCCGCGAGGGCGGATTCGTACCGGCGCGTTGGAGGGTTCAACCCCAAGCTCGTCACCTCGGAGGACACGGATTTGGGCAAGCGGCTGATGTGGTGCGGGAAATTCGCGTTTGCGAGCAAGGCAATCTGCTACCTTTCGATGAGGCGGGTCCGCAAGTGGGGCTACGTCCGATTCGTGATGTTCCACACCATGAACTTCTTCAAGACGCACCTGTTCTCATCCGCAGCTGAAAGGTACGACCCCATCAGGTAGGGCAGAAAGGGTTGCGCCCGCTTTTGGCAGGCAAACGCCCGCCTGCGCCTATTCCTGCTTTTTCCTCTCGAAGAAAAGCCCGACCTGCGCGCGCATGTTCATCGCGAAGTCGCGCCCGCCCTGCGAGCGGAAAATGAGTATCTCGCCTTTTGCGCCCTGTATCTGCCCGAGTATGGAATCCGTCCTGTGGACGTGCGTGAGCTTCGGATAATGTGTGGAAAAATCCATTATTTCAGGAGTGAAATCCGGCACTGCCCCCGATGAGGAGACCAGCTCCACAGCCGCGTTGAAGTTTTCGCGCGCGGTTACGGAATCGAAAACCAGATGCCGCATCTTCTGCTCGAGGCGTACGGAATTCGCGAAATTGAAGCGGTGCTGAAGCGAATGCTCGGCATCATAGATTTTGTCCGGTCCGTCGAATTCCGCGACCACGCAGCCGAAGTCCGCGCCCTGCTCGCGCATCCGCTCCATGAAGCGCTCCTTTCTGGTGACTCCGCATTTGATAATCTCCTCGCCGAATCCTGCGAGGTAAAGCGCGTATTTTTCCGCCTTTGCCCGCTCGTAAAGCTCGGGATAGCCTGTGAAATCCCCGACCGTGTAGGCGCGGGCCATGTCAAGCCCGGCGCACATGGGGCACTGCTTGATGTTTATCGCGCCGTTTGCGCACTTGTGGTAGCCGTCCGGCGCGCGGTAGCCTATGCAGGCGCGGTTGTGGGAAAAAGTTATGTCCTCCTCGCCTTCGAGCAGGATTTCCGCGATGCCTTCCTCCTCGCGGCAGAGGATGGTCGGCCCGCAGTCTCCGGAATAGAAGCGTATGAGATGGGACATGGAAATTTTACGGTGCGGGCGGTTTATAATCGTGCGCAAGGCGGGCTGCCGCTGGGGGAAAAAGATAATTTGAACGGCAAAACTCGGCGTATATAAAAACATTTCTCATTAAACACCAAACCACAGACGGGGCCGTGGGCTAACCTGGTACGCTACCGCGTTCGGGACGCGGTGATCTGTGTTCAAATCACAGCGGCCCCATTCTTTTCCCCATGTGCCGCTGTTTTGCGCTATCGCGCAAAATCCCGCCAACGCCTTCGGCGTTGACGGTCGCAGCAGCCCCGCTTCTTCTTCCAAAAAATGGAACTAGGCTGCTAGATTTTCATCGTAAGGGGTTTCGTCGCGGGTGCATCTTTGGGAATCCCGCTTCCCAGTGCCGTGACGGTGGTCTTTTTGCCATTTGGAAGAGCAATCAATTCCTTGTTCGTAAGAAGGTAGCGCTCGGCATCCGAGCGAAACTTGGCTGGCAAGTCTTTATTTTCAAGCAGCTTCTCCAAAACAAGGATTTTCTCCCCTGGCTTGACAGAGTCGGCATAGACAAAGCATTCCAACGGCCCGTCTCTCCCGTCAGCAGGATAATCCATCAGCACTTCCCCTACGAATTTGGCGATTGCATCCGCGACTTTCACGCGTATTTCCTCTGTCTCTGGTTTTGAGATGATTTTTTCAAGAACCGAGAAGTGCGTGTAGGATGGCCCGTACATCTCAGAAAAGTTATCCCTAAACAAGATATGATTCTGGAAATTCCCTGTTTCCAGATAATTAATCAGATAAGTAAGCTGGTTTTCCGCCACTGACTTTCCAGCCGGAAGGGGAGGGGTGAATTTGCCGTCAGCCCCGATTGGCAGGATGATGCCAAAGCTGGCAGCTTCAACCAAATCGCTCGGAACTTCTATTGTGCTCAGATATTTATCCAGCTTGCCCATTCCACCACCACGGCGTTTTGTGGTAAGAAATAGTTAAAAACAGACCAGTATTCCGGCTGCATGGCGTATTGCCGCAGGTTGCCCTGCACTCACTGCAATATCTTCACGACTTTTGCGCTGCCGATTGCGCGCGGCATTGCTTCGGGAAGGAAAACGCACGCCGTTTCGCCTGCTCGCAGGCAGATTGGCGCGCCAAGCTCGAGTTCGAAATTCCCGTTTTCAAGCTTTTTCGCCTTGCAGGAAACGAACTTCAGCCCCGAGAGGATGAAGAACTGCACGGTGTCGAGCGTGCCCTTGTAGAATTTTGATAGTGTCAGCGTTGCTTCGATTTTCAATGCCGCGGGAAAATCCACTTCGACTGCGAGGTCGCCCTTGCCGACCTTGTCCGGCTCCATGCCCTTGAGGTTCAATCCCACGCGCGAGCCGACATCCGCCTCCTTCACGTCCTCGTCCTGAACCTGGATGGACTTCACCTCTGCGGAAACGCCGGCGGGGATGAAATTGAGTTTCTGGTGGATTGTTACCTTGCCCTGCTGCACGATTCCGAGCGCGACAGTGCCCACTCCCTTCACGGGGAAACAGGAGTCGATGACCACTTCGGTCTTGCCATCCGCCTTGCGCAGGCTCGCCTCGGTTATGAGCCGCTCGCGAAGCGCGTTCGCGTCGCCCTCGAAAAATTCGTAGGAGGCAAGCCCCGCCGCCTTGAGGAGCGGCTCGATTTCGGATTTGCCTACCTTGTCGGTGAGGACGATGAGTTTTTTCCCGAACGAGGCGATGGCGACAATCATTTCGCCGGTCGTCTTGTCAATCGCATTCGCGCGAAGGTAAGCCACGTCGCAGAGGGAAAGGGAATAGAGCAGAGGCTGTATTTTCTCGGGGTACTTGTTCGCGTGGTAGAGGCAGAGGACTTCGTCCCCTTCCTTGCAGTTGTATATCGTGAAGTCGGACTCCGAGCCCTTCTTGCCGATTTTTTTTGCGATTTCCGCATCAAGCTCGAGCGCGGCTACGTGTATATGTTTCATATGAATCGCTATTCTCCTGAACGGTATTTTTAATAAATCGTCTGCCAGAATGAGCATTGCGCGGCTGTAGTCCAGCCTGGTAGGATCTGAGCTTCCCACGTCCCTTTTACTCGCTTCGCTCGCAAAAGCGACGACGGAAAAAGACGGAGAAAGCTCGAGACCCGGGTTCAAATCCCGGCAGCCGCATTTTCTGCTCCGCAGAAAAGGTCGGCACATTTCGCGCTTCGACGCGAAATGACCGCCGCATTTTTTCGCTTTGCGAAAAAATTGGTGAAGTCGTCCGAGGACGGCAACACCGCACTCATATATTTCTATTCATTGTAGGGTTGGCATGCAGTTCCCGAAAAAGGCGATTTTCGCCTTCAACGCGAATATCGACCACCTTATTTTTGCCACTGATGAGGATGCCGAAACAATAGACCGTTCCTTCCCCGAAATAGCAAGCGCGATGTCCGAGAGCTTCGGAACCGGCGTGCAGAGGGAAATGCAAATCGGCTCCAAGGAGTGCGGATTCCTGCTTTCCTCGTTCAAATCCAAGGCGAAGAAAATCGTGGGCGGGCAGGCGGGAAACGCAGCCGAGCAGGCATCCGCCCTCGGCACGGATTGCCTCCTTCACACCAACTTCGCAAACGAGGAGCTCATGAAGCTGTTTTCGCACCCCAAGAAAATATTTGCCGCCACTGAGAAGGGCTTTGCGCCGGCCGATGGCTTCCCGTCGCAATCGCCAAGCGCGCACCATTTCGTATTCGAGAGCGCGGAGGCGCAAACGCGCTTCATCTGCTCCTTCGACCCGTTCCCGCTGCACCCAGAAGCCGCATTCTGCGAAAAGATAAACGCGGAGCTTGAGAGTGTGCATCATGCGTTCGTAGGAGGGATGCACCTCGTGAAAAGCGCGGACAGGGTTGCGAAATTCGCCCGTGAAATCGAGCGGTGGAAGGAGATAAGCCCGAATCTATCGGTATTCGTGGAGATGGGCGAATCACAGAACTCGGACGTTTTGGACGCCGTGAGAAAGGAGATTTTCCCCCTTGCGGACATCATGGGATTGAACGAGGTCGAAATTGCCCAGCTTGGCTGCACGCCCGAGGAGCTTGCGGGCGAGGTTGGGGAAATGCTTTTCCACACCGCGGAGTCAAGCACGATTTACCCAGAAGGGAAGGGAGACGCATCCGCGCTTGAATTCGCGAGGAAGGCGGCGGCATTCAGGGCGAAAAACGGCAGGTGCGGCTCGGAGCAGGAAATTTCTGGGTGCGATTCGGCATTCGTTGAAAAGCCGGCTTGGAGGGTGGGCTTGGGAGACGCCCTATCGTGCGCCTATTTCATGGCAATGCAGTAGCCAAAAACGCTATTTTTATAAACTGAAGGATGTCAATTTGTCCCGCCTCGGATGATTGTCCAAAAGTTGCGACTGTAGTCTAGCCTGGTAGGACTCGAGGTTGCCAAGGCTGATTCGTGCGGAATTGGCCGCATAAATCTCGTAACCCGGGTTCAAACGTCGTTGTTTGGCAACAACTTTGTTGCCAGCCTTCGGCTGACAATCCCGGCGGTCGCATATTTTTTCAAAAAGATAGCGGCAGCGACCGCCGTTTTGAGCTGCGGCTCAAAAACGCGACAGCAAAGCTGTCGCTCCCGGCGGCGGAATTTTGCGGAGCAAAATTACGAAAAGTCGTCAGCAGACGACGACTTCGCACTCTCATTATTCCCAGCGAAAGCACTGACACTTCAGCCATGAAACGGAAGGGGAGGGGTCGAGGGAGGAAAGGGCGTTTTCCAAATTTCTCGTTTTCAGAGCTTCAAGCGCAATCTGCTTCTTGAGGATTTCCTCCTCAAGCGCCTCCAGGCGCCTCTTTTCGTCCGCGGACAGCCTTGTTCCCTGCTCTTTCAGTTTTGCCCTTTCCTTTGTCCTCCTCTCCTCTTCCTGATAGTAAGCGGTACGGATGACGGCGCTTTCGCCGGAATATTGACTGATGTTGAAAATGAATGGCGCGGCTGCCGGCTCGTTTTTCTGCGCCGCGGCAGAAGCGTTTTCCTCGGGCTGGAAGGCTTTCCGGATTGGCGGAAGCAAAACTGGTTCGAACGCCTCCTTTTCCGCCTTCTCCATCCTGTCTTTTGCCTTGTTGCAGGTGGCGAGAAGCGGGCAGCTGGCGCAGGATGCCTTGGGCGCTCCCGCTATTGCCGTGCCGGCTGTGCCTTTTTGCGATAATGCCTGCTGCATGGCGGATGCTATCCCTGTTAGGTGGATTTATGCCCTGCCCTAAAATCCGGCGGATTTTCGCCTGCTCCTAAATGAATCAGGCTCCCTAACGCGCGGAATGGCGCTTGGCAGATTGTCAAGGAAAAGCATTAGCTGCGCGCACGTTTCCTCGGAGACGTAGTGCTCAAGAGCGCATGCGTCCCTGAAAGCGGCTTTTTTCGGGACGCCGGCAAGCTCGAAGAGTCGCAGGAAGGCGGCGTAGCGCCCCTGCAGGCCGGAGGCGAGCCGCCTGCCCTCGGAAGTGAGCGTTATCCCGCCGTGCTTTTCATAGTTCACGAAGCCGGCGAGGCGGAGCTTGCCCAGCATTTCGCTCACGCTTGCCGGGCGCACGCCCATTGCAGAGGAAATGTCCTTCACGCGGGCGTAGCCCTTGCCCTCGACCAGCGAGTGTATCTCCCGCAGGTAGTTTTGTGACGCCCTTGAAACCATTGTTGCACCGCACGCCGTTTTATTAACAATTGTTAACTATTCGCAAAGTATATAACCGCTTTGCAGCCCGCGGGGAGGGCGCGGGCTTTTGCTGCGGCGGCAGAACGCCTGCGTTGCGAGGCGCATGCTATATATATGCTTTCGGCGAATTTTCTCTCATGCGCAAGGCAGGCTTCATCTTTTCCTTGGACGCTTTCGTGGCATTCACGCTCACGATGGTGACAGTGGGGATGCTGATATTCATAATCGGCACGCCGCAGCCGTTCTACCCGTCCCTTGAGCAGGCGCACCAGCTTGCGCACGACACGCTCGCCGTGCTTGCGACAAGCTCGGACAGCCCCGGGGCGCCCGGCACGCTCACGTACCTTGAGCGGATAATAAAGGACGAGAACGAGGCGCGAGGGATAATGTTCCGCGTGGCAGGGGGAAGCGACGAGTATCCCGGGATAATACCCAAGGGATTCGGCTACAAGCTTGAGAGGTACAACTTCCTCGCCAACGCGTGGGATGCCGAGCCGCTTTACGACGCGGGCTCCGACCCGACATCCGACAGGCGCGGCAAGAATTTCACCAAGCTGCAGGCGTCGGCAACCACATTCGCATCGATTTACACGGTCCCGCCAGACCCCGGGGAATCGCCCTACTGCTACCTCTCCTGCTTCGGATACGCGGGAGCGGGCAACTACAAAAGCCCC
Source organism: Candidatus Micrarchaeia archaeon (assembly GCA_041665945.1). Lineage (GTDB taxonomy): Archaea > Micrarchaeota > Micrarchaeia > Anstonellales > Anstonellaceae > UBA10161. The sequence continues at coordinate 14,708 of JBAYHU010000005.1, forward strand.
TGCGACGCGGTGCCGTGCAACGTGTCGAAATGGAACTTCCAGCAGGGCAACAACTCCATCCAGCTCATCAGGCTGGTAGTCTACACGTGATTGCATGGCGACAGGAAAAACCGGCTCCCGCCGCGGGTTCGTATTCACCATGATGGCGCTCGCCATCCTCACGTTCATGCTCCTCTCCATGCAGGTATGGATACGCAGCTTTGAGCGCTCGGACGAGAATTCCGTGGCGAGATTCAAGGGAGAGGCGATACGCCTCGTGCTCTCCTCGCTCTCCGACGCGCAGCTCTCCCGATTTGCAAACGCATCCGCGTATTACGCCACGTTCAAGCTCGCGAACTATTCGTCCTACAATAACATAGCCGACAGGGAAGCCAACGACACCAAAAACCCCGGCACGGGCAAAGTCGAGCAGGCACTCCGGGACCTGATAGTCAACGGGAGCGCGAAGATAGGGGATTCGGCGAATGAGTGGATAAACTACACTGACGATGAAAAGCAGGCATACACCATCACCGCGTGGAAGGGGAAGGTGAATGATGCCGCGAACCTGATGGGCTTTGCCACGGATTTCTCCGACCCGAAAAACCTCACCGTGCGCCAGCTCGACCCCTGGACGGTCGGCGTGTCGTTTTTGATGCAGATGAACGTCACGGACCTCGAAGGCACGATGCGGCAGAGCAAGATGATGAACGCCAGCACCAATTTCTCCATAGACGGCTTCTACGACCCGTCGATAACGAGGAACGACTTCAGGCAGCGCAGGCCCGCGCCGGTGTCGGGCGAAGCCGAGCAGAAGCAGATTTTCAGGCATCTCCAGTATGCCCAGCCAAGCGACGTCGCACCGCCGCCCCCGACGCCCGGCTCGGAAGGGAACGGCTGGTTCGCGGGGCCGGCGACCGACAGCAGGCCGGGCGAGGGCATATTCACGAACTTCACGGAGCAGGCGAGGATGTGGCAGTACATCTACGTGACCAATTATTACACCGGGGTGGAGGACGACGCGAACCACTACGGCGCGGTCATACTTACCGAAAACCCGGTTGAGAAGCTGTACTTCAACGTGCTTATCGACGGCTGCCGCTACAACATAACCAACCAGACAAGGTGCCTCAACTGCAAGACGACGTACCATTCGAACGTGCAGGGGTGCGCAAAGGACGACAGGTATGACCATGTCGTCACGGTCCCCTACATCGCCGCGGGCGGTTTTTCCCTCACGAACTTCCAGCCAGTGGTAAGGGCGAACATGACAGACCTGAGATACGTTCTCATCAACAACGAATTCAGGACGTACCAGAACAAGAAGCAGGGCGACCACGGGATTTGGGACCTGACGAAAATACGCGACATGTCAATCTGCGGGTTTTACGTGAAAAGCAACGCCCCGTCGTTCTTCCAGCGCATGCTCATGTCCACCGGCACAAGCACCCCGGGGGCGGTGAACAGCTCGGCATACGGGATTGAAACGCTGCTTTTGAGCGCGTCGGCTGGCGGGTGGCTGGACACTGGCACGGGCAACAGCTTCGACCATGACATGCGCTCCCGCGTGGACTGGGAGTTCTATTCTTCGCAGTCGGTTTTCCCCCCGCAAACGACGTTCAAGATAAAGGGGATGGCGGGCTGCAGAAACGAGCAGATGTGCCAGGGGTCGAACACGACTGCCATATCGGACGGAGTTGGGAAATTCTGGCTTACCGACAGCGCAATCAGCAGGTATGGCATAGGCGACATCGCGTGCAACCCGGCGCATTCATTCACGGGCAACTGCGAGCCGTACGGGAACTGATGTGGGAACATGGCTTGGCAAAACAACGCAACGGCGGGAAAACGAGGACAGGCGGCGATTGAGTCGCCTGCGGCGACCAACTTGTCGACGTATCGAGCGACTTGGCGGCGCTCCGCCAAGTGCTCCACTTGTGCTGCAGCACAAGTTGGACAAGTGGTCCACTCGAACCGGAGTTCGAGTCGGACTGCTCGCCCCCTGCGTGGGCAGGCGGCGACTGAAACCCTCGTGATGGTGGCATTCGCGCTGGTATTCGTACTTCCAATGATATTCCTTTTCATGTCCGCCACTGGAAACGAGCTCTCGAAGACATCTGTTGCGCAGGCGAAGATTTCCGCGCGCGCGATTGCGGACGAGGCGGGAAGCGTTTACCTGCAGGGCGAGGGCGCGCAAAAATCAGTTGTCGTGAATTACCCGTCCGGCGTAATCGGAGCCCAGATTGAAGGCGGGCTGGTGGTAATCAGCCTCGAGCAGGATGGCAGGCGCATGGACATCGCAAGCTCCACCTTCGCGAACATCTCCGGGAACCTGAGTGGCAAGCGCACGCCCGGGCTGCAGAAGATAAATTTCGAATACGTGATGAACGGAAGCTACGTGAACATAACTTACGGTTAGTGGGCATATGGAAAACCACGGGATTGCAACTGGCGCGTTTCGCGGGCAGGCGGCAGTAGAAGCATTATCTTACGGGGCGTTCTTCATGCTCATATTCGTAGGCGCAGTGGCGGTTTTCCTCCAGATGCAAAGCCAGGACCTCACCCGCGCGGAATACGCATACGCGCAGCAAGTCGCATATGGGTTCGCGGACAGCATATACGTGACCTCCCTTGCGGGCACGGGTTTTGTGCAGACTGTTTCCGTGCCATCGGACCTGCTCGGCAGGGGCTACAACATAACAATCAGCCGCCCGCAGCAGGGCGCGAAAAACCAGGCGGAGCTTGAGACCGGCTTCGTGTATGTCGAGTGGATTGCCTCGAACGGGAAGCTCGGTTCGGTATCCGCGCCGACAATAACGACAAGATACGATATGGTCACGTACGGCTCGCAAATAACCAACAACACGAGGGGCTTCGTGGTGATAGGGTCGGGGATAGGGAGGCTCAACCTGTCCAACGTGAACGGGACAATCATTGTTTCAAGGGCATAGGTGCTTATGATGAAGGCAACGAAGGGGCAGTATTTCTCATTCGACGCGATTATCGCCACGGTGATAATGGTGCTCGCCACCACCACCCTTATCTCCTACTGGTTCGGCGTGCAGTCCGTGGTGGATTCCCGCAACAGTCCCCTGCATTCGGACGCGATGAGGATTGCCGAGTCGCTTGTAACGCCTGGCGTGCCTGCGAACTGGTCGCTCTCCTCGGTCGGGATTGACGGCGTTTACCAGATAGGGCTTACGAACGGCTACACCAACGAATTGAACATGAGCAAGATAGACAAGCTGGCGCTGTACGCCAACCCCTCCGGCGCGAACTACGGCGCAGTCGGCAGGATAATGAGGGCGCCGACAGGCTACTACATCCGGATTGAGCACGTGAACTGCAGCATCGCGACCTGCCCCTCGCCGATTGAAATCGGCAATGCGAGCATACTTTATGCGCCCGAAATAACCCAGACGGCGGTGGCTCACCGCGGCGGGTCGCTTGACGGAAAGCCGGTCAGAATAAGGGTCTTCCTCGGGCGCTAATCAGTGATTATCTCACTTTTGTTCGTTTCCCTTGCCTTGGAAAGCCCGTCTTTCAGGGTTTTGATTGCGGGAATCATCGCCATGGCATTTTTCGCCTTGGATAGTTCAACCTCAAGCCGCGAAAGCCGCTTCCTTTCTGCGCGGATTGCCTTGTCGAATTCCTTTATTGCCCCGAGATAGTTGTCCTTTTCGGAATTTTTAAGCCCGGGCTTTAGGCGGACATATGTTTCGAGTATTGACTCCCGCCTCTTTTCCATCGCTTCGAGAAGCGAGGAAACCCTGGCTATGTCCGCGGCTATTTCCTTTGCCAAAACTGCGTCGGATGCCAGTGCAGACTCGAACTTCCCCTTCGCCTCCTCGATTGCAAAAAGCGTGTTCTTGTCCGCGCCCCGGCGCGAGTATTTTTCATAGGCGAGCTGCGGGTCGCGGGAAAATGAGCGGATTATCGCCTTTTCAGACAGGGGGAACTTGAAAAAAACGTTGTTGAACAGGAGGCGGGCGCGGTGGAAATGCCCGAACAGCTCCGCCTTGCGCGGCATTATCGAGCCGTCGGATTCGGCGATGATGTTCTTCTGTTTCATGGGGCACACCGTGTTATGTGGCATGATAAGGTAAGGTGTATTTAAAGCAATCTAAACCAGAAGGGGTTATTCCACTGTTACTGATTTTGCTAAATTGCGCGGCTTGTCAGGGTCGCGCTTGAGTTTCACTGCCATGTAGTAGGCGAGAAGCTGGAGCGGGATTGCGTATACGAGCGGGATTGCCTCATCCGCGACTTTGGGCATGAGGAAATGGAGCGTGGAGCCGGAAATCGCCTGCTTGCTGTCCGAAAAGACCACGAGCTTGGCGTTCCTCGCCTTGCACTCCTGCATGTTGGAAATCGTCTTGGGAAGCGAGCTGTCCGACGGGGCGAGCGCGAGCACCGCCACTTTTTCGTCCAGAAGCGAGAGCGGACCGTGCTTGAGCTCCCCTGCCGCGTAAGCCTCTGCGTGCAGGTAGGTTATTTCCTTGAGCTTGAGCGCGCCTTCAAGCGCGGAGGGGAAGGAAAGCGAGCGGCCTATGAAGAAGAAATCGCGGTGCGCCACCAGTTCATTAGCCATCTTCTCGATTTCGCCGCTTCTGCGCAGTATGCCCTCGATTTGCTCGGAAGAGTCGCGAAGCGCCTCAAGCTCGGATGTTTGCCCTGCGAGTGTGAGCGCGAGCTTCATCAGCACCGCCACCTGGCAGGTGAATGATTTTGTGGCGACCACCGCAAGCTCGGGCCCAGCGCCGATTAGCACGTTGGCGTCAGCCTCGCGGTAAAGCGAGGAGCCGACCACATTTGTCACGGCGATTATCTTTGCGCCGGACTTTTTGGCGAGCCGCACTGCCGAGAGGGTGTCCGCGGTTTCGCCCGACTGGCTGATTGCGATTATGACCTTTTCATTGCCTGTGCGGGAGTAGGCGAACTCCGAGCCGATTATCGCGTCGCAATTCGCGTGAAGCTTTGTCTGCACCATTTTCTTGAACACAAGCGCGGCATGGTACGATGTTCCGCAGGCAACGACCGTAATCTGCTTCTGCCCGCGAAGGAGAGAAACCGCCTTGCTTATGTCCGCGGCAAGCGCCTCGCGGATTTTCACCTGCTGCTCGTTTATCTCCTTGAGGCAGAAATACGGGTAGCCGTCCTTTTCCGCCATCGCGGAAGTCCATGCTATCTCGTTCACCTTGCGCTTGATTTCCTTCTTGCCGGAATGGATGGAAAACCCGCTGCGGGTTATCTCCGCGCGGTCGTTGTCCTCGAGGAATACGGCTTTTTTCGTGTATTCGAGAAGCGCGGGAACGTCCGAGGCGCAGAACATCTCGCCCTTATCCCCTATGCCAATGACAAGCGGCGGGCCGTTGCGCGAGAGGTGTATTGCCTCCTCGCCTTCGTGCAGGACGACAAGCGACCATGAGCCGCGAAGCTTCCCAACCGCGGCGGCGAACGCGAGCCCGAAATCCTTCTGCTTCTTCGATTCTTCTTCAATCAGGTGCGCCACAAGCTCGGTGTCAGTTTCGGACGAGAAGCGGTGCCCGCGGGAAGCGAGGCTGTCCTTCAATTCGCCGAAATTCTCAATCACACCGTTGTGGACCACGAATATTTTTCCCGCGCAGTCGGTGTGCGGGTGCGCGTTCCCCACTGTCACTCCGCCGTGCGTTGCCCAGCGGGTGTGCCCTATCCCGATATTGCCATCTAAGTCGAGGAAATTCCTGCGCGACGCTATCTCGTCGAGCTTGCCGATGTCCTTCATGAACGAGATTTTGCCCGCGTCAATAGTGGCTATGCCTGCCGAGTCGTAGCCGCGGTACTCGAGCTTCTTCAAGCCCTTGAGGACCACTTCCGACGCCCTGCGAAATCCGATATAGCCTATGATGCCGCACATGGGAACACAACCGCCTGACCTGCAATCACATACCTACGCAATCACACTATCTGCCCGATGGCGAACGTCCGCTTGACAGATGTCACCTTGACTTTCACCTTCGCCCCGACAGTGCCGCCGGCGACGAAAATCACGAACCCTTCGACATGGGCGATGCCGTCACCCTTTGCCCCTTGGGCGTCTATGGTGACCTCGTACTCCTTGCCCTCTTCCACGGGCCGTCCAATCCCATCCATGGCACCGCCTCCCCAAGGTGCTTCAGGGCTGAAATTAATAAGTTTGCCTGAATCGTTCGGTTTTGGAAACCGGATTACCTGAACGGACGGCTGTTGGGTCCCAAGCTGGCTGACCGGCGCGCCCCGCCTCACCTGAACGGGCGGCTGTTCCTCCTCAGGCGCATGATGGAGGAGCTTCTCCCGAGTTTCGAGAACAGTTCGGCATAGGCGCGCTCGAATTCGTCCCCGTCCAAAGCGGCACGCAGGTCTGCCTCGATTAGAACGGCGGGATATGCGTATGCCTTGTGAGCGCAGGAAAGCGAGTGCGCAAGCGAGGCGACTTCGGAGAATGTCTTCTGCCCTGAGAGGAATTCCACGCGAAGCGGGCGGTCGTCCTTCACGGGCTTTATGTAGAACGAGAGTATCTTCCCGGCCCACTGCCCCAGGTCTTTCAGCACTTGGTGCTTGGCAGGCGCGGATGCGTAGGGGAATGCGCAGGTGCGCTCCCCTGCCTCGAGCATGAAATGCAGGAAATTCGTGTCCGACGTGTGCATGAAACCCTCGTTGCCCCTGTTTTGGAATGCGTCCGTTGTGGCGGACGTGTGCTTCTGTGCCTCTTGCGCCGCGTCCGGGGCGCCTGACGCGTGCTTCTGAATCATTTCTATGAACCTTTTGCTCCTTGAGTCCTTAATCACGCCCATCAGCACGCAATTGCCCTTCCACGAAGATTCGTAAAGCGACTTGTAAGCCGCGACAACTTCGTCGTAAAGCGGGCGGATTTCCGACTCCTCGGATGGCTTGTCGGACAGGAGCGGGGCAATCGAGCCGTCCATGAGCATGGCTGTCGGCGAATGCTTTTTTACCATGTCGGCGGCGCAGGTAAGCTCCCCTCTGAGGCGGTAAAGGGACTTGTGCCACATCACGTCATGGGAGTCCAGCCCGCTTCGCATGTCGTATTGCATTGCCGGAAGCGCCTTGGGAAAGTAATCGTGCGAGACTACGCGGGAATTTTCATAGGTGAACATCGCGCCCACCGAGCGCATCAGCAGGAAATTGAAGCCGTGCAGTTCCTCGCCCACGATTCCGCTGTCAACTGCGGCTATTTTTCCTGCAACCGGGATGCGCTGCACTGGAATTACAAGCTCGCGCTCAAGTGTTTCCGGATATTCGATTTTGCCTGAGTTGAAGCGGAGCCGCTGCGCAAGCTCGCGGCGCGAGCCCTCCGTGCTTTTGATTTTCTCGGCAATTTCCGACAAGCCATCGAGCATAAGAATATAATGTTGGGGCGGTTCTTTTATCGCTATGGGAGAACTCAAGCAGGCGATAATAATCCGTTCCGACCTTAAGATGGGCAAGGGAAAGCTCGCCGGGCAGACTGCACACGCGTCGGTTTCCGCGCTTCGCAAGGCGGAAACAAGGTCCCCCGAGGCAGTCGAACAGTGGGAGGAGCAGGGGCAGAAGAAAATCGTGCTCAAAGTCGGCTCGGAAGATGAATTGTTCGCGCTTTTCGAAAAGATGAAAAAGGAAATTCCCTGCGCGTTGATACACGACGCTGGAAAAACGCAGCTTGAGCCCGGGACCGCCACGTGCTTCGGCGCGGGGCCTGCAGAGGAATCGCTAATCAACAAGTACTGCAAGGACCTGAAGCTGCTGTAAATTCACAGCCGCCGCCCGAAATTCCTTTGGCTACCAGCGGATGCAGGTGCCGAAACGGAGCGGGCTGTTCAATGCGCCGGGCTTGTATTCGGTGTAAAACTCGGTGTTCTTCGCGCCGGGTATTAGCTTTGTGTCCACCGTGCCGGTAATCGAGGGCGTGAACATCGTCCTTGCCCCGTCGGTCATGCCGTCCACGCCAGCGCGCAAGTCGAACTTCTTTATGAAACCCGAGCCGGGAACAGACCAGCTCACGCCTGCTTTCCCGTAGAAGCTCTTGCCTGTGAAGCTGGGCATGATGACTTCCACGTCCGGTGCAATCGTCGTTTCACCGATGTTTATTTCGAACGGGCGGTCAATCTTGATTTGCCCTCCTGCGGTGAAGCGCATGTTTGAGTTGTAGTTGCCCGCGTAGGTGTATTCAGGCACCAATCCGGCGATTACGGTGAATTGCACCTTGCCGTCAAGCGGGCTGTACTTGCCGAACACGTATGCCCGGTATTCGGGATGGGTGAATTTCGTGTCCTTGCCCGACTCGTACTCGGTCAGCGGGATGACGAACGAGCCGCCGTTCTTCGCCATGTTGTTGGCTTCTATTATCTTCTGGTAGGGGAGGTTCACCGAGCCGTAGACTCCGAAGTCTATGTTGAGGGACTTCACCTTCGCGCCCAACCCCGCGTCGATTGTCACGCTCTTGGTGATGTAGTTGGAGTTGGACTGCTCGGCCATGTTGCCAAACACGCTAACGCCCAGCTCCTGAAGCGACACGCCCCCTTGCGTGAAGAGCATGAAGTCGTCTTTGGTCATGAGCGGGATTGCCGTGCCGATGCCTATCCTGTTGCGCTCGCTCGTGCCGGCTGTCTTGTTCTGCACGTAAAGCTGCAGAGCTGGGCTGCCCTCGGCAAGCGCGCGCTCCACGATTTCCTGCTGCGAGTTGAAGTCGCCGAAATACATTGACATGACCGTGTTGTCAAGGAACACCTGCCCCGGCGGCAGACCCGCCTTCTGGCGCACGATTTCCTCGACCTCGTGCCAGCGCTCCTGCTTGACGTTCCAGTCAGTGGCATTGACGCCCTCGGAAATTTTCCTCGCAAGCTCGCCAAGCTCGGCAACCGAGAAGCTGAGCTTGCCGTGGTTGGGCAAATCGTTTTTGAGCGACGGGGCAAGCCCGTTTTTCGCAAGGTCGCCGATGAAACTCCCGCCCTCGAACGAGGAGAGCAGGTTCGCCATGTTGATGTCCACACGCGTGGACTCAAGAAGCGCCTTGTATTTCGGGTCGTTCCTGTCGGTAAGCGTGTTTGCGAGGTCGGAAACCGCGTCCCGTATCCCCTCGTAAATGTTCTCTTTTTTGGAGTCAAGCGACGCTATCCTGTCCGTGAATGCGTCAAGCGCGGCCGTCACGTTCTTGTTCTGCTCCTCGGTGAGCCCGGGCATGGTTACCCGCACCAGCTCCTCGCCGTTCGCCTTCCACTGGAGGGAGAATCCGTCCTTGAGAACTCCGCTTTGCCCGCTGTAGTTAAGGTTGAACTCGTTGTCGTTGAACTTGATTGATGTTTCCCCTGCAGCAAGGCGCAATCCCTTCATCGTCGTGAAATGCTTCATGTCCAACTTGTCCATCTGCACTTCGAAGGGAGAGTAACCGGCGTCGAATGAGAGGTAGCCGCCCTTGAAGCTCTCGCCCACCGCGTCCTTCATTGCGCGCCACGAGTTGTTCTTGTTCTGGAGTATTTCGCGAAGCGTGTATGTCCTGTCGCCCACCACGAGGGTGGATATCATCGGGTCCTCGGCGTTGAAATCCACCTTGCCGAAACTGCCCTGCACGAGGTTTATGTCAGCGCCCGATAGGTAAAGGTGCGCGGTCCTTCCGGTTTCCTTGTCGGCGAGATCGAACTTGAGCCCGAAGTTGCCGTCCTTTATCTCGTTGTTCGCGTACGAGTAGCTTCCGAAGCCCGAAAAGGAGGCGCCCTCGGTCTTGACTTCGATATTCGCCTTGTTGAGCGTGATTTCCCCGCTTTTGGTGCTGCTGTAGCCGCCGGTTATGTTGACCAGCGGAAGCCCGATGGAAGTCACCGACTGATTGTTCACGGGCGGGGAAAGGGCGATTGAGAAGGTGTGGTTGTCGCCATCCTTCTTCGAGTCGTATGTTATGATGTATTTCTTGCCGTTGTCAAGGACCGCCGCGAAGCTGCCCTTGTCCTTCCCCTTTGTGTTGTCCACGAAATAATCGACCAGCTTTTTCATGCTGTCGTAGGTGAAGCTGGTGAGCTTTATCTCCTCGCCATTGCCGCCGTATATGCGCACGCTTTTCGCGCCGTCGAAAATGTCGTTGAAAAGCGCCTTGGGCTCGCGGATGAGCGGGTCGATGGGGCCGATTTCCGTCGGTATCTTGTCGAGCTTGTCCCGCGTCAGCTTGTCGCCCTGCCTCAACATCTTGAAGCCGCGGCTGTCGATGTCCAAGCCGAGTTTTCCGCTTCGCTTCAGTTCGGTCTTGGTTTCCTCTTCCTTTTCCGTGCCCTCGTCTTTCTTGGTGCCATCTTCCTTCTTGGTTCCGTCTCCTTCCTTCTTTGTGCCGTCGCCCTGCTTGTCGCCCTCGTTTTTCCCGGTCTGGTCGCCCTGCTTGTTGCCGTCCCCTTCCTTCTTCGTCCCGTCGCCCTCCTTTTTCGGCGCCACGAACTGCGGGGAGAGCTCCCCTTCTGCCTTGAGAAGATGGGCAAGGAAAACCAGCTCCACGTTGCCCTGCGTTTTCCCCGGCGTGGTGGGCAGATATCCCTTGTCTATGAACTGCCTGTGGATTGCCAGCCCCGAGCCGGAAACCGACTTGAGGATGTTGTCGTATGCCGCCTTGAGGGCCGTGCCGTCAAGCACTGTTGAGAGGCTGGCGAGGTTTTTGGAAGTGCCGGTCCCAGTGGGGCGCATCTTCTCCAACTTTGCCCAGTCCACGCCGTTCTTGTCCGTGAAAAACGCGCTTGCGTCCGCGCCAGAGTTGTGGAGCGAAAGAAGTGTGTGAAGCACTATGTTGTCGTCAAGGTAGGCGTCCTTTGTCGTGCCCACGCGCCCCTTGATTGCCGCATTCAGCGCGGTGAATGACACCAGCCGCTCGAGCATGTCAGGGGTGAGCGTGTCTTTTGAGATTGTAAGTTCCGAGCCGTCGGAAAGCTTGACATCCACAGGCCCGTTTTTCGACAGGAAATTCGCAATGCCCGAAACGACATAGGTGCTTGTCGTGAATTCCTTTACGAACTGCTCCTTTACCGCCGGCGGAAGTTTCATGTTTTGGAAGCCGGACTTGTTCCACACCGCTTCAGACATCGACAGGAGTTCCTTTGACTGGACATCGGTGAGTTTCGGCACTCCAGTGTATTGCTTTTTTGAGGAGGAGTTTATGTAGTCGGAGATGCGCTGCCCCACTGTCCTGTCCGGCGCGAGCGTCTTGCCTGTGCCATTCGAAGTCGAAGCCAACTGGAACAGGAACATTCAAACCCCTCCAAAATACGGTGCCACTATTGTGGTTTCACCCCTTAAAATTACTATGCTTATCACGCCCTCGAAAAAACCGTCGCTCCGCGCGGCATGGCGATTCTGCCCTCGGGCGACTGCGCGCTTCGCTTTACCTTTGTGTAGATGCGCAGCGCTTCGGCAACGCTCCACGCCTGCGATGGCGCTCCCGCCGCCTTTCCGGATTTCGGCTCGTACATCTCAGGAAGGCTGCCCACGCAGCCGTGCACCATGGAATCCGCAAGCGGCTTGAGAGAGGCGAGAATCTGCTTTTCGCTTCCCGGATAAACCCTCAGCTGCGCGTCGTAGAACGCCCCGAGGAGCCACGGCCAAATCATGCCCTGGTGATACGCGGCATCCCTGTCTTCCGGGCTGCCGGAATAGGAATTGCAGAAGCGCGCGTCCCGCGGCGAGAGCGTGTGGAGCCCGAGCGGAGTGTAGAGGAAGCCGCGCACAATGTTGAACACGTGCTTTTGCTGTATGTGGTTGAGCGGGGAGTGCGGAAGCGACACCGCGAATATCTGGTTGGGGCGCACCGACGGGTCGGCAGGCTCGATGACGTCGAAAAGCCCGCCCTCCCCGGCGGAGAGGAATTTCTGGAAGGATTGCGCCGAGCCCTCGATTATCGGGGAAACTACTGATTCCGTGCGCCTGTCGCCGAATTTCTGCGCAAGCTCGCGGATGAAGCACAGGTCCGAGTGCCAAAGCGCGTTTATCTCAACAGGCTTGCCCTTGCGGGGGGTGATTGCGTGCCCGCCCACCTGCGCATCCATCCACGTGGAAGCGGGCGAGAGAGTGCGAAGCAGGCAGTCGTCGTCCATGCGGACTGCCGAATTGCCATGTATGTATGATGAGAGGAATGCGCGGATGTGCTTCCAGAGCGAATCGCGGACAAACGCGTAGTCGCCAGTCGCCTCGGCATACTGGCGCACCGCGTCCACGAACCAAAGCGACGCGTCCGCGGAATTGAATGAGGGCTGCCCGTTGTCATCCATGAAATTGGGGATGAGCCCGTCCTCCATCATCTTCGCGTGCGAGAGGAGGATTTCGCGCGCAAGGGGGAACCTGCCGGTCGATAGCAGAAGGCCGGGAAGCGAAATCATGGCATCCCTGCCCCATTGCGAAAACCACGGATACCCCGCGATTATGCCGCATCTTCCCTCGCCCACAAGGCAGAAGGAGTCGGAAGCGATGCAGAGCCGGTCGGAGAAGTCCGTCCGCTCAATGCCGCTTGACTGGGAAAACTGCCCGAGAAGGTGCGCGCGGCGCGCCCCCTGCCTGTCAAGCAAGTCGAGCGCCTCGGAGGGGGGCATGCCCTCAAGCGAGGCGCAGATGTGAAGCTCCTCGCCCTGCGATATTTTCGCCACGAACACCCCGGGCGAGAAAAGCGTCTCAGTTGCAGGATAGCCCCTCTCGGCTTCAAGCCTGTAGACGACGTTCCTGTAATTCAGCGGGGAGGGGGAAAACCTGCCGTGCGAGGCGCATACGCGCATATGCGCAGGGGAGTCGATATCAAATCCCGACCTGTCAGCTGAAAACACCAGCCACTTGTCCGCCTGCGTCGGGTCGGCGTGGATGGGGCGGGGACAAAGAAGCGGGCGCAGCAGAAGCTCCGCGGTCCCGCCCCGCACTATCCTATATGATATGACAACTGCGTTCTTGCCGTGGAGCAGCCTTACCGATTTTTCGAGCCGGTTCCCGCCAAGCGAATAGGCGAACATCGGGTGGCTTGAAAACTCGAAACCCACCTGCTGGCGGAAGCCCTCGGGATGCGAGACGCCCGGGTAGGCATTGGTGGAAAGCTGGAATTCCTCGCCGTCCACCGTGGCGGTTTCCTCAAGCTTGGAGAACATGACGTGCCGCGCACCCTCTCCCTTGAGCGGGGCGATTAAAAGCCCGTGGTATTTGCGGCTGTTCATCCCGATTGTGGTGGATGAGGAATAGCCCCCTATGCCGTTCGCCATGAGCCACTCGTGGCAGTACGACCTCGAAGGCGTCAGGTCGAAGGCAGAAAGCGATATCATGCAGATGCATCTGCGCCATCAAATAAAAAGGCTTGCAGAAAGGGGCGTGCCTCGGGGCATGGGCAGGGGACACCCGGCTTGCGGGGGGGCTGCGCGCCGCGGCGCGGAAGCGCACCAGCCCGCATCCGCACGCCAAACGACGGAGGATGGGTTTAAAAACCTTCATAGAATAAGGCAAAAGAAGTTTCAGAGCTTCAGATTATAGTGGAGGTGGAAGGATGTCTGCAAAGGATTCATCAGCGAAGTCCGCAGCAGTTGTGGAAAGAGGAGAATACGTGATAGGCATAGCCGTGATATTGGCGGCGCTGCTTGTTTCGACCACTGTTTACATCAGCATGAGCGGTGTCGAGAAGGCAATTGCCGGCATCAAGCTCACGGTTCCAGCGGCGGCTGCAGCAGCACCCGCAGCGGCGGCTCCGGCGGCAGCAGCACCGGCGGCAGCGGCTCCGGCAGCAGTTGACACATCATTCTCGAAAACCGACCCGTCAATCGGGCCATCTGACGCGAAAGTGGTCGTCATTGCATTCGCAGACTACCAGTGCCCGTACTGCGGCATAGTCGAAGGCAGGAACATGGGCGCGCAGTACAACGCGATAATGGGCACCTCGCCCAAGATTGTCGCCGAGTACGCCAAGACCGGCAAGGTGCGCTTCGCCTACCACACGATGGCTTTCCTCGGACAGGAGAGCATTGATGCGGCAAACGCGGCATTCTGCGCGCGCGAAGTCGGAGGAGACGAGGGCTACTTCAAGATGCACGACCTCCTCTTTGCAAAGCAGCAGGGAGAGAACGACGGCACCTACTCCAAGGACAACCTGAAGAAGTACGCGGCTGAAGCCGGCTTTACGACACAGCTTGACTCCTGCATAGACAGCGGGAAGTTCAACAGCCAGGTGACAACCAGCACTTCGCAGGCGAACGCAGCGGGAATACAGGGAACCCCGGCGTTCATGGTGAACGGGAAGCAGGCAAGCCCCGAATACACCACCCTCAAGGCCACGATAGACGCGGCGCTTGCGGGCTGATGTTCTGAATACAATGGGGGCGCAGCACGCGCTGCGCCCTCTTCCCTCTTTTTATTCCTTGCCTTCTTTTCTGTCATTATGGCAAAATCGTCTTACTCTTCGAAAAAGATTGCTAGCGCGGCTTCTGGCGGAAAGGCAGTTGAGCCTCGCACCGGCGCCATGCCAATGTGGGTATTCTCAGTCGCGGTCCTGATAATGGCGGGCGTGGCGTTCCTGGTGGTTTCCGCGGGGTTGCACTCTCCGTCAAAGCCCATTGAAATGCCGCAGGCAAACGCAAGCAACCTGACGGGCGGGCCGACGCCCATTCCGAAGGTAGGCAGGCCGGACCTTTCAATCGGCTATTCCTCGGGAAACTCAAGCGCAAACATCATATTCGTCGAATATTCCGATTTCCAGTGCCCGTATTGCAGCAGGGTGGCACCGGCAGTCGGGAAGGTAAGGACGGACTACCCGCAAATCAGGTTCGCCTTCCACCACTACCCGCTTTCAACCCACCCCGATGCGCAGAAAGCCGCCGAAGCCGCGGAATGCGCGGGCATGCAGGATAGGTTCTGGGAAATGCACAATGCCCTGTTTTCAAACCAGAACGACCTCGCAATATCGTCCCTGAAAGGATACGCCGCCGCGCTCGGTCTCGACGCCGAATCCTTCAACCGCTGCCTTGACACCGGCCAGATGGAGGGCGCTGTGAACGCGCAGAAGCTCGAGGGGCAGGGCGCGGGAATACGGGGAACGCCCGGATTTTTGGTATTTTCCACGAACGGAAGGGACGCCGCGCTTGAGAAGAAGCTCTACGCGATTTCGGACAGGTTCAGGGGGCTGGGAGTCAGCTCCGCTGTTGTGGAAGTGCAGGGCGCAGGCTCGGGAATCGTGTTCGCTGGCGCCATGCCGTATTCGGACTACCAGTCCGTGCTTGACGCGTTCAATTGACGGGGATTTCAATGTCGGAAATGCGCTCATTCATACAGTCGTGCCTGCTTGACGCCACGAAGGCGATAGGCAAGGCGCGAAGCGCGGGGCTTACCATAAAGGTAAAGGGCAGGAACGACCGCGCCACATCCGCGGACATGGCGTCCGAAAAGCTGATTGTGGATAGGATACGCAAGGAATACCCTGACGCGCTCGTGCTTTCAGAGGAATCCTACGAAGAGAAGCATCTCGAGGCTGATTCGCTTTTTGTCATAGACCCGATTGACGGCACGCACAACTTCATGCAGGACATCCCCTTCTGGGGGGTTTCAATCGCACACTTTTCCGGCGGGAAGCCGACTGCGGGCGGGATATATTTCGCTTCGCAGAAGGAATTCCTCTATGCCGAAAAAGGCAAGCCCGCGACACTCAACGGCAAACTGATTTCTGTTTCAAAAACCGCGAAGCTCGAGGACTTTTTCCTGCTCTGCGACAGCCGCCTCCACATGATTGAGGACATGGGCTTCATGCCGCAGGTGCTCAGAATTGAGAGGTTGAGCCAGCACACTCGCTTCATGGGCTCGGCGATTTACGAGATGGGTTATGTCGCCTGCGGCAAGGTGGACGCGGAAATCGACTTCAAGCTCAAGCCGTACGATTTTGCCGCCGCGGCATTCATTGCCGAGCAGGCAGGCGCGACCGCGACCGATTTCGAAGGGAAGCGCTGGTCGCTCTCAACTACAAAATTCGTGATTTCAAACGGCAGGCAGCACAAGCGGCTGCTTGACATGTTAAACGGGAAGGAATAGCTTCTTTTGCTTCGCAGGCTGAAATAGTGTCAAGCCAAGCTTTTGCGCTTGAGAGCTGCCGCCTCACTGCTGGGGCTGTTCCTGCACAGGCTGCTGCGCCCCGTCTTTCTTTGCAAACAGGTCGGGATAGTGCGAAAGAAGCATGGAAATTGAAACCAAGCCAACAGACGAGAAGAGGCAAAGCGCGCAGAGCATGGCAAGCAAGCCCATGATGGAGAGCATTCCAAGTGCGGACTTCACTCCCTCCTTTGCCTGCGCCATCGCGTTTTTGGCGTTGGACAAATCGAGCGACGCCTGCCGAAGCGAGGAGGATGCCGAGCTGGTGGAACTTGCGGTTGCGTTGAATTCCGCTGATGCGCCCCGCATGGACACCGAAGCTTCGCCGAGTTTTGCGACCGAGCCGGTTATTTGCGGGGCAAGGGTGGCGAGAAGCGGGTTTTGCGTGAAGGCGGAAAGAGTCGAGCTTATGGAGTCGCTCGCATCTGCATAGGACGAGAGAGAAACGGAAAGGTTGGATAGCGCGCCGGACGCGAAGCCTGCTGCGTCAGCCGTGTTGGAAACCGTCTGCTGCGCGTCGGTTACTGAAGCAAGAAGCGGATCGAACTGGGAGGTTATCACGCCGTCAACCCCCTGCACGAGGAAGTAGAACGCCACATAGCACAAAAGCGTGAGCACGAGCCCCGCGCCAGCCAACGCCCCTGCGATGAACGCGAGGAATGCCGCGGTGTTCTTCATCATGTCCGGGGGAAGCTGCATGAAACCACATCCATTTCTTTCAGCCGGCAATCATCTATCTTTTCTTGCCCTTGAGCTGCAATTTTGATATTTCCTCAAGCCCGCGCTTCTTCCTGTTCCTCAGGTGGAGGAAGAAGACAATCCCTATCAGGATTATGAGCCCGGACATCACAAGCACCGCCGCCACGGCAACCGAGAGGGACTGCGCGTCTTTCACCTTCACAGTTGCAGCCTGCGCCGCCTGCTGCGCCATCGCGACTGAAAGCGCGGGGCTGGAATACGCCAGGTCGCGCGCGTCCGCAATCTGCTTCTTTTCGCCCGCCAGGTCTGCTGCAACAAGCATGGGCTTTGCCGCGGTTGCGTTGAAATCAAGCTCCGAAATGGAGATGTTCACAAGCGCCGCGTCGATTCCCACTGATACCTGCGAAATGTAGTCGTACTGCGCGGACACGTCGGAAATTACCGACAGCGCGGTCTTGTTTGCCGAGGCGTAATCCTCCTGCGAAAGCGCCTTGCGCGCGTTGTCCAGAAGCGCGGCATACGTGCTTGTGTTCACGTTCTGGCGGTATGTTGCCGCCTTTTCGCCAAGCGAATTTATCTTCGAGTTTGCGATGCTTATTTGCTCGTTGACCTCTGCCGCGAGCTTGTCCTTCCTCGCCTGCTCAGCCTTTGCCGCATTGCCGACAGTCGCGTCGATTATTGCGTCGGCATCCGCGGAAAGCGAGAGCGAGATATCCACTGCGGAGGAGTAGAATTTGCCGGACAGCTTGGAGTTCATGTCCGAAAGCTTCAGGTCGAACGCGTCTATCAGCGCGGCTGCGTTGCCCTTTGCCTGCGTGCGGTAGGGCGCCACCCTCTCAATCGCGGTTTTGGCAAGCTGCTTTGCCGCTATTTCCACCTTCTGCGAGAGGTTCGCCTGCACTGCCGGGACATTGTCTATTACCTTCTGCGCAATCGCAGACGCACTGGAATACACGAAGTGCCCGTAGTCGGACTGCGCCTGCAACAGGTCCGAGTCAAACGTGTCGGTGTCAGGAGTTATGTTGAGCCTGAGAGCCGCAGCCTTGACCTGCGCAAGCGACTTTACCGAGTAGTTCGCAAGCGCAATCTTCTGCTGCACGGTGTTGTTGCCCGCAGTCTCGTCAATTGTAAAGACCTTGACGACCTTGTTGAAAGTGTCGGCGACGTAAAGCGTGTTGCCGTTCACCGAGATGTCCTCGGGATAGGAGAGGTTCGCGTCGGCAACCGTTGAGTCGAGGACCGCCACAGGGTAGCCGTCAAGCGTGAATTCCACCACGCGGGAAGTCGAGGTGTCCACCACGAAAAGGCGGTCGTTCGCAAGCGCAAGCCCGCGCGGGGAGAGGAGAGTGACGCCTCCAAGCCCCCTGCCTATTGCGGTAAGGTAGGTGAAGTTTGAGTCATAGACGAATACCAGCCCCTTGTCGCTGTCGGAAACGTAATACTTGCCCTTGTAGAACTCTATGTCCTGCGGGGATGAAAGCTTGCCGTCCGAGCCGCCGGAGTCAATTACCACTTTCGTGTAGGACTTGAACTGGCGCGAATATGCGAATACCTGCTTTTTGCCCATGTCGCTGATGTAGAGCATGTCTGCGCCTGCCACGAGCCCGGTCGGGCGATCGAGCGTGGAGGCCGTGTTCCAGTTGGCAATCTGCGAGCCTGAGCCGAGATACACCTTGATGCTGTTCGAGCTCTTGTCCACTATGTAGAGCGTGCCGTTGTCATAGACCATCCTGACTGGTGTGGACAGCGACACGTCCCCGCTTGACCTTGCCCCGACGCCACCGCGGATGCGGGTGTAATTCCCGCCAGTGGCATTGTACATGTTTATCACGGACTTGCCCGAGTCCGCGACGTAGATTACCCCGTTGCTGTAAAGCACGGCTGTTGGCTGGGTGAATGCGAACTGGTCTGTGTAGTCGCCCTGAGTCGTTCCGTTGAAGCTCGTAACATACGTGAAATCCGCGAATGAAAGGGATGCCAAAAGCAAAAGCGCGGTAAAAATTGGATAGAATTTCATCTGCTCACCGCAGGGAATTACCCGCCTGCACTTAAAAAGAGTTGTGTGTCTGCTCGGCGTTTATAGCAAACCAAGCGACTTGAGCTCCGCGCCCAATTCAGCCCTGCTTCTCTTCAGCCGTGCCACGCCTGTTTTCATCGCCGCTTCCGCAACCGCGATTGCGACTGCCGGGACAACCCGCTTGTCGAACGGGAGCGGGACCACTGCGCTTGCCGAGATTTCGGATTCCGGCATTGCGCTTGCGATTGCGTGAGCGGCAGCGAGCTTCATCTCCTCGTTGATTTGCTTTGCCCTCACGAGAAGCGCGCCCCTGAAAATGCCCGGGAAGCCAAGCACGTTGTTTATCTGGTTGGGCAAGTCCGCCCTTGCCGTTCCTACGATTGCCGCGCCTGCCTTTTTCGCAATCGCGGGGTCGATTTCAGGAATGGGATTGGAAAGCACGAACAGGATTGGCTTTGCAGCCATGGAGCGCACTTCCTTCTCGCCGATTATGTTTGGCGATGAAGCGCCGATGAATACATCCGCGCCGGAAAGCGCGTCAACAAGCGTTCCCTTCCTGTTCTTTGTATTGAGCTTCGCAAGCTCGCGCTTGTAATCAGGAAGCAATGCACTGTCAACCAGTATTCCCTTGCTGTCGCAGACAAGCACTTCGCCAAAGCCGTCTTGCACCAAAAGCTTTGCAATCGCGCTTCCGGCTGCCCCTGCGCCTGCGACAACCACTCTTGCCTTTTCCCTTGCCTTGCCGACCACTTTCAATGCGTTTATCAGTCCCGCAAGCACGACCACTGCCGTTCCGTGCTGGTCGTCATGGAAAACTGGGATGTCAAGCTCTGCCTTGAGCCGGTTCTCCACTTCAAAGCACTTGGGAGACTCGATGTCCTCCAAATTTATTCCGCCGAATACCGGAGAAATGTTCTTCACAGTGGCGACTATTTCATCCACAGTGTGGCAGGCAAGGCAGATTGGAAACGCATCTACGTTTCCGTATGACTTGAAAAGAATGGCTTTTCCTTCCATGACAGGCAAGCCAGCCAAGGGCCCGATATTTCCCAAGCCCAAGACGCGCGTGCCGTCGGAAACAACTGCAACCGTATTCCACTTGAAAGTAAGGTCATAAACAGCATCGGGATTCTTCACGATTTCACGGCAGACATCAGCCACGCCCGGAGTATAAGCAAGCGACAAACCCTCGACTGACTTGCAGTCGAGCTTGCTTTTCATCTCAAGCTTTCCCCTGTTCTTTCGATGGAGCTCAATGGCGCGCTTTGCAAGGTCGGAAACCATAGGAATACCAGACGGATTTGGGGGCAACAATATTAATTGGCTTTCCAGCAGGCGAAAGCGTGCAATTCGCCATGTTCTTTGCCACAAATAACTAATTTCGTAGTATTAAGATAAATTAGCATATCTTTTCGTCAAAAGATAACGATTTATTTATAAACCCATCCCTGCTGATAAAAGACCATGGAGAACAGCCAGAATGCTACACAGAAGATTCGGGTGTGCTACGTCACCTCCCCCCGCGAGCTTCAAGGCGAGGGAGTGGGGCATGACTCACGCATAGTCCCTACCCTGGAATATCTCCACAACCTCACAAAGACCAACCCTCTTTACAAGAATGTGGAGATAGCGGCTGTGTTCGTGGATGACAGCGGGCGCGAGCAGGGCAGGCAGATGCTCGAGCAGGAAACCGCAGCTTACGCTTACCTTCGGAATTTCTGCGCCCAGAACGGCATAACCTTCCAGACAGAGGAATCCAAGACGTGGAGGAGCATGCCCCTTTATACTGGCGAGAACGGCTCGAAGACAAAGAATGCTGCGAAGCACGACGCAAAGGTGCAGTACGAGGAGAGGATGCTCTCCTTCATGCGCGAGAACAACATCGATGTTGTGTTCTCCGACTCATACACTGTTCTATTCAACTCAGTCATGCTTGACGAAAAGAGGGGCTACCCGGGGCTGATTGTGAACATACACCCTGGCATTGCAACCGAAGTGCCCGGCGTTTTCCCTACCCGCGACGCGCTTGGCAGGGCGAACTTCTTCACCGATGACGCAACCGAGAGGAAGGCACTTCAGGAGCAGCTTGCCAACGGGGCAGAATGGCTTTCCATCCACCGCAACGGGCACGACGCGTCCATCGCGAACGTGTTTTCCAAGATGGGCGTGGAATACACGACAGACGAGACGCACACGCACATAAAAGTCGCCCCGAACATCTTCAGGCAGACAACCGGCGCGACATTCCACATTGTTGACGCTGAAGTGGACCACGGGCCCGTTGTTCTCATGAACACGAGCACGCCCATCCGCACTGGCTGCACCGAGCACCAGCTTCGCGTAGACAACTACCACACCAAGAACAACACAGTGGGCAGGGCTTTCCCCATGTTCCTCAGGAATCCTGAAACGCAGCAGCGCCTAACCGAGAATCGGATGCGCAACCGCGCCTTTAATGGCGAGATGCACCCAGTCACAAGGTGGGGAGTTGCCACAAACCCAGTCAAGCAAGACAGGCGCCCAGTTATTGCAATGCCGAGATAAGGTGAGATTGTGGAAGAAAACGAAGCAACCTCGCTCCTTTCGCGCCTTATTTCCATTGATTCAGTATTTCCCCGCGAGCGCACGCTTGCCGAATACTGCGCGAATTACCTTGGCAACTGCGGCTTTTCAGTAAAGCTTCAGGAGTTCGCCCCCAACCGCTTCAACGTGATTGCCCAGAAGGGAGAGCGCGACGGCTCGCTTTTGCTCTCCGCGCACCTCGACACGGTTCCCCCTTACAATTACGGCAAGAGAAACCCGCTCAAGATGGAAACAGACAGGGGCAGGATACAGGGGCTTGGCTGCTGGGACATGAAGTCCGGCCTTGCGCTCGTTCTTCTTTGCGCCAAATACTCCGCGCTCACCTCACGCGGGCTTCGCATCATTCTTACAGCAGACGAGGAGAACATATCCGAAGGGACATGGTCGGCAGTGAAAAGCGGCGAATACGCAGGAGCTGCGTTCTGCCTCTGCCACGAAATTCCTGATACACCGGAGGATGAACACAGAAGCAACACTGCCGCAAACGCCAGCCAGAGAAACGGCGCCTCCAACGCCTCTCCAGCTTCGGGCGCAAACACAGCACTCCCTTCAGCCCGCCCTCCGCTGATACTCGGCAGGCGCGGGCGCGTTGTCTACCGCTTCACCGTAAAGGGAATAGGCGCGCACGGGGCAGGCACAGGCGGAGTGAGCGCAGTGTATTTGGGCATGAAGCTCGCTTCCGCGCTTGAGCAAATACAAATGCCGACCGGCAGGACAGGGCCCTGCAGGCTCTTCATCCGTAAATTCTCCTCGGAATCCACCTCGCTTGCCATTCCCACAGAGGCAACGCTCGAGGCAGACGTGCATTACGTTCCGCCTTACACAAACGAAACCTTCCTCGCATACCTAAAGACGCATCTTGCCGGCTTGCAATTCCCGTCCGGCTGCTCATGGAGCGTGGAAATACCTGTTCGCAAGACGCCGTATCTTCCGGCATACGAAACCGACTCGAAAAACCCGCTCGTGGCAAAGTTCCTCTCCCTCTACAAGGAGAACATAGGCAACCCCGAAATCTCCTACGGGCTCACAGTAGCGGACGAAAACGTGCTTTCCACCACGGGCATTCCCATAGTGACGCTCGGCCCACTGGGCGGCGGAGCGCACAGCTCTGAGGAATGGCTGTCCGAAAAAGACTTCCTCCTCCTTGCCGAGAAAGTGCCGAAGATTGTGCAATCGCTTCTCTAAACAGCGCAGCCTCTCGTCGAACATGTAAAGCATTATATACTTTTAGTCAAATATACTTTACATGAGAACCCCGAAAGGGGAAAAAGAGGCGACTAATATGATTGGCAAGGCAGAATGGTTTTGCCCCCGCAAGTTCGGCTGGGGATTGGGCATAAAGAAAGTTGAAGGGATAGTCTATACTGGCGTATTCATCCTCGCGGTTGTGGCAATCGGGATGTCTGGTCTTGACAATTCCCTCAAGGGCATCCTCTCCGCAGTGGTAATCGGAATTCTCACGCTTGACATACTGGACATCATGAGGAAAGTATACTCCAAGCTGGACGAGCGCGAGCAGAGGCACCAGCTTGTTGCTGAAAGGAACGCCGCACTCGTGGCAATCTTCGGGCTTGTCGCATACGGGCTTTACCTCGGCTTCACCCTCCCGCCCGCGCAGCTTGAAGCGCAGCTTTTGCCCCTTGTTGGCGTGGCAGTCGCAATGGCGGCAGTAAAAGGCGCCACCCTCCTATACATGGAAAGGGAGAAGTAAAATAGGAAAGGCGGTGTGAAATGAAAAACAAGCTCCGTGAATTCCGCGCAAGAAAGAAGATGACGCAGGATGCCTTAGCCGACAAGGCGAAAGTCTCCCGCCAGACCATCAATGCGATAGAAAACGACAAGTACGACCCTTCCCTGCCGCTGGCGTTTTCACTTGCGCGTGTGTTCAACTGCAAAATAGAGGAGCTGTTCTTCGAATAACCAAAATGCAGTGCCTAAAAATGGGTGACTACATTTTGCACTTTTGCAGTCACCCCCTCCTTACTGGCTAAAATCCACCGGCATGCCACTGGAAAAGCCCTTATAATTGCCGCAAGCGCACGCTTTATCCAAGAGAGGGATACGGTGCAAACGCCTGGTGCTGACAGGCAGGTTTAAAATAAGAAAGTAAGAACATCTTACTTGGTGTTCTTATGGATGTGGAAGTGACAAGGATGTCCTCGAAAGGCCAGATAGTCATCCCGATGCGCATGCGAAAGCGCCTCAACGCCGGAGAAGGGACGCTGTTTGCAGTGGTTGGCACGGATGAAGGAGTGATGCTCAAGAAGGTCCACACCCCCTCGCAGGAGGAGGTTTGGGCTCACCTTGATAGCATCGCAAAGGAGGCGGGCGCCCTCCTCAAGAAGAGAGGAATGACCGAGAAGAAGCTGATTGAGATTGCCGTCAAGGCTAGGGGCCGCTAGCATGAAGGTTGTTCTTGACACCAATGCCCTGATATCGGCAACGCTGTGGCCTAACAGCAGCGCCAGAAAGACGCTTCTGCTTCTCAGGGGGCAGGAAGCGAAATTTTACACATCAAAAACCATCCTTGAAGAATATGAGAAGGCAATCAAAAGGGATTTCCCTGAAATGGTTGAAAGGCTCCCTGAACTCACCGGCTACATCGCGACTGTTTTCGCGCTTGCAGAGCCATCCTCAAGGCTTCACGTGGTGAAAGAAGACCCTGAGGACGACAAGATAATCGAGTGCGCGGTTGCCGCAGGGGCGGAGTTCATCATTACCTACGACACGCATCTTCTCAAGCTCCAAAAGTACGGCGGAATAAGGATACTTACTCCTGAAAACATGCGCAGGCTCCTCAATCAGGGATGAAATTAGCTAATTTTTGCATCCAACGTCGAATATGCTCAGCGGCACTTCCTTCTTTTTTTCCAAATTCCTGTTCATCCATTCCAAAAGCATCTTCTTCGCCTTTTCGAACTGCTCCTTGCCCACTTCCACGTTCCCAATCGCATAAGTGAGGTTTTTGGCATTGAAGCAGAACATCGAGCTTCTCACATTCTCGCAGTTGTGGAGGTAGTACGAGTCCGAGCAGGACTTGCACGAGTCGCACTCGAAGCACCTGTTGAGGTTTTCCGAGTAATAGCAGTTTATGCAGTATTGGCACGAAAACGCCATGGACGAGCCGAATACGTGGTCCGCATTCCTTGGCCAGAAGGAATATGCCGTGTTTTTCGCAAAAGAGGTGCCCGGCGCGCGGTAGGAGTTCTGTGACTCGTACTGCGTGGAGCATTCCGACACATTGACGTTCTGCCCCATGAAGTATTCAGGCGATAAAAAGGCGATTTTCGAGATTCCCTTGGAAATATCGCCGAATTCCAGTTTTTCCGCCTCCTCCTCAGTCAATTTCAGCCGCTTTCCCAATTCCTCAGCCTCGAAAAGCGTGACCAGCCTTGATTTCGGGTAATCCGCATAATGCCCGTAATCGGCCATCAGCATCCCTTTCCCGCTTATTATGGACTTCCCGCTGCCCATCCACACCACGTGGCGCTTGAGCCAATCCCCGTACGAGTCGATATTTGCAAGCTCCTTCCCGAAAATAAGCCCGCTTGCCTGCCGATAAGCATCCTCCACCTTCCCCTTGTCGAATTTCTCCTCCTTTTCCCTCTCCACTTTCCCGAAAACCGGCAATTCCTTGCAGCCTGCCACTATATCGATTAAAGAGGGCAGCCTCCTTTCCTTTTCCAATATTTCCGCCATTTCCCCTGCGAGCTTTTCCCTGATTTTCATGTATTTTTCCTTCGGAAGCTCCAGATTGCCAATCGCATGGCGCAAATTCCTCGCGTTGAAGCAGAAGAGGCAGCCCGAGGAATTGGCAAGCCCGTTCACATACATGCAGTCCGAGGAGTTCTGCGTTTTCCACGCCTCGAAGCAGCGCACCAGCCTGTAAGCCTCGAAACCCCGCACCAGGAACTGACACTCGCCGATTGCGTCGCAGCCGAACACCGCCTCGCTTTGCTTCACCCTACCCGAATACGCCGCGTACTTGGTGCCGCTTGCCATCCCGCAATCAAGCACGAAGTGCGAGTCCGTGCAATTCGAGCTTGCCTCGATATTGGAGGAATTCCCGAGGACAACGCTGCCGGCGTAATAAGCCCGCTCGCGTATGGAGGAAAGAAGCGAGTCCATGTCCTTGATTTCGTTGATGGAAAGGGGGGCGAACTTCTTTGACTCGCCGAGCTTCCAAACTTCATCGAACGAAGCCCTCTTGGAACCCGCGCAGTAATCGGTAATGGCATACGTGACCGCCTCGCCCGTAATCGATGACGCGGCACGGGACAGGGGCGGCGACAGCTCCATCAGCCATTCCCGATACAACGACAAATTGCCCGAAAGCTCACGACCAAAAATGGATTTGCAGGCGGAGTGCCACTGGCGATTGAGGGAACAGGAGGGCTCGGATGACGAGGATGCAGACGCCATACTGGAATAGTGAGGTTGTGCTATAAAAGCCCAATCTTACTTTTTCGCAGCCGTCAGCGCACCTCTGACTTTCTCAAACATCTTCCTTTTATCGGAACGCATATCTCGATTGTATTCGGTTCTTGCTGGTTCAGGATATTCTGATATCCTCTTTTCAAAATCCATTTCAGCGTACCTTAGAGCTTCGAGTAAGAAGTCTATCTCAGCCCCGTCCAATTCCACGTTCATAACGGCACCCCTAGTCCTTACTGCCACGGCATTTTTATGGATTTCTCAGAATCTGCCGTATACACTATTAATATAAATTATATCATTTTAATATAATTTAATATAAATAAGAAAATGTGAAAAAATGGTTCAGACCCAAATCGACCTCGATGGAGAAGAAAATTGGATAGTCCGACGGTTCATGGCTGACGAAAAAAAAGGCGCGAAATCGAAAGCCATCAAGGCGATTATTCGAGAATTCGGAAAGCACAAAAAATACAAAAGGGATTAGCGTGAGTAAACCTGTCATCATTGATCTTTTCTGCGGAGCCGGGGGATTCTCGGAGGGATTCCAGAAGGCTGGCTACCGGGTAGCAGGAGCCGTGGACTCTTGGAAATATGCTGCATATACATACAAAATGAATCGAAAGGTGAAGAACGTTATCCAGAAAGACATCTGTGATGTGAACAAATCTAATTTCGCACGGAATCCGGATGTGGTGGTGGGCGGACCACCTTGCCAGGGATTCAGTCTTGCGGGTAAGCGAGATAGAGGAGATCCGAGAAACAAATTATTCAGACATTTCGTGAGGCTTGTGTCAGATCTTGAGCCGAAGATAGTCCTGATGGAAAACGTTAGGGGGATTCTCTCAATGAACACAGAGGACGAAGAGCCTGTCATGGATGTAATTGAAAGGGAGTTCGCAGATATCGGTTACCGCATCACCTATAAGACACTCAATGCGGCAGACTATGGAGTGCCTCAAATACGGGAACGTGTTTTTATCGTGGCTAATTCGATTGGAGAACCAAACGGCCGACTCTTTCCCAAAGAAACATACGGATTGAAGTCTCGGCAAAAAAAGGAATATCGGACAGTAAGAGAGGCAATAGCAGATATTCGCAACGTGCCGGATCCGAACGATGCGTGGAATCACAAACCGATGAATCACGTGCAGCGAGTGGTGGATCGGTTTAGTCTTATCCCACAAGGGATGGATATCGCCAAGAACCAGACGTTTCTGCCAAGAAAATTACGGAGGCGTGGATTTGCATCGAATTGCAGGAGATTGGATTACAATCAGCCATCCGTTACTATTGTGCCCGGACACTACGCCTTTCCGGTTCACCCGACATTGCCAAGGACACTGACTGTACGAGAGATAGCAAGACTCCAGACATTCGATGACGCTGATATTTTTTATGCTCCGCGTGTGCAACAAGGCATACTTGTAGGCAACGGCGTCCCACCTTTGCTAGCCAAGGCGTTTGCACATCGCTTTAAAAAGTTTGTATGATATAAAGTGGTATTATACGGGAAAGGATGAGGCACATATGACGTCCTCCTAGGCGGGGACGACAGTCACATGCGCTCATCCTCATTGTCATAGGTAGGAGTGGGGTTTCCGTGTAGTCCTCCCAGGCAGGGACGATATGCACTTGCCCCACTCCTATCGTCAACTACTCCGCCAATGCGTACGCATCGGCATCATAGCGATGACCGTTAAGTGATATTTTTCGCAGCAATCCTAGTTAGCTGCTCATAGTTATCTCGAAATTCATCGAGGTTCTTGCTTACTTCTACCGATATTGCAACGATAACGGATTTAACCGAATAAATGTCCTCGGCTTTCCTGCGAACAGCTTCTCTAAACAAAGGATGAGACGAATTGATGAAGATCGTGCCTGAGGCGCGATCAAATCGCCATTCATTCTGATTTTCTCCGGCTTCCTCGATTTTAAAGGTAAAACGTTTTCCTTTGAAATTGATGCTGAAATTCTCTTTGTTTTTAGACAGCTCCTCGATTTCCTTAAGGACTTTAGCCCGATCTTTTATTCGCCTCCGTGCTGGACTCGGCAACGATTTGGTTCGCTTGTCTTCCCCAACACGCATTTTTTCAGAAGACAATCTTTGCCCCAGTGTAAGAAGAAGCGACGTCTGGTGTATTTTCTCACCGTCTTCCCTGCGACTTTCCATCTCCAGACGGTTGTTGCGGTTGAGAGTACGTTGTACCCATTTCTTTAACGTTTTGAAAAGCTCATGCTCTTCATTGAAACCATTTCTATTCGCCAAGACTGCATCGGCAAGGCTATCAATGGTCACGTCTAGAAATGTACGTGCGGCAAGACTATTTGCCCCAGTAACATTCGCAAGTTCGTGTAGCAGCCGCGGATGATTGATTACCCGGCCATACACGCGAATAAAAATGCCGGCATCCGCGTACATCGGCTCGTCAGAGTAGATGAGAGTACCGTGGATTTCCCCTAATTCAGCATCGATTTCGTTGATATCGACGTAAGTGCCTTTTATCTTCTCCCGCTGAAGTTTGGTCTCGTTGACTAAAATATCCAAGTCGTCCCGTATGGTAAGACGACGAGGAAGCTCCGCTGTTAGTTGTTTAATCAGCGGTGGAACGTATATTTTCCTCTTGAGATTGGACATTTCCACAAGCGTGCCGTTCGGATGACTGGATTTTTTGGTGGCAACGTTCATCTCGAATTCGTCGAGGTAATCCTTCTGTCGGAGCTCTGTGAAGGATAACGAGGCGGATGACTCGGCACCATCCTTCCACGAAATGATGGTAAGTTTGTCTGCAAGACGATAAGCTGAGAGCTTGCCAAGTCCGAATTGCCCAATGATTTGTCGGCTTATAGCTGACTTGCCCCTGCCAATGTTCTTGAACTCACCAGCTTTCTTATCAGAATGGGCGATAAAAAAGAACCGCTTTAGCTCCGAAGGATTCATCCCCTGCCCGTCGTCTTTTATTTCAATAAAGCTGGATGAAATCTTAATGTCGACTTTTCGAGCAAGGGCGTCGCTAGCGTTGACAATGTACTCTTCGAATACGCGTACGTTATTGTCGTAAAAAGCATCGGACAAGTGGCTGACGAGCGCAGTTCCAACTCGAACGAATTTGTCCTTTTCAGATGAATCCATAGGGATGTATTGGGAATATGTGTTTAAAAAGGAGCATGTCCGGAAATTTCCGTTAATTGACGGAATATACCCGGAACTGATGATGTCACTAAATTCAAGCTCACCTTTATATATAATCAGAAGTAGTCAGACGTCCGAAATATTTAGCGCTAGCACGCAGTCTCCACGCCCGGATTACTCGGTTTTTCTCTTCCCCAGCTTCGCAATCGTCGTTTTCAAAATGTCCACGGAGTTTTCGTAGTCGGCGAGGAGGACGAATTCGTTGGGCGTGTGGTCGAGCGAGCTGTCGCCCGGACCGTAGGCGATTGTGGGGATTCCCTCGGCAATCGTTATGTTCATGTCAGCGGAGCCCGACTTTTTCACGTAGCGGGGGTGGAGGCCGGACTCGCGGATGGCGCCGACGAGGGCGCGGCAGAGCGGGTGGTTGATGTCCGTTTCCACGCCGGGCAGGCTTTCGTGCACTTTCACAGATAAGCCAGCTGGCGCGAGCTTCCTGAAGGTGTCCGCTACCTCCTTGTTCGAAATGGAGGGGGGAAGCCGCACGTCTATGAAAAAGTCGAGCTTGTCCGGCACCACGTTGAGGGCGTCCTGCGAGCCTGCGTTTATGTGCGTGAGGTTGAGTATGACGTTGTCGAACCTGTTCTTGTGGATTGGATAGACCGAGCGGAGCTTCTGGTAGTATTCTATCGTCCGCTCAATCGGGTTTTCGGATGCCATGCCCGCGTGGGTGGCTTTCCCGTGCGAGCGGCATTCCACCACCATGCGCCCCTTGTAGGCTATAGTGACTCCGGTCGTGTTGGACGGCTCGCCGTTTATCGCCATTTTTGGCTTGGCGTAGGAGAGGAGGTGGTAGGTGCCCTTGGAAGTGGGCGCTTCCTCCTCTGTCACGCCTGCCACCATTATCTTGTAGGGGACTGCCTGCTCGCCTGCGGCTGTAAGCATCGCGGCAAGGGAGGCTTTGGCATCCACCGCCCCGCGCCCGTGTATCCTGTCCTTTTCCCTCTTGTAGGGCATGGGCGCGTTTATCGTGTCCATGTGCCCGAAAAGCAGTAAGTCTGGCGAGTCGCCGTGCTTGTGGGCGTAGTTTGTGGCTACCGCGTTGCCTGCTGCGTCTATCCACGCCTTTTCAAATGAGAACTGGCGCAGGTAGGCAAGGCAGAGGGTTGCCGCTTTTTGCTCGCTGTAGGAGGGGCTGGGAGTGGCAATCAGCTTGTCAAGGAAGTCAACTGAAGAAAAGAGCGTCATTGCAGGACCTCGGATAGCGCTGTTGCCGCTGTGTCAAGCGATTCGCGGGAAATGATGAACGGAGGCAGGAAGCGCACCACCTGTTCGCCTGCCGGAAGAGCGAGAACGCCCTTTTGAAGGAGGGCGGCGAGTGGTTCTTTTGAGGGGACTTTGAGTTCCACTGCGAGCATGAGCCCCATGCCGCGCACTTCGCGGTATTGAGATTTGGAGGAAAGCAGGGAGGAGAGCTTTTGCTTCATGTAGTCGCCGTCTGAGGCTACTTTTGCAAGCAATTTGTCCTGTTCAAGGGTGTCTAGCACTGCGTTTGCGGCTGCGCAAGCCAATGGGTTGCCGCCAAAGGTGCTGCCGTGGTCAGCGGGGCCGAATGCATTCACCGAGTCGTCCGCTATGGTGGCTCCGATGGGTACGCCGCCGCCTAGCCCCTTTGCTAGGCAGACTATGTCCGGCTTTATGCCAAAGTGCTCGTAAGCAAAGAATTTGCCAGTACGACCGCAGCCAGTCTGCACTTCATCGAGTACGAGAAGCGCGCCCTTGTCTGTGCAAATGTCGCGGGCTGCTTTCAGGTATTCGGCAGTGGCTGGGCGCACGCCGCCTTCGCCTTGTATTGCTTCAAGGAAGAGCGCGGCTGTGTCTGTTGTGACTGATGCCTTGAGGTGCTCTATGTCGTTGAAGCGCGTGCGAACGATTGGCCCCAGAAGCGGCTCGAATGCCTCGCGGTATTTGGGCTTGAAAGTAAGCGAGAGCGAGCCTGAGGAGCGGCCGTGGAATGCGTTCATGGCGGCAACAAAGCCTTTCCTGCCTGTTTTCTTGCGGGAAAGCTTGAGCGCGGCTTCTATGGACTCGGTGCCTGAGTTGCAGAGGAAGACCTTGGAGGGGCTGCCGAAGAGTGCTGTAAGCCGCGAGAGGAGCTTGGAGCGGGATTCAAGCCCGAATGGCTCCTGGCAGGTCATTAGTGTGGAGGATGTCTTGGAGACTGCTCTGATGAGTGCGGGGTGCGCGTGCCCGAGTATGGCAACGCCTACCCCTGTTGTGCAGTCTATGTAGCGCTTGCCTTCAGTGTCCCAGACGAATTCGCCCTGTCCGTGGGAAAGGGCAATTCCCCGCTTGCCGTAGAGGTTCATTTCGTTCTTGAGTTCGAGTTCGATTATGCTTTTTGAGTCCATAGTACAACCTTATTGCTTCGTGAAGTGCGTGCCGCCGTTTTGAAGTGCCGAGGAAACTGGCTTTTCCTTCAAGCCCGAGCACATTATCACTTCTGGAACGCCGCCCGTAAGCGCTTCGGATGCGGCAACGAGCTTGCGCTTCATGCCTGCTGATGCTTTTGTCTGGAATTCGGCTATTTGCGATTGCGTTGCCTTGGAAATCAGGTCGTTGGGGAAGTTTGCAAAAAAGCCCTCTACGTCCGTGAAGAGGATGAGTTTTGTGGCGCCGAGCTTGGAAGCAATGGCTGCTGCCGCGCGATCGCCATCTACGTTCAAGCACTCGAATTCTTCTCCGAGTGCTATGGGTGCTACTACGGGTACAAAACCGGCGGAAAGAAGCGCTTCCAGAGGCGCGGTGTTCACTTCCTTTATCTTGCCCGAGTAGTCGTCGCGGATGAGCTTTTCCTTGCCGTTTTCAAAAGAGATGAGCGTCTTTCTTTTTGCCGAGAGTATGCCGCTTGCGCCGGATACTCCGACTGCGGGAACGTTGTTCTTGCGGAGAATGGAAACGAGCGAGGAATTCACTCCGCCTCCGACTGCCATTACGAAGTTTTGCATTGTTTCCGAGTCAGTGTGGCGGGACTTGAAGCCTTCCTTGGAAAGAATGTATTTGGGTTCGCGGCCGGTTGCTTTTTCGAGTGCTGTTACTTGGGGGCCGCCGCCGTGTACTATTACGAATTTTTCGCCTGTGGAGGAGAGCGCGGCTATGTCTGCGGCAAGGTTGGCGCTTGTGTTTGCCATGCTTCCTCCAATTTTGAGAACTAGCATAGTTTAGCCTCAGATGGGGTGGAAGCCGGGCATCCAAAGCCCGAGTTTCTCGTCAAACCCGTTCATTATGTTGAAGCACTGTATTGCCTGCCCGCCCGAGCCTTTCACGAGGTTGTCTATTGCTGACATGGCAATTACGCGCCCGTGCCCCTTGTCCACTTCAAAGCCCAGGTCGCAGAAGTTCGTGCCAACCACGGGCTTTGGCTCGGGGTAGCGGTAAAGCGTGCCTTGGTCTTTCACAAGGCGGATGAAGGGCGAGCCAGAGTAGAAGGAGCGGTATGCCTTCCAGAAGTCTACGTCTGCTGGCGTGCCGTTGAGGCGCGCGTGGATGGTGGAGAGAATGCCGCGGACCATTTCTATTCCGTGCGGAGTCATTCCTACAGAAACTGGCGAGCCGTTTATTGCTGTAAGCTCCTGCTCTATCTCCGCTGTGTGGCGGTGCCCGGATGGCTTGTAGGAGCGGACAGAACCTTGCCGTTCTGGGTGATGGGTGGAGATGTCAAAGCCGGCTCCGCCTGCTGCAGAGCCAATCTTGGTGTCTACGATTATCCCTTCGGTGGAGATGAGCTTGTTTTTGATGAGCGGCGCAAGCGCGAGAATGGACGAGGTGGCAATGCAGCCTGCGCAGGCAACCAGCTTGGCGTTTTTCATCTGCTCGCGGTGAAGCTCGGGTATGCCGTATACCGACTTGTCGAGAAGCTCGGGCGCGGGGTGCTCCTGGTAGTATTTGGCGTAAATATCCTTATTCTTGAGGCGGAAGTCTGCTGAGAGGTCGATTATTTTTGCGCCTGTTTCCCAGAAGCGCTTTACGTATGGAGCTGCCGCCTTGTGGGGAGTGCAAATGAATACTGCGTCGAGGTCGTCTTTGAGTTCTTTTACCGGGACGAATGCGAGTTGCGTGAAGCCGCGTAAATTAGGATTGAGCTTGTAGGCAGCTTGCCCTGCGAATCGCTCGGAAGTGATTTGCATTACTTCCATTTCTGGGTGGAGAAGCGCCCAGCGGAGAAGCTCGCCGCCCGTGTAGCCGGATGCGCCGATTATTGCGACTTTTTTCTTGGACATGGTAAATTACCTCACAAAGATTAGTGCCGCTTACTTTTTCGCGCGGGAAATGGCGTATTCCACCATCTTGTCCGCTATGTCCACGCCTGTCACTGGCGAGGAGTTGCGGAATTCGGTGGTGTGGTTTATTTCGTGGACAACCAGCCCGTTGCCTGACTCCATAAGGTCCACGCCGTAGATTCCCTCGTCGAGTATGCCGACTGCCTTGAGGCAGGTTTCGCGAAGCTCGGGTGTGATGTCGCACTTGGAAGCGGTGCCGCCCCTGCCAGTGTTTGTAATCCAGCCCGACTTTTCGGTTGAGTGGCGGTAAATTGCAGCTATCACTTCGTTGCCCACTACAAAGGCGCGGATGTCGCGGCCTGGCTTGTTGATGTGCTCCTGCAAATAGTATATCTTCTGCCAGGGGTTGCCCATCTCCTCGCGGGATTCAAGCGCAGCGTCGAGGGAATCAGCGTCGTTTATGCGGTGTACCATGCGAGCCCAGGAGCCCATTACCGGCTTCATCACGAGCGGGAAGCCGAGCTTTTCAGCCGCCTGCCTTGCGGATTCGGGCGAGAACGCCACGTATGTCCTAGGGGTGGGCACGCCGCCCTTGGCAAGCTCAAGCGAGCAGAACATCTTGTCCCCGCAGATGCGCGAGGCTTCGTAGGAATTGATTACCTGCGAGCCCATCCTCTCAAGATAGTAAGTGAGATAGGTGCTTCGGGAAAAGGAAACCGAGCGCTGGAGCACGACGTCGGGCACGCCCGCCTTTTTGGAAGGGCTGCCTTCGGCTATTGGGACGAGGAATTCGCCGTCCAGTATCTTCTCAAGCTCCACGCCGCGCTTCTTGGCCGAGTCGATAAGCATCTTGTTCTCGGCTGAAACGATTGTGTAGCAAAGCCCTATCCGCACCATTCAAATCACGAAAAGTTACTCGCCCCAGTCTTCCTCTACTTTGGGAGCAGGCGCAAGCGTTGGCGGGTTGACCGACTTCACTTCGAGCCTGCAGCCGCAGTCCTGGCAGGAGAGTATTTCGCCTGCTTCTGTGTTTGGCGCGAGGGCGATTTTCCCTGCGCATTCCGGGCATTCTGCGTCTGACATTGCATCAAGCCTCCTAAGCACAATGGCTTTCTTCTTGTTGCATGAATTTATATCTGTTCCGTCAATCAACGACGAAAAACATTAATTTTAGTGATGTTAATTGCGAATTTAGCAACTTAGATGCTACCTCTTGGCGCGGGAGACAGCGTAGTCGATTATGCTGCCTGCGACATCTATGCCCGTGGCGCCAGCGCAGCCCTTGAATTCCGCGGTGTGGTTTATTTCGTGGACAACAAGCCCGTTTCCGGATTCCATCAGGTCGACGCCATAGATTCCCTCGTCAACGATAGAAGCGGCCTTGAGGCAGGTTTCCCTAAGCTCGGGAGTTATGGGGCAGACTTCAAGATAAGCGCCCTTGGAAGCATTTGTCACCCAGCCGGACTTGTCAGTGGAGCAGCGGTAAATCGCGGCAATCACTTCCTGCCCCACGACAAATGCCCGTATGTCGCGGCCTGGCTTGTTGACGTGCTCCTGCAGGTAGTAGATTTTCTGCCAGGGGTTGCCCATCTCCTCTTTCGAGCCAACTGCCATGGCAAGCGCGTCGGAATCGTTTATCCTGTGAACCATGCGAGCCCAGGAGCCCATCACGGGCTTCATCACAAGGGGGAAGCCGATTTCCTCTGCAGCGTCGTTTATCGAGTCTGGCGAGAATGCCACATTCGTCTTGGGAGTGGGGACTCCGGCGCGGGAAAGCTCAAGCGAGCAGAACATCTTGTCCCCGCAAATCCGCGAGGAGTTGTAGGTGTTTATCACCTGCGCGCCAGTGCGCTCGTAGTAGTAGGTAAGATAGGTGCTTCGGGAAAATGAGATGGAACGCTGGAGCACCACGTCGAACTCGGGCGGCGCGCCGGAAGTGAGCTTGAGCACTGCCTGCGAGTCCAAGACGCGGGAAAGCCCCACCCCCCGCTTTTGCGCCGCGGCAAGGAGCATCTTGTTCTCCGGAGTGATGAGCGTATAGCATAAGCCCAATTTCATGGGCTGGATGGGCGGTTCATTTGCTTATTAAATAGGTGTGACTGGCGGAACGAATTGTTTCAGGTAGAACATAGGTGTTTGGAGAGGGGGTTCAGCGCCACTTCTTCATGACAATGGAGGTCTTGGAGTTCGTTACTTCCTCCATTGCGCGCATGGCATCGATGCGCTTGTTCAATTCGCCCATGTCCGGGGCGGAGAGGAGCACTGCGAGGTCCATGTCGCCGGATGTTTCCCAGATGAAGCCTATCCCCTCGTGCTTGGAGAGCTTCGAGGAAAGCTTCTCCGCAGAGGCGTGCGGGGCTGTTGAGAGGAATACGATTGCCTGCACGCTTCCGCTCTCCTCTATGTCAACGGTAAAGCGGCGGATTACCCCCCGCGATACGAGGGCGGCAACGCGGCGGCGGGCTGCAGGCTCGGAGAGCCCCACTTTTTTGCCAAGCGCCGCATTCGGCGTGCGGGCGTCCTCGCGCAGCAGTTCGAGCAGTTTCCGGTCGATTTCGTCAATTTTCCATGCCATAGTTGCGATTCTCGCAATAAGATTAAAAGAGGCGCGACTCGCCGGAACCCTCATCAGCGCAGGAAGGAGATGCACACGCCGATGCTCCCGCCGTCCACCAGCTTCGGCTTTTCGCCAGGGATTTTTTCCAGGAGCTTTGCGTTGAATGTAAGAAGCACGTTTAGAGGACCGATATCCTGCCCGTGGGACAGGTAAAGGTCGGCAAGGTTGCCGATGCTGTCGGGCTTGTAGCTCAGGGAGATTTCGTTGTCCTCGTTCCTGAAGCCGGCGGTAATTTTTGGGGTGACCCCTAATTTTCGCACATCGTAGAGGTTCTCGTCTGAGGTGACCACTCTCAGGCTCGCATTAACGAACGCCTCGCTTTTCTTCCCGCCCTTCCCGAAATCCATAATTACGCCAAGGCTGCTCGTGGGGTTGGATAAAACACTTTCTGAAAAATGGTCGGTTGTTGACCCTCCGATGGAAAGGGGCGAGACCTCATATTTCACGTTGTCTCCGATTCTGTTCCTGTAAAGATACGGCGTTACCTGCGCAAGAAGGAGGGGGTAGCTCTCCCCGGCAGTATTGGCATACATTGCCGCAAGGCTGACGTGCGGGAGGAAAATGTGCCCTGTTTCCTCGTTGGATTTTTTGTAGTCCAGGGAAACCCCGCCAAATGACGACAGGGAGAGGGGTGCGTTGAGCAGGAAAGCCCCGACTCGCATGTTTTCCAGCCCGTAGGAGGCGGAAAAGCCGGAAGAGCGGTAGCTGTCGGCATTCAGCGAGGCGGAGAAGCCTTTTTTTATCTCGCCAGAAGTGATGCCCATTACCCCGTTCAACATCTTCCCTGTCGCGCTCTCCTCGAACGCGGTGCCCCGGAAGCCGCCTCCCCCGAAAGGCGAGAACCTTTTGTTCATCGAGAAGGCGATATCGAGGGCGGCATCGATGTTCTTGCCTGCATATTTTGCTTCGGAGTAATCGGCTGCGTAATAGCCTTTCTTGCCCTTTACCAATGATACGACGTGCGCACCTTGAGGGGTGGAGACTACAAGCGGGCTTTGCTCAAGCCCCAGCCGGTTCGCAAGGAGGTGCGCCGCGCTGCCGTTGATGTCCCCGCAGACTCCGGTGTCCTTTCCCTGCACGTATTCGCCCAAGGCATCCTGCCCGGGATAACTCTTGAATAATCTCGGCAACCCTTCTTCTT
This sequence comes from Candidatus Micrarchaeia archaeon, assembly GCA_041665945.1. GTDB lineage: Archaea > Micrarchaeota > Micrarchaeia > Anstonellales > Anstonellaceae > UBA10161. The sequence continues at coordinate 51,671 of JBAYHU010000005.1, forward strand.
TCCTCGAGTAATTGTAGAAGTTGCCCATGTCCCCGAGCCAGAAGGCGAGGAGCGCCACTTTCTGCTCCTCGTTTAAGTCCTTGCCGATTATCTCGTTGAATTTCAGGAAGCCTTCGGCATCCTTGAAGCCAAGGCGGAAGTCTGAGGGATTTTCGACATTCGTAGCGTAAAAGTTGAAGTATCCGAAACTGTTGATTACGCCCGGCTGTTTGGCAAGTGCGGGATCCGCCTTCTTTTCAGCTTCGAACCGCTTCGCAAATTCGAACAGCTTGACTGTTTCCTCGTTAAAGCAGCCCTTTAGATCCTCCCATTTTTGGAAGACGACAGAATATCCGCGCAGGACGTTGTCCACTGCCCCGTATCCGGACGGATTTCCTTGCCCGTGCCCGCCCTCATAATACGTGCGGACTTCCTTGAAGTGGCTGAAATCCAGCAACGAGCGGAACAGGTTCTCCGGCAGGTTTACCGGGCTGGCGGGCGTCGGTTCCCTCCAAGTGAATACCTGGAAAAGCATGTATGTTTTCTGGAAGAACCGTTTAATAAAACGGGCGCACTGAAGGGGTTGGAATAAAAATACTTGCATGCCTCATTTGCACGATAAAGCGCGGATGTCATTCGGCTGTAGCCGAATACTCCGCAACAAGTTGCGGATGTAGTATAACCTGGCTAGTATCTTGGCCTTCCAAGTCAATGGTCCGGGTTCAAACGCCGTTGTTTGGCAACAACGTGTTGCCAGCCTCCGGCTGACAATCCCGGCGTCCGCATTTTTTATTCATAAAAATGAGGATACGTTGGCGGAGCCAACGGAAATCCGCACTTACGAAGTAAGTGTGGAGACAGGCGTCGAAACGCCCGGATCCGCATAATTCCGCAGAATTTGCGGAGACAGACGTCAGCAGACGTCTGGATCCGCATTTTTCTTTTACAACGATTAGGTGATTCGATATGCTGCAAATTCAGAAAAGGAAAATGGATTCCATGCCCGCACACCACGAGGTGCGGGTGCGCACGCTGAACGGGAAGTTCCCGGCGAACTCGTATCTCGTGAAATACGACACGAATGCCGGCAAGACGATTGAGGTAATCGGCAAGATTGTCCGGGGAGGCAAGCCCCTCGGGCAATTCAAGAGAAAGGAATACCCGAACGCGGCGTGCGAATACCCGGATTGGAGCAGGCCGACTTTCGGGCACATGGACGGGAACGGATTGCTGTTCGTCTATTACGAAGTGCAACCCGCAGTGCAGGAGAAGCTTCTTGGCGAGATGAACCGGAAGGGAACGCATTTTTATTTCCCCTTGCACGGATGAAACGAACCTGTTCGCAGAATGATGCCGGAATAGCCACTCATTTTAAATTCTCCTTGCGCCATATGCCTTGTGCGGGAGGCAGGGGCTTGATTTATTGGGTTAGCCTAGGGAGTCCTCTCCTTGGAAGGTGGGCATATGGTCGTCACTCCAATCGAAACACGCTACAAAACCGAAATGAATGCTCTTTTTGAGGAAGACGCGAAGCTGCGCTCGTGGCTCGAAGTCGAGGTGGCGCTTGCCTACGCGCACGCGAAGCTCGGGAATATCCCGCTTGAAGCAGCGCAGGAAATAGAGGCTGCGGCAAAGAAAGTCGAGCTCGCCCGCGTGAACGAAATCGAGGAGGAGATACACCACGACCTCATGGCAATGGTGCGCGCGCTTTCCGAAAAATGCAAGAAATACGGGGGGTATGTGCATTTCGGCGCGACTTCGTATGATATTGAGGACACGGCAACCGCCCTTACGCTCAAGCGCGCAATCGGCATGATGAGAAAGCGCCTGGCCGCCACAAAGGATCTCCTCAAGTCGCACGCCATACAGAGAAAAGGGATGGTTTGCGTCGCAAGGACGCACGGGCAGCACGCTGTTCCCACCACGTTCGGGCTGAAGTTCGCCATCTGGTTCTGCGAAGTGGAGAGGCACTTGGAGCGGCTTGACCAGGCAGAAGCGATTATTTCAGTCGGGAAAATGTCAGGGGCAGCCGGAACAATGGCGACTTTCCAGGGCAAGGGATACGAGATACAGGAGCTTGTCATGAACCGGCTCGGCATAAAGGCGGCGAAGGCCACCAACCAGATTGTGCAGAGGGACCGCCACGCGCAGGTCATTTTCGCGCTCGCATTGATTGCGGCAACGCTTGAGAAGATAGCGAAGGAGATACGCAACCTCCAGCGCACGGAGATAATGGAGATGTCCGAGCCGTTCGGCTCCAAGCAGGTGGGCTCCTCGACAATGCCGCAGAAGCGCAACCCGCACAAGTCCGAGAGGATTTGCTCGCTTGCGAGGCTAGTGCGCGGCAATGTGGCGATAGCGCTTGAGAACATACCCCTTGAGCACGAGCGCGACCTCACCAATTCGGCGAACGAGCGGTTCATCTTCCCGGAATCGTTCATCATCACGGACTACATGCTCAAGGAATTGAACAAGATACTCGCGGGGCTGCAGTTCTACCCGGAGAACATCGAGCGCAACCTCGAGATGACGGGCGGCGCTGTCATGGCCGAGAGGATAATGATTGCATTGACAGACCGCGGGCACGGCAGGCAGGAGGCGCACGAGCTGATGCGCAACTGCAGCATGGAAGCCTACCGCGAAAAGAAAAAACTGTTGCAAATCCTTCTTGCCAAGCCCGAAGTCACGAAGCTGATTTCAAAGGACGAGCTCGAGAAGCTCTTCAACCCGAAGAACTACATCGGCGAATCCGTCGAAATAGTGGAGCGGGCGGTCGGCAAGCAATAGCGATCATACAGTTGTCGGGAAGAGGAATGCGGCTGCGAAAGACGGCGTAATTTGGGGTGTTTTGCATGTCAGGGGGAATCCTTCAGAAAACGGACCTGGAAATCTACGGGATAATAAGAAGCGAGCTTGCGCGCCAGCGCGACGGGCTTGAGCTTATCCCGTCCGAGAATTTCACTTCGCTCTCCGTTATGGAGGCGCAGGGAAGCGTTTTCACCAACAAGTATTCCGAAGGATACCCGGGCAAGAGGTATTACGGCGGCAACCAGTTCGCCGACCAGTCCGAGTCGCTTGCAATCGAGAGGGCGAAGAAGCTTTTCCACGCCGACCACGCCAACGTGCAGCCGCACGCAGGCTCGCAGGCGAACATGGCGGTTTACTTCGCACTCCTTCAGCATGGGGAGAAAATCATGGGGCTGAACCTCTCACACGGGGGGCACCTCACGCACGGCTCGCCTGTGAACTTCTCGGGCAAGCACTACAAGATAGTTGCTTTCAATGTCGACCAGAAGACGCAACTTTTGGATTTCGACGCGATTGAAAAGCAGGCAAAGGAGGAAAAGCCGCAGTTGATTGTCGCAGGATTCACGGCGTATCCGAGGCAGGTGGACTTCAAGCGGTTCGCCGAAATCGCAACTGCCGCCGACGCATATCTCATGGTGGACATGAGCCACATTGCCGGTCTTATCGCAGGCGGGGCGCACCCGCAGCCTTTCCCGCATGCAGATGTCGTTACAACCACCACCCACAAAACTCTCCGCGGGCCGAGGGGCGCGATGATACTTTGCAGGCAGGAATACCAGCCCTTGATTGACAAGGCGGTGTTCCCGGGATTGCAGGGCGGTCCCTTTGACCACGCGATTGCGGCAAAGGCAGTCTGCTTCAAGGAGGCGGCGCAGCCTGAGTTTTCCAAATACGCGCACAAGATTGTCGAGAACGCACGCGCGCTTGCAAGCTCGCTTTTGGGCGAGGGCATGCAGCTTGTTTCAGGCGGCACTGACACGCATCTTCTCCTGATTGACCTTACCAACATGAAAATCACTGGCAAGGAGGCGCAGCTCGCGCTTGAGGAAGCGGCAATCACGGTGAACAAGAACACTATTCCTTATGACACGCAGTCGCCTTTCATCACGAGCGGCGTCCGCATAGGCACGCCCGCGCTCACGACAAGAGGCATGGGTGTCTCTGAAATGAAGGAAGTCGGGAAGATGATAAAGAGGATTTGCGCCGCGCCACAGGACGCAGGCGTGAAGGCGAAAGTCAAGCAGGAAGTCCTCGAGCTGACAAAGAGGTTCCCGCTTTATCCGGAGCTGGGTTGATATGACATCTAACAAACCGCAGGAACCGAGATGGGCTAAATGGCTGCAAAAATAATCGACGGGAAGAAAATCGCGGGAGATGTCCTTAGCGGAGTCGCCGCCGAGGTGAAAAAGCTTCCCTCAAAGCCGTGCCTCGCGTTGGTCATTGTCGGCGAAAATCCGGCTTCGCTCATCTACACGAAGAAGAAAGCCGAGGATTGCGGGAAAGTCGGCATCGAGTCGAAAAGCGTGAGGCTTCCGGCAACTGCCACGGAACAGGAGATAATTTCCGAAGTGAAAAAGCTTAATTCCGACAAGGGAGTGGACGGCATAATCGTGCAGCTTCCCCTGCCTGACGGCATTGACGAGGACAGGATACTTGCGGAAGTGTCTCCCGAGAAGGACGCGGACGGCATACACCCGCAGAATTTCGGGAATGCGGCGCTTGGATTGGGCGCGCTTCGCCCGTGCACGCCGCAGGGAGTCATCCATCTTCTGAAAGTGAGCGGAGTTTCGATGAGCGGGAAGAATGCGGTTGTAATCGGAAGGAGCAGGATAGTCGGAAAGCCGCTTGCATCGCTTCTTTTGAATGAGAATTGCACTGTTACTGTTTGCCACAGCAGGACAAAGGACATTGCGTCTTACACGAAGCTGGCAGATATTGTCTGCGTCGCAGTTGGCAAGCCCCGCACGCTCACGGCAGACATGGTGAAGGACGGCGTTGTTGTAATCGACATCGGGACCACGCGCGAGGGCGAGAGGCTTGTCGGCGACGTGGATTTCGAAGCTGTATCGAAAAAAGCCTCGTTCATTACCCCTGTGCCTGGCGGCGTGGGGCCCATGACTCGGGCAATGCTCATCCAAAATACGCTTTTGTGCTACAAGGCAAGGCACAAGTAAGAAAGAAAAGGGATTTCCATGCGAGCTCGCTCTGCTTTTGGATACGAAAGGGCGCTTGCGGAAATCTATGCGCTGGATAAGTTTGGAAGTCAGCTTGGCTTGGAAAGAATACGGCGCATATTGAAACTTCTTGGCAATCCGCAGGCAAATTTCAGGTGCATAATCGTCGGAGGGAGCAATGGCAAGGGCTCCACTGTTGAGATGATTGGAAGCGTGCTTTGCGAGGCTGGCTTTCGCACAGGCACTTATTTTTCCCCGCAGATAGAGGAGTTTCCTGAAAGAGTTAGGGTGAATGGAAAAAACGCTGGCAAACGGGAAATTGCGGATGCTTATTTCGCCGTGAAGGAAGTTTGCGGCAAGAACCGCATTGAGGCGACCTTCTTTGAAGTCGTTACTGCGATGGCGCTTTTGATTTTCAGGGAAAGGGATGTTGATTTCGCTGTTTTGGAAGTCGGGTTGGGAGGGCGGCTTGACGCCGTGAACGCATGCGAGCCGGAAATCTCGGCTATTGCTTCCATTTCACTTGAGCACACGGCTGTGCTTGGGGATACTGTGGAAAAAATAGCTCATGAAAAATGCGGTATTGCGAGGAAGGGGAAGCCGCTTGTGTGCGGGTTTTTTTTGCCTGATGCGAAAAAGGCGGCTGCGTTGGAATGCAGGAAAATCGGCGCGAAAGCCATTTTTGCCGAGGATGCCGTGAAAATTGGCGGCTTAAAGGAAAAGAATGGTGGGCACTTGTTTGTTGCTGCGTTTGGCGGGAAAAAATACGCAGTAAAGCTCTCGGCTTCGGGAAAATTCCAGATAAGCAATGCCTGTGCGGCGCTGGTTGTTTGCTCGAAACTCGGCGTTGGCGGCAGGGCGATTGAAAAGGGGCTTGCGAAGGCATTGCCAGCGTATCGGTTCCAGAAAATTTCATCAACGCCTCCAACATTTGCGGACTGCGCGCACAATCCCGAAGCTGCGGCTGCGCTTTCAGGCGATATTGCGGGGTTGAAGAGGGCAAAGGGGAAGCGCGTGCTTTTGTTTTCCGCGATGAAGGACAAGGACTACAAGGCAGTGCTTCGGGCACTTGCGAAGAATTTCGACGCGATTGTGATATGCGAGGTTTCCCTTGAGCGCGGCGCGAATCTTGTGGAGCTTTACTCGGCATCGATGAAATTGTATCCGGAGATATTGCTCGTGAAGGAGCCGAAGAGGGCGCTGGCTGCTGCGAAGAAGATGGCGGGGAAAAACGGCTTGCTGGTTGTCGCCGGCTCGATATACCTTTTGGCCGAATTGTACGGTAGAGATAAAACCAGAATAGCTCAATAGAGCAACGATGGTGGACGAAGTGAAAGACCAAATCAGGAAGGAGATGCTTGAGAAGCGCGAGCGGAGCCACACGCATGGCGGGCACGTCCACTGCCTCGACATAATGGAACATGTGGTGCACATGCCGGAATTCGTCTCGGCAAAGAAAATCCTTCTTTACGCGTCCAAGGGAAGCGAGGCGCACACCGACGGCATAATGCAGACAGCGCTTGCGTTCGGGAAAAGTGTCGCGCTTCCGGTCACGAAGAAGGAAAGCAAGGCGCTCGAGCTTTACTGGGTGGGAATGCTTTCCGGGCTGAAGGCGGGCGCGTTTGGCATCCTTGAGCCGCCGGAAAATCCCGAGCAGAAGGCAGCGCCTGAGGAAATGGACCTCGTTATCGTGCCGGGCGTTTCCTTTGACAGGCGCGGGCATCGGATAGGCTACGGGATGGGCTATTACGATTCTCTTTTGTCGAAGATGAAATGCCCGAAAATAGGGCTGGCGTACGAGGTGCAGATTGTGCCTCACGTGCCGGACGAGCCGCACGATGTCGCGGTGGACAAGATTGTCACCGAGAAGGGAATAATCGACTGCAAAAACGGGAATGGGAACGGCGCGGCTGGCAAGGAAATCGGCGTGGAGCGGGAAAACGGCTCTCCTGCGGCAGGCGCGAAGGCGGAAAACGGGAAATTCCGGATTGCTGTTCTCGCCTCCGGCAGGGGCTCGGACTTCCAGTCGATAATCGACGCGAAAAAGCGCGGGGAAATCGACATCGAGATTGCGGGGCTGATAACCGACAACCTCGAGGCAAAGGCGATTGAGCGGGCAAAGGAAAACAACATACCCGCGTTCGTGATAGTGCATTCCAGCAGAGAGGAGCTTGACAGCGGGATAAAGAAGAAGCTGGACGAGCTCGCCCCCGACCTCGTGGTTCTCGCGGGTTATATGAAAATAATCAAAAGCAAGGAACTTTTCTCTTCGTACGCGGGCAGGATAATCAACATCCACCCCTCGCTTCTCCCGAAATACCCGGGCGCGCACGCGCAGAAGGACGCTTTTGACGCCGGCGAGAAGGTGTCGGGATACACTGTGCATTTCGTGGACGAAACGCTTGACGGCGGGAAGATTATCCTGCAGGAAAAGGTGGACATTTCCGCGTGCAAGACGTGGGAGGAAGCCTCGCTTGCCATACTGGAACGCGAGCACATCGGGCTGCCGAAAGTGGTCGGCATGTTCGCGAAAGGCGAAATCAAACTGGGCGCGTGAGAAGAGGGGCATGCTGGGCTGTTTATAATTTTTTCAGGCGGAATTCGGATGGAAAGTGAGAGCGCAGGCTATAAGGGATAGGATGTTCGGAAAATTTATCAGCTGGCTGAGGGGGATTTTCTCCCGAAAGAAGGACATTGTCCTCGGAGTCTACGGCAGCCCCAACGTCGGCAAGACCACCCTTGCGAACAGGATTTGCGTTGATTTGATAGGCGAGCCCATGGGTGCGGTTTCCCCCGTGCCGCACGAGACTAGGGCTGTGCAGAAAAAGGACAAGATGGGCTTGCGCATGAAGGGATTCCATTTGACCATGAGCCTGCTTGACATGCCCGGCATCGCCGTAAAAGTCGATTACCGGGACTTTTTGGAGTATGGCATTTCAAAGGAAGAGGCGCAGAAGCGGGCGCGCGAGGCGACAAGGGGAGTGGTGGACGCGGTCCGCCACCTCGAAAAAGTTGACGCCGTGCTTTTCGTCATCGACTCGACCGAGGACCCCTACACGCAGGTGAACATCACCACGCTTGGGAACATCGAGGCGAGGAACATCCCGATTATCGTGGTTGCCAACAAGATTGACCTGCCAAGCGCGAATATCAGGCGCGTGAAGGAGGCGTTCCCGGGCTACGATTTTGTCGAGATATCCGCAATGACGGGTGAGAACCTCGACGGGCTTTACAAGGAAATCGCGCAGAAGCTCTCCTGACCAGTGGGGACGCGCAAGGCAAGAACGGGCTGAATCAACAAGGTGTATACATTTGCACACGTGCGTAAGATGCGGAAGGGAGGCGACGTCCCTCGAGGAAATCCACAACGGCTGCCCGTGCGGGGCAAAGGTCTTTGTCTTCAACAAAGATGCCGAAAAGGAAACCCAAAGCCAGCCGCAGGCATCAAGCCCGCAGACGCCGCAGGAAAACTCCGGCGTGAAAAGCGCGGGAGACGGGCCCCAGGCCGGCGAAATAGTCTTCCCCCAGCAGGACGGCAACAAGCAGGAGAACGGGAAGAAAGCCGATGGCAAGGAAGGGGATGCTGCAGAGGGCAAGGCGCCGGAATCCTCATTTGCAAGGACCACTTTCTCAACTGAGGATGTGGAGAATATCAAGATTGTATCCGAAGGCGTCTTTTTCGTGGACGTGAACGCGCTTTCCAAAAATCCGGTTGTCCTGAAAGACGAGGAAGGCGTGTATTACGTGAGGCTGCCTCTTTCCCAGAACGTGATTGACGAGGAAAACGGGAATGGGAAATCCGGGAGCAACGGGAAGGCGGCGATTGCCGAGGAGAAAAAAGCTGTGGAGCCCAAGGCGAAATAACTGCCGAAAGGCGCCTCTTTTTCCCCTAAACGTCAAGAAGAATCCTTATTGTCCACTCGCCTTTCTCTTCCTGCACCATCATCTCGTGGTAGGTGACCGCCTTCACGGAATCGCGCGGGCGCTTGTGCTCGCCCCATGCGTCAATCAGGACAGCCGGCCTGTCGGGGTCGAAAACGGCAACCGAGAATTTCGAGAAGACCATCTCGTGCGTGTCAGAGTAGGCGAGGATGTCCGCGAGAATCTGGACGGTCAATTCCTCGATGTTGTGCGCCGTGCAGGAAAATACCGCCTTTGTCTCGGGTTTTGCCGTCCCGAAAACCGAAAAAAGCGCCTTTGCCGAGTTCTCAAGCGCCTCCTCGTAGGACTTGCCATAGGCTTCGAAAAGCAGGTCGGCAGTGTGGTCCAGGAATTTGTACTCTGCCTGCGCAGAAAGATTGGCTTTCTTCGTTTTGGAAACCGCTTTCTTGCCGGCAATTGCTTTCTTTTCCATAAACAGCACTGGAAAGAAGAAGATAAGGAAAATAAAAAAGCTATGCTATTTCGACTTCGGTGCCGATTGCCTGCCCGGGCAATCCCTTGTCGAACCTCGCGAGGATTGCGCCGGAGTTGCCATGGGACTTACTTACCGAGCCGACTATTTCCTTGCCTGTCGCCGTTTTCCAGACCACGCGCTTGCCGACTATGCCGTCCGCGCTTGAGCGGTCCTTGACGCCGTCAACCTCGACCACGTACTGGTTGGTGTATTCGGTGTGGACGCCGCGCCTGTAGTTGATGAGCCTTCCTTTCATGAAAATTCCTCCTGCAGAGGGATTTTCATCCATTTTCCGAAGGAAAATTGGATGAGAATGACCTCCTAATAGCGTCTGTCTATTGGGGCAAGCCTATTTAAACGCTTCTGATTCCCGCCCAAGCGATTCCGCAGCCCGATGGCAGGAGAAACCGCCGCCAGCCGCCTATGCCCCCTGCTCCCTGAAGGCAACGAACAGACCTGCGGCAAGCAATACGAATGCCGGAAGGCAGGGCAAGCCGCCGGTTTTCCCGCCTGCTGCCTGCTGTTGCTGCTGGGAGGGAGCGCCGCCCTGCGAGGCTGCTGCGGAGATGTCGTCCGAGAGGCCCTCGCTTATGTTTCCTGCTTCGGCGCTTATGTCAGCGATTTTCTGGAGCGTTGCGGGCGACGAGGTGAGGTTTTCCCTAAGCGCGGAGAGCTTCGCGGCGTAAGTCGAGGAGGATTGCGCGCCAATCAGCCAGCTTGAGTTGTTCACCTTGCCATTCAGCCCGTCTATCTGCGAAAGCGCTGCGTTGTACTTGGACAGGTCGGAGTCGAGCCTGTCGGAAACCGCCTTGTATGAAGACTCGTAATTTCGTTTCTCGGAAAGCGCCGCGCGGTAGCGGCCCTCCTTGCCCGCCTTCACGATTTTTTCGGAGAGCGCGGAAAGCGAGGCGAGCATGGGCGGAATCTGCGTGTCGTTCACTTTTTCGGAAAGGGACTCGTATGACTTGTTGAGCTGCAATAAGTCCCCTGCCATGTCCACCTTGAGCGACGCGAAGTCCCCGCCGCGCGATTTTAAGTATTGGTTGTTTTTCGCGCTGGCATTTTGTATCGCATTTGCGCGAGCAGTCTGATTCTGCATGTCGAGAAGAGCGGCTTTCAGTGCGACGAGGTTCTGCCTCTGCACAGGTATTGCCTTGCCGGAATAGTCTATTTTCGTGCAGTATTCGTAGCAGCGCCGGGTGGCGTTCTTGCCAAAACAGCCCTCATCCGTCCTGTTGAGGAAGAGAAGCCCCTGCGAGAGGTTCTTTTCCACTTTGGAAAGCTCGTCAAGCGAGGCAATCTTGGAGTCTATTGCAGTGGCGCTTGTGGAAATCGCGTCAATGCCCGAGCCGAATCCCGAAAGCGAGGCGTCGAATGCCTTGCGGGCGGTTGTCCAGTCGAGTATCGCCTCCCAGAAGCCGTCGGAGTAAAGCGGGTTTGCGCAGTTGGGGTTGGACATGCAGGCAAGAACGCACGTGTCCTTGTCCGTGCAGTCGTGCATGTCCGTGCCGGTAAGCTGCATGCAGTGCGACTCGGCGGTTTTTTTTGCCAGGCGCGCTGACAGCTCGAAGGATTGCGCAAGCGTCACTTTCGAGTCGAACGAATTGCGCGCCTTGGAGTCGGCAATGAGAAGGTCGGCGATGCGCGCCGTGTCGTTTATTGCGGAGCCGGCGCCCGTGTCGTAAACGTATGTCTCGACCCCGTCGGCAACCAGCACATATGAGGAATTGACCGGAAGAAGGAAGAAGCCCGCGACGTTCTGGTCCGGCTCGAAGGAAACGTTGACGAATTTTTCAATTGGCATTGCGGCAAGCGCAAGCGACGAAAAAACTGCAATGAACGCGGCGAAAAAGGAAAATTTCACTGACTCCACCCCGAATCATCTGGAAGGGCAAACTTTTAATCGGTTCATGCCCGCGCCCCCGTTGCCTGCCCGCCCCAAGGCATTATTTTAAAATTCCACAAGCAAAGAAGGGATTCGTGTTCGCATGGATGCAATGAAACGCCTGCTTTTCTGGCTGCTTGAGGGCACGAAGGGCGGGCCGACGAGGATAACGCTTCTTTCGCTGCTTCACAGGCGCCCGATGAACCTGCGCCAGCTCTCGCTTGCCGCGGGCATTGACTACAAGACTGCTGAGCACCACGTGGACCTGCTTCGGAAAAATTCGGTGCTGGAGTGCAGCGGGGAAGGATACGGGAAAATATATTTCATATCGGACATCGCGCTTGCGCAGAAGGATTTCGCGGGCATGATAAGAGGTGGGAAGAATGGCGGCAAGGAAAAAAAATGATGCGAAGGGCACAACGGGCATGAAACAGAACGTGAAGAACGGCGCTGCGAAGGCGGCGGTTTTCACGCTTGCGCTCATAGCCGCGGCAATAGGCATAATCGCAATCTCCTCGCTTCTCCTGCCGGACATAGGGCGTGCGTTTAGGGGAGGGCCGGGGCATTTCCCGCCGGAAAACGAAATCGCCTTCCTTGAGGACAACATGGCGCTGCGCTCGGGGCTTTCCGCGCTCAACGTGGCAATCGTGGTCTACCTGCTCTACGTATACGTGAAGGACTACGTGGTCCTGCGGACGAATTTCACGCTGGGGATAATCGCGGTGCTCTTCTCCTTCCTGCTCTACGCATTCACCTCCTCGCCGCTCATGCGGCTAGTGCTCGGCCAGTACGGGATTGCGAGCGGCATATCGTTCGTGCCCATGTTCTTCTCCGCAATCGGCCTCCTGATTTTCGCGAAAGTCGGCAATGAGTGAGTCAACTGGTTTTTTTTGAATTTTCTTTTTCCTTTCTTTTTTCCACGCAACAAAGCGCGAGCGGGAGCCTGTCCGATTTGGGGGCGATTTGGGCATAACGTTGGGAATCCCATATAAAGCGGCCCGCGCTTGGCAATAACATGGCAAAGACCGAGCCAGTGCTCAGGCTGGAGAACGTCTCCAAGCTATATGATGGCGAGACGCCGTTTCTGGCACTGGACAGGATAAACATCGAGATTGCGCACGGCGAGCTGATTGCGATAATCGGCCCGTCTGGCAGCGGCAAGTCCACGCTTTTGCACATGCTGGGCTGCCTCGACCGCCCAAGCGGAGGGGAGATATACGTGGACGGGGTGCCGCTTTCGAGGATGAATGACGAGAAAGTGGCGGTGATACGCAGGGACACACTCGGTTTCGTGTTCCAGGCATTCAACCTCGCGCCGACCATGACGGTCTTCAAGAACGTCGAGCTGCCCCTGATGATAAGCGGGGCGGACAAGAAGGAGAGGATGGAGAAGGTGAAGCGCCACCTCGAGGAAGTCGGGCTGTCCGACAAGAAAAACAACCTGCCATCGCAATTGTCAGGCGGGCAGAAACAAAGGGTGGCAATCGCCCGCGCACTGTCAAACGACCCGAAAATAATCCTCGCGGACGAGCCGACGGGCAACCTAGACTCCAAGTCCGGCGAGGAGATAATGAAGCACATAATAGGGCTTTGCCGGGACGGCGGCATAACGGTAATACTCGTCACGCATGACCCGTACATCGCGGCGCGGGCTGATCGGATAATCAAGATAAAGGACGGGCGGATCGAAAGCGACACCGTCAGGAAGGCACGGAGGGATTGGGATGGGAAGAACTAGCATTTTTGTTGCACTTGCATTTGCGTTCGTGCTGCTTTTGGGGCAGGCTGCCGCGGCGTCAAGCGGCCCCCTGCTTCGCATTTCAAGCTATACTACGGTGCCCAGCGACGTCTATCCGGGCACGCATGGGTATCTCCAGATAACGGTTGAGAACAGCGGGGACGCGACCGCGCAGTCGGTCAGCGCGAATTACAACTTAAACGGCATGAACAGCGTTATTTCAATCGGAGACGTGGCGTCAAGCTCCACAGCCCAGATTGCCGTGCCGTTCGAAATAGACCAGTCATCCGCTGGCAGCATACAATTGATCAATGTCGGGATTTACTATTCGTATACCTCGGGCAATTCCATCCTGCCCAAGACAACGTCGCTATCCATACCCCTGACAGTCAAGCAGTACAAGGCGCTTGACATAGCGCTCACGGATACGTCCATTGTGACTTCGCCGGGCGACAAAATAGTGTTCAGCCTTGACATAAAGAACACGGGCGGCGTGATAAACAACCTCGTCATCGGGACGCCAAACGACGCGTCATTCACGCTTTACGGCTCGACCGAGAAGAAAATAGGCAACATCCCGCTGAACTCCACTGCGAAGGTGGCGCTTTCGATGGTGTCCTCCTCGGACGCGAAAACAGGCACCTATGCAATACCTATTATCTTCACATACCAAGACGCGCTCAAGCAGCCGACAAACGAGACATATTACCTCGGCCCGATAACCGTGCTCGAATCCTCGTCGAAATACAGGCTGAGCCTCACCCCGCTTGAAACAGTGGAAATAGGCGCGCAGGTCCCGTTCCAGCTCACGCTTGAGAACGCGGGCGCGACTCCGATGTCCGGCACGATTGCAATAAACACGACTTCGGTTTTCACGCCAATCGGGGTGCAAACGGCGTATTTCGACTCGGTTCCGGCAGGGCAAAGCGCGAGCAAGACCGTGACAATCGGAATCTCCTCCTCGGCAAGCTCGGGCTACTACACGCTGCCCCTGACACTCACTACTGCCGAGGGGCAGAAGGCATCCTACATGTCGGGAGTTGTGGTGGAAGCCACGCCCGAGATAACCGTGTCGCTTGACACCACTGGCGCCACTTCGCAGATACAGGTCGCAAACACCGGCAACTCGCAGATAAGAAGCGTGCACGTCTCCGCAACGGCAATCGGCTCGACGACTCCGACCGAGAGCTTCATAGGGACGCTCAACGTGGACGATTACTCGTCAGTCGCGCTTCCGAGCGGCTCGGGAAAGAGCGTGGCAGTGGTGGTCACTTTCAAGGACAGCAACAATGCGGAGCACACGGCAAAGCAGACGCTTGAGACAACCGGCAACGTGTCGTTCGTGCAGGGCGGCAGGACTGGCAATTCGACGATTGCCAATGGCAGCCCGGCAGCGATGGCCGGCGGCCCGAACAGCAACCCGCTTGGCATGCTCTTCGGCGGCAGGGCAGGGACAGCCGCATCAAGCGGGCCGAACTACGTCGTGATAGGCATAGTGGTCGTGGTGGTGGCTGCAGGAGGATTCCTCGCATACAGGCACTTCAAGAAGGGCAAGAAAGCCCAGCCGCAGATTGCGGCGCATCTGCCACAGCAGGCAGCGCACGATGAGAAGGGGAAGAAGAGATAAGCGGCAAAAGGGGAAATGCGATGGCAGGCACGGCGCAGAAAAGCGGCACAGGAAAGCCCCGCGCAGACAGCAAGCGGGGCATCACCAACCTTGAGCTAGCGGAGCTTGCCATGAATTCGCTTCGCTACAGGAGCCTGCGCAGCTGGCTTGCCATACTGGGAATCGTGATAGGCGTTGCCTCGATAGTGACGCTGATTTCCGTAAGCACCGGCATGAACGAGAACATACAGAAAAGCCTCAGCGGCGCGGGGGCGAACCTCATTACAATCAGCGCCGGAGGCGGGCGCGCAAGCCAGTCTTTCGGAGGCGGCGCCCCGCCCGGGATGGTAATGGTCAGCTCCAGCAGCACCGAGCCGATAACGTTCGCGGATGCAGCCACTCTCAAGCGGGTGACAGGAGTGAAGGACGTGGACGCGCGATTGTCCAGCAACGGCAAGGTAAGCTACAAGAACAAGAATACGACCACGACGGTAATCGGGGTGAACCCTTCGGCTTTCCCTGAAAGCGCGGGCATAACCATCCTCAAGGGCAGGACACTTGGCACAGGGGATGACACATCTGTGGTAATCGGCTATTCGGTCGAGGCATCCACGTTCAACGAGAGCATGATAAACAAGCAGATAAAGATAAACGGGAAGGCGTTCCGCGTGGTCGGCGTGCTCAACCAGTCGGGCACCTCGTTTTCAGGCCCCGACCGGAACATATTCATAACGATAAAGGCAGCAAAGTCGCTTTTCAACCAGACGCAGAACACCTCCAGCGTGATTGCAATCGCTGCGGACGGATATGATGTTGACGAGGTTGCGGGGAACATAAGCGCGCAGCTTCGCACCATGCGCAAGGAGACCGCGGCAAAGCAGACATTCACCGTGACCACTCCCACAAGCCTCGCGTCCACCATATCTTCAGTCACGGACACGCTCGCGATTTTCCTCGGCGGCATTGCCTCAATTTCGCTCATTGTGGGCGGGATAGGAGTGGCAAACGCCATGTTTACATCCGTGCTTGAGCAGACAAAATACATCGGGCTCCTCAAGTCATTGGGCGCGCGCAGGCGCACCATACTGAAGCTCTTCCTGTTCGAGGCTTGCATGGTGGGCTTCATCGGCGGCGTGATTGGAATCGCGCTTTCATTTGTCGCATCCGCGGTAATGACATCGTTCGGGCTTCCCTCCTCAATCACGCCGGAACTCATACTGCTTGGCATGAGCTTCTCGGTCGGCATAGGGGCTGTTTCCGGGCTGATACCCGCGAGAAGCGCGTCGTCGATCGCGCCTGTCGAGGCACTCCGGTACGAATGATGAAGGAGATGGGATTGTGGCGAGCCTGTCGGAAATCCTCCTGATTGCCCTGCTGGTCGCGCTTGTGGCGTGCCTTGTCCTGCTCTCGGGCTGAGCCGCCGCAAAGCTTCTTTAATTTGTCTCCCAGCTAATTTAGCGAATACAAGGGGGTCGTGGCGTAATTTGGTAGCGCGGCAGGCTCCAGATTCCCCTCACGGGGCAGAATAAACCTGCATGTTAGGGTTCAAATCCCTACGATCCCATCGACATCTTTCGCCGCAGCGAAAGTGTCGAATTGTCGAACGGCGCACCGTTCGACATGTTCGACAAGTGCGAAGCACTTGTCGGTTCGCCCAACCCCTCAATCTGAAACCTGATTCTCATGCCACCAATTTCGTCCGCAATCATCAACTCCTGCAAGTCCTGCACGGCGAAATGCTGCAGGGGGCTTGCAGTTGTCCTTACCATTCCGGAAGCGGTGCGGCTGCAAAAAGCAATCGGGATTCCTGCCGATGAGTTTCTCGAATTTTCATGCGCAATTGACTCCAAGGAAACCCCGCACTACCCGCTTCTTGTAAAACAGGAGCGCAAAGTCGCGGAATATTTCATAGTGATAAAGAGAAGAAGGAAGGTCGATTGCTCGTTTTTGGACGACGACTTGGCTTGCACCATCTACTCGGACCGCCCGCATGTGTGCCGCTTATACCCGTTCGAACTGGATGGGAAAGACCAGAAGAAAGGGGCGCTGTGCCCGGTGAAATTCGTGCGCGAGGAAGGGACAGAAGCAGTTGCGGCGCAGTTGAAGAAGGATTTGCACGAGCACGGCAAGATGGCGAGGGTTTGGGTTGCTGCATTCGGAAGCAGCGGCACGCCTGACATGAAGAAGTTTTCAGACTATTTCTGCAACTCTAAAGCCTGACCAGAAGCGTTGTCCTGTAGAGCCGCTTCCCGTTCTTCTCCCCTGCGAGCTTTTCTGTTCTCAAAAAGCCGAGCTTGAAGACATTAAGCGTGGCAATAGCCTCGTTGCGGCTTCCGCAATAGATGTCCACGCCTTCCTTGAGCTCCTCCATTTTCGGGATGAACGTCCGCTCCTGAAGCTTCTTGCTCATCATCTCGGCCATTCTCGCGACTTTTGCCGGCTCCCCGCGCAGCTGCACTATCGCCTCGAAATACTGCGAGCTTGAGCGGCTGCATTCCGTACAGATGCGCTTCTCGAAAAGAAGCGTGATGGGCTGGCTCACCCTGCCATAATCGCTGTCGTATTCGACGGAGGTGTGCGTGGGCGAGAAGACCGGGTCCGTGCCTTTCAGCTTAAGCAACCGCTCGGTCTCCTGGTCAATGGTGGTGTTCTTGCGCCGGTTCCCCTTTTCGATTACCTCGCCGCATTTCTGGCAGATGAGGATATGTATTGTCGGGAAAGGCTTGAGCCTGCCGGAAGCGCAGTCCAGGCACAGCTCGCCAATGAACTCCTGCCCTGAATCGGGCTTGCCGCACACCGGACAGAATCGGACCATAAGCAAAAATGGATTGTGATACGTATATATACCCATACAGGGGAAAATCAGTCCATGGAAGAAGAGGAAATCCCAAGCACGGCAAATTCGGAAATACGCTTCATCACGCTTGAGCTTATGCGCATTGCGCAGAAGTCGGGCAGGAGCTTTGACGAGCTTGCGGAGGAGTTCATCCGCAACACCGTGCGCATGCAGGACCTCATCTCCGGCGCGGCTGACGACGGGATTCCGCCGGCAAAGGCGAAGCGCCGCAGCAAAGCATGGCAAAAGTAGCGCAGGGTGCAAACCATGTCGCAGGTCAAGAAGGAAACTCTTATTCTTTCGAAATACTTCCTGACGCTTCCGCATCCGGCAAAGACCACGCTCATGGTGATTGCCGCCGCGTTCCTCTTCGGCGTATTGTTCGGGCTTGCGAGGCAGCAGACATCCGGGGCAGCCGGGCTTTTCGCGGCGGGCGTGGACGGCGTGTTCCTGCTCGCATTCCCGGCGCTTCTCTCTGCTGTCGGGCTTTTCATCATGCGCCGCAAGGCGATATTCCGCCGCTCGGTTTTCCTCGCGCTTCTGACCGTGATTGTCTACGGCGCGTTCTATCTTGCCTCATTCGCGCTTGCCAACACGTGGGATGGCGCGAAGAACGTCGCATACGTCGGCTTTGCCTCGGCTTTCGTCCTGTGGTATTTCACCCTCCTGCTCGCATTCGACTTCCGCAGGAGCGCGTTTTTCCTCGCCACCATGCAGATGGTGCTTTTCCTGATATTCTACCTCGCGCGCGGGGGCTTTGCCGCTGAATCCGACCTGTCTGGGCTCGTCATGAAAGTGTATCTCGGCTCGTTCGTGTTCCTCGCCGCGCTCTACGCTTTCTTCTACGTGATTTCCGCCCCGATGAAAAAGAACCTCGGCATTTCCAGCATGGACGCGCTGTCCATGTTCGCCTCGCAGTGGCTTTACGGCGACAAGGGGCTTGAGGAGGTATTCGACGAGATGGGCGAGGAGGCGGAAACACTCGTGTGGCTCTGCGAGTTCTCGGGGAAGCAGAACCGCGCGCTTTTCGTGGTCCCATACATACACTACGGCCCGTTCGGGAACCTCGGCGGGAGCGAATTCACGCACATGATATCCGAAGCCCTTGAGAAGCACGAGCTTGGCAAGGGAGCCGCTGGGAAGGCGGAGACACGGGAAGTTTTCGTTTTCCACGGGACAGCCACTCATGACTTCAATCCGGTTTCGTCAAGCGAAATCCACAAGGTGGTTTCAGCGTGCCACCGCGCCATGAGGAAGCTGCGCCTTGCCCAGGGCAGGATGGCATTCTCATGCTGCAGGATAGGGACGGTCCGCGCAAGCGCTTACCACATAAACGATTCCGCGTTCGTTTCATACAGCCGTGCCCCGCGCACCACGGAAGACGTGAGCTTGGGGCTGGGGCTTGCGCTCATGGAGAACGCGAGGCGCACGTGCAGGAGCGTGGGCGTGGTGGACGAGCACAATGCCGAAACAGGGGACATCACTTCGGTCGAAGTCGGAAGCCCGATTGGCTTTGAGATGCTGGACGCCACGCGCAAGCTGTTCGACACTGAATCCAAGCGCGCGGGCTTCAAGTTCGGCTGCGCCAGCGGCAACATAGCCGTTGAGACAATAGGCATGAATGGAGTGAAGCTCGCACTGTTCTCGCAGGGGAAGAAATTGAACGCGCTGCTTTTGGTGGACTCAAACGGCATCACCCCTGAATTCCGCACGGAGATAGTCGATTTGTTCGAGCACCTCGGGCGCGAGCGCGGATGCGCCTGCCGCGGCGAGGTCATGACTACCGACACGCACCAGATAAACACCGTTCGGGGCGTGCTCAACCCGCTCGGAAGCGAGCGGTGCGGGGACTTCTGCCAGCTTGTGCGCAGGCTGTTTTACGAGGCAAACGGCAGGATGGAGGAAGTGAAGTTTGACTCCGCGGAGGAGCGCTTCAGGATAAAGGTTTTCGGAAGCGGGCAGTCCATTGAAATCGCGTCCACCATAAATGCCGTTGTCGCGGTCTTGAGAATCGCGCTTCCGCTGATACTGATTGCTTCCGCGCTTGTTTTGCTGTGGGCGCTTGGAAAAGTTTGAAAAACTTTTCCAGACTTTGAGCCGCATGTTCAGCGTGCTGGAGCACCTGAACAGACATTGGGGCGCATCCCCAATGGAGCTCAAAGAAGAGGGAAAGGTATGATTAGCCCGTAAGAAGCCCTATTTTTCTCAGCCGATTTCGCTGCCGCTTTTCGACTGCTTCAAGCCAAGGTCGGCAAACGACGCCTTGAATAGGGAGCCATACTTGTCGCTCATCTGCTCTTCCAGGGGCTTGGAATTCTGTATTGCGAACTTGATGTCCTGCGCGTCAATCAGCTGCTTTCCCTCGCTTTGCGCGAGGTCGCCAGCCATCTTCACTGTTCCTGAAAGAAGCCTGAGGCGAAGCGTAAGACCTGAAACGCCGTCTATTTCCTTCGCCTTCTTTCTGGCGAATCCGACCATTGCTTCTATCGCGCCTGCGTCCATGTGCGGAATCCTACCGTCGCGCACGATTTCCTGCGCGAAGAACTGCGTGAGCTTGAGCTGGTTTGCCTCGTTGTCGTCCATGTGCGTGTTCATGAGAAGCTCGTAGCCGTTGCCCAGTATCCTCGAGCGAAGCGGCGGGAGTATTGCCCCAAGGTCGTTTATGTTCGCAGCCGCGACGAGTATGAAGTCAGCAGGCACGTCATCCACGCGCACAGACGAGCCAGTTGAGGACTGGTTCCTGCCGGTTATCGGGTATTTCTTCTCCTGCATGGCTGTAAGAAGGAATCTTTGGAGCTTGCCAAGGGAGGAGAGTTCGTCTATGAAGAGCACGCCCTCGTGCGCCTCGTGGACGGCGCCGGGCACCACGCGAGTATAGGGCAGCGAGCCGATTGCTGGGTGCGAGCCGTACGGGTCGTGGCGCACGTCGCCCAAAAGCTCTGTTTCTGACGCGCCGGTCGCCTGCACGAAATTCGGGCGGTTTATCGAAAGCACGACCTTGAACTGCGCCTTTTGCTGAAGCTCCGCGATTTTTGAGAGCTCCTTTTGCGTGAGTATGGCGATTTTGCCGCCGCGCCGCTCGTAAACGATAAGCTCTTCCTTGCCGTCGCGGATGCGGGTGGTGTGCACGCGCTCCTCCTTGTCAGGTATTCCCGCGCCCACGAGCAAATCCTCGAACGGCCCGCGGACCTTCTTGTACTTGTCCGCTCCGCAGAAAAAGCAGCTTGAAGCGTCCGGAGAAGACAACCGCGCGCAGCGGCGGCAGCGGAAGCCGAGCTTCTCTGCGACGAATGCCGGCACCATGTGGGGTTCCAGCACTTCGCAGGCGAATTTGCCGGCTGCCTTTTTCGACGCGGCACTCCGCACCTGGATAATCGGGCGCTCGGGCTTCTCAGGGTTGTGAAGCACGATGACTTCCTGCTTAGGCTTGGAAAGAGTGGAGGCGATTGCCTGCGCGAGCATGGATTTCCCGGTGCCGGGCGGGCCCACAAGAAGAAGGTGGCGGCGCTGCCTTCCGACAAGCCGTCCGATTTTCACCGCCTCGTCCTGCCCTATTATCTGCAATAGAGGGTCGGATGGAATCCGCACTTCTGCGGTGGATGAAATCGGCGCCTCTCCCATGGAAAATTCTCGGCGGCGAGACTATTTAATCCTTCTATGCGCTTTTTGAGTCGGTGGTGCCATGGTTTCCCTCAAAAAATACGTGCTTTGCAAGTGCGGCGCGAGCAACTCTTTTGACTTCTCGTCCGACATGCAAGTTGAGGACATCACCGTATCTGCGCGCTGCCAGTCATGCAGCGCAACAGTGCATGTGAGCATATCCGCGATGCTTTCAGCGCCATCGCAGCCCGCGGCGCCATCACCAATGCAGGCGGACCAGTCGAATGCGCAGCAGGCTGCGCAGGAAGCGTCCGAGCCGTCCATGATGGACAACCTCGACAATGAGACAAAGGAGAATGTCGAGCAGGCTGTCAGGGACTTGTTCCGCTAAACGGAGGAAACTCAGCTTCAATCAGATTCCGAGCGCTTTCCCCACTTCCGCTGCGGAGCGGATGACTATCGCGGGCTTGTCGCTTGCAGGCGCGTGCGCTATGTCTTTTTCTTTTGCGATGCCAGTCAGCACGAGCACGGACTTCATCCCGACTGCATTCGCCATGCGGATGTCTATTTCGAGCCTGTCGCCCACGAAAGTCGCGTCTTTCGGCTTTATCTTGTGCATTTCAAGAAGCTTGTTTATGAGATAATTGGAGGGCTTGCCGATTATGGCATCCGGCTGCCTGCCTGAAGCGAAAATGAGCGATGCCGCAATCGCGCCGCTTCCCGGAGCGACCCCGCGCTCCTTGGGCCACGTGGGGTCGTTGTTCGCGAGTATGAACGCCGCGCCTTCCACGAGGTTTTGCAAGCCGGCTTCGAGCTTCGCGTAATTGATGTGCCGGTCAAGCCCGCAGGCGACGATGTCCGCCCCTGCCCCGTCTGCGAGTTTCGCGCCGGCTTCAAGCACAAGCTCGTCTTTCAGCCCTGACTCGCCCACCACGAAAACCGATTTTCCCTTGCCGTATTTCTCGGCTATGTAGTGCGCCACGCCAAAAGAGGAAGTCATCACTTCATCGGGGGACGCCCTGATGCCAAATGTTGCCAGATGGGAAATGTAATCCGCGCGGCTTTTTGTCGCGTTGTTGGTGAGGAAAAGAACTTTCACTGTTTTTTGGAGGCGGGTGATTTCCGCGGCTACGCCGGGAATGCCGTCCGCCCCCTTGTAGACCACTCCGTCGAGGTCGAACACTATTGCGGATTGCATGCTTTCCCTTCTGCCGCAGTGTTTAAATCAAGTCCGACGCTCAGCAGCCGAGAAGCGGCGTGCGCCTGAAAAAGGCGTCGATTGCCTTCGCGCCGACAAAGCCGTTCTGGAGTTTGGAGAATTCGTTCTTGCGCTGCTGCGCCTCTTCGCGCCTCTTTTCATTTATCTTTTGCATCTGGGGTTGCGTTGCCCCGTGCGGATACATTGAAGTTGCCGTGTTTGCCATTTTTTCCCTCTTGGAGTTATTTTACCGTGAATTCCATCTCGGAGAGCATCCGGTATGCCGTCATGTGCGAGACGCCGATTGCATCCGCAGCCTTCCTGACGGATGTGCGCTCGCGGAGCAGCAAGTGCGCGAGCATGTCGAGCTTTTCCCGCCTTTGCGCCTGCCTGTTGCCTGCCATTGGTTTCACCATTTTCGCGCCACCGGCGCGCGTTTGTCCTCTGCGGCAAAACCCTTATAAACAAAATAGTCTAATAATGCACAAAAAAGTGCATATGAGAAAAGGAGGGGCGCGGAAAAATGCGGGGAAGAAATCATGGTATATAAACATTTTGCCGTCTACTAATCCTCGTCCCGCCATAACTCAACCTGGTAGAGTGCTTGGCTGTAGTCAACAAACACGGCAGTCGGCGATTGTGTCGGCAGTCATCAAGATGTTGTGTGTTCAAGAACCCTTTTGCTCGCTCCAGATGGGGACGCTCGCAAAAGCGTTCACGGAAAACGTGAGAAAGAGGGTTGAACAGATCACACTGGCGGGATATTTATATTCCCTTCCGAGAAAAGAGCAAGAAAGAGCCTCGATGGTGTAGTGGTTAGCATCCCAGATTGTCGATCTGGTGACCCGGGTCCGAATCCCGGTCGGGGCGCTTATCTTCTTATTTTGCAGACTGGGGGTGAACCCTCAGGGGGATATGATGTTTGCTATGCCCCCTAGGGCCCGGTCGGGGCGCTTTCTTTTTCGGGCTCTGCTTATCAGTCGATGAAATGCCCGAGGAGGCTGCCGAGGACGACGATTGCGATTCCCATCGGAAGGAGGCTCGCGGGGGAATTCCAGCCGACGATTATCAAAACTGGAATTGCAATGAGAAGCGAGAGCAGGAACCCTTTCAGGTATCCCTTCATCTGGAGGCTTGATGTCGAAATTATTATTCCGGCGGCAACCCACATTGAAAATGCCGAGAGGTTCGCGTCCCAGGTCAACTTCTGGAAAACCATCGGGATTACGTCTATCATG
Organism: Candidatus Micrarchaeia archaeon; assembly: GCA_041665945.1. Taxonomy (GTDB): domain Archaea; phylum Micrarchaeota; class Micrarchaeia; order Anstonellales; family Anstonellaceae; genus UBA10161. The sequence continues at coordinate 75,129 of JBAYHU010000005.1, forward strand.
CCTGCGAGCGCGCCGAAGAAAACGCCTTTTGCAATCTTGCCTGAAGATGCCACACGACCACCGCACGCGGATTGCCTCCCAAGTATTATAATGTTGTTTTCCCACAAGGAAACGGGAGGCATGGGAAAAATCGCGGCAGTTGCAATCCTTCTTTCCGTTCTCTTAGCCTTCGGGTGCATTGCTGAAGATGCGCCGGCGCAGCAAAACGCGACCCCTGATTCCACAGGCGTGAAAACCATGCCGACTGGAGTCCAGAATTACGGGGACGACGCTGGCGCGAACGAAACGAGCCCCATCCTGCCCCCGCCCGCGCAAACGCAGAATGGAACCGAGGCGGCATCGTGCCTCGTGGATTTCCAGCGCGGCATGGGCGAGACTTATTATGTCATGGTAAAGACGGACAGCGGCGGCGAAATAACCGTGAAGTGCCCGGACAATACTTGGGCTGAGCGCACGGGGAACGCTTTCTTCTGCGAAAAGCTCGCCCTGCCATCGCCTGTCGTCGCCTACCTTGACGGGGCTTCGTGCGGAAGCGCGAAATTCGCGCGCGACGAGCCGAGGGAGGGCGGGGCGAAGGGCATGTGCACCATCAGCGTGACGCCGAAAAAAATAGTCGCGGGCGACTCGGTGACTGTTTCCGTTTATGCCTCCACAGGGGGCGCGCAGGCAACCCTTTCATATGACTGCGGAAGCGGGGAGAAAAGCACGCCTGCAGTCGGGATATACACGGGCACGAGCATATGCCGCTACGACACAGCAGGCGCAGTAAGCGTCACTGCGCGGTTGAACGGCCTGCCCTGCTCAAGCGCGAATCTCACGATATACGCAACCAAGCGTGGATGCAGCGTGCAGCAGGAGCCCATGCGCTACTCGTTCGAAAACGGCGAGAACGTTTACCGCGGGACCGTGTTCGGGCACGGCTACAACGCGGACGAGGAGCTGTATTACCGCTGCTTCGGCGAAGTTTACAATGTGCGGATAGGAAACATCCCCTCGTCATCCGACTTCGAATACGCCGTTGAATGCCGCTCGAAGTCCAACCTGACCGAGCCGGTCCGCGTGACAATAAGCAAAATCGAGTGCGGCTCGATTAACCCGTGAGCTTCGCCCTCTTCTTCTGCAGGCACACGCCAGCCGGGTTTTCCGCAAAGCTTAAATAGCGAGGGCGGGAATTCTTCTCGGTGATATGTGATGGTTTATGAAGAAATGCTCGGACAGCTCCAGTTGGGAACCGCCGGTTTCGCGGGCAATCTGCTCGCCGGGTTGGCTGCCTTCTGTATCTTCATAGTGGTAATGTTCGCCGGCGTTTTCGTCGCGGACATCCTGGGAAAGGGGCTTAGGCTATTCTCCAAGCAGATAAAAATCGAGAAATATCTCGAGGGCCATGGCGTGCACGACGCATTCGTGGGCTTCACGTTCACGGACATCACAGTCGCGCTCCTCAAGCTTTACGTGGGAGTCGCGTTCCTCGCGATTGCCTCGGACATGGTGAGGGTGCCGGTGCTCACATACATCGCAACGCAGGCGGTCGGCTACCTCCCCTCGCTCGTGCAGGGGCTGATAATACTCCTCGCATGCCTGATTGCGGGAGACTACATAACCGACCGCATGAAGAAGAGCAAGGCCATCCCGTTCGCGAATTCCGTCGGGATATTAGTTGAGCTCTTCATTGCGTACAACGCGCTCGTGATTGCGCTGCCCATGCTGCTTCCGGCGGCTGACCCGTCCCTCCTGGTCTGGTCATTCCTGGTGGTGCTTGCGGCTCTCGCCTTCGCGCTCGGCCTCGGCTTTGCGATTGCAATCGGGCTTGGCATGAAGGACACGATTGCGGAAGTCTCCAAGAAGAACAAGGACAAGCTCCACAGGCTCTTCTAAGGGCCTGTTTTTTCCTTTTTTTATTTTTATTTTTTCTTCCTTACGCTGGCGTCTGATTTTTCATTACCCTTGCCGGCGATTACCTATTCCTTTTTCCTGTTCCTCAAAACCAGAAGCGCCGATATCGCGTTCGTGAAGAAGATGACGAAGAGCGCGAGCAGGGGAAGGTCGATTGCGGGCTTTGCGCCGGACAGCGAAAGCTCGTGGTAGGCGATGACTGACAGCACCGCCGAGGTCAGCCCGCGGGAGGAGATGGACTCAAGCAGCCGCCCCTTGCGGACGGTTGGCTCGAGGATTGAAATCGCGCGGCTGGCAAGCAAGCGCGCAACTGCGAGAAGCATGGAAAGCGAAAGTGCGAAGAGCCCGATTTCAAACGGCTTTTCCGAGTGGAAGAGCAATACGCCGAGGTAGACGAAGAAGAGCGTGCGCAGGAAGAAGCTGATTTCCGAGTGGAACCTGCGAAGCTCGTCCACGGACTTGTGGGTGGAATTGCCGAGGAAAAAGCCGAACGCGAAGACGGCTATCACTCCGTTCGCCCCGATTGCGCCGGACAGCGCATAGATGAGCGCGGCAAACCCTATTGCCATTATGTGCTCGTTCTCCTCGGCGAACTTCACCACGAGCCCGCGCCAAATCGCGGCGAACACCCCGCCGAGGGCGACGGAAAGCAGGGCCAAGAGAGTCAGGTCAAGGGGCAGCCTGCCCAAATCCGCGCCTGCGCCCGCGTGCGCGGACGAGACAATCAGGAGAGTGAGTATCACCGAAAGGGCATCGGAGAGCGTGGACTCAAGCTCGGAGAGCCCTCTTGTCGATTCGTGCGCCTCGCGCGCCGAGAGAAAGCCGGACACCAGCTCGGGCGCGACGGATGCGAAAATCGCGGATATGACGAGCGAGAGAAGCATCTCCTGCCCGAGTATTGCGTAGCTTATGGCGAACGTGAATGCGAAGGAGAGCGCGAATGAGAGCAGGCTGAACAGCACAGCCTTGTGCGCCTGCTTGGCAAGCTCTGAAAGCGGCAGGTGCAGCCCCTCGTCGAGGATTATCATGAGAAGCGCGATTGCGCCGACGGGAAGCATGAGCTGGCTTAAGCCGTCGACCATGGATGCGGGAAGAATCGCGCCCGCGAGCGCGCCCAGAAGCAGAAGCAGCAGAACGTCGGAAATGCCGGTCTTGCGCAGGAAAAGCCTGCCAACAACGCCTGCGAGTATGATTACCCCGAGTGCGCCTATTTCGGCTTCCTGCCCTGCCATAGGGGGAATTCGCAAGCAAGGTTAAAATGCGTTTTATCCGAAAGCAGGCACATGAAAGCAGGCATCAGGCATTTCATGGGAAAGCCAAGCGCGCGCCTCGCGAGGGAAGCCGCTCTTGCCGCGCTTTTACAGGATGCCGCGTCCGACGCGACAGGCGAAAAATGCATCCCGAAAGCTGCGAGGTGCAGCGGAAAGATAGTCGCGAAATCCGATTTCATCCTTTGCGGCGCAGTGGAAGCTGACGCCATTTTCAAAAGCAGGAGCGTTTCGGCAAAATGGAAATTCCGCGAAGGCGCGGGCGTGAAAAAGGGGCAGGCGGTTTGCACGGTGTCTGGAAACGCCCGCGCAGTCCTTGCCTGCGAGCGCACGGCGCTCAATTACCTCTCTCTCCTTTCAGGCGTGGCTACGGTTTGCGCGCAGGCGAGCAGGAAATACGGCAAATGGAAAATCGCCGCGACGAGGAAGACAATCCCGAATCTTATGCATTCCGAGAAGCGCGCAGTGGCGCTTGGAGGGTGCCTCACCCACAGGCTCACGCTTGCCGACGGCATACTTATCAAGGACAACCACATTGCGGCGATAATGAAGGCGGCAAATATCGGGGAAAAGCGCGCGGTTGAGTTCGCGTGCGGAAGCTTCGGGCTTGGAGAATTCGTGGAAGTGGAAGTCTCGTCGGAAGAAACTGCGATTGCCGCCGCGCTTTCCGGCGCCGAAGCGATACTCGTTGACAACGTATCCCCTGAAAAACTCAGGAAAATAGCGAAGGCGGCGAGGAAGGCGAGCCCGAAGATAATAATCGAGGCGTCCGGCGGGATAACTATTGAGAATGCAGGGGCATATCTGAGAGCCGGCGCGGACTTCGCCTCGACAAGCGAATTGACGATGAAGACCGCCCCTGCCAACCTGTCGCTCGAAATCGAGGCATTTTAAACCTATTCCTGCACTATTCCCGCCGTAGCCCCATCGTCTAGTGGTCAAGGACACGAGGCTCTGAACCTCGTTACACTGGTTCGAATCCGGTTGGGGCTACTAATATTTACCAGGGTCGATTTTTGTGGCGTTTGAAAAAAGGGCTGAGGCACTCTCGAAAGGCGAGGTAGTGGTGCAGGTGAAGCGCAACAGCATAATGCAGAAGCTTACCTTCCGGCTCGTGAGGAAGAAAACCAACGATGGGGAAGTCCCGTATCTTGTCCTTGACAAATTCCTCGATGTTTCCGAGCTTGTGCGCGTTGCCGAGGAATACCAGCTTCCCGTTGAATCCCCTGTCGGCAAAATTTACCCCAAGGGAAAGAAAGAGATTGACTTTTTGGGAATTTGATTCAGGCTTGCGATTTCGCCATCGCCTTCCTTATTTTCTCGCCGGTTATCGCCTCGCGGATAAGGGCATCGGGGAATGAGACTGCCGCCGGTTTTTTCCTTAGTTTGCCTGAGATTATTTTTCCGCAAAGAGCAGCGACTTGCTTCGGGGTTTTTTCCGTGGTGTCTATTTCCCACACTTTTGCCTTGCCGTATTTCTTTTCGGAGAGCACGGTGCAGTAGTCAAGCGCCTCGGAAAGCGCGTTCTCGGAAATTTTCGAGGGCGAATAGCCGCGCGTGGAAAGCCTTGCGCGAAGCGCCTTTGGCTCACAGCGGAGCACTATCGCCTTTGAAACAGGCAGTTTCATCTCGCAGCCAAGATGCCCCTCCACTATGACGCTCCGCTTTTCCGCCTTTATCGCGGAGGACAGTTCGGCTTCGAGTTCAGGCAGGCGTACCACCTTCGCCCCGTCGGACTCGTCGGTGTGGGTGTAAAGGGAAAGCGCGTTGACGAGCTTGTTGATGTCTATTAGTGCCGTTTCCGAGCCCTGCGAAAGGAGCTTTGCCACAGTCGTCTTGCCCGTGCCGGGCACGCCGGTTATGAGGGTGGATTTTTTCATGATGGCACCTTCACAGTTTTTCCGAAAGGGAGCGAAGTTTCCTCTTGCCCTCGGAGAGCGCGGATTTGCCCTTTGCAGTGATTTTGTAGTATTTGCGCCTTCCTTCGAATGCAGAGGAAATCAGCCCCTCGTCCTCGAGCTTGTACAATACGAAATAGGTCATCAGTTTCGAGGGGGAAAAGCCGAATTCCTTTTTTATCCCCGCGGGAAGCACGTAGGCGTAGACCTTGCCGGACTTCATGAGCGAGAGCGCGGAGAGCCAGATGTTCCCGTGGGTAATGGAATGAACCAGCCGCGCGATTGGTTTGCTCTTCTGCAGACAACCCACCTATCCCTGCTCTTCCCAGACGCGGATGCCGTCCTTGCCGCCTGCCTGCGCTGCTTTTATCTTCTTGGATATTTCCCGCCCGAATTCCGTCGGGTAGTCCTCATTGAGGCACCCGAGGCAGAGCTGCTCACGGGGCATCCCGATTGATTCCACAAGGTCGTCGATTGTTTCGTATACGAGCGTGTCGGCGCCGACAAGCTTGCAGATTTCCTCGGCAGACTTGTTCGCCGCGATAAGCTCCTTGTAAGTCGGCAGGTCGATTCCATAAAAGCACGGCCCAATGACCGCCGGGCAGGTGATGCGCAGGTGGATTTCCTTCGCTCCCGCGTCGCGGATGAGCTTGACTATGGGCCCCATGGTAGTGCCGCGCACAATCGAGTCGTCAATCAGCACTATCCTCTTGCCCTCGACAACCTGGCGGACCACGTTGAGCTTGAGCTTTATCGCGTCCATGCGCTTTTTCTGCGAGGGCATGATGAACGTCCTGCCGATGTAGCGGTTTTTTATCAACCCCTCGGCAACCGGGATGCCGGACTCCTGAGAGTATCCGGCTACCGCGCTTCTTGCGGTGTCCGGCACTGCGACCACGTAATCCGCCTTGACCGGCGCCTTTCTCGCAAGCGCGCGCCCCAGCTTGTGGCGGACCTCGTAAACCCATTTGCCGTCCATCTTGGAGTCCGGGCGGGAGAAATAGACGTATTCGAAAACACAGTGGCGGGGCTTGCCCTCCCCTGCGACTATCTTGCGCTTTACGCCCTCTTTGGAAACGACGACCACTTCGCCGGGCGCCAGGTCTCCCTGAAGCTCGCAGTTGAGGATGTCAAGCGCCACGGACTCGGATGCGAAAACGATTTTGTCATCGCTTCTTCCCCAGCACATGGGGCGGATTGCCTGCGGGTCGCGGAAAACGACAAGCTCGCCGGAATCCGTAACAAGCACCACCGAGTAGGCGCCGTCGATTTTTTTCATGACGTCCGAGCACGCCTCGAAGAGGTCTGGCTTCTTTTCGTAAGCCTCGACGAATGCCGCGAGTATCAGCTCGGCGTCGCAGGTGGAGCAGAACTTGTAGCCCGTCTGTTCCATTATTTTTTTCACCCTGCCGTAATTGGAAAGGTTGCCGTTGTGCGCGAGGGCGAATTTCTTGCCGCGCGCGGTTGCGACAAAGGGCTGGGAATCCTCCACTCCGCCAGCGCCGATTGTGGGGTAGCGCACGTGTCCTATTCCGACGTGCCCGGCAAGCGCGGCAATCGCCTTCTCGTTGAAAATTTCCGCGACCATGCCAAGCTCGCGCACGCTCGCGATATTTTTTCCGTCCGACGTCGCTGCGCCCGCCGAGTCCTGCCCGCGGTGCTGCAGGTTCATCAGCCCCATGTAAATGTCGGTGGCGACCGGTTTGCCCGAGAAAGAGAAGATTCCGAACGCGCCGCAATACTCCCTTTTTTCGAAGTCGTCAGAAGAAGGTGCGCCCCTGCCTGCAATCGCCGAGTTTTTCCCGTAATTAGGAGAAATAATCGCTACCATATATGTAATTTAACATAAAAGCTTTTGAATGTAATTTCCTGAAAGCCGTGTATGGACAAAGCGCAACTATACCTTCCGCGCCCGAAAAGGGGCAGCCACAAGGGGCAAAACGGCGTGGTGCTCATCATCGGAGGGGGGAAGATATACCATGGGGCGCCCATACTCTCGGCGCTTGCCGCGATGCGCTTTTGCGACCTCGTCTATTTCCACTCCACAAAGGAGAATGCATCTGTCGTGAAGAAGATGAAAATCGCCACCCCGAACGTGATTTGCGTGGGGAAGGGCAAATTCGATTTCGCGCTTGCGCATGCCGACTGCGTGCTTCTGGGGAACGGCATGGAGCCCGACGCGGGAACGAAGAAGATGGTGGAGAAAATCCTGCGCACGGGCAAGAAGTGCGTGCTTGACGCCGCGGCGATAAAAACCGTTCCCAAAAATCTCCTGCACGGCAGCGTCATCCTCACCCCGCACGCAATCGAGTTCAAAACTGCATTCGGCGTTGCGGCAAATGAAAAATCCGTGGCTGAAATATCCAAAAAATACGGCTGCACCATACTTTTCAAAGGGGAGAAAGACGTCGTCGCTTCCATGGGAAAGGCGGTGAAAATCAAGGGCGGCAACGCAGGGATGACAAAGGGCGGCACCGGAGACGTGCTTGCGGGGCTTCTGGCGGCGATTTACTCGCACCCAGCCTGCCCCACGCCCATGAAAGCGGCTCTTTCTGCATCATTTCTCAACAAGCGGGCAGGGGACATGCTCTACCGCGTGATGGGTTTCAACTACTCCTCCGAGGATGTTGCCCTTGAGCTGGCACATGCCGCTTGGGGGCTTTATAAAGATTAAAAAGCCCTTTATAAACCTAAAAAAGCCCTTTATAAAGGGGGTTTCCAGCAAGCCAGATTTGGCGAAAAATATTTAAATGGCGGGAACGAACAGGGAAGTCAGAGGTGTATATTATGGCTGACTGCATGCCTGGCAAGGAATTCGTCTTCAAGATGCCAGACGGAAGGGTAATCGGAAGGGCAAAGAACGTGACAGAACTTTCCACGCTGATAAAGACCGCGCCGCTTGACGCAGTGCTTTACCACGCGAAGGGAGGGCACTTCGCGCCATGGCTCAACATGATGAAAGAGGGCGACCTGGCAAAGAGCCTGTCCAAGCTCCAAATAAACGAGAAGACAATACGCGTATCTCTCCTCCGCATACTGCACAGCTAAGCCTGTTTCCCGATTTTTCGGAAAGACGAGCCGCCGCGTGGCGGCTTTATCCTTTTTTTCAAGAATGCAGAACAAACTGATAGCTAATCTAAGGAAGGTTTAAATAGAGTTGTAATTAATAAAAATTAGTGTAAACATGTTCAGGGAACCTTTCAGAACCCGCGTGCTGGCTGCGATGAAGCATCCCCTAATTTCATTCATGCGGAAAGCCGGCCCTGCGGCAAGCGAAATACCCGCGCTGGCAAAACCGGTTGAACGGGAGATAATTGAATTTTACTCCGGAAAGGAGCCCCCTAAAAAAGTCAAGCAGGATTTTGCAGTCATTGCCAAAAAAACGGTTCCGCTATACACCGGCAGCCTGTTGACGTGCGTTGCCCTTATCGCCGTCGAGAAAAGGGAGAATGGAAAGCACCTCATGGCGCACGCAAGCGACGGGCAGGGCGTGAAAAAAGCCGTCAAATTGGCCATGCAAAAGATTCGCGGTGATTGTGAAATATACGCCCGCCAGGGGAAATACGACAATGGGCTGCTTGAAACCCTGGTGCAGGAACTTCGCAGTCAGGGATTTTACGCGCTCGTTATCCTTACCTTCAGCAAGGAGACGGAGGATGAGAAATTCAACGAATCAAAAATAGAACATGTTTATGGGACATTCGTGGAATTCGGGCTGAACAGCGTATGCACGCAAGGCGGCAGGATGTACGAGATGAGGAAAAACCAGGCAATCGGATATCCCTCGGGGAGATCCGAATTCGACTTGCGCGGGAACTGAGCCTGGCAGCCTGTTTTAATTGTTTATCGGCAAAGGACATTTTATGGCAGAAAACGTGTCTTTCAAGCGGAAAGTAAGTTCCAAGTCCATAAGGTCAGGCAAATTGCCGGCTGTTTCGGGATTTGAAGCGAGCCCGGGGCTCACTGTGGAGAAGCTTATGGCGGGCTACGCAACAATCGGATTCCAGGCAACGCACCTTGCGAAAGCCGCCGAAGTGGTCGGGCGTATGCAGAAGGGCAAGGCGACTATTTTCCTCGCTTTTACCTCGAACATGGTTTCCTCGGGCTTGCGGGAAATAATCGCGCAATTGTGCCGCGAGAAGAAAGTCGGCTGCATAGTGACGTCAACCGGCTCGATTGAGGAGGACATAATGAAGTGCTCCGAGCCGTTCCACCTCGGGAAATTCGACGTGGACGACACCGAAGTGAAGGCGAACGGGCTGAACAGGATTGGCAACGTGTTCGTGAAGGACGAGCAATACGCCAATTTTGAGGAATTCCACCTTGCGTTCATGAAGAAGATGCATGCCAAGCACAATGGGAAGATGTGCATGAGCCAGTACGTGAAGGAGCTGGGCAACACCCTCACCGACGAAAAGTCGTTCCTTTACTGGTGCTCGAAAAACAACATTCCCGTTTTCCTGCCGGGCCCGCTGGACGGTGCGATGGGCGATCACTTCTATTACTTCAACAAGCAGAACTGGAAAAACCCGTTCGTAATCGACGCCGCGAAGGAAGTGAACGACTTTTACGACGTCATGCTCAACGCGGAGAAGACCGGCGGCATAATCCTCGGCGGCGGGATTGCCAAGCACCACCTGATTGGCGCTGCGATACTGCGCAACGGACTTGACTACGCAGTTTATCTCTCCACTGGAACCGAAGGCGACGGCTCGCTCTCCGGCGCGCGCCCGCGCGAAGCTGTCTCTTGGAACAAACTCAAAAACGAGGAGGATTCCGCCTTTGTCGAAGGGGACGCGACGCTTACTTTCCCGCTTCTTGCCTGCGTCATGATGAAGGATTAGTTGAAGCAGTCTACTTCAGAAGCTCGCCCACGCTCGCAGCATAATCCGCATAGCCCGCCCATTGGCTGCCGTCGTGCTTGTACAGGTCGCCATCCGAGATTACCATGTAGATTGTCCCTGGCGAGCGGTAGCATTGCCCGTTGCCGCAGACGCCGAGGTCGGAGCCGATGGTGCCTATGAACCGCCCGTTCTGCGGCTCGAACACCTGCGCGCCTGCGAGTTTCGGCGCATCCTGCGAAGACAGGAGTTCTGACTGTGAAACCGCGACCGCGCAGTGTCCGGAGCGGGCGTCCACGTCGTAGCAGACCACGTAGAAGAAGCTGCTTCCGAACGTTCCGATGTCCACGCCGCGCGAGTTAGAGTAATACCAGAACTGGTCGGTCACCGCGGACTTGCTTTCAGGTGGATAGACGCGGAAATCGCTGCTTCCGCCTGATTGCCATGCCACAAGCGTTGAAGACGGATTGCTTTGCTTGAAAAGATTGAGCATGGACTTCATCAAAAGCGAATAGTCCTCGCAGTCTCCCCACCCGCTGTCTATTGTTTCCTTCAGGGACTGCAGATGGTCCGCCTTGCCGTTGGACTCCTTGTCAGTCCTGTAGTGGATTGCGAATGCCGCGTTTTCCATGAGGTAGGAAACGCAGGCGAGGTTGAACTTGCCCAAGTCGAAGCAGTCCTCGCCAAGCCTCTTGACGAGTATGGAGGAAGACCACGAATGATTCACGGGAAAAACCGCGTTGGAGGTGAACCACGCCATCGAGGAGTTGATGCCCTGTTGGAGAGACTGGTAGTTCTGCAGCAGCTGCCCGCTTTTGCCCTTCTCTGCCTGAAGCTCGGTCTGCAGCGCTGCGATAGCCGAATCCCTCTGCGAAAGTGAGAGGTCAAGCGAAGCTATCCTGCCCTCTGCCGCGGAAATCTGGGCAATCGCGTCCGAAAGCGACTTCTGCATTGCCAGAAGGGACTGGGAAAGCTGCGAATTCTGGGAGGACATCTCGGCGTTTTTCTGCGAAAGATTGGCAACCGACTGGTTGAGCGAGCCGACGCTTGATTGAAGGGCCGCATTCTGGAAGAAAAAGTAGGCGCACACGAGTGCCAGCACGAGCATGAGGGGAAGCGAAACTGCGGCGAGAATGGTTCCCATTGCAGGCGCCCTGCCAGAAGGGGTGGGCGCAACCGCAGGTTCAGCGCTTGGCATGTCCATGCGAAAAGAAGGGCTTGGTGGAATAAAAAGTTATGGCTGCGCCCTTGCCTTGGCCTTCGGGCTTGCCCTCGCTTTCGCCCCTGTTTTCCTGTTGCGCCGGGCGAACTCCAGCTCCAAATCCGAAAGCGACACCCCTCTTGCCCGGGCAGCCACGAGCGCGTGATAAATCAGGTCGCACGCCTCCCAAACCACTTCTTTTTTCGGTTTTTCGTTTATGGCTTCCACGAGTTCGGCGGCTTCTTCACTGATTTTAGCGCATGCCAGCTTCCTGTCATCTGCAAGCTTTGCGGTGTAGGAACCTGCTGCCTTGCTTTTCAGGCGCGAGTCAATGACTGCCGAGAGCTGCGCTATTGAAAGGCGTCCCTTGCCCGCGCCGAATTGCGGCACGAAGCAACTTCTCCTTGCCTTGTGGCAGGCGTTTCCCGCGCCTTCCATGGAAACATAATAGGCAATTGCATCCGAATCGCAATCCGACGAAACGGACGAGACGCGCATGGTGTTGCCGCTCTCCTCTCCTTTTTTCCAAAGCCGCTTCCTTTCCCTGCTGTAGAACCATGCAAAGCCGCTTGACAGGGTTTTTGACACTGCGGCGGAATTTGCGTAAGCCAGCATCAACAGTTCGCCTGACGAGGAATCGAGCACGACCGCTGGAACCAGCCCTTCCTTCGAGTAGCGAAGCTTCGATGCGAATTCGTTTGACTTTTTTGCATTAATCTTCATGCGCGCACCCCTATCCCTCTTGAGAGCAAATCCTGCTTGCATTCCTCGATTGTTGTTTTTCCGAAGTGGAAAATGCTTGCCGCAAGCGCCCCTGACGCGGAAGTCTTTGCAAACACTTCCGCCATGTCATCGACCGATGAGCAGCCGCCAGATGCGATTATTGGCAGCCTTGTTGCCTTGCAGGCGGCATTCAGCATCTTGATATCAAAGCCCTCGCCAGTGCCGTCGCGGTCTATGGACGTCAGGAGTATTTCGCCTGCTCCCCGCGCTTCGGCTTCAGCCAGCCATGCCCCAAGTTCCCATTTTGTCGCCTGCTTTCCCGCGCCTGCGAAGCACTTGTAACCCTTTCCCGCGAGCTTGGCATCTACTGCGACCACGACTGCCTGCGAGCCGAATTCCTTTGCGCACCTGCTTATGAGCGACGGGCTGGAAAGCGCGGCTGTGTTGATGGCGCACTGGTCCGCCCCCGCCTTTATCCGAGACTCGAAATCGGAAAACTCGCGCACGCCCCCGCCAACGCAGAGGGGAATGGAGCATACGCCTGCGACATCGGAGATTGCCTTGAGGAAAGTGCCGCGCTTCTTCACAGTGGCGCCAATGTCAAGCATCACAAGCTCGTCCGCGTTTTTGTATTTTTCAGCAAGCGCCACAGGGTCGCCGGCGTAACGGAGGGACTTGAACTGCCTTCCCTTGAGCACCACCACCTTCCCTGCCACGTAATCGCAGTCAAGGCACGGGATTATTCGTTTTGCAAGCATGAGAATTCCCTCAAATCAGTGTCTTTCGAATACAGCGCGCGCCCGAAAATCGCTCCTGACGCGCCTGCTGCAAATGCCTCTTTCGCGTCCTGCGCGTTTCGCATGCCGCCCGCCAGCCACAGGGGCGCGCCCCATGCAGCTGAAGCTTCGGCGGCAAGCAGCAGGTCAGGACCGTTCATCATCCCGTCGGCATCAACCGAGCTTATGACAGCCCCGCCAACTCCGCATTCCTCAGCCGCAGAAATCGCAGTAGACATGCCGGCACCCGCGCCTTGCGTCCAGCCGCGGATTTTGGCAACAGGCGGCTTTCCTGAAAAATCAAGCGACGCCCAGACCTTATCCGCGCCCAGTGAAGCTGCCGCTGCTTTGACTTCCTGCGGGGCCGTGAATATGGCGGTGCCGAAAACAACGCGGGTTGCGCCCGCCGCCACCGCCTTCTTTGCGGCTTGCGCAGACCTTATCCCTCCGCCCCATTGTATTTTCATGCCGCCGCAAGCGCCGGCTATCGCTGGAAGAAGCCCCATATTGCCAACGCCTCCGAAAGCTGCGTCCAAATCCACGATGTGCAGCCACGGGAAGCCGAGTTGCGAGTATTTTGCCGCAAGGGCAAGAGGCTCGCCTAGCACCTCGGCTGTTTCGCGCCTGCCCTGTTGCAGGCGGACAGCCTTGCCCGAAAGCAAATCCATTGAAGGCACTGCGAAACTCATCTTTTCCACCCTCTGCAAATTCCTGCGAAATTGGAAATCAGCCTCTGCCCTGCCTGCCCGCTTTTTTCCGGGTGGAACTGCACGCCGTACCAGTTGCCCGCCCGCACTGCGGAGGCGAATGACTGCCCGTATGCCGTTTTTGCAAGAACAGCGCCCGAATCTTCTGGGAATGCCGCGTAGGAATTGGCGAAATAGAAGTATTCGCCGCTTGGAATTCCTGCGAACAATCCGTCATCCCGCATCTGCTCCACGCGGTTCCAGCCAAGCTGGGGAAGGCGCACCTTGCCTGAAAGCCGCCGCACGTCCCCCTTGATTATTCCCAGCCCGCCAATGCCTTCGGCTTCCTCGCTTCCCTCGAACATCGATTGCATGCCAAGGCAGATGCAAAGCACGGGCACGCGTATTTTTTGGATGGAGCCCCTGCCGCCGAGCGCGGAAATTATTTTCGGGACGACTGAAAACGCGCCCACGCCCGGAACAACCAGCCCGGAAAGCCCGCCTGCCTCGCCATCGTACTTCGGGATTAACTTCGCGCTTGCTTTCGCTCGCGAAAACGCATTGGCAACCGATTTCACGTTGCCAGCCGAGCCGAAGTCCAGTATCCCGATCATATGATGCACCTAATCGATTACCTTCTCAAGCGGCATCACGAGTATGTCCTTGCCGCCGGCGAGCTTCACCTGCCGCACCACGGTCGCAAGCTGCCGCGCCTGCATCACGGTCTGCACAGCCCATTCCCCTTCCTTTGCGAGCTTGAGCACTGTCGGGCTTTCCATGGAGGGCAGGACTGAGAGCACCTGCTTGAGCGACTCGTTTGTCGGCACGTTGAGCACAAGATACTTGAGCCCCTCGGCCTTTCGCACGCCTTCAAGCGAAAGCGAGATTTCCTGCAGTATTTCCTCGCCTTCTGCATCCTGCTTTGTAGATGCAATCAAGCAGGCGGACGACGCAGCGATCGTGGCGATTTTCCTCAGCCTGTTGGCGCGAAGCGTCCTGCCAGTCTGCACGTGGTCGATTACCGCGTCCGCAAGGTCGGCAGCCGGGGCGATTTCAGTGGCGCCCGAAAGCTCGAGAAGCTCGGCTTGCACCTTGTTGTCCGCAAGATACTTCCTCGCGGTGTTGGGAAGCTTTGTCGCTATGCGCTTGCCCGAAAGCCCGTCTATGGACTCCACGCTGGATGCTTCCGGCACGGCAAGCGCAATCTCGCATTGCCCGAAGCCGAGTTCCAGCACCTGCCTTGCCCCCGAGCCGTCCTCGGCGACCATGTCAAGCCCGGTAATGCCCGCATAAGCCGCTCCGCTGTCCACGTATTTGGGCACGTCCTGCGCGCGCACGAAGAGGTATTCCACCCTTCCGTCCTCGCAGCGGGCGCAAAGCGTATCCTGCGGGCTGTCAAGCGCCGCAAAACCCGCTTTTTTCAGCATGGAAAGCGCGGGCTGGCAGAGAACTCCCTTGTTTGGCAACACTATTCGTATCATTTAGATTACCTCTTTTGTGGAAGGCAGCTTTCCCGCCCCCCTTTTCCTTATTTCGCACGCAGACGCGCACGCGCGGGCGAACCCCTTGAACATTCCCTCGCACTTGTGGTGGTCGTTGCCGTCGTAGAGCAATCGCACCGCGATATTGCAGCGCGCCCCCTGCGAAAAGCCGGCGAAGAATTCCTTCACCAAGTCGGACTGCATTTCGCCGATGAACTCGCGTGAAAATGCGGCATCGAATACAAGTGCCGTCCGCCCCCCGAAGTCCACTGACACGAGGCTGAGCGTTTCATCCATGGGGAATGCAAAGCATCCTGCGCGCGCTATACCCTTCTTTTCGGAAAGCGCGGTGTTGAATGCCTGTCCAAGCGAGATGCCAACATCCTCAATGAGGTGGTGCTGGTCCACTTCCAGGTCGCCCTTGGCGGAAAGCTCAAGGTCGAACAGTCCGTGTCTTGCGAAAGAGGAGAGCATGTGGTCGAAAAAGCCGATGCCGGTTGAGACATCGGACTTGCCGCTGCCGTCAATTGAAAGGCGAAGGGAGATTTGCGTCTCCGCGGTTTTGCGCTCGACTGTTGCGTCCCTTTTCATGAAAATAACCCCTTTATCGCCGCTTCGGCGTTTTTGAAGCGCGCGAATTCTCCCTGCTTTTTTTTGCCGCTGCCTATTGCGATGAACACCATCCCTGCCTTTCCCGCGGCTTCACAATCATCGGGCGAATCCCCGACATAGAGCGGAAACTTCGCGCCCATCAGTTTTTTGGCAAGAAGAAGCGGTTGTGGCGAGGGCTTGCCTTTTTTTGTGTCCTCCATTGCCACAAGAGGCGTGCTCCGAGGTAAGCCAAGAAGTTTCACTGCGATTAATGCCTCCTTGCGCGGTCTTCCAGTCACTATGCCAATCGGCTTTCCAATGCTTTTCAAAAGCTTTCGGCTTGCAAGCGGCTTTTCTTTGCGGATAAGCCCGTTTCCATCTTTTCCGAAGTAAATTTTCTGGAAAACAGGCACGACAACGCGCCGCGAGGACTTCACGCCAAGCCGGCGAAGCACTTCCACTGTCGCGTCCCAGTCGTTGTTCATGTTGGGCAGGGACTTTACGCGCAGAGCAAGGCTGCGCGGCACGCGCTTGCCGGATATTTTTTCCGCTGTGCGCCGGATTGCCTCCAAATAGGACTTCGAAACATCAACCAGCGTGCTGTCCAAGTCGAAAAGGACTGCGTCCGATGCGGCAGCTGGAAGGCATTGGAGAAACCTGTTGTTTTCCTTTGGAGTGCCCACGCTCACGCGTAGGAATTTCGCCATTGCAGGCGAGAAGAAGCGGCGGACCAGTATGCCTTTTTCCAAAAACCCATCAAACGCCCGTTTCGCATCCGCCGGCTCGAAGAGAATGAAGTTTGCTTGGCTGCCGTACGCAGTCATGCCAAGCGCCCTGATTTGCGATAGCATCCTTGCGCGCTCGGATTTTGTTTTTTCGACTGCCTTTGCGAACAGGCGCCTGTTTTTGAGGGATTCTTCCGCCGCGATGAGGGAAAGCGTGCCGATATTCCACGGCAGGCGCACCTTGTTTATTGCCGAGATTGCCTTGCTGCTCCCAAGCGCGCAGCCGATTCTTACTCCTGCGCTGCAAAACGCCTTGGACAATGTGCGGAAGACAATCACGTTTTCGTATTTCAAAAGGGAGAGGCAATCGTCGTCCGCGAACTCAGTGTATGCCTCGTCTATCAGGACAATGCCTTTTGCTTCCCTTGCAATCCGTTCGATTGATTCGCGCGGGAAAGTTGTTCCAGTGGGATTGTTCGGCCTGCAGATGAAAACAAGTTTCGCATTCCTGCTTTTTTCGAAAAATTCCCCTGGCAGCGAAAAATCTGGTTTGAGAGGCACAATAGTTTCCCTTGCCCCAGCCACCTTGCAGCAAATCCTGTACATGCCGAATGTCGGGGTGAAATAGAGTGCTTCGTCGCCTTCGGAAAGGAACGCGAGGGACGCGCAGTAAAGCAGGTCGTCAATGCCCGAGCCGACTGCCACGTTTTCAAGTTCCACGCCGTACATTTTCGCAAACAGATTGCGAAGAGTGGCATACGAGATGTCTGGATAGCGGTTGAAACCGGTTGCGGCAATCCTGCGCATGATTTTTTTCTTCACGCTTTGCGGAATGTCGTATGGCGACTCGTTCTGGTCGAGCTTGCAATCGACAGCCAGCACTGGCGAGGAGTCGTATGGCTCCATTTCCGCAACGGACTTTTTTACCAATTTCTCGATTTTCATTTTTCCACTCGTTTTTCTTTGCTTCTCTGTTCAGCAGCCCTAGCGTGAGCTTCCAGCCCTTCCATGCGGGCGAGAAGCGCGGTCTTTTTTGCGAGCCGCACCTGTTCCGCCTCGCTGATTTCATCGACGTAAACCCACTTTCCGAAAGTCTGGACGGAAACGCCGCCCCAGCTTCGCGCGGCTGCGCCTGTTGGCAGTATGTGGTTGCCGCCTGACATCCCGTAATCGCAGAAAGCCTCTGCGGTCCGCACGAAGATTGCCCCGGCATTCCGTATCTGCGGCAAGAGCTTTCCTGCGTCCATGACCATCAGTTCGAGGTGTTCCACTGCAACCGTGTTCGCCGCATTGATTGCCTCCTGCGCATCCTTTGCAATCCAGATGCGCCCCCATTTGGGGATGGATTTCCATGCGGCATTGGATTGCGGAAGCGCAGAAAGCTGCGATTCGAGCTGATTTGCGACCTGCCGCGCGATTTCTGAACTCGCGCAGATGCAGATTGCCGCGCTGTCCTCGCCGTGTTCCGCCTGCGCCAGCATGTCCGATGCGACGAATGCCGCATCCGCAGTTTCATCGGCGATTACGAGAACTTCCGAGGGACCGGCAGGGACATCTATGCGGATTCCCATGCCGGCAACAGCCATCTTCGCAGCGTTCACATACGCGTTGCCAGGCCCGCAGATGACATCGACCGGCTCAAGAATGCCCTCAAGCCCGAATGCCATTGATGCTATTGCCTGCGCCCCGCCGATTCTGAAGACTTTTTTTATCCCGCACATCTGCGCCGCGGCAAGCACGAATTTGTCCGCGCACCCGTCCTTGCCGGGAGGAGTGCAGACTGCCAGCTCCTGCACGCCAGCCTCGATTGCAGGGATGGCTGCCATGAATAGCGAGGAGAAAAGGGGCGCCCTGCCCGCCGGAACGTAAATCCCAACGCGCTTCACCGGCTTGAAAATGAGGGACGTTTTCCCGCCAGTTGAAGTTTGGACGACAGGCTTGAGCGATTGCTTTTGCAGGCGCGCAAATGAGGAAATCCTGTTTTTCATTTCAAGCATTGCTTCGCGCTGTGAAACAGTAAGGGATTCTTCAGCCCGCGCCAGTTCTGCGCCGGATACTGCCGCGCTTCCGCGGCTTATTTCAACGCCGTCGAACTTTTGCGAATATTCCGCCACCGCGGCAAAGCCGCGCGCTTGCACGTCTTCAACTATCTTCAGGGCGGTTGCTTGCGCCTTGTTTGCCCCCTGCTTCCTTGCGGACAAGTAATCAGAAACAGATTCCAAAGACAGCTGTTCAGCCCTCAAGGTGGGCGGTGTGAAGCAGACCCCTTGCCGTTTCCCCTTTGTTCACCATTCGCTCACCTTGTATCCCATTTGCATTCCGCCTTAATCCCACTTTTTTCCCACTAAACATTTTATAAAGCTATCACTATGGGGAGAATTTCTTTTTCCGTTCAGCCCTGCCTTGAGGAGATTATCTTCGCGCCGACGCGGGCAAGCGCGGACTTTATCTTCGCGATGTTCGCCTTGCCGGAGTTGCACTCCACGCTCCACACCGCAGCCTCGCCCCTGCGGGAGGAGTGCGACTGCGTGGATACGAGGTCCACTCCGAGCTTCGCAAGCACGGATGCCGCGGCTGCGAGCGAGCCGGGCGAATCCGCAAGAAGTATTTCGAGGCGAAGCAGCTTTTTCTCGTGCGCAGGCTCGATTGTTATGGCGCGGCGCGTTGAGTCGTATTCGAGTATGACTTTTTCGTCCGGCTTTATGTTCGCCGCGTCGCGTATGGACTGCGGAATCAGCACGCGGCCCTTGCCGTCGACCGATGAAATGTTTTTCCCAGCCATGCAATCAGCCCCTGACTTCCACTGTTTCGCCGGCTGCCGGCGCATAGGCGTCGAAGCCCTCGACTTTCAGCTCTTCCGCAAACTGCGGGCAGCGGTCGCCGTGGATGCAGAACACCTTCTTGGGGTTGAGCTTCTCCACCATTTCGAAAAGCTCCTTCCTCCCCGCATGGGCGGAAAAGTCGAGATAGGAGTGCTTTGATTTCGGGGTTATCTTCACGCCGTCGTATTCCACGAAATTGCTGTTGATGAGGTTGTAGCCGTTCGTGCCCTCGACGTTGTAGCCCGTGAACATGGTGAGCGACTCGGGGTTCATGCGCAGGAGATAGTGCATGGCGGGCCCGCCCTGAAGCATGCCTGCCGTGCAGATGATGACGCATGGTTTTCTCAGCGCGCGCTCGCGGTCGCGCTTCTGCCGGATTATTGTGCAGGTATCCAAGTCGTGGCGGAAGCGCTTGAAGTCCTTCATGTAGCTCGAATAGTGGGACAGGGTTTCATTGACCTCAAGCCCCATGCCCTCGAGGTAAATGTCCACGCTTTTGTCAAGCGAGCGGACTATGCGTATGAGCTCCTGCGTCCTGCCGATGGCAAACGCGGGAAGCAGGAACGTGCCGCCCTGCTCAAGCGTCTCCTCCATCTGCCGCCCAAGCTCGATTTCCATTTCCTTTCTCGGCGGGTGGTCGCGGTCCGAATAGGTGCTTTCAATCAGGAGGGCGTCCGGGCCTTCTGGAGGGAGCTCTGTCGGGAAGGTGGTCTTGGTCTCCTCGCCCTTGAAGTCTCCGCTGTAAACCACGCGCCCCTCGCCAGTGTCGATGTCGACTATGGACGCACCGGGGATGTGCCCGGCGCAGTGGAGCGTGACCGTGGAGTCGCCAAGCTCGTACCATTTCTTGAAAGACAAAAGAGTCGTGTTCTCCTTCATGTGCTTCACGTGGGCGGGGCGGAAGGGGAATTCGCCGCGCTTCGCCATTATGCGGATGGAATCCTGTATGATAAGCTCGCCCAGTGCAAGAGTGGGCGGGGTGCAGACCATTTCCGGCTTGTTGTTCTTGTAAAGCGCGGGAAGGAAACCCGTGTGGTCAAGGTGCGCGTGGGACACCACCACATAGTCGGGATTCTGGCGAGGCTGGATTGGGAAGTTTTCGCTTGCGTGTATTTTCAGCCCGCAGTCCATCATTATGTTTTCCGAGGCTGAGACCATTATCGAGCTTCGCCCGACTTCCTGCGCAGCCCCGAGAAATGTCAATTCCATGCAACCCTAATGCGGATTAACGCTATAAACCCCTTCCATCTTGCGCTGCGTTGCCGCGGCTTGCAGGCGCGCCAACCTCGGCGGAAAACAGGCATGTTCTTAAAAGTTAGGGGCGTAAGCGCTCTGATGAACGAGCTAAATTTCCTTGACTTGGCTGTGATGAAAAAAATAGATGCCGAGTCCTCAGTTGAGAAATTCGGGAGCATCATCAACACCTCCTTTTTCGAGACCGCCAACCTTCTTGGCACGATAAAAATCAAGGGATACATAAGTATCGAGTCCTCGCTCGGCGGAATAAGCCGCGTGACGATTACAGACGCGGGCACGAGCATACTCGCGGTCGCGGAGCAGCGCGCCAAGGAGCCCATCGAGCCATTGGACAACGCGATATTGCACGCCGTCGCGGGCGGCACGAAGGACATGGAGGCGCTGCGCTCGGCGCTCAACATAAGAAGCAGCGACCTGACGTTCCATCTTTACAAGCTGATAAGCCAGGGATTCATGGACTACGAAATCCGCGCCGCGAAAGTCTCATTCGTGCTCTCCGAGCAGGGCTTCAACGCCACGGGCGGGGTGCGCATGCAGCAGAAGCTTCCTGTCGAGCCATCGTCCTCCCCCCTTATGCAGTCAGATGGCGGCAAGACGGATGAAGAGGAGACGGAAGAGATTGTGCGCGGGATTTCGGAGCCTGAAAAGCCGGCTACTCCCGATGCGGACAACAACAAGTCCACGCCCCCGTGGGTGGACCGCTCGCTTGTGAAGGCGATGAAATCCGAGCACAAGAGCGACGTGCGCCATCTTTTGTCCGAGGAAAAGCGAGAGGAGAAAAAGAAGGAAGCGCAGAAGCATGATGCCAAGCGCGCGCAGGAAAAGGAGAAGAAGAAACCCCGCGAGCTGACCCCCGAGGAGCAGAAGCGCGAGGAGAAGCGCATGCGGATGATGTCGAAGCTCCAGTACTACATGACGGAGTACGCACCATACCTGCTGCTGCTTATCATCGTGCTGGCGATATTCATAGGTGCGGTTTATCTTGCGGGCACCAAGCTCGCATGAGAGCAGGGCGATTCGTTGGATGACACGGGTTTCGGATTACTGTCAAAATACTACATAGCCTATCCGAAATACTCGGTGGCGCAGGACGCGGGCGGGGCGGCGGATGCGGCGCAGAAAATCGGCTTTCCAGTTGCCATGAAAATACTCTCGCCGGCCGCGCTTCACAAGACCGACAAGGGAGGAGTAATCCTCGGGATAGCGAACAGGGCCGAAGCCGAGTCGGCAGCAGGAGCCCTTGTCAAAAAGTTCTCAGGCTCGAAAATAGACGGCATCCTTGTCCAAAAAATGGCAGGAAAGGGCGCGGTGGAGCTTATTATTGGCGGCAAGCGCGACTCGCAGTTCGGGCAGCTCATCATGCTTGGCATGGGCGGCATATTCGTGGAGATTTACAGGGACGTGACGTTCCGCGTCTGCCCCATAACAAAGGATGACGCCTACGAAATGATAGGCGAGCTTAAGGCAAAGGCGATACTTGAGGGCGCGCGCGGAAGGAAGCCGGTGGACAAGTCCGCTCTTGCATCCACGCTTGTCGCGGTGTCCAAGCTCCTTGCAAAGGAAAATCCGGCTGAGCTTGACATCAACCCGCTGATGGTTGACGAGAAGGGCTGCGTTGCCGTGGACGTGAGGATTCTCAAATAGGTGTTCGCATGGTCATTTCGAAAAAAGTCAGGAACCTCGACGCGGTCTTCAATCCCAACTCGATTGCAGTCATAGGAGCGAGCCGCGAGCCGAACAAAATCGGGCACGTCATCGTGAAGAACTTCGTGGACGGCGGGTTTGCCGGCAAGGTCTACCCCATAAACCCGAACGCAGAGGAGATACTCGGGCTCAAGTCGTACAAGAGCGTCCTTGACATCAAGGAGAAAGTGGACTCGGCTGTGATATCGGTCCCCGCAGGCGCAGTCGCAGGCGTGCTTGAGGAGTGCGGCAAGAAGGGCATAAAGGGAGTGGTGCTGATAACCGGCGGGTTTTCCGAGACCGGGCACTCGGAAGAAGAGGAAAAAATAGCCTCAATCGCAAACAAGTACGACATCGCGCTCATCGGGCCCAACTGCATGGGAGTAATCACGCCGGCAAGCCGCGTGGACTCGGTATTCCTCCCAATCTACAAGCTCGGGCGCCCGCGCGTCGGCGGGATTTCGTTCATTTCGCAATCCGGCGCAGTCGGCGGCTGCATAGTGGACTTGGCTGCGCGCGCAGGAATCGGCATGAGCAAGTTCGTGTCATACGGCAACGCCGCAGTGATTGACGAGTGCGATTTGCTCGAGTATCTTGCGCGGGACAAGGAAACCGAAATCATTGTCGTTTACCTTGAAGGCGCAAAGGACGGCAGGCGCATGCTTGCCACCATGAAGGAAATCACCAAGAAGAAGCCCATCGTGGTCATCAAGGCGGGAAGGAGCGCGGCAGGGGCGAAGGCGGCACAGTCCCACACCGGCTCGCTTGCCGGCTCTGCCGAGGCATACCGCGCGGCGTTCAAGCAGGCGAACGTGATTGAGGCAGCCACGCTCGAGCAGTTGTTCGATTTCGCGAAGATATTCGACCAGGTGCTCCCCTGCGGCAACCGCATCGGGATAATAACGAACGGAGGAGGCATGGGAGTGCTTGCCACGGACTCGCTTGAGGACGAGGGGCTTGCGCTTTCCAAGCTGTCGGATGAAACGCGGAAGCAGATGCGCGCCTCGCTTCCCGCGTACGCAAACGTCGGCAACCCGCTTGACATAATCGGGGATGCAGACTCGCACCGCTACGAAGTCGCGCTCAACGCGATGATGAAGGACGAAACCGTGGACGCGATAATGCTCATCATACTTTTCCAGACAGCGGCGATTGACAGCGCGGTCGTGAACATAGCGATACGCGCGTCCGACCTGCGCAAGAAGCCGATAATCGCGGTCTGCACCGGCGGGGAATACACCGAGATGCACAAGAGGATACTGGAGAGCTACGGAATCCCGACCTATGCCTCGCCATCCTCGGCTATGAGGGCGCTTGCCAAGTTCGTGGCATATGCCTCATTCTACTCGAAGCACAACAAGATGAGCTGCCCGACTCCTCTCAAGACGCTTTGAAGCGGGCTATATTACCGGCTCGAACTTTTCCCACGAGTAGCCCGGGTTTTTCCAGTCGGGGGGAAACCCTGCGCGGATGGGCTCGTCTGCCCTCGCCCGCCTTGTGGAATCGGAAAGGGCTTTCTGCCTTTCGTACAGGCGTCCTTCCAGCCGCACCAGTTTCAGGTCGCCACCGAGTTTCAGCGCCAGCTTCACGAACAAGCGGGCGGTTGACACGCACTCCAAGCTGTTGAAGTCGTTTTTGTAAAGCAGGACCTTGTCGGATTCGAGCATGATTCTCGCGGCTTTCACATAGTATGCCTTTGCGAGGCTTTTCTTCGATTCCACGAGCTTGCCCAGCTCGATGTACTGGAACGCGAGGTCGTGCATGTGCTTCTGCTCGTCTGTCTTGTATCCCGCCCTCGCCCGCTCGCGGGGCGAGAAGCCACATTTGGTGTTCCGCACCTTTTCAGGCTCGGTTTCGAGATGGTATCCGTTGATGCAGTATGCCTTGCGGCAGATGTTGAGCCTGAACTTCGCTTCCCGCAGCTTGAGGAAAGCAGCCCGCTCCTTCCGGGCGAGCATTATCTTTTCATCCAGGAGCTTTTTGCCGAAAAACTGGCGGGCAAGAAGCGCCTTTTCCCTCAGCATGGGGGAGTGGAAAACCGTGCGGATGTTCATGTGCCTATTCCTGTTAAATGTGTTTATAAATGTAATGTTGTGCAGAAGAAAGAGGGTGGGAAAAACGGGGAAGGGCTACTTCCTTTTCTTCCCCTTCCTCGCCTTCTCGGCGTGGCGGGCAAGGTGCGCATGCGCGGCTCTGGCGTGCGCGCGCTTGGTCTTCTTGTATTCCCAAAGCGAGTAGATGGACGCGGCTATCGTGAAGATTATCACCGGCAGGAGGAGCATCCAGATGCGTTCGCCTGGGGGTATGGCAAGGGAAACGAGCGCGAGCGCGCCGCAGAACCAGAAGAGCTTGCCAGCGAGCCTGTTGGTCTTTTCCCATATCTTCTCGTCGGCGAGCGTCCACGGGGTGTGTATGCCCACGAAATAGTTGCGCTTGGTGAAGTTCAGCATGTAGCCCACGTAAAAGAACAGAAGCGCGATTGCCGGGATGATTACCACGAAGGGGTCGAATGATTTCATCACGCCCAGATTGGGGAGCAGCGTAGCGACGTAAATCACGCCCATGGAGAAGACAGTTATCACCTTGAAGCCCCAGAACTGGTCCGCGAAATCGTCAAGGTTATGCTTGTAGACTTCTATCTTGGGGATTATCAGGAGCCCGAAATAGACTATTGCACAAAGTATGGGCACGAGGTAGACGCCGACTGTTTTGCTTACCATGCCGGACGGGGCGCCGCTTATGCGCCACTGCCCGAAGACCTCGCCATACTGGTTGGTCTTGACAAGCGGGTCAACGTAAAAGGCGATTGCGAAAATAAGAACAAGCATGGCTACTGGAAGAAGCTCCCGATTCATTCCCATCCCTCCGAGGGGAGTTCGGAGTCAAGGAATATAAATAAGAGCATATTCCCCGAAGGGAAAGCATGGCGGCAAACGGGGAAAAAAATGGCGGCGCCCAGCCTGTTTTCGGGGCGGGCAGCGCGCTTTCGCTTGCAGGCGCGCTTGCGATTACCGCGCTTGCAGTGTTCTCGTTTTCGCAGTTCGGAGAGTTGCGGCAACTCGGATACCCCGGCGTTTTCCTGATTTCGCTCATTTCAAGCGCGACAGTGCTTTTCCCCATGCCTGGCTTCGCAGTCGTCTTCGCGATGGGCGCATACCTGAACCCGGTGCTTGTTGGAATCGCGGCAGGGCTCGGCTCGGGCATTGGCGAGATTTCGGGCTACCTTGCCGGCTACGCCGGGCACGGGGCAGTCGAGCGCACGCATATTTACAAGGCGCACAAGAAACAGATAGAAAAATACGGCGCACCCGCAATTTTTGTGCTCGCATTCATCCCGAATCCGGCATTTGATGTCGCGGGGATAGCGGCAGGGGCGCTCAAAATGAAATGGTGGAAATTCCTGCTCGCAGCCACCGCCGGCAAGGTCCTGCGCTACGTGCTTCTCGCCTATTCCGGAAGCTTCGCCGTCCAGTGGTTCTGAAAAGGCGGCACGGAGATTAGGACTTTGGGAAAAAATGGGCCGGAAGAGATTTGAACTCTCGACCTTTCGATTATCAGTCGAACGCTCCAACCAGGCTAAGCTACCGGCCCGAAGTGAGATTTGCTTCTGAGAAGGAGAATTAAAAAAGCTTGCCGAAGGCGCGGCTCACCATTCGTCCGTCTTTGCGATGCTGCCCTTCTTGTAGACCTTCGCCGTTTCGTCAAGGTCGATTCCCTTCACGATTTCCGCGCGCTTCTGGAGGGCGGCTATATAGTCGGTCTGTATCTTGTCGAAGTAGACGGACTCCTCCTCTGTGAGCTTGCGGGACTGCTTTTCCGCGGTCTTGGCCTGTATCTTCGCGAGAAGCGTTGCTATTTCGCGTTCGTTCTGCTCGAAAGCCGGAAGCTTGGACGCCTCGATCCAGATGGCGCGGTTGCCGAGCGGGCGCAGTATTTCGTCGGACGGCCTCAGCTCTGCGGACTCAACTTTTTTTTTATCAAGCGAGAAGCTTCCAGCGAACACGCATGCCGGGCGCCCCAACCGCGCGGTGAGGTTCACCAGCTCCTGCTGCTTTTCCTTGGGGAGGAACGAGACGTCTATGTCCTCGCCCTGCCCTTCCTCCACGAGGTTGCGGAGCGTTTCCCCCTCCTTCCTCGGAAGGGAATTGAGCGTGATTGTCAGGCGCGCGATGTCCTCCCTGTGCTCGAAATTGTTCTTCACGAAAGCCGCGCGCTTCTTCATCAGGTCGTAAGCTTCGCCGCGCTTTTCCTTGACCGCGATGTCGAGTTCCGCGCGGGAGAACTGGTTTATCTTCTGCGTGAATTCAGTTATTTCCCTGCGGTTCGGGACGACCGTCACCATGTCGGCGATGTCGAGCTTCTCGGCAATCGGCTTGAGCTTGCTGTCCACTTGTGCAAGCTCCCCGTCAATCGCCTTGACGTGCAGGTCGCCGTCTTTTGCACCAGTGCGGAGCAGGAAGTCTTTCTTGAACTGCAATTCGTTCCGCTTGCGGGTGAGGACCACGTGGTCCACCAACTCCCGTGAGGAAATGATAACCGTTCGCTCGTCCATGTGCTGCCTTCGGAGGTAAAGTTTATATTCCATCTAATCTGCCGGCGCAGAGATGCAATTTATAATCATTTGAGGAAGGAAAAATAGCAGGGGCCCGTGGCGCAGCCTGGATAGCGCGGCAGACTTCTAATCTGAAGGTCATGGGTTCAAATCCCATCGGGCCCGTTTCGCTATGCTCAACGTGCCCGCTGTTTTGCGCTGGCGCGCAAAATCCGTACAACCGCTGCAGCGGCTGTCCGTCCCATCGGGCCAGTTCAAATTTCAGGCAGGCGTTACTATGCGTGAAACCGTCTTGCAGAGGAAAGCGAGGGCGCTGAAGATAATTTCTCTTCTCAAAAAAGCGTATCCGCGCGCGAAGTGCTCGCTTGCCCACGAAAACCCCCTGCAGCTTTTAGTCGCGACCATCCTCTCGGCGCAGTGCACGGACGCGCGGGTGAATATCGTCACCCCGAAGCTTTTTGCGAAATACAGGACTGCCCGTGATTTCGCATCTGCAGACATCCGCGAGCTTGAGTCTCTCGTCCGCTCCACCGGATTTTACCGCAACAAGGCGAAGAATATCAGGGAAGCGTGCAGGATAATCGCGGAGAAGCATGGCGGGGGCGTTCCGCGCACCATGCAGGAGATGCTCGAGCTTCCGGGAGTCGCGAGGAAAACCGCGAATATCGTGCTTGGCAATTCCTACGGCGTTGTCGAGGGCGTGCCGGTAGACACGCACGCAATCAGGATAAGCCGCCTGCTTGGATGGACGAAAAACTCAGCGCAGGGAAAAATCGAGCGCGACCTCATGGCGATTGTGCCCAAGGAGGACTGGCTTGAAATCTCCAACCTGTTCGTGTTCCACGGGCGCGCGGTTTGCATCGCGCGGCGCCCGAAGTGCAGCCAATGTCCGGTGGAAAAATATTGCCCGAAAGCCGGATTGGAACCTTCCCGCAAAAGGAGATGAGCATTTTTAAAGTTTCGACGCCAATAATATGCCATGGCTGTGCCAAAGGAAATGCCGCCCGTGATTCGGAACTACAATTTTGCGGACCTGCCGGAATCCGTCAGGAAACAGATTACATTCGACAACGCCTATCTCGGACTTTATACAGAAAAGGCGACGGGAAAGGCATACATGCGGCTTCTCATCAGAAATGACGACGGGAAATATTTCGACTACCGCAACGGCGGAAGCCCGTCGGAGAGGGGGCGCTGGAAAACCGGGGACGAATGGAAACGCAGCCTCGGGCTTTTGGAAAGCCGCTTCTCGATTGAAATCCTCCGGCTGGGCGATTCCACCCCGGTAAAGAAAACCGAGGGAGTACGGGAGGGGTGGTTCTTGTCCGGGAAGGGGGAGAAACAATCCGGAAAGAGCGGCTCGGACGGAACCTCGCTTTGGAACCTGGACACGCTCGTGTACAAGGCGCCGAAGGACAACGTGGTGCCCAATAAAAATGCGGAAAACAAGGTTGAAAAGAAAAGGGATTACCTGAACTGGCTCATGCCAGTGCAGGGGAACATCGCAATCAATCTGTCAAATCCGCGCGAGAGCTTAAACGCGCTCAAGCAGAACCCGACTTTCGACAACCTCCAAAATTACGCGACGCAGCTTGAGAATGCGCGGGGCAAAATCGGCGAGGGATTCTACGAGGAGGCGAAGGGATACATGCTGCAATACCTTGTCGCCCAGAGAGCCGTTTTCGACGCCATGCAGCAGGAGAAGAACAGCGGCTACACCGCCAAAACATACGGGAGATACGTCTACAAGAGCAACGACTGCTATACGTGGTTCAAGAAAGTCTACAAGGCGACCTATGATGAGGACTTCAACACCAAGAAAAAGCCGGGGAACTTCCTCGACCCATCGATTGGCGGGCACGAGCTTGAAATTGAGAGGAAGTTCAGCCTGAAAAACGTGGAGAAGCTGTTGCTCCAGGTCGGAGATATAGTCATGGTCGACAAGTCCCCCAACGGGACAGGCAGGACGCACTGGGGCGTGGTCGTCTACCACGAGGGCGAACTGAAAATCGCGCACAGGAGCAACGGCGCGGAGCTGTCGAGTTTCGATGATTTCTTCAAGAACACGCGCGGCAGGATAAGCGTCGCGAGATACGGGCAGCCGGAATACAGCCAGCACTTCGAAGTCGAGGTGTACAAGGGCAAGAGCAAATACCGCTTCGACGCGAGAGTGGTGGACGGGCGCAGCCCGGACAGCTTCTACATGAGCTAGCCAACGGCTCTTTTGTCGGCTGCCTCGATTGGTTATAAACTGTTTGCCGGGGAATTCCGCAGGCGATGGTGGGAAGCATTATAAACTGAATGCCCACTAATTACAACACTGAGACTTGATTTTCACTTAGAGGTATTGCGATGAAATTCATTGAAAAGAAAACGCCGGAACAGAAGCAGCAGCAGTTCAAGGACTACGTTGCCAACAGCTACAGGGGCAAACAGACGCCTTGGCGCGCGAGGGTGCTGCACCCGAAAATGTACTTTGCCGCGAAGATGATGGATGCGTGCGAAGCGCCTGCGAAGGCAGTCATGGAGCACGCGGAGGACTTGATATTCCACATCAGCCCGCAGGGCGCGGTGCTCACCCTTTCGGATTCCTACCTTCGGACGCTCGGGTACGGGAAGGAGGACCTGATTGGCAAGAATGCGTTTTCCATCGTGCACCCTGACGATGTCAAGACCGCAATGGATGCGTTCACCGGCGCGCTTGCCAGCGGGCAAAGCGCCAAGGCGGAAATGCGCGTGATGAAAAAGGACGGCGGCTTTGTCTACATGGAATCCAGCGGTTCGGTCATCAGGGACGCCGGCGGAAAAATCATCGGCGGGCTGGTCATAAACCGGGACATCACCGAGCGCAAGAACACCGAGGCGGAGCTGGATGAGGCCGTCAGGCAGCTCACGGAGAGCGTCGAGGCGCTGAACAAGTTCTTCAATATCATTGCGCACGATCTTAGGAGCCCGTTCCAGGCATTCTTCGGCGGGCTGGAGATGCTCACAAGCTACGTGGACGACCTGAGCAAGGAGGAAATCAAGGCGTTCGCAGAAGGGCTCCGCGACGAGGCGAAGAACATCTACGGGCTTCTCGAAAACCTGCTTTCGTGGTCCCGCATCAAAAACGGCACGCTCAACGCAAGCCCGGAGGCGCTCCGGCTCAGGGAAAGCGTGAATGTTGCCATAGCCCCTCTTGAGGCGGCGGCGAGGAACAAGGGAATTGCAATCACGAATCTGCTTGATGGGGAAGCCGCGCTTGCTGACAAGGAGATGTTCGGGCGGATAATCCACAACCTCGTGTCAAATGCGATAAAATTCACCCCGAAGGGAGGAGAGATTTCGATTTTTGCCGTCAAGGCAAAAGAGGGTTTCGTCGGGCTCGTTGTCAAGGACAGCGGAGTAGGAATGGGAAGTGAGAAACTCGCGCAGATGTTCAAGCCCGGCGTGAAGCCGGAAAACGGGACTGAAAAGGAAAAGGGCGCCGGAGTCGGGCTGTTGCTCGTCAAGGAATTCGTCGAGAAAAACGGCGGGAAGATAGAGGCCGAGTCCGAACTTGGCAAGGGGACGGCATTCATAGTCACGCTGCCGGCCGTGAAAAGCGGCGGCGAGGGGCAGCTCGAGCTTGCATTCAGGCAGAAATGATTTCGCAGGGGAGCGAGGGCTTCCGCCGTAACGACGGAAGCTATATAAACCCTTGTCTCTATACTACAGCCTGCGATTGAGGTTCCCTGGTGATACGGGGACCCAACTAAGTTTGCTGATGCCCTCGGGCATACCGGAACTGGAATTGGCTTTAAACTAAGCCATGTTTCGCAACTTGATGGAAACGTGATCCTTTCACGTTCGACGCACGCTTCAGGAGACTACAAGAGAGAGCGATTAAGAGTGCTAAACCGCTGATATAATTTAAGTATCAGTAATCTTGCGAATTAAATCAGGATAGAACTTCTAAGACTCCAGTTGATCCTGCTGGAGGGCACTGCTATCAGAGTACGCCTAAGCCATGCAAATCTGCCCGGCGGCTTCGCCGGACGGTGTACGGCTCAGTAACAAGTAGTCAATCTGCCCTAAGGACGGGTACAACCTCGGGAAACTGAGGTCAATCCCCGATGCTCCACCTATGCTGGAATGCTTGGCGGAGAAAACGCGATGGAAATTGCACCATTTGCGCCTTAGGATGAGACTGCTCCTGATCAGGTAGTTGGTGAGGTAACGGCTCACCAAGCCGATAATCAGTAGGGGCAATGGGAGTTGGCGCCCCGAGAAGGACACTGAGACAAGGGTCCTAGTCCTACGGGATGCAGCAGGCGCGAAACCTTTACAATGCGCGAAAGCGTGATAAGGGAACTCTGAGTGGCAGCCGGCTTTTGCCGACTGTCTTTTGGCAACCTCAAAACGGTTGCAGAATAAGTTCTGGGTAAGACCAGTGCCAGCCGCCATGTGCTAAGCACAATGCGCACGGTACGCGGTAATACTGGCAGAACGAGTGGTGTCCACGAATATTGGGTCTAAAGAGACCGTAGCTGGCTCGCTAAGTCCACTGTGAAATCTTGGGGCTCAACCTCAAGGCGTGCAGTGGATACTGACGGGCTCGAGAGCGGGGGAGGTCAGGGGTACTTACGGGGTAAGGGTAAAATCTGTTGATCCTGTAAGGACCACCAGTGGCGAAGGCGCCTGACCAAAACGCGTCTGACAGTGAGGGTCGAAGGCTAGGAGAACGAATCGGATTAGATACCCGAGTAGCCCTAGCAGTAAATTATGC
>JBAYHU010000006.1:0-77958 GCA_041665945.1 Candidatus Micrarchaeia archaeon
CAGGTTCCAGCTAGGGACAGTGGGAGGCTCGTTACGCCCTTCATGCAAGCCACCAATTAAGCGGCGAGGTATTACGCTACCTTAAGAGGGTCAGAGTTACCCCCGCTCTTTGCTGGCGCTTAGACCCGTTGAAACGAGCTTTCACGTACCAGTAGTGAGCAGGCGTCACCCGCTATACTAATCGTTTCCGATTTGCAGCGAGTTGTGTTTTTGATAAACAGTCGACCTCCCCTTGTTACTGAGACCTGCCAATCCTTTCAGAAAGGCAGGCATAGCTTATCCCGAAGTTAAGCTACTATCTTGCCGAGTTCCCTTAGCTGAATCTCCCTGTCACGCCTTGGCTTATTCTGCCAGCAGCACCTGTAATAGTTCTAGGTACGGATATATGGAATCGGACCCATTCTCTTTTCATGGACTCCAGGGTTCAGATGGATTTGGGCCGTTTATGCCGCTTCTCCTCATAACGAGACTCGACGGCATTGTCAGCTTTAAGCGAAGTCTCCTCCGCCCACCCTACCCCAAAGTGTCAAGAATGAATCTTGCGTTGCCGCGTCTATCCATATAGAACCGGAATTTTAACCGGTTTCCCTTTTGTCGGTTTGCGATTAGCAGCCGACTTAGGATCGCCTTACTCTGAGCTGAAGAACATTGCCCAGAAACCCGTGTGCTATGCGGCGTCCAGGATTCTCGCCTGGATATGCTGTTACTAGTACCAGGATCTTCGTAACTGGCCAGTCCACAGGACGTCACCGCCCTGCTTCTGCCCGACCAGCTCGCCTCCCTACCAGATTCGTTTTTTGAACGAACTCCGTGGTTTCGGTACCAGGCTTAGCCCCGATCATCTTCGGAATGCGCGATCTAGACTGGTCCGCTATTACGCGTTGTTTAAAGGATGGCTGCTTCTAAGCCTACCTTCCAGCTGTTTTAGACCGGACACTCCTTGTGGATTTGCACTTAGCCTGAATTTAGGGACCTTAACCACGGTCCCGGTCGTTCCCGTAATGGCCTACTAGCTTACCCAGTAGAACCCGACTGCCGACTTCTACGACGGCTGCAGATTCGGAGTTTGACAGCAAGGCGACTCCTTTCGGAGCCAATCCCCACGATCAGTGCTCTACCCCGCAGCCCATCTCCATCGACGCTGTCCTGAGGGACATTTCGAGAGGAACTCGCTATTGCCGAGTTCGATTGGACTATCACCCCTAAGCACGCGTCACCCGAGCAGAATATACTAGCATCGGTTGCGGACCTCCACCAGCCGTCAGGCTGGCTTCGTCCTGCGCTCGCTTAGTTCACATCGGCTTCAAGTCTGATGAGTGTGACTGGTCGCGCTTTCGCACGATGGGCCTTTCTTACGATGCGCCCACTCGCTTTCGCTTCGGCTTTCGCCTCGCCACACAGCATCAACTCCCTGGCTCTTGCTTCGAGAAGAACGATGCAACACTGGTATTCCCGCCTCGCTTCCCGCCTCTCGGCGAGTCGCTTCAGCAGTCGTATCCTTTCGCGCTGCATCAAATTGTAACCATTTAGTTTGAGGCTCTTTGGACTACCCTTTCGGGTTCCTTTTCAGCTTTCACTCGCGTTACTAATTCGCTATCGGTCTTGAGTTATATTTAGAGTTGGGGGTTAGTCCCTCCATCTTCACGCCCCATATTCGAGGAGCGCTACTCATGCGACTTCATTCCACAGTCGTTTAACTACGGGGCTTTCACCCTCTATGGCGCGGCTTTCCAGCCGACCTCGAATCCGACTATGGATCTTCCGTCCCACATCTACAGTATGTTACCACACTGCATTCGGTATGCTCTGTTCGGCGTTCAATCACCTTTACTGACCGAATCCCAATTGGTTTCTTTTCCACCCGTTACTAGAATGTTTTAATTCTCGGGGTGTTTGTACGTCGCCGTACGCCGCCCTATCTCCGGATCAAAGGTTGCCTGCACCTACCCGGAGCGTTTCGCCGCTTGCCGCGGGGCCCTGAAACTACTCAAGCCAAGCCATCCACTAAATGGCGTAACATGCATATGTCTTTTATCATGCGCACTTCTGCGCATGGAACTCTCTTTGAGTATCAGTTGCTCTCTTCGTACTCGTGAAATCCGCATACGCTCCAGCGCCTTCATGGAAATCCAGCGCCTTCTTCGCACATGCGTAAGTGAGTTCGCCGCATCCCTTCGCCCTTGCGGGCAAAGGAGACGAACCAACGCTTCCCCAAAGAGGGGAACGCGCTCAAGCCCAGAGGGCATGAGAATGAATTTGTGAATCCCTTTCCCCAAACCAAACGCGGTGGGGATCATTAAGGGAGGTTCAATTCCAGTGATTTCATCGCAACCAGACAGGTGTCCGGCGCTGATGTCGGCGAGCCTTTGCCCACCGAAACTGAATTTTGCGCCTGAGCGCAAAATCGGTCGTCATCGGTTGCTACCGATGCCGACTGAGCGGGCTTTATTAGCGGGATTGGGTTTATAAAGGTTCCTGAGGTGTTGGGGATTAGTGGAAGTGTGGGGGTCAAAACGCCCCAAAACCGCCAATAATCTACAGTTTCATGGGCTGGCGCACCGTGCTTTGGGTGCCATCGGACGGCTTCTTGTTCTTGAAAGCCATGTCAGTCATCGCCTTTGTGTTTGCAGCAGTCGCTTTCCAGAAATACAACTCCCTCTTGAGCCGCTGTACGAAAACCTCCCCATAGGCAACGGGCAGCTTTTCGCAGACTTCGTCAAGAACCTTGCGGACAGCCTTTGCTTCGTCATCAGTGGGCTTGTTTTTCTTGCAATACTCGTCAAACTGCCGCTCCACGTCCTTCTTCGCGAGGAAGACAAGGGAAAAAGTCCTGAAATTGATTGGTTTTGCGTGGTTGTATTTGCCGTCGGTCTGGAATGCGTGGCAGTGGTCGATGAATTTCTCGAAAGGCGTTTTCACGTGCTTGGCAGGGTCTTCCTTGTTGTCAGGCGCCCAGACGTACGGCTGCATGCCAGCGCCTTTCTGCGCGGCTATCACTATTTCCTTCACCTTGTCGTAGGAAAGCCGCGTGTTGATGTCTGTAATCGTGCCGTTCAGCAGCTCCGCCAGTTCATAGCGCTGCATGGTCTCGAACGTTTTTTCTTCCCTGATATATGCCTGAAGTTTTGCCATTTCCGCAGGCGGCATTTTCTCTGCAAGATATTTCAGCACCGGTTCAGCTTCGTCTGCTGTTGCGTCCTTGTATGGCATATTCTGAACCTCCTTGTCGGTTGTATTGTTGTAAAAAATGAGTAGAACTGTTTAAAAACCTGCGCCGTCCGGCGTTATTCGAGCAGCCGCTTGTAGCAGCCAAGCAGCTTTTCCGTGCAGGAGGGAATCGAGTGCTCAAGCGCGGTTTTTCTCGCGGCATCAGCCATCGAATCCTTTTTCTCAACGCATTTGAGAAGAGCTTCCGCGCACGATTTTTCGTCCTCGGAAAAGGAAAATCCGTTCTTTCCCTCGACAATCACTTCTTCCATCGGGGTATCCTTTAGGACAACGGCGGGCTTCCCGCAGCCCATGGCTTCGAGGTGCGTCAATCCCTGTGTTTCGAATTTCGAGGGGAAGACGAACGCGTCAGCCGCGTTGTAGTAGTCAACAAGCGTTTCCTCCGGAACGAATCCCGTGAATACGAACTTGCCGGAAACTCCCGCCTTCCATGCCTCCTGCTTCAACGCGTCGAGGTACGGCCCCTTGCCGACAATCATGAATACGGAATCATTGGGCATGTGCGCCGCGGTTTTGACGAGGAAAGAATAATTCTTTTCCTGCACCACCCGCCCCACGGACGCAATCACTTTCTTGCCCGCCATGCCGAGAGTTTTTTTCACCTTCGCGCCGTGCGAGTTGTGCACGAAGCGGTCGGTATCAATCGGCGAGGGAAGCACAATTGATTCGATTTTGTTTTCGGCAAGCATTGCCTGCGTGTGCTTCGAGGGGGAGGTGACGAGCCTGAATCTCCCGTAGAACCACTTGAGGTATGCCCAGCCGATTTTCCGCCCGATGGACTCCGCGGACTTGTGCTTGATTATGTAGTGCGTGCCCTCGGGTATCATTGTTTCAAGCGACGCCATCGCCGGCAGCTTTGTGCGCGCGGCGAACGTGACTGCGGAGAGCCCCATGGTCATCATCGCCTTGCAGTGTATGAGGGAAATATCATTCGTCTTGGCGATTTTCGAGGAGACGTAAGGAAGTATCGCCGCGCGGTATTCGGGGTAAGGCGGGAACGGGACGGCGGCGAAGCGATGCACGCCCGGCTCCTTTTTCGCCATGGCGGCGTCCGGGGCGAAAACAAGCATCCTGTGCCCCTTTGCCTCAAGCCCCTTCTTGTAGGCGAGTATTGACGAGACAACCCCGTCGGTATTCGGAAGGTAGCTATCGGTGAACATGGCTATGTTCATATGGATAGGGATTTGGCTGCGCTGTTTTAAATAGAATGAGCCTGCCCGCAAAAATCGTAACGCAATAGCCTTGCTAATCCGCGTAGAGGTCGGGTATGCGCTTGACCAGCATCCCCTCCAGCTTTTCAAGCGGGTACTGGCGGTACTTCGCAATTTCGGTTCCGGCGTATTTCGCGAACGTTTCCCTCACCCATGCGCGGTTGGCAAAATACGTGCCGCTCGGCGCGAGGAAAGAAAACTCGAGAAGTTCGCGCGCCAAATCCGCGGCGGCGTTCGGGTTGCTGCATCTTTCCTCGCCCTTTGTGTAATCAAGCATGTACGGTATTTCCTGTTTCAGGTCTTCCATCCTCTTCACGTGGTTCGTCGGAAAATCCGGAATCGCCGAAAGGACAGCGCTTCGCACTTTGGCAGGCCCGTTCTCGCCGGCGTTCTTGTACGCGTATATGAAGAAATCCATGGACACCCATTCCGGCGTCTTGCGCCCTATGGAATGGGCGAAGCCAACCGCTTCAGCCGCGTTGGTTATCGCGCCTTGCATGTCGTTTGCAGCGAGGCACCCAATCATCCGGACGTGTATGGCTTTCAGCTCGAAATCATACGCGAGCCACGCGTTGCCTATTTTCAAGGCGAGTTTCGCCCCGTCCTGCGCGTGCCTGAGGGCTTCATCATAATTCCCGTGGCCGAGGGCGATTTCTTTTTTGAGCTGCAGCTCCTCGAGCTGCAGGTGGTGGCGGGAGTAAAGCAGGTGCGGCACTTCTCTTCGGATGGAGTCAATAGTGTCTTTCGGGTGCATGCCCGCCTTCAGCGCGGAAGGCGAGTTGGCAAATGCACACATCTTCGCATCCACCCAGTCGATTGCCTCATCGGTGTATTCTCCCCCGATTTCCTTCGCACGGGCGATGAGTCTCCGCGCGCTTTTGCCAGCGCCGATTATGTCCTTGCCCCTGTAAAGGCAGGTGAGGAAGGATTTCGCCAGGCGCGCAATATCCGCATCTTCCGCGATTTTCTTTGAAACGTGCAATGCAGGGATGCCTCGCGCGTTTTCCACAAGCCCCTCCTGCCTGAGGAAAAATCGCGGGCTTTTCTTCCCAAGCTCCTCTACGCTGCCTGCGCCAAACGCGGCAACCGCGGGCTTTTTATCGCCGTTATCTGTTTTCAGCATGGTATCTAATCCGGAATTTTATCGCAATCATTTGTTGCAATTCGTGGAGAATCTTGTATTTGTCTGTTTAGACTTGTTTTCAGAAACGATTATAAACCGTTGCCCTCATATCGAGCCTGTCAGCGGTCATAGGAGAGGGGAAACACCCGAACCCATTCCGAACTCGGAAGTTAAGCCCTCTCACGATGTTGCTTGTACTGTGTTATACACGGGAAGGCGCATTGCTGCTGACACAACTCTAAAAATCCAGCGAGAGCGTCGTCAGGTATAAAAACAATATCTGCATGTGATTGATATGGCTCAGAAAGTGAATGTGAAGGTAGTCCTGCACAAGGAAAAAGACGGCGGCTATTGGGTGGAAGTGCCCTCCCTTCCGGGGTGCGTTTCGCAGGGCGAAACAAAAAGGGAATCGCTTGCCAATGTCCGTGAAGCGATACTGGTTCATCTGGAGTCGCTGGGAACGTATCGAAAATCGACAGCCAATTCCCATAACCGCTCGGTTGCGACGGTCTCTCTTGCCGTTTAAACCAGTGCAAATGTTTTTATACAACTTTCAAATCCGATCTGATATGAAACTGCCCATCCTGTCCGGCGAGGAGCTTGCAAAGATACTAATCAAATCCAGAGGATATGCCGTCCGGAGCAGGAAAGGAAGCCACATTAGCCTCATCCACCAGAATCTTCCTCCGATTACAATACCGCTGCACCGCGAACTCAAAAAAGGGCTGTTGCGCCACATAATAAAACTCGTCGGTCTCAGCGACTCCGAAATCAGGTAATCCGGGCGTTTCTGCACGCTTTTTAAATTCCGTCAGCGAATGCGGTGCATGGCAAACGGCGGCAACATAGCTCTCAAGGACAAAGTCTGGGAATACAAGAAATACATCTGCACCACGAAGTGCGTGGACCTCACCGCCGGCGGGAAAATAATCGTGCTCAACGAGGAGGAGGCGCACGAGAACGACCTTTACGCCTCCCACCGCGTCATCGTCAAGTCCTCAACGCGCGAGTCAATCGCAATCATCGACGTTTCATCTGAGCTTGTCCGCCGCGGCGAAGTCATGCTCTTTTCAGAAGTTGCGCAGGACCTCGGCGCGAACGAGGGCGAGCAGGTTGAAATCAAGCACATGCAGCGCCCGGCATCAATAGAATACATAAAGAAGAAGATGGACGGCACCGCGCTTGCCGGGGATGAAATAGAAACGGTCATGCGCGAACTCATGGAGAACCGCCTCTCAGAAGCGGAACTCGCATCTTTCATAACTTCCGTTTACATACGCGGGATGTCCGACGACGAGGTCGTGGGGCTCACCAACGCGGTGGTGTCGACGGGGCAGACGCTCGGATTGGGGCGGAGCCCGATTTGCGACAAGCACTGCGTGGGCGGCGTCTCAGGCAACCGCACCACGATGATAGTCGTCCCGATAATCGCGGCGGCGGGGCTTTATATTCCGAAAACTTCGAGCCGTTCCATCACCTCGGCGGCAGGAACTGCCGACACCATGGAGGCGATTTGCGACGTTTCGTTCGAAGTGGACGAGATGCGCGAAATAGTCCAGAAATCGAAAGGCTGTGTGGTCTGGGGCGGCGCGCTCAAGCTCGCATCAGCCGACGACAAGCTGATAAAAATCCGCAACCCCCTCTCGCTTGACCCCAAAGGCGTCATGCTCGCGTCGATTCTCGCCAAGAAAAAAAGCGTGGGCGCGGAATACGTGATAATCGACATACCAATCGGGCGCGGCGCGAAAATCCTCGAAAAAGTCGAGGCGAAGAAGCTCGGGGACGACTTCATCAACATAGGCAAGCGCCTTGGCATGAAAGTCGAAGTGATGATTACCGACGGAAGCGAGCCTATCGGCAACGGCGTGGGCCCCTCGCTCGAATGCATCGACGTGCTCAATGTCCTGAATAACGACGGCCCCGCGGACCTCCGCGACAAGTCCTGCCAGCTCGCAGGCTCGCTTCTGGAAATGACAAGCAAGGTGAAGAAAGGCAGGGGCGCGCAGGTCGCAGACGAGCTTATCACGTCGGGCAAGGCGCTTGAGAAATTCCGCGAGATAGTGGAGCTTCAGGGCGGGAAGCCCAACATCCAGGTTTCAGACGTCCCGGACGCCAAGTACAAATACGATGTGAAGGCTGAGCACGACGGCAGGATTTACCACATAGACAACAAGATGATTTCGAAAGTCGCCCGCGCGGCAGGCGCGCCAAACGACCACGCGGCAGGCGTGCTTCTCAAGCGCGAGCGCGGCGACAGGGTGAAGAAGGGGGACGTGCTCTTCGAAATCCACTCCGACTCGGAGACCAAGCTCGATTTCGCAATCAAGGCGCTTGTCGGCTGGGAGCCGGTTGAACTCCGCAAAGTGGTGCTGGATTCATTCGAGTGAGGCTTTTTCCCTTATTGCAACGAGAAGTTCGTCCAGCGTGCGGTAGAAATCAATCCCCGCCGTGTTCTTGTAAAAACGCGCCCCGCGGGCGTTTTCCATCCGGTTCCCCAAAAAATAGCCGGATAGCACCTGCCTTGAAGTAAGGACGCGCAATCCAAGCGGCTTGATGAGTTCGATGGCGTTCTGTTTGACGCATGTCCCCATATGGTGCCCGGCAATGACCGCCGTATCCATGTTCTTAACAACAAATTCAACATACGAGGGCTCCGACAGCCCGCTCACGGTGCGTTTTACGAATGGTTTTACCTCCCCCGCAGCCTGCAAAATGGCATTGTTGGTCGGCGTGAAGAGCAGCGGTTGTTTCAAGTAGGATTCCAGGATGGCGATTGGCATGCCCATTTCGTTCGCAAAAGACAGCAGTCTGCAGACATTCGCATACGCCCTGTATTGCGCTTCGTCCTGGACGCTAAGCATCACCAGCCCCCCGCAGTCCCGATTTTTTTCCACTGAACACGCATTCTTGTGCTTGTCGTAAAATTCCATCCGGCTTTGGTCTGAGCCCAAAAACAGGCTTATTTCGGACTTCAGCCCTGGGGTGAGTTCCTTTTTCCGCGATAGCGCTTCATAGAGCTGATGCTCCATCATCACAGTCCTGCGCATGCACTGATTCGGTTCCTGCATGTCCACGACCACAACGCCAATCCTCTGCCGTGCAAGTGCCATGCAGGTTTCCTGCCTCGAACCATTTTTAAAGTAATTACCACATCTGTCCGGCTGCCATGCAGGCGCGCCATATCCTTCCGCAGGCTTCTCCCGCCGATACGGAGTATTATAAATTTTCCCCCGCATATACGTCGTAGAACATAACAAACTTAGCATGAGCGAGGCAGTCACATGGGCAATCTTGACAACGTCGAAGCGCACATTCCCGAAGGCATCACGGTTTCCGCGGATGACGCGGAACTGCTGAAATTCCTCGAGGGCTCCAAGCCGAGAATCTACGTGGTCGGCGCGGGCGGCTCGGGCTGCAACACCATGGCGCGCATGTTCGACATGAAGATAGAGGGCTCCAAGTTAATCGCCATGAACACCGACGTGCAGCACCTTGTGAAGCTGCGTGCGGACAAGAAAATACTTCTCGGGAAGAAGACCACGCGCGGAATGGGCGCGGGCTCCAACCCGTCTGTCGGCGAAGCCGCGGCAAAGGAATCCGCCGAGGAAATAAAGGCCGCGCTTTCAGACGGCATGATGGTATTCATAACATGCGGGCTTGGCGGCGGCACGGGCACGGGCTCGGCGCACGTCATTGCCGAGCAGGCGAAAGCCGCTGGCGCGCTCACAATCGCGGTTGTCACGCTCCCGTTCCTCTCCGAGGGGAAAGTCAGGATGCAAAACGCGATTGAGGGGTTGAACAAGCTCCGCAAGCACGCCGACACGGTCATCGTAATCCCCAACGACAAGCTCCTCGCAATCGTGCCCGACCTTCCGCTCAACACCGCATTCAAGGTGTCAGACGAAGTGCTCGCAGGCGCGGTCAAGGGAATCGCGGAGCTTGTCACGAAAGCGGGGCTGGTCAATCTCGACTTTGCCGATCTTCGCACTATCCTTTCATCCGCGGGCTGCGCGGTCGTGGGAGTGGGCGAGGCGTCTGTCGAGGCAAAGCCCGACCAGCGCGCCCTTATCGCTGTTGACACGGCGATGAATTCGCCTCTTCTGGACGTGGACGTTTCAACTGCCAACCGCGCGCTCATCAACGTGACCGGCGGCGAGGACATGACTCTCAAGGAAGCCGAACTCATAGTTTCCGAGGTCGCAAAGAGAATCGACCCGTCCTCGCACATCATCTGGGGCGCGAGGATAGAGAAGCTTTCGAAGAAGTCGTCCATCCGCGTGCTTGCGGTGCTCGCAGGCGCGAAGTTCCCGCAGTACGAGGTGCAAAGCCTTACGGGCTTTGTGAAGCCCGCGGACGCGGAGCTGGATTTGGACCTGCTCGGCTGAGCCGCGCCTTCAATATTCGGGTGAAAATATGGACATAATCGTGTTTCTCAAGGAATGCCGCCGCGTGCTTTACGTGGCAACGCGCCCAAGGCGCAAGGAGTTTGAGAAAATAGTGAAGATAACCGGCTTGGGGATAATCCTCGTCGGGCTCATGGGAGTGCTCATATCGTTCCTGCTGAGCCTGACTGAAGTCCGGGCATAATCAAATTGGACGGTGTATTTGGATGATTTACGTTTACAGGGTGACTGCGGGGCAGGAAAAGGTCGTGCTTGACATGCTCTCCAAGAAAATCAAGAAGGAGAGCCTCAAAATCTACTCGATTGCGCACTTCGAGGACCTCAAGGGCTACCTGATTGTCGAGGGCGAGGACGAAGTGTCCGTCAGGCAGGCGGGCTTGCGAATCCCGCACATCAAGGGCGTGCTCGAAAAATCCATGCAGCTCAAGGACATCGAGGGCATGATTGCCGCCGCAAAGCCCGCTGTGCTTTCAGTGAACAAGGGCGATTTGGTGGAGCTCATCTCCGGTCCGTTCAAGGGGGAGAAGGCGCGCGTGATAAAAATCGACACCAACAAGGATGAGGTAACAGTGGAGTTGTCCGAAGTTGCCGTGCCGATTCCGGTCACGATAAAGGCGAACACGATAAAGGTGTTCCAGAAGGCGTCCGACTCGGTTTCCTGATTTTTTTCAGACCGTAACAGCGGGCGCGTAGTCATGCGCCCCGCTTATTCTTGAAAACGCGAGCGAGAGCTTGCCGTCTTCAAGAAGCGATTTTGCCGCAAGCCCTGTTTCAACGCCATCAACCCTTTCCTTAACTTTCGACGGGAGGGTTTCCTCCCAAAATAGTTTTGCCCCGGCGATATCGCCGGATTCAAGAAGCGAGAGGGCATGGGAGAGGTAGGTTATCTTCCGCGCGAGCTTCCCCTCCGAGATTCTGTGGAGCCCTTCCGCGAGTTTTTGCGCGCCCTCGGCGC
The DNA here is from genome assembly GCA_041665945.1 of Candidatus Micrarchaeia archaeon. GTDB lineage: Archaea > Micrarchaeota > Micrarchaeia > Anstonellales > Anstonellaceae > UBA10161. The sequence continues at coordinate 10,921 of JBAYHU010000006.1, forward strand.
AATTCCCGGTGAACCCCCCGAACTTCGCCGCGTTTTCAAGGTTCATGGGCGCGGATATTTTTTTCCACATTTCCGCCTGGGCGAGCATTGCAGTGAGTCCGCTTCCGTCTATGGCGTCAATCGCAAGATGGCTTGCGGTCCCTTTTCCGTTGCCGCCGCCATTGCCGTTTCCATTCCCGCCGGCGTTTTCAAGCGAATAGGAAGCCGCCTGCCTAAGCTCGAGGACGAACTGCGCGAGCTTCCACGCGACCATGCCCCTGCATTCCGCAAGAGCCGTGGCGTGCCTCGCATCCTGCAGCTCCCTCATCCCGTCCGGAAGCTCAAGATGCGGCTTGCTTCGGGCATTTTCCACAAGGGGCGTTTTTCCCTCCGGCTTATCGTGTTTTGGAAACGGGGAAGCGGCTTTCTCCTCGACAATCGCTTCCGCAAAGCCCGTTGCAATCAGGAAATTCCTGTCCTTCAATAGCATGTCCGCAGCCGCGCTGCGCGGTTTCCCGTCCAAGCCGATTATTTTTTCTGCAACAAATTTCGAGTATCCGTCCGCATCGCCATCGGAGGCGAAGCGGCAGAGCTTCCCGAGATAGCTTACTGCGAAAACGAGTTTCCGTATGTGCAGGGCGTATTCCCGCCTGCCCCGCTTGGCGAACTGTGCAACCAAATCGCCCGACAGGCGCTCAAGCGTGGAATCTATGAACTTGATTTTTTTCATGTCGGGCTTTTCGCCCAGAAGCGCGCGCATTGCCGCATCCATGCCGTCCCCGTCAAGGGAACGGTGAAGGAGACGCCACTGCTTCTCAAGGCACTTTTCAGTCCAGTAAAGGAGAGTTCCGCAGTCCTGTCCCTTCGCCCTCCGCGCAGAAGTTCCTTTCGGCTGCCTTTCGATGAACACAATTCCGTTCGGGGGTATTGATTGCTGCACGATACCATCTGCGGAAAACCCTATTTAAAATAGGTGGTAAAAAAAGAGAGTTCGTTTATCTCTTCGGCGCGCTCCTGCCTGCGAGGAACCTCCTGCCGAACAGGAAGTAAACCGCAACCGCGGCCACGATTATCATCCCGAGTATGGTAAGGAGGAGGTCCATCTCGCCACCCTTGCCGACAACGACGAGGTTCGCGGTTTCAAATCCGGGCTTCTGGATGCTGATTGTCACGGGCCCGCTCCTTCCGAGGACGACTGCGAACGGGCTGTCAAGCGTCTTGTGGTTGCCCTCAACAGTGACGTTCACGTTGCGCAGGTCAATGCCCCTCGCGTCCTGCGCGGAAACGGTTATGTTCTCCATGGGCGCGGTTTCGCCAGGCGCGGAAACGTACATTTTCAGCGGCTGCGCGCTCTTGGATTTTATCAGGGAAAGCGTCGAATATTCGGTCGTGTCGGCAACCCCCTCTGTGCTCCTTACGCGGCACTGCACGCTTATGGAGCCGGGCTCGGAATCGGTCGGGTCTATGGTTGCGAACCAGTCCGCCTTGCCTTTTGCCGCGACCCATGGCCCGTTCCCGATGCGCACTTCGACCTGGCTTATTTCTCCCTCTACATTCGCCTTGCCTTCGACTTCAACCGGCCAGTCGCCCACGGTCTGCATTTCGTTGGGCCACGTGAACCCACACATCTCCGATGTTGAAATGGAATATACCTTGCCCTTGTTCGTCCCGAATACAAGGCTCTTGCCGACAAGCGCGGCTTCCTCGGGGCGGCCGTATGTCTGGAACACCCATTCTTCCCTGCCTGTCTGGCTGTCTATCCCGTAAAGCTTGTTGTCAGTGGTTGCGAATACCACGATGGTCCTGCCGTTCTGCTCGTATGCTATGGGTTGCGTCCAGACTTCGCCACCGATAGGCGCCCTGAAACGAAGCTGCCCGTATTTTGTCACGGAATAGACATAGCCGTCGTTCGCCCCGAAAAACAATGCATTGCCGACAAGAAGCGGGGTGGACATCACCCACGCGCCGGTCCTGAAAGCCCATTCCGGCGCCCCGCTTCCCCCGTCGAATTCATAGACCTTGCCGTCGGTAGCCCCGACATATACCTTGCCGCCTGTTTCGAACGGGCGGGCGAGGAACGTGTCCTCCGCGTCCTCCACCCACCTCTCCGCGCCGCTTGAGCCCGAAAGCGAATAGATTTTCCTGTCCGCGGTGAAATACACCCTCCCGTTCCCGCTCCCTATCTGCCCTATGCTGGTGTTGAGCGAGTAGTCCCACACTATCCTGCCTGCCGAGGAAATCGCGGTTATCCCGCCGTAATACCCGACATAGATGCGGTTGTCTGCCGATGAGAATGCGAGGGGCTTTTGCTTCAATTCGATTTCCGAGAGCACCTTGCCCTCTGCCGCGCTTATGATGTAGACCGTGCCGTCAATCGTGACGACCGATGCCTTGTCCGGGCTGACAAGCACTGCGCCCTGCGTTATCAGTTGCCCGGCGTCGAACGTCCATATTATCGAGCCGGTCTTGAGCGAATACGCATACACCCTCCCGTCGTAGGATGCGAAGATTGCGCGGTCGGATGTCACTGCTGGCTTGCCGATTATCACGTCGGTAGCGGCGGTCGTCCACTCCACCCTCGCGAATAGGGGCTGGGAAAAGCAGATTGCCAGAAGGGCTATGATTAGGATTTTCCTCATTGCACGACCAACACTCCCTTCGGAAAAAGACTATATAAATCTGATACTATCGAGGGGAACGAAATGGGGAAAAAGAAAAACAGCGAAAAGAAGAAACTGGAAAAATAAAAAAAAGAACTCAAGCCAGTTGGCTGCGTCGTGGTCCTGCCGGACCACTTTGCATCCAACTTGCTTACGCAAGTTGGCTGTCGTGCTCGCCGTTCTTGACTTCCTCGATGATCTTGCGGGCGTCCTTGCCCTCGACCGTGATTCCGAGGGAAACGCAGGTGCCAAGCACCTCGTTCGCGCCGTTTTTCACGTTCCTGACAAGGCTGCTGCCAGTCTTCATCTTCGCGACCTTGACGATGGATGCGAACTTGAGGTCCCCGATTGTCTTGGGGTCGTCGGCTCCGCCCTTCCTTCCCTTCTCGACGCCAAGCTCCTTCTTGAGAAGCTCGCCCGTGGAGGGGCTGCCGACCTCGATTTCAAACTTCTTGGTCGCCTTGTCGACGATTACCTTGACGGGCACCTTGAGCCCCGCGAACGGGGCGGTTGCCTTGTTGATTTCATCGATTATACCGCCGATATTGACTCCGAGCGGTCCGAGTGCCGGGCCCAAAGGCGGTCCTGCGGTCGCTTTTCCGCCTTCAACTATGGCGGGTATTGTGATTTTTGCCATTCAAATCCCTCTAAGTAACATTATTCGCAGCGACGATATGCTGGCGAGGCATTTTAAGGCTTTTCCTTCGGGCTCGCCCAAGAACCGCTGCGCGGCTGCCGCCGGCGCAGCGCAAGCCCCTTGGAAAAACCGCCGCAATGCACGCTCAGTTCACGCAGATGAACGTGGTTTCAAGCTCGTTGTTGGTCTCGTTCCTCTCCACAATCGCGCTTGTCGAATCCGCGCGCGCCATGAACGCATAAGTTCCCGAGTGCTGGCAGATGAAGGACGCGATGGCTATGTTCGCCCCGCTTGCCGGCAGCTGTGGCACTTCAACACTGTTCACCATCAGGCCGTTTATGTAGTAGCTCATGGTCGAGTTCTGCGCCGGGGTGTTCCCGACATTGGTTGTGCGGATGTTCCCGTAGGCCCGCACCCCGACTTGCACGACCGCGGGGATGTCGATATCCATTATCACGAAGTCTGGCAGCAAAGTCACATTCGATGCCGGCACGCACGTCCCGATTGCGTTGCACGCAAGCCCCGCGTTGCACGCGTTCCCTGAGCAGCACGGCTTCCCGGAAGCGCCGCAAGTCACCCCTCCTGCCGGGAAATTGGCGATTGCCCTGCAGTAAGTCCCGCTTCCAGGCGTGAGCGTGATTGTCGTCACCCGCTCGTATATGTCGCTTATCGGGCAGTTCCCGGTCCACTCTGCGAAATCGTATCCGGCTTCAGGCACGGCTTCTATGTCTTTTATGTGCCCGTAAACTCCTGTGGTGGTGATTGGGTAGGTGCGCCCGCTCCCGCCCGGCATTGATTCGGTGTACAGCGTGATTATCTGGGTTGAATTGTTCACGGGCGGCACGTAGACGCCGCACGTCCCAAGCTGGCAGGTGTATCCCGAATTGCACGTATCACCCGGGCAGCAAAGCTGGCCGTTCCCCCCGCAGACAGTGGTATTGTTGGAAGTCGCAACAGGCAGGCAGATTCCGTTGGTGCAGGAGGTTCCGGTGTAGCATACGTTCCCTCCGCAGCACTGTCCGCCCCACCAGCCGCAAATCGTGCTGTTGTAGTATTCCCTCCACTGGCACAACCCGCCTCCGCAGACAAGGTTGGAATAGCAGGTCGTCCCGCCGCAGCAAAGCTGTCCCGCCTTTCCGCAGGTCGAGTCCGCAGTTTCAGGCGGAAGCTGGATGAGGCATGTCCCGTGGTCGCACTGGTATCCAGTGTAGCACACGCCCCCGCCGCAGCAGTCAACCCCGTACCATCCGCAAACGCTGTTGTTGAAATATTGGCTGTACTGGCAAAGCCCGCCCCCGCATGTCATTCCCGCGTTGCAGGCCGCCCCGCCGCAGCAAAGCTGCCCCGCGCCGCCGCAACCCGTGTTGTTCGGCGGAACATATGCCCTGCACGTTCCGGACTGGCAGGTGTGGCCGCTTGCAGTGCAAGCCGTTCCCGTGGTGCAACAGGGCTGGTTGGCTCCTCCACAAGTGACATTCACCGGCGGAACCCTGCACGTCCCGTACTGGCAAGCGTATCCTGAATTGCATGCATTGCCCGCGCAGCACGTCTGGTTGGCCGCGCCGCAAGGCATGGTCCCGCATATGCCCCACCAGTTGACATGCGGGGTGCCGCTGCCGCCCTGCGGCAGGCACATGCAGCCCGCGCTCATGATTCCGTACTGGCATGCTGGAAGGCAAAGCTGGGATGAAGTGTCACAATAAGTCCCGCCGCTGCACGGCGCGCCGTATCCGCACGGGCAATCAGCCTGCCCCATGGCGCACTTCGGCGCGCACTTGCCCGACACGCATCCAAGCCCTGTGTTGCACGTGATTCCATTGCAGCATGTCTGGTTCACAGCGCCGCAAACCGGCGCAGCCGGAGTGCCGCACACTCCCCACCAAAGGACATACGGAGCAGCGCCCGAAGTGCGGCACATGCAGTTCCCCGTGGTGACTCCCTGCTGGCATTCAGGGAAGCAGTTCTGCGCAGTTGTATCGCAATAAGTGCCTGCGCCGCAGACCGCCCCGTATCCGCACTTGCAGCCAGTCTGCCCTGTCGTGCACTGCTGGGGCGTGCTGTTGTTGGCGGAAGGCGCAGCAGTTGGGGTTGGCGCCGTGCTGTTGTTGGCAGGATTTGCCGGTGCCGGAGCAGTGCTGTTGTTTGCCATCTGGGCTGCCGCAGTTCCGCACGTTCCCCACCAAATCATATATGGAGCCGCGGCATTCGCGCGGCAGATGCAGTTCCCCGTGGTGATTCCCTGCTGGCATTCAGGGAAGCAGTTCTGCGAGGAGGTATCGCAATAATTGGAGGCTCCGCAGCGCGGGCCGTAGCCGCACTGGCAGTTGTTCTGCCCCAGCGCGCATTTCGAAACAGTTCCGTTGTCTGCAGCCGGAGCCGCGCTTGCCGGCGTTGCGGTTGTGTTGTTCGCAACGGTTCCCGCGTTCACGGTTGCCGCTGCCGCGTTTTTGGCTTCGGGTTTTTTGCACACGTTCTTGCTGTCGCACAAGACGTCCCCGTGGCATATTTTTCCTGCGCAGCAAGCCTGCCCCTCATCCCCGCATGCGCTTGCAGGTGCCAGCACCTGCGGCTTTTTGCTGCCGCCCGAATCGGTTGCTTCATTTGCAGCAACCGGCGGCTTGGCGGGCGGCGTCGCGTTTGCCGCATTCACCGGCTGTGCCGCCTGGCACACGTTGCTGCTGCACACCAGCCCGGCGTTGCATGAGCTTCCGGCGCAGCATTGCTTTCCCGCGCTTCCGCACTGCGCCTCTGTCTTGGAGAATATCGCGGTAATCCTGCACGCGCTCTGGCCTGTTGAAAGCGTGACCAATGCGTATTTTTCGTATATGTCGCTTATCGGGCAGTCTCCGCTCCATTCATCAAAATCATATCCTGAAAACGGGCGGGCGGTTATGCTCACTTTCGCCCCGTATGCCCCAGTCGCCAAGCTTGGGTATGCCTGCCCGTACGAGCTTGGCTGCGCAGAAGTGTAAAGCGTGATTTTTTTCCCGGATGGCTGGGCTGAAGCGGATTTCTGGCAAGTTCCGCTCCTGCATTCGTATCCGGGCTGGCACGTGTTTCCCGAACAGCACGCCTTCCCCGCGCTTCCGCAGGTTGCCGCCGTGCTGTTGTTCATTGCCGCCGCAGACGGCGCTGCCGCGTTCGGAAGGCATACGCCATTTGCCGTGCACGAGGTTCCGGTGTAGCACACCCCTCCCCCGCAGCAGTTCCCTCCCAACCACCCGCAAACCGTTCCGTTGTAATAATCTCGGAGCTGGCACAGCCCGCCCCCGCAGACCGCTCCGGCGTAGCAGGTCGTCCCGCCGCAGCAAAGCTGTCCGGGTTTTCCGCAGAAGCTGTTCTCAGTTTCGGGCGGAAGGTTCAGCAGGCACGTGCCGTTGTTGCAGTTCAATCCCGCGTAGCAGGTCTGGTTGGCGCAGCAGGATATCCCGTACCATCCGCAGGCGGCGCCCGGGCTCCAGTATTCCGCGGCAGTGGCGGCCGAAGCAGAATCCTGCCAGGTGGAATTCGCGGCAAAAACCGCACTGGAAAATCCGGCAACAAGAAGAAACGCCAATGCGAAAAGCCAGCCGAATCCATTCCAGTTCCTTGCCATAAGACCACCCCGGCCAATTAAGGAATAAACGTATCGCAGCCGATGCTGTTCCCGTAAATGACGCCGAGAATCCCCGGCGCAAGCGCGTAGATTAGTATCCCGATAAGCGCGCCCGTGAGCGCCGCCGTTGCCCAGACATTCGCGCGCGCCCTTGTTTCCGCACCCATCACCTGCCCTGCGGAGTAGATGATTGCCGCCACAAGTATCATGAGCATGGAGACCGGGGGAAGAAGGGCTTTTGACGAGGCGCATAGTTGGAAAACGGATTCCGCGACGCTGTCCACTCCGGTCGCGTGCGCGGATGCCATGAGAAATAGGAACGCGTTGAACGTCCGTGCTTTCATGCAGTATTTCACCTGTCAATCTTTTTATTCCCTCTCATTTTTTCGTCAGATTCGAGCTGCGGCTCGAATACCGAAAAAAATCCTCTTCAGGTTTTTTTCGTCAGATTCGAATTCGGCGCTGCGGCGCCTCATTCAAATACCGAAAAAAATCCTCTTCAGGTTTTTTTCGTCGCAAATACCAGATACGCGGTGTGCGTCAAGCCCGTGTTCTCCGGGCGCACGCCAGCTTCGCGCACTAAGTAGCTGCGGTTTATTGCCTCGACCATCTGCACGTCCGCGAATCCCGCTGCCGTGCATGCCTCGAAAAATCTCTTCGCCTGCTCAACATGCGGAACATATCCGAAAACCATGCCGCCCTTGCGAAGAGCCGCGTATGCGTGGGCGACTGCCTTGTCAGAATCAGCCAAGTCAAGCGTGACCAAATCCACTTCCTTCTCATCAATGCCCTCAAGCACGCTCTTGCGCTTTATCTCAAGGGAATCCGAAACTCCGGCGCGCTTCGCGTTCTTCTCCGCAAGCTCGGCGAACTCCTCGCGAAGCTCGTAGCTCGTCACTTTTTTCGCGACATTGGCAAGCGAGATGGCAAGCCATCCGCTTCCCGCGCCCGCATCCACAACGACGGAGTTTTTTCCCACTCCTGAGTGGGAGAGGATAACGCCGATGTCTTTCGGCAGCACCACCTGCGGGCCGCGCTTGCACTTCCTGAGAATCTCAGGGAAAAATATCTGGTTCACTTTTTCAGCCTCTCCGCGAGTTTCGAGTCCGATATTGCGAGAATCCTCGCGGCGAGAAGCGCGGCGTTCTTGCCATTGTCTATTCCCACTGTTGCAACCGGCACGCCGGGCGGGAGCTGCATTGTCGATAAAAGCGCGTCAAGCCCGTCGAGTTTCACGTTCACCGGAACGCCGATGACCGGCTTTTTCGTCTTGCTTGCGATGACTCCTGGCAGCGCCGCCGAAAGCCCGGCAATCCCGATGAAGACTTTCGCGTCAGAGCTTTTGATTATTTTGTCTAGAATGTCGGGCTGGCGGTGCGCGGATGCAACCTTGAGCTCATGGCTGATGCCAAGCTCCTTGAGAGCGTCAATCGCTTTGTTGGCAACCGGCATGTCCGATTCCGAGCCCAGCAACACAAGAACATCCACCATATTTTTCACCTTTCAAACCTTTTTCCCGTTATTTTCTCGTATGCCTCGATGTATTTCTCCGTAGTCTTCTCCATCACGTCCGCAGGCAGGTGCGGGGCAGGCGGCTTCTTTTCCCAGCCGATTTTCTCGAGGTAATCCCGCACGAACTGCTTGTCGTAGCTTGGCTGGTTCTGCCCCTCCTTGTACTGCGAGGCAGGCCAGTAGCGCGAGGAGTCGGGCGTGAGCACCTCGTCTATCAGTATCAGTTTCCCATTGTGGATTCCGAACTCGAATTTCGTGTCAGCGAGTATTATGCCGCGCGTGCGGGCGTAGTCAGCCGCGGCGGTATAAAGCTTCAGCGAAAGCTCCTTCACCTCATCGTACGCCTCTACCCCGACCAGCTTCCTGCCCTCCTCGTCATTGACATTGATGTCGTGCGTGCCCACTTCCTCCTTCGTGGAGGGGGTGAAAATCGGGGCAGGGAGCTTGCTTGAATTCTTCAATCCTTTCGGCAGCGGGATTCCGCAAACGGTGCCGGACTGGTCGTATTCCTTCAGGCCCGAGCCTGCGAGGTATCCGCGCACCACGCACTCGAGCTTCACGGGCGTTGCCCGCTTCACAATCATGCTGCGGCGCTTGAGGTATGCCGGCAGCCCCTGCGGGATTTCCGTCGAGACAAGGTGGTTGTCCACAATGACTTTCAGTTTCTCGAACCAGAAAAGCGATATTTCGGAAAGCACCGCCCCTTTGTAGGGTATGCCGTCCGGGAAAACAACGTCGAAGGCGGAGAGGCGGTCGGAGGCGACCATCAGGAGATTCCCGTCCGGAAGCTCGTAGGTGTCGCGCACCTTGCCTCGGGAAAAAAGCTTGAGCGGCAGTTCCGTCTTTGTGATAACGTCCATGTTCTCGCCCTCCCAGCTTGATTATCTTGCTAACGTTTAAAATTAATCCCTGTAAGAATGTGCCGCCTTAGGGAGGCAAGTGCCGCGGTGCGGCGCATCTCTGGCAGGGAGTGATATCATCAGATTCGCCCACAAGGGCGAATTCTGAAAATCCGGAGGGATTTTCATGGTTACCAAGAAAGAAATGCTCAAGGAAGAGATAAAGCACATCGACATCACGAGCTTCGACTCCACACCCATCATCAACTCGATGGAGAAGATGTCATTCACCAGCCGCGACTTAGCGCGCGCGACCAAGATATTCGACATGATGCTCTCGGAAAAGGAAGGCGCGGTGATACTCACGCTCGCCGGAAGCACTTCCGCCGGAGGCTGCATGAAGCTTTACTCCGACCTGGTGAAATACAACATGGTCGACGCAATCGTATCCACGGGCGCGTCGATTGTGGACATGGATTTCTTCGAGGCACTGGGCTACAAGCACTATGTCGGCACGCCCTTTGTCGACGACCGCGTGCTTAGGAAGAATTACATAGACAGGATATACGACACATACATCGACGAGACGCAGCTGCAGGAGTGCGACAAGGCAATCGGCAAGATTGCGGACTCGCTTGAGCCGCGCCCCTATTCTTCGAGGGAATTCATCTGGGAAATGGGCAAGTACCTCAAAAACGGCGGCGCGAAGAAGAAGGAGTCGCTCGTGCAGATGGCGTACGAGAACAACGTCCCGATTTTCTGCCCGGCGTTTTCCGACTCGTCAGCCGGATTCGGGCTTGTGCTCCACCAGGTCAAGCACCCGGACAAGCACATGTCAATTGACTCTGTGAAGGACTTCTACGAGCTTACGCAAATCAAGATGCAAGCCCCGACATCAGGGCTTCTCATGATTGGCGGCGGAGTTCCCAAGAACTTCGCGCAGGACACGGTCGTCTGCGCGGAAGTGCTCGGAAAGGAAGTGCCCATGCACAAGTACGCAATCCAGATTACGGTTGCGGACGTTCGCGACGGCGCGTGCTCCTCATCCACGCTCAAGGAAGCCTCCTCTTGGGGCAAGGTGGACACCACCTACGAGCAGATGGTCTTTGCCGAGGCGACATCCGTGCTTCCGCTTCTCGCAAGCTATGCGTACCACTCTGGCAAGTGGAAAAACAGGGCGCGCAGGAACTACGCCAAGATATATTAGGGAGAAGAAGCACGTTTCAAATCAGGGCGGCAGCGTAGCCGAGCAATCCCACGCCAAGCGAAAGCAGCGACGCTTTCCTCGCGGGCTCAAGCACAGCCTTGCCCTGGTCTTTTGCAACTGAATATCCCATGACGGCGAATGCGAGCGCGGTAATCAGCACAAGCCCGAGAGCAAGCGTGTTCATCTTAAGCCCGAAGAAAAACGGCGCGAATGACAGCGGCACGAGAAGGAAATAGCACGCGGCGGCGACTCCTGCGGCGTTTGCCTTGCCGATTACAGCCGGAAGCGTCCTTGACTTTCTGTGCTTCACGTCCCCCTCGACATCCTCGACTGACTTGATTATTTCCCTGCCCAAGCCAGCGACCGCCGCCACTCCGGCAATGGCAAGAAGAGCAGGGTGAAGCGTTTCCGACACGACCAAGCCGCCGAACAGGAACGGGATTGCCATCGAAGATGCGATATAGGCGTTTCCGAGAAGCGGCAAATCCTTGAGCTTCCAATCATACAATATGGACAGGGCTGCGAATACAACGGCTATTTCGATGCACGGTGCCGGAAGCGCAAGCGATGCGGCAATCCCAATGGCATATGCAACAGCGGATGCAACAAGTGCGGTTTTTGGGGATATCTCGCCAGCGGCAATCGGGCGGTCAAGCCGCTTGTTCGCCTTGTCGGTTTTCACGTCGAAGTAGTCGTTCAATGAGAAGCTGCCCATTTCTATGAAAAGCGGCACGCAAAGCGAAAGAAGGATTATGGCTGGCGCGGGAAGCGGGATTCCGTCCGCTCCCGCAGCGAGGAACTCCGCGAAAAGCACCGCAAAAACAAGCATGAGCGCGTGCTCGATTCTGAACAGGCGCACGTATGCAAACAGTTTTTTCATGTCTCCACCTTCCAACTTGTGCAATATATCTATATGCCACTACAGCTCCTTTTCCATATTGTATTGCTGGATTTTTCCCAGAAGCACCGGTCCCTTGCCGGCATTTTTATAGCCAAGCTTTTCGTAGAACCCGACTGCGGATTCATCTCCCCACAGCACCGCTTTCTTGAGCCCTTTTTTCCTTGCGAGTCCCTCAAGCGCCGCGATGAGGAGGGAGCCGATTCCCTCGTGCTGGTGTTTTTCTTCAACTGCTATGAACCGTATCCGCGCGTTTTTGCCTTCTTCATAGACCATTCCGATGCCAATAGGCGTTCCATCCCGGAATGCCGCGAGATGCTCCGCAATATTATCTTCAGGCTTTTTCTCCTCCCCCTTTGCCACGCCAAGCTGTTTTCTGAGGAGCCGGTAGCGGATATCGTAGTACTTCTCCCATTCGCCTGCGGTAACCGGCGCGCGGATTTCAATCATCTGCCCACTTCGGTAATTCTGGGCAGGCGTGGGTTTAAAAGCCCTTTTTGCCCTCTCTTTGCCGGGAGAGGACAGTGATGGCAATGGAAAAGAAAACTTCGGCAATTTCAGGACTTTACAAGATGGACAGGGGCAAAAGGATAGAGGAGGTCGCATCGTTTTCCGGCATGCCGCCCGCGCAGCAGAAAACGCTGCGAAGCGACACTCCCCTTGAATTTTCCGTGGCTGACAAGATTACCGAGAACGTGCTTGGCTTCCACTCGCTTCCCTTTTCAGTGGCAACGAACTTCATAGTCAACGGCAGGGAAGTGCTTGTGCCAATGGCGATTGAAGAGCCTTCGGTTGTCGCAGCCGCTTCAAACGGCGCGAAACTCTGCCGCGACTCAGGCGGATTCTCGGCGACATCCGACCCGCCCGTAATGATTGGGCAGATACAAATCATGGTCAAAGAGGGCAAGGCTGCGGCTGAAAAGCTGAACTCCAAGAAAGCCGAGATACTCGCGGCAGCCGAGCCCTTCGCGGAAAACATTTCCAAATACGGCGGCGGGATACGCGGGTTCGCAGCAAGGCACGTGCAGTCCAAGCGCGGCGACATAGCAATCGCGGAGTTCCAGATAGACGTCCGCGACTCCATGGGCGCGAACACAATAAACACTATTCTTGAGGGAATCGCCCCGAAACTCGCCGAAATATCCGGCGGCAAGGTGCGCCTGCGCATACTCACCAACCTCGCAATCACGCGCCTCGTGCGCGCAACCGCAATCTGGAAAAAGGAGACAATCGGCGAGGATGCGGTCGAGGGCGTGCTTGACGGCTGGGCATTCGCGGATGCGGACATATTCCGCGCAGCCACGCACAACAAGGGCATAATGAACGGGATTGACGCCGTGGCAGTTGCAACTGGCAACGACTGGCGCGCGGTCGAGGCTGGCGCGCACGCATACGCGGCAATGGGCGGCAGATACGCGCCCCTCACGCGCTTCCGCAAGCTTCCCAACGGGGACCTGCAGGGCGAAATAGAGCTTCCCCTGTCAGTCGGCACAATCGGCGGGGCGACGCGCTCGCTTCCGACCGCGCAATCGGCTCTTGCAATCACGGGCGCGAAATCGTCCGGCGAGCTTTCATGCATAATGGCGGCTGTCGGGCTTTCGCAGAATTTCGCCGCTCTAAAAGCGCTTTCAGGCGAGGGCATACAACGCGGGCACATGGGGCTTCACGCGAAGAACATCGCAATAGCCGCCGGCGCGAAGGGCGCGGACATAGACCGCATCGCCGAATTGATGGCAAAGGAAAAGAACATTTCAACTGCACGGGCGCAGGAGCTTCTGGCAGGGAAAAATTGAAGGTGTATTCATGCAGGAATTCAACATGGGCAAATTGCTTGAGAAAAAGGAGCTTGCGGCAATCGCAATAGTCTTCTTCGCGGTTGCGGGGCTTCTCAACTTTCCCGCAAGGGCATCCCTTCCGGAGTTTTCCGAGGCAATGCTCGTGCAGGACGCGCTTTCGGGCGCCGCAGTGCCAATCCACACGCAGGTTGCCGCGCAGCTTCTGCCCATATACTCCTCGTTTATCGGAATCAGCCCCTCTTCGCCTGATGCGATAGTTGCGCTGCTCCTCATGCTTCCGCCGCTGCTGCTCGCGCTCTCGGCGGTTTTCATCTACCTCACGCTGCGCGTTGCCGGGCACAGGCGCACTGTTTCGGCGTTCTTCTCGCTGCTTGTTTCATTCCTGCTCTCCAGCCAGTTCCTGCCGGGCGTGTATGGCGCCGCGCAGCTTGCAACTACCATCTTTTCGCTGTTCCTGCTCCACATAACGATGCATTCCACGGGCAGGAAACCATTCGCAATCGCAATAGCGGCATTGTTCGCCGCGGCAAGCGCATTTATCTATCCCTCATCCGCGCTTGTCGGCATCGCAGTCTGCCTGCCTCTCGCTGTTTCTGGGATTTCGCCAAGCGGCAAAGTGTCCGGGCGTGTGCTGCTGCTCCTGCCTTTTGCGGCATTCGCCGCAGGCGCGCTTCTTCCGCACACTGCATCTACGCTTGGCGTAAGCATTGCCAATTTCCAGTCTGCGTTCTTCCAGTTCTCCTTCCTGCTCGCGTTCGCGTCCCTTCCTGTGGCGCTCTATGCCATCGCCCGCCCCGCGGAATCGAAGCACGCGATATCCGCGCTTCTCGGGCTTGTTTCATTCGCGGCATGCCCGCCCTGCGCTGCGCTGGCGCTTGCCATCCCCGCGGCATCCGGGCTTGAAGCGGCGTCAAATGGCAGCCTCTCGAAATCCGCCAAGCTGCTCTGCGCATTCGTCTTCGGATTTTTCGCGATATTCGCAATCGTCTATTCCGGCGGGGACGCAATCCGCGCCACGGCAATGGCGTTCATGGTCGCGATACTCTTCCCGCTGCTCATGCACTTCTACGACTACCAGAACGGGCAGGGGTTTTCCATCCTGTCGCTTTGCGCGCTCGCCTTTGCGATATTCCTGTTCGCCTCCGCGCAATTCACCCCTGGCACTTTCGGGCATGTGTATTATTCCGACTCGGGCTTTTCCTCTGCGCTCTCCTCGATTTTTGGCACGGGCGTGCAGGGCGGAACGGTTTACCTGATTGGCAATGAGAAGATGGCGGAGTTCTACCTGCCTTCCGGCTCATTGGGCAACCAGACGGATTTGATTTCATTTTTGGCAGAGGGCAAGCCAATGCCGGCAAGCGGAAGCTACCTGCTGCTTTCGCCATCTTACCTTGAAAGCGGCAGCTGGCCTGAAGAAGGCACGGCATTTTCAGCCTACCAGTTCAATTCAAATATCTCGGCAAGCGACGGCTCGGCATACGCGGTTTTCGCATCAATCAGCGGCGGGGTGCTGCGCCCGCTCGACACTTCCGGCGGGTTCGCCCTGCGCGACGGCTCGCTCCTTGACTCGTCCGGCAGGCAATACTACACGATTCCGTATTCGCGCATGATGATGCTGCGCTCCGACGTCCCGTTCAATTCGTTTGCCAACAGGCTCATAATCGTTGGCGACGGCTCGGTGCCCCCGTATTTCCTGAAGATATATTCGGGCAAGGCGGACGGCGTGGCAAAAGTCAGGGATTTTGGCTCCCTCTCGCTTTACAAGGTGGATTGAATGGTGGACGCGATTTTCATAGCCGCGGTTTTCCTCTGCTCTGCAATGATTACGCTGTTTGCAACGCCCTTCCTCATCCGCAAGCTCGTGGCTTCGGGGATGGTCGGCAACGACGTGAACAAGGAAGGGAAGCCGGCGGTCGCCGAGATGGGCGGGCTTGGCATAGTAATGGGCGCAGTGGGTGCGCTTCTCTTCGCAATCGCGCTTCGCACGTTCTTCGGCTACGAGTTTTCCCTGATTGAAATCCTTGCCGCAATGCTTACGATGATGATAATCTCGCTTATCGGCACCTACGACGACCTCTTCGACATGAGGCAGGACATCAAGGCGGTCCTTCCCATGGTCGCTGCGCTCCCGCTTGTCGCTGTTTCCGCGGCAGGAAGCACGGCGTTTTCCATCCCGTTTTTAGGCACCGTGGATTTCGGGTTCTTCTACATCTTCCTGCTCATACCCCTCGGCATAACCGTTGCCTCGAACCTCACCAACATGTTCGCTGGCTTCAACGGCATGGAGGCGGGCATGGGCGCGGTGATATTCGCTGCAACCGCGTTCCTCGCGTTCGTGAACAGCTCGGTGGAAATGGCGCTGATATCTGCGGCAATGCTTGGTGCGCTTCTCGCATTCATGCGCTTCAACTGGTATCCGGCGAAGATATTCACGGGCGACATCGGGAACCTCCTGATTGGCGCGGCACTCGCATCCGCCGTGATAATCGGGAACCTCGAGTCCGCGGGCGCGATACTCGTCATCCCCTATGTCATTGACTTTTTCATAAAGGCGTACAACCGTTTCCCGTCCACCAAATGGTGGGGCGAGCTTAGGAACGGGAAGCTCTATCCGCTTGAGGGCAAATCGCGCGGGCTTGCGCAGCTCGTGATGAAGCTGTCCAACGGGATTTCCGAGCAGAAGCTCGTGCTCGTGTTCATCGCAGCGGAAGGTTTATGTGCCCTGATTGTGATTTTCCTTTACGGCAGGTTGTTCTAGGCAGTTTGCGGAAGGCGGTCGTCCACCTCCCACATCATAAGGGGTGTTTTGCATGATAGTCGTCACAGGCGGTTCCGGCTTCATAGGCACGCATGTCTGCTCCGCCCTTGCGGATGAGGGACATAAAGTCAGGATAATCGACATAGCGCCGCCGCCGTTCGGCGTGAAAGCCGAGTTCGTGCGCGCGTCCGTCCTTGACCCGATACGGCTCACCAAACTTTTCGCAGGAGCGGACGCGGTGATACACCTCGCCGCATTGATTGACGTCCAATCATCCATCGCAGACCCGTTTTCCGATTTCCAGATAAACGCCGAAGGCACCGTGACTGTGCTTGAAGCCGCAAGGCGCGCTGGCGTGAAAAAAGTCTCCTACGCCTCATCCGCCGCGGTCTACGGCAATCCGACATCCATACCCGTGGATGAATCGACGCCCGCAAATCCGCTTTCGCCCTACGGGCTTTCCAAGCTCACCGGCGAGCGCCTCGTGCTTCTCTACAATTCGCTTTACGGCATGGAAAACAACGCGCTCCGGCTCTTCAATGTCTATGGCAAGGGGCAGTCTCCCCACAGCCCGTATTCCGGCGTGATAACGAAATTCGCAAACGCGATTTCATCCGAAAAGCGCCCGGTTATTTTCGGCGACGGCTCCCAGACAAGGGACTTCGTGCACGCGGACGACGTGGCAAACGCATTCTGCCTGACGCTCAAGACGCGCGGGTGCAACTCGCCGATAAACATAGCTTCTGGCAAGGAAACGACAATCCTTGAGCTGCTTGAGAAAATGTGCGCAATTTCAGGGAAAGCAGCGGACCCGGAATTCAAGGAAGCGCGCACAGGCGACATCCTGAGAAGCTGCGCGGACATAACCCTTGCCCGCCGCGAGCTTGGCTACAAGCCGACGGTTTCAATGGACAACGGGCTGAAGGAACTTCTTTCAGAGTAAGCAGGATACACGCACGCGTCCCGATTCTTTTCCCCTACTTCATCGCCTTTGTCAGGTCGATTATGCTGATGAAGTGGTTTATGTGCTCGTAGTCAGTCGTCCGCCCTATGTCAAGCCAGTAGTCCGAGAACTCGAAGCCCCCGATTTTCTCGCCCTTCTCAATCAGGCGGGGGAAGACGTGGTTCGCGAAGTCCTCGCCCGGTTTTATGAACTCGAATATCTCCGGCTCAAAAACGTAGACTCCGGTGTTGACGTAGTTCTCCACAATCGGCTTTTCGCGGAAGCGGACTATCACGTCGTCTTTCATGTCTGCGACGCCGTATTCGAGCGGCACGCCCTTCTTGTTCAATGCAATCGTGGCTATGCGCTTGTTTTTCTTGTGGAAAGCAATCAGGTTCTTTATTTCGAGGTTGGAGAGGTGGTCTCCCATCATGACGACGAACGTCTCGTCCATCTTTCCCATGAGCGGGATTATCGAGCCGGCTGTCCCAAGCTCGGCAGTCTCCACTGAATAGAATATCTTCACCCCGAACTTGCTTCCATCCCTGAAATAATCCTCAATCTGCTCGTGGAGGTAGCCGGTGGCGAGGTAAAGCTCGGTTATGCCTGCGAGCTTCAGGCTGTTGACGACGTATTCGAGTATGGGCTTTTTCCCAAGGGGAAGCATGGGCTTTGGTATGTTGTAAGTGTAAGGGCGCAACCGCGTTCCTTTGCCGCCGCACAGTATTATCGCCTTCGTCATTTTATCACGCAAGCTTGTCCCACAATATCCTTAAATTCCTTCATGAGGGAGTCCGCGCGCTTCTGCGTTTTCCCCTCTGCAAACACGCGCATGACGTTTTCAGTGCCGGACGCGCGGGCAATCACCCAGCCGTCATCGAAGTCCACGCGCACGCCGTCCGCGAGAAGCAGCTTCCCGCCGGATTTTTCCGCGTGCTTTTTCGCGGCTGCAAGCCCGGCTTGCTTTGCGGATTTGCCATCCACGCCCTCTATCTTGCATTTCGAATTGTAATAGACCGGAAGCTCCTTCACCATGTCGGAAAGCGGCCTCTCGCAGCACATCTCAGCAATCTTCGCAGCCGCAAAAATCCCGTCTTTCGCAAGCGAGAAGTCCGGCCATATTATGCCGCCGACTTCCTCCCCGCCTGAAACCGCTCGCGAGCCGAGTTCCGCCATCTTCTCCGAAAGGTAAGGCGCGCCAACCGCGGTGTAAACGGTCTTGCCGCCAAGCGCTGCGCACGCCTCCTCCACGCATTTGCTGGTGGCGACGGTCGTAACTATGAGCTTTTCCTTCTGCGACTTTTTCTCGCGGCAAGCCTGCACGGCTGAAATGGCGAATCCCTTGTCGCCCACAATCCAGTTGCCCTTGCCATCCACGAAAACAACGCGGTCCGAGTCCCCGTCCCATGCGACGCCGAAATCAACCGAGGACTTTGCCGCAAGCTTGCAAAGCCCGGCGACGTTTTTCTCCGATGGCTCGGAAGGGCGCCCCGGAAACATCCCGTCTATCTTGCCATTGAGCGCGATTATGTCAAAGCCGAGCGACTCGAACAATTGCCGCGAAAGGTTCGAAGTCCCGTTGCCGAAGTCAAGGGCAACGCGGAACTTGCGCTTGCGTATTTTTTCCGCATCCACTTTCTTCAGAGCAGCAGCGGCATGCCGCGCGCTTGCTCCAGAATCAAAAACAATCATGCCGGCGTTTTTCCAGTCCGCCTGCGGGCATTTGCCCGACAGTGCCATTGCCTCGATTTTCTCCCCGCGCTCGCGCGAAACCGCGACTCCCTTGCCGTCCACGAATTTCAGCGCGTTCCATTCGGGCGGGTTGTGCGAAGCGGTCACAATCACAAGCCCCGCAGCCTTGCTTTCGTGGAAAGCGTATTCCGAGACTGGCGAGGAGCAAAGCCCGATGTCCTGCACTTCCCTTCCCGCGGACATGAGCCCTGATGCCGCAGCGGCATGAATCATGGGGGAAGTGATGCGCATGTCCCGTGCGAGGGTTATTTTTCCAGCTGGCAACCCTGATGCGAATGACGCGCAAAGCGAAAAGGCGAGCTTGGGCGCAAGCACATCCAGCTTCCCGCGCACGCCGTTTGTCCCGAAAAGCGGCATAACAATCACGCCCCTCCTTTTTTCACAGCAATCCCGTGCAGCAGCACTTTCTCGGCAATCGAGATTGCGGCATCCGGCACCCTTCCCTGCTTGGCCATGCGCTTGGCGACCGCCACGTCCTCGCGCTCGAAGCACTTGAGCAAAAGCGAGAGGAGCCCGAATATCGCGAAAGCAAGGGCGCACATCAGCCCCAGAAGCCCGAGATACAAGCTTTTTGAAATATATGGAGCAAGCCCTGCCCCTCCGATTGAGGACGGAATCATGCCTGCCAGAATGGTGACTTCCGGCTTCAGGAGGAAAATTGCCGCGCAGGTGATTGCCCCGGCAACAAGCAGGCGGTACGAGCTTGCCGGCGTTTCGAACCCTATCACTTTCTTGCCGTAGTGAAGGAAGAGGACCGCAGAAATCGCGAAGCTCGCAGCCGCGGCAAGGGCCGCCCCTTCGACGCCGAATGAGGGTATGAGCGCGAAATTCAGGGCGACATTCGCGATTCCCGCCGCTGCCGCCACCTTCAGCTCGAGCTTCACGAGGCGCATGCCCGCAAGCGCGAGGCTTATGGTATACGTGAACGCGGCGAATACGAGCCCGAGCACGACCAGTGCCATCGCGCCCCCGCCCGTGGAATAGCCCTGCCCGTAGAAAATCCCGAGCATCTCCTGCGCGAAGACCATCATCACGGCCGCCATGGGCAGGGTGATGAAAAGGACCCAGCGCTGCCCCACGCCGACCTGCCTGTGTATGCCCTTCTTGTCGTCTTTCCCGACAAGCCTCGAGATGACCGGCAGGAAAATGCCGCCGACTGCGCCGGGGAAGACCATCAGGTTCACGCCCACAGTGGTCGCCATGGAGTATATCGCCACCATCTCGTTCGCCGAAGCCTGCGGGGCAAGATAACCCAGTATCACGCGGTCCGTGGACGCGATTATCCCGTAGAACGTCTGGAGCACGGTGAGCATCAGCCCGAGCGGCACTATCTCGCGGTAAAGCTCCTTGCCGTCAAGCCCGGCGCCGGAGTTCCCCTTCGTTGCCTTGGAGTATATCCACGGGAGCGACACTATCGTCCCAAGCACGTAGGAGCAGAGGAACGCGGCAATCAGCGCGGGCAGGGTGGGGCCGTAAATCTGGAACAGCACGAAAGTGAATGCGAGCTTGGCGAGCACCTGCGTTGTGCCGACCATCTGGTTGAACTTGATGTCCGCCTTGCCCTGTATGTACGAGCCGTTTATCCTGAACAGGTTTTCAAGAAGGGTGTACGCGGCTATGAGCCGCAGCGCTTCGGGCAGGAGGGGGTTTTTGTAAAACTCGCCTATCGTGCCGGCGCAAACCCAGATTATCGCGGTAAGCGCTATCGAGACGGCGGCATTCACGAGGTAGGTGTTCTTCAGAAGCTCGGTTGCCTTGCGGTACTCGCCCCTGCTTTCAAAATAGGGGACGTACCTTGTCAGGGCTGCCGGAAGACCGAAGTCGCGCCAGACGCCGACGAGCCCCACGATGCCCAGCGCAAGGTAGAAGAGCCCGACATCGCCCTGCGTCACCATGCGCGCGACATAAACAGTGTAGAGGAAAGCGATTATCTTTGTGAAAAAATTGCCGAACAGCCCCCAGAACGTCCCTGCTGCCATCTCGTGGGAGTGCTCGGCGTATTCGTCGGTTTCCATACGCACCTGATTTCGGCGCGATATTTAATAATAAGTAATATCCGCCTGCGAAAGCCGGATATCTGGCGCAGGTCAGCCCTCCGCGGTTATCCTGCTGCGCGAAAGCGAGCCCTTCCTTCCCTCATACCACTTGTGGAGCTTTTGCACGCCCTCGTCCATGCCCGTGAAGCGCAGGGACGGGATTTCCTTTTTCAGCAATGAGTTGTCCCCGCTGTATTCATTGCCCATGCCGGGGTTTTTCACCACAATGGGCAGGCGGTTGCCGGAAATCTCGGCGACCTTGCCTGCAATCGACAGCAGGTCTGCAGTTTCATCCGGCACGGCGTTGTAGAATTTGTGCCTGCCTCCGTGCCTTATGAAATGCTCCACTATGGCGCACAAGTCGTCGACATAAAGGTAGCTGAAAACGACATTCCTGTTGGCAATCGTGACTGGCAACCCGAAAATCGAGCGGCAAATTGCGTTTGATACGAAGCGCGTGGAGTAGTCCTCGTATTTCCCGTAGCAGCCGAAGACGCGCAGGCAGGTGATGCCCTCCGCGCCCTCGATGTATTTCGAGCATTCGTATTTGTAGCGCCCGTATTCGTCCTTGGGTACGCGCGAGCCGAATTCGCTTTCCCTGACGCGCACAAGCGGGCGGGATTTGTCGTATTCCGCGCCCGAGCCTATCTGTATCATCTTGCCGAAATGCGGGCTGCAGCGCGCCACGTTTTGGAACATGCGCAGGTTCGCCTCCGCAATCCCTTCGGTCTTCGCGTTGCGCGCGCCGCCCTTATTCGCGCAGTGCACCACCGCGTCGAATCCGCCATTTTTCACGAATTTTTCAACGGCAGCGGCGTCAAGGAGGTCCAATTCCGCGCTTGCCGGCGCGGATACGCCGTATCTGCTGCCGAGATGCTCCGCCAGATTGCGCCCTATGAAGCCGGATGCGCCTGTTATCAGGATGTTTTGCATGGCAGCACTCAATAGTCCATCTTCTTTTCCCTCGCGTAGGTTTCCCTGCCGAGGTTCGGGTACATGTCGTCAAACGGGTGCGAAATCATCTTCCCGTCCGCGCCCTTTTCGGACGAGACGCGGGGGATTACGAGCTGGAGTTCCGGTGTCTTCACTTCGCAGATGACTGGCCCTTCGGTTTCAAGCGCCTGTTTTATCGCGCCGTCCAGTTCTGACACCTTCGAGGCGCGCAGGAATTTTATCCCGTACGCTGCGGCGATTTTTTCGGTGTCCGGGCAGCTCATCCCGGTTTTCGGGCTCTCGCCCGCGAGCCTGCCCCCTTGGAAGTTGTTCTGCGTGTGCCGTATGAGCAGGTAGCCGCTGTTGTTCCAGAGGAATATCTTCGCCGGCACGCGGTAGTGGACTATGGTCTGCAGCTCCTGTATGTTCATCTGGAAGGAGCCGTCCCCGACCACCACGACCGTCCGCCCCTTGGTTTTCGCGCAGGCAGTGCCGATTGCCGCTGGCAGCGCGTAGCCCATGGTGGAAAGCCCGCCCGTGGTTATGTAGCGCTGGCCGTCCTTTATTTTTATCGCCTGCGAGACCACGTGGAAAGGCGAGCTTGTGTCCACGACAATCGTGTCGTCTTGCGAGAGCTGCATGGACAGCCGCTCGGTGAAGTAATAGGAATTTATCCCGTTGTCGTCGCGCGAATATTCGGGCAGCACGACCGGGTAGCGTTGTTTCCAGCCCGTGCATTTCTCCAGCCATTTTTCCCTGGGCTGCCATCCGGCCTTCCCGGTTTCATCCGCAAGCCGGCGCAGGAACACGGACGCGTCGGAATTTATCTTCAGGTCGAACGAGGCGACGCTTGGCTTGTTCATTTCGTAGCTGTCCACGTCCACCATCACGCGCTTGGCATTCGCGGCGAATTCCGCGTAGCCGTATCCGGTGAGCGACATGCTCAATCTGCAGCCCACCACGACGAGCAGGTCGCACGTCTGGGCTGCGAAATTCGCAGGCCTGTCCCCGTAAGTGCCGGGCCTTCCTATGAAAATCGGGTTGTCCGAGCCTATCAGGTCTATCCCGAGGCGCGAGGTGATGACTGGCACCCGGAGCTTTTCGGCAAGTCCGATTGCCTGTTTTTTCGCCTGCGAAAGCCTCACGCCGTTCCCGAACAGGAAAAGCGGCCTGGAGGAATTCTTCAAAAGCTCCACGAGCTTCGGAACCTTCTCCTTGGCTTCACGCTCGTAATGCGCGCTTTCATCTTCAGGGACATACCCTTTGAGGGCGTCCGGGTCGATTTCCATTCCCTGCACGTCGAGCGGGACTTCCACCCAGACAACTCCCGGGTGCCCGCTTTTGCAGATGTGAAGCGCCTTTTCCATCTCGTATCTTGCCATGGACGCGTCTTTTATCAGAACCGCGTATTTGCTCACGTTCTTGAATATGGGGAGGGTGTTGAATCCCTGCACCCCGAATTGCCTGACGCCCTCGGCTTCGATGACGCCGACTTTTGTCTGCCCGGAAATCACGAGCACAGGGGAGGAGTCGAAATGCGCGCTCACCACGCCGGTCAGGGTGTTCACCGCGCCCGGCCCCCCTGTCACGCAGGCGACGCCGAACTTGCCGGTCTGCCTCGCGTACGCTTCGGCAGCCATGACGCACGCCTGCTCATGGTGCATGGACACGTATTTCATCCCTTCCTGCCGGGCGAACGCGTCCACAAGGTGCATGCTGAGCCCGCCTACGACCATGAAGACCCGGTCCACGCCCTTGCCGGCGATAAAGCCGGATATGTAATCTGCAACGCGCATTTTATTTCCCATCAAACCACGTTTTCAGGCGCCTTCTTTTTCTTGGACAGCTCAAGCGCGACTTCGGTTATGTAGTCTTCCTGCCCTGCCACAATCTTGCGCCTTCCGAGCTCCACGAGTATCTTCTTCGGGTCAACGTCGAACTGCTTCCCTGTTTTCTCGGCTATGGGGCAGAAGCCGGAAAATACCCCCGCAAGCCCGCTTGTGAGGCGTATGCCGTCTATTTCAATCGGCTTTTTCGTGAAATTCACGACCACGCTGTCGCTTATGTCCATGAGCGCGAATTCGTCCATGCCTGTCTTGTAGCCGGACTTGTGGAGGACCGCGGTGATTATTTCCATCGGGCAGTTGCCCGCTCCCGCGCCGAACCCCCTCATCGTGGTGTCTATGAATTCCGCGCCAGCCTCGACTGCGGTGAGCGAATTTGCCACGGCGAGCCCGAGGTTGTTGTGCGCGTGGAAGCCGACCTTGATGTTCAGCCCCTTGGCAAGCGTGGAGATTTTTTCCTTCACGTCCTTGGGCAACGACGCGCCTGCGGAATCCATCAGAAGCACGCCTTTTGCCCCGTATTGCTGCATTTTCAGGGCCTGTTCGAGAAGCTCCCTGGCGGACACCATGTGAATCATCATCAGCACGCCTATGGCTTCCTTGCCACGCTTGTTCACGTACTCGATGTGCTTCTGGGTGACGTCCGCCTCGGTGCAGTGGCAGGTTACGAACACCACTTCCGCGCCCGCCGCAATCGCGGGCTCCAAGTCGTCCTTTATCGTCCCGAATCCCGGGAGTATCAGCACGCCTATCTTCGTTTTTGAAACCTCTTTTTTCGCGATGTTGATGTAGTCGAGGTCAGGAAGCAGGCTCCTGCCGATTTGCAGCGAAGAGGCGCCAATCCCGTTGCCGTGCCCGACCACCAGCACCTTCACGCCCGCCTTTTCAGCGGCGGCGGCGTAAGTCCTGATGTCCTCTGCCTTGAACTGGTGGCGTATGGCATGGGAGCCGTCGCGAAGGGTGGAATCGATGACCAGTATTTCCTTCATGGTATCACTTCTTGCCGAATTTTTTCCTCGCATATCCTTCCGCGACCGCGATGGATGCGCAGGTTATGACGTCGAGGTTGCCCGCGTATTGGGGCAGGAAATCCCCTGCGCCTATGACCTCGCTTATCACGGTCAGGCGCTCGTTCTCGTAGACCGGGCCTTCCCGTATCCGCACGCCGGGCGTGAACTGCCTCATCCTGCTTACCATGTCCGCCACGGAAGCCTTTATCTTCACTATGTCCGGCTCGCCATCGGTAAGCGCGTATATGGTGTTGTGCATGTTTATCGGCGGCTCGGCAGGGTTGAGGCTCAGAATGACTTTGGACTTTCTTATGCCCGTGAACTTTTCAAGCGCCACTTTCGTGTTCTGCACGTATTCGTCGAGGTTTATCCTCGTTCCCGGTCCCGCCGACTTGGAGGATATGGTGGACGCGATTTCGATGTATTGCGTGTCAGGCTGCGCCTTCATTATCGCGTATGCAATCGGTATGGCGGACTGCCCGCCGCAGCTGACAAGGTTGATGTCCATATGGGACAGCCCCTCGGCGAGGTTGAGGACGGGTATGCACGTGAAGCCAGCCTTGGACGGGGTCAAATCCACCACGAACTTGCCCAATTTGGAGAGGGCGGCGGCGTTCGCGTTGTGGGTCTCCGCATTTGTCGCGTCGAATACAACGTCGCAGCAGCCCGGGTCGGACAGTATGGCGTTTATGGAATCGGTGCTCGTTTTCACGCCAAGCTCCTTCGCCCTTGCAATCCCCTTGGAGTCGGCATTGCGCCCCGCGAAAAGCGTGCACTCGAGCAGTTCCGATTTCCTCGCCTTAATCAAAAGGTCGGAGCCTATGTTGCCTGTCCCAAGTATGGCTACCTTCAGTTTTTCCATTCTCCCACTTTTTCCTTGGCGCAGGCGTCCGCCTGGCGTCCGCGCGCGGTTCAATCTAACATCATCAGCTTAAAAAAATATGGGAGCGGCGGGCATGTTGCCAAGGTTATAAAAATCTGTCAGGCAAAGCAATCATACGGGGGGATGAAGTGAAAGTCGTCATTCTGTGCGGAGGGGAAGGCACTCGCCTGCGCGAGGAAACCGAGTACAAGCCCAAGCCCATGGTGACAATAGGGGGCTTCCCGGTCCTCTGGCACATAATGAAGGCATACTCCCATTACGGCTACAACGAATTCGTGCTGTGCCTCGGCTACAAGGGGGACATGATAAAGCAGTTCTTCCTCACGCACGAGCTCATGCACAACGACTTCACCATAAGGACGCGCGACCGCGCGAAGGACATCGTGCACAAGGAAAAGCAGCTTGACGACTGGGCCATAACGTTTGCGGACACGGGCCTCAAGTCCATGACCGGCTCGCGCATAAAGCGGATTGAGAAGTACGTGGACACGGACGACTTTTTTCTGACCTACGGGGACGGGCTTTCCAGCCTGAACATTCCCGACGAGCTCAAGTTCCACCGCAAGATGGGCACCACCGCGACGCTTACCGCCGTGCACCCGCACTCCAAGCTCGGGCTCATCAAGCCGGGCAAGAACGGGCTGGTGGAGACTTTCGTTGAAAAGCCGGTGCTTTACGATTACGTGAACGGCGGCTTTTACGTTTTCAAGAAGGACATATTCGACCGCCTCGACACCGACGAGTCCTGCGTGCTTGAGACCAAGCCCTTCGAGGGGCTGGTGAGGGAAAAGCAGCTTTCCATGTACAAGCACGAGGGTTTCTGGTATGCCATGGACACTTACAAGGACTATCTGGAGTTAAACAAAATGTGGGATGAGGGCAAGCGCCCTTGGAAAATCTGGGAATGAATCCAGCGGGGTTTTTTGATGATTTGGAAAAACGTGCGCGTGCTTCTGACTGGCGCGACTGGCATTCTTGGCGGCAATGTGGCGTCCCGCCTCTCATCGCAGGGCGCGGACGTGGTCGCCATTGCCAGGGACGACGTCCCGAAATGCCTTTTCCACCTCGAGGGGCTTGACAGGAAAGTCTCGGTCGTGCGCGGGAGCGTGGAGGACTACTTCCTTGTCGAGAGGGCGATGAACGAATACGAGGCGGAGGTTTGCCTGCATCTCGGCGCCCAGACAATCGTGGGCACTGCCAACCGCTCGCCGCTTTCCACTTTCGAATCCAACATAAAAGGCACGTGGAACGTGCTTGAAGCCGCGCGCAACTCCCGCCTGATGAGGGCGGTCGTGGTCGCATCGACCGACAAGGCATACGGGGAGAGCGATTCCCTTCCCTACAAGGAGACGCACCCGCTTGCCGCAAGCCACCCGTACGACGTTTCAAAGGCGTGCGCGGACATGCTCGCCTCATCATATTTTAAGACCTACGGGCTGCCGGTGGGCATCACCCGCTGCGGCAACATTTTCGGCGCAGGGGACCTGAATTTCAACAGGATAGTGCCCGGCACCATACGCTCCGTCCTCAACAAGGAGCGCCCGGTCATCCGCTCGGATGGCAAGATGGTCAGAGATTACGTATACGTGGAGGACATCGTGGACGCCAACCTGCTTTTGGCAGAGGCGCTTGTGTCAGGAAAGGAGAAAGGCGAGGCGTTCAATTTCAGCTACAACAAGCCCATGTCCGTGCTGGAAGTGGTGTCCGCGATACAGAAGAAGATGGGCTCGAAATTCGAGCCAGTGATAAAGAACGAGGCTGCCAACGAGATACGCGAGCAGTACCTGTCCTGCGACAAGGCGAAAAAGCGGCTGGGCTGGAAGCCGAAATTCGACTTCGATTCCGGCATGGAAAAGACGGTTTCCTGGTACAAGAAATACCTGTCCTGATTTGATTTGAGCGTGGTTGTCAGAATGTCCAAATCCGAAGAGATACGCAAGGAGATAATCCAGAAGGCAAGGGCATACTGGAAGCAGCGCCAGCAGGAAGGCAAGGGGTTCGATACCAAGCATCCGCGCGTGCCAGTCTCCGGAAAGGTCATAGATGAGGAGGACGTCGAGCGCATAATCGACGCTTCGCTTGACATGTGGCTCACGACCGGCAGGTTCGCGGACGAATTCGAGGCAGAGCTTGCCCGTGCGGCAGGGATAAAGCACGCCATGATGGTCAATTCCGGCTCTTCGGCAAACCTGATAGCGGTTTCGGCGCTCACAAGCAGGTTTTTGGGCAACAGGAAAATCCAGAAGGGCGCGGAAGTCATAACCTCCGCTGTTTCCTTCCCGACAACGGTGAACCCGATTTTCCAGAACGGGCTGGTGCCGGTCTTTGTCGACGTGGAACTTGGCAGCTGCAATATTGACATATCGAAAGTGGAAGCTGCCATAACAAAAAAGACGCGCGCCATAATCGTCGCGCACACGCTCGGCAACCCGTTCGATTCACTCGCGCTTTCGGAAATCTGCAGGAAGCACAATCTTTTCCTCATCGAGGACTGCTGCGACGCGCTTGGGGCAACCGTGGCGGGAAAGCCCGTGGGCACGTACGGCGACTTTGCCACTCTTTCGTTCTATCCCGCCCATCACATAACAACCGGCGAGGGCGGAGCCGTCCTCACCAACAACGACCTGCTCAAGCGCTCGGCGGAATCCTTCCGCGACTGGGGCAGGGACTGCTGGTGCAAGCCCGGCTGCGACAACACCTGCAACAAGCGCTTTGGCTGGAAACTGGGCGGGCTTCCTTTCGGCTATGACCACAAGTATATCTACTCCAATATCGGCTACAACCTCAAGGCAACCGACATGCAGGCGGCAGTGGGGCTCTCGCAGCTGAAAAAGCTCCCGGGCTTCGTGAAGGCGAGGCAGGAGAATTTCGCGTTCTTCCTGAAGCTCTTCTCCAAATACAAGCAGCATTTCATCCTTCCAAAAGTGCTTGCAGGGGCAAAGGCAAGCCCGTTCGGCTACCTAGTGAACATCCGCGAGGATGCGCCGTTCAAGCGCGCCGAAATGGTCGCCCATCTCGAGTCGCGCGGCATAGCCACCCGCATGCTCTTCGGCGGCAACATAGTCCACCAGCCCGCATATCAGGGCGAAAGTTTCCGCGTGGCAGGCACGCTTGCGAACTCCGACCGCGTGATGAACAACGCTTTCTGGATAGGCGTCTATCCCGGAATAACGAAGGAAATGCGGGATTACGTCGCGGGGACGCTTGAGGCGTTCCTGTCCGGCAAATAGCCCCGCCAGCAGCGGTTTTTGGTCGTCCCATGAAATCCGACATTCCAGCCAACGAGGTTCTCCTCTCCATCTGCATTCCTACTTTCAACAGGGAAAAGAAGCTGGAAAAGGTGCTTGAGGCGATAAGCCTCGACGCCGCGCCTTTCGGGAAAGAAGTCGAGGTCTGCGTCTCGGACAACTGTTCAGCAGACCAGACTGAAAAGATGGTTGGCGAATGGTCGGGCAGGATGCCCCTCAAGTACCACCGCCAGAAAAGCAACCTCGGCTACGACCTGAACCTCCTAAGCGCGATTGGCATGGCGTCGGGCAGGTTCGCATGGCTCATGAGCGACGACGACGGGCTTGTTCAGGGCGCAGTGGGAAGGGTGCTTGCCGACATACGGGAGTGCGAGGGGAAAAAAGCCGGGGCGATATACGTGCCCGTGGACAACCCGCAGGACCGCCGTCCCTCGGTGAAGCAGGGCTTCGGGAGTTTCAGGATATTCTCCAAAAACGATAAGGGCTACTCTCCGCTGATAATCACTTTCATAGGCACAATCTGCCTGAAGCGGGAAACCGCGGAAAAAGTCATCAAAAGCAGGATAAAAATAACGGGCTCCCAGCTGGAAAAAACCTCGAAGAACAGGTACGTGCTGGATGATTTCCTCCACAGCTACCTTTTCCTCGAATGCGCCGAGGAGGAGGGCTTTTTCGGCATAGACCCGCGCCCGGGGGTGCTGTTCGTTTCCGACCACGCGCGCGTGTCCTATGACAAGGTGGTGTATTACCAGCTCCTCCACATGCTCTACTCGCTTGAGCTTCTGGAGTTTTACCCATGGTTCAACGACGCGGCAGGGGAAATCTACCTGAAGCCCTACCTGATTCTGAAAACTGCGGCGCAGGCTGCGCACAAGCCCTCGCTCGAGGCTGCGTGCCAGGCGTCGATTGACATTTACGCGGAAATCATGGACAAAAAAGGCAGGCGCATAGGGGCTGCGGCAGCGAGGCTTTTCGATTTTGCCAGAAAGCTTCCCCTTGCGGGGAGCCTGCTTTCATCCGTGCTGGTGGCGCTGAGCCGCTCCCGCGGCTCGAAACTCGCCTACGAGTGCCATGACGGGAAAGTGCAGGAAAAAATCGGGTTCTTGGTCTCAAGATACGGCAAATACCGCCGCGATGCGGCTTGAGCCGCGCAGGTTCCTCTAAAGGAAAACCAGTTCAACCGACTTGTCAAGCGCGAGCAATTGCCGCGACACTTCCTCGTTGTACTGCCCGATGTTGAGGAATACTCGCAGCGGCTTTTTGCCCTCGGCGATTATTTCCTCTGGCTTCCTGCAAACGAGATTTGTTCCGTAGAGCCGCTTGTTGTGCTTGAGCGGGCTGTTGTCCATCACTCCAGCGAAATATTTCTCTTCAAGCCCGTAGACGAAGAGCGGCTGGGAGAAATTGCTCGCGCCGAACAGCCAGTTCTCGCGGTCGGGCTTCGCCCTCTGGCGCACCGCGGCAATTCTCGCCTCTATGCTTCGCCCGTATTGCGCCAGTATGCTCGCCGACAGCTCCTTTGCGTCAAGCGAATACGGGATTGGCGCATCCGCCTTCTGCGCGGCTATCATGATTGAATGGTCGCGGAAGAACGCGACTTCGCGCACCGCGAACCCGTTCTTGTAGTGAAGATATAGCCAGTGCTGGTTCGTGCACGCCGAGGGGTGCTCGAAGTTGAGCTGGTTGCCATATCCCCGCGCGAAGTTGAATTCCTGGTTGGGCACCGAAGTGAAAAGCATCCCGCCCTTCTTCAGGCATTTCCACGAGTCCTTGAAGTAATCGTTGAAATCTATGAAATGCTCGAGCGTGTGGGTGGATATCACGGTGTCGAACCCGCCCTCGTTCTCCTGCGCGAACTTCGAATTGAGGAGCGTGGAATGCACTTTCACGCCCTCGCGCGGGCCTTCGTACTGCGGGTCGATGACTTCAAGCCCGTTCTTGCAGTGCGGCATGAGCTTTTTCATGAGCTTGCCCTGCCCTGCGCCGATTTCAAGCAGCCTTCCGCCCCCTGAATATTTCCTCACGAGCATTGCGAATTTTTCGTAGTGCTCGTCCCAGACCTTGCCTATCCCGTCCGAGTGGAATATCCTGTAAAGCGCGGCCGGGTCGGCGACATCGAGAAGCAGTATGAGCCCGCAATCGTTGCACATGGAAATCGTGAACGGCGCGAGAATGTCATCGCCGCGCGGCGTGTCCACGCAGACCGGAAGAAGCGGGAACTTCAGGTTCGCATGAGGGGAGATGCCGGCGCTTATGTTTTTCCCGCAGCATACCGGGCAATTTTCCCTGCGGCTCATGATGCTTCCAAGCGCTTCCATGGCAAGACCTATTTTTTCATCCCGACGGCGTAAATTTCATAGGAGAACTTCCTGCATACCTTGTCGAGGTACGCTTCGAGCACCGGCGCGGGAAGCATTATCGCAATGTTCGCCAGCCGCCTCAGGACAAAGGAATTCGGAGATATGCCGTGGGCGATTTCCGCCACTTCGAAGCCCGAGTCCTCCATCAGCCGGTAAAGCGACGATTTCGTGTAGGGGTGCACGTGGGTGTAGTCCGTGTAGAACCACATCCCCGCCCGCGCTATGTCAACCGTCCTTACGACTGCCTTGCCGCCCTTGCGCAGAACACGGTTCATTTCCGCGGCGAATGCCACCCCGTCGTGGATATGCTCTATTACCTGTTCCGAATAAACGACGTCGAACGAGCCGTCCGGGAACGGGAATGGTTTGGAAGCGTCATGGTATCTCACATCGAATCCCTGTGCGGCGAGCTTTTTCACGCCCTCTTTCCAGACATCTATGCCTATCGCGTTCTCCTTGCCGCAATACGCCATGAACCCGCCGTTCCCGGTACCAATCTCAAGTATCTTGAGCCCCGCGGGGCTGGGCACGAAGTGCTTGTAGTTCCTAAGCGCGTGCTCCAGCCTTTTTTGGTGGTTGTTGAAATACCACTCCACCAGAGGAGCAGGGAAGAGCTTGAGGTAGCCGTGGGCGCGCTCGAACCTGCCTGCCGACGAAAAATAAGTTTCAGAATATTCCTTTTCCATCATTTCCCCTCGCCCTGCAGTAGAATCCGATGCGCGTATAAATCTCCTGCTGCGCGCGGGAGTCGAACTCCGTTGCGCCGATTTCCTTCCTCATCTCCAAAAATTCGGGTGTCGCGAAAACATAGTGCCCGGCAATCATGCCCCTGTCGTATTCAGGCGCATATTTTTCGTCGATTACCCATTTCTTCCACTTGCCTGACTTTATCGAAAGCGCGATGAAGCGCTGAACCAAATCATTCCGGCCCTTGCCCATGCACATGTCCACGAAAACGCGCGACTCGATTACCCCGAACTCGGGAGCCACGTTTATCGCCGGTATTTTCGCGCCGTCGCGAAGAAGCATCTGGTATTCGGACAGGTAGTCGTCGTTGTGTTCTTTGAGGAACACGCCGTATTTCCTCGCGCACTCCGCAAGTTCTGCCGCCGGCTTTCCGTCAAACCCGCCCACCTGCCGCATTTCCTTAACAAGGCTGCCTGTCTGCCCTACAACGAAGAGGGGTTTGGGAATCCCCTTCGCCTCGCAGAATTTCACCACCGCCGAAAGCGATTCCTCGAACACTTCGCTTGAAGTTGCGTGCCCCACGTTTTCCTCTGTCCCGAACTCGAACTGTATTTTCTTGCCGTGCTTTTTCGCGAATTCATTGCAGTGGAGAATGAGCTCCCGCGCGGCGTCAAGCGTCCTTGGGAGCGTGAGTTTCCCGTCGCCATCCACGCTGGGGTCTATGTGAAGTATATCAAAGCCGGACAGTATGTCAGCCTCATAGCTTTGTTTCGCCCTTGCCATCGCGGCTGCGAAGTCCGCGCCCTCCTCGCTGTAGCCCTGCCACGGGCCGCCGTGGTCGCGGCAGACAAGCACGCGGCTTTTCGGGTATTTCTTTTTCATGCCGGCCAGGTGCTCTCCAAACTGCTCGGTCGTCCAGTTGTTGACATATCCGCGCCCGAGCGCCTTGCATTCGATTTGCCGCCTGCTTGCGATAAGCTCGATGATGCAGTTTTCGTCCTGCGAGTAGCGGTAAATCGCCTCGACGGAGTTTTCGCTCATGGGGCCCACGCCCACTATGCGCCTGCCGCCCTCAAGCTGCGTTAGGATTTCGTCAATCATGGCATTACCCTGCGGCGCCGGAAATCCGGTCAGCCTTGCTTGTCCTTTTTCCACACCCCGTAATTGAGGTTGGGTTTGATCTCAGTCTCGTTGAAGAATTTTTCGAGTATGTGCAGGCACGCTTCCGCAACCGCGCGGTCGCCGCCCCTGCTGTGCGTGGTGAAGCTTGCCGCCTGCCGCGTCTTGTAAAACCCGTCGGCAGGGCAGATGGAATATGCGACTTTCTTGAAAACCGGTATGTCGAAAATCCCGTCGCCCATGTAGATTGTCTTTTTCGGGTCCATGTTCTTCGCAATCCACTCCGCGCGCTCGTGCGTGGAGACTAAGAAAAGCTCGAATTTCATCTCGTCCACTATGCGCTTCTCGCTTATGGGGTATCCCCGCTTGTCGCCGGTGATGAACACCACGCGCATGCGGTCGCGAAGGAGGTTGAGGGCGTCGTGGTCGTCCGGACCGAACGCCTTCATCGCCTTGCCCTCCGCGGTGTAAAGAAGCGTGCTTCGGGCAAGCACTCCGTCGACGTCAAGGACAAAGTTCTCAATCTGCGGCATCAGCACCACCGTTAAGTATCCTGTAAAGGTAGAGCTTGCCCAAATAATATAATAGCAGGTTGTACGGGTAGGCGTGGAGCGGGGCGATGTTCAGGTAAATAAGCGCGGTTAGCGTCTCCACCTTCTTCCAGTCGTATCCCTTGGCTTTCACGAAATTCCGAAGCAGCATCTGGCAGTCAACCAGATTGTTGTAGTTCCCGTACTGTATGGTGACGTTCTCCCCGTCAATCGAAACGTCGTACATGCGCTTGCGTATCATCTCGTGCGAAATCTTTATCCCGTGGTTGAGCTTTGCCAGGTCGTAGTAGATGTCGCCGTATTCCACGATGCCGCCGAAGCTCTGCCGCCAGTCGATAAGCACGAACTTGCTCTTGCCAGCCGGCGCGTCAGGGCGGAATATTATGTTCTCGATGAAATAATCGCCGTGGAAGTTCACGGCAACGCCGTCCTCGAGGTTCTCCCAGTCAATCTTTGCGAGAAGCTCGGAGAGCTTGGGCACGCGGTAGCCATTGATTGTTTCTTCCCTGTCGGAAAGCGTGGTTATCTTGTAGAATGACTCTATGCGCTTGAGCGTCTTTTCCTTGTAAAAGTCGGCGCACGCAGATTTGAACCTCGCCTTCTCCTGCGCTGGCAATTCCTTCCTCTGCCAGAAGTGCTTGTCCGACCATTCAAGGAATTCGCCGAACACGGTGTCATTCAGCACTTTTGAAAGGGGCGTTCCGTCCACGAAGCGGTATGCGTAGAAGTTCTCGGTGACCGCGACTATTTTCGGGCAGAAGTCCCCAAGTATCTCGGTGCGCTTCACCCTGTTTGAGACCATTATCGGATCCTTGAAATACTTGATTACCAGCCCGTCCACGAAATAGATGCACTCGTCGGTTTTCTCAAGAGGGGTGAATCCCTTGCTGAAAACCGCCGCGGTGTTGAAGTAGTTCTGCTCGGTGCCGGTGTCGTGCCATGTGAATCTTATCGCGTGCAACTGCCTGCGGTTGAGTATGCCTGCGAACCCGTTTGTCACCTGATACTCGTTTTTCACGAGGTATTTGTTTGATGAGAGGCTGTCCCAGAACATCTGGTAGTTCTTGATGCCCGCAAGCCCGATGTATGCGTAGCGGTTGTCGTTTTTCACCTTGTTGTCAAGGTGCACGACCAGGTCGCCCTCAAGCCGCGTGGTTGCGTAGCGCTCGGTGACATTCGGGTCTATCTCCGCGATTCCGAACCAGTCCTGGTCGGGCGGCGGGATGTTCTCCATAACAATCGTGTCAATGGAATCGAGTATGAACGGGCATTGGAGGTGCTCGCGGCACTGGAGCATGGAGTATCCGGGGCCGCTTCCGGCTCCGTCCCAGTTGTCAACTTCCACAAGAGTTATTTTCCTGTCAGGGTGCGCCACTTTCACGTATTGCGCAATCAGTTCCTTTTTGTAGCCGACTGGCATGACTATCTCGACGTTTTTCGGGAACGCCTCGATGATGTGCGAAAGTATGGGCTTGTTGTCAAGCGGCAGCAGCCCCTTGTGGAGGTCCTTTGTAAGGTTCTCCATGCGGGTGCCTTTTCCAGCCGCGAGTATGCAGACTTTGTAAGGCGCAGCGGAATCACTTGTACTCATTTTCCAACCTCCCGTCTTTTCTCTGGAATGAGTCGCGGAGCCTGATGACGTCCCTGCCGTCGGGGTCCGGAGTGGATGCCTCGACATAGGTGATGTCCGTCAGCGCCACCACGCGGTGCACTGCCGGCGGGCGGACCTCGAATATGGAGCCCGGCTGCATATCCTGGTAGCTGAGCCTGCCGTCCTCGTCTTCGAACACCACGCGCGGCTTCCCTGTGAGAAATATTATGGTCTCGCTCTTTTTCGCGTGGCACTGCAAGGAAGTCTCAAAGCCCGCCTTTATCTCGAGTTTCTTGAAAGTGTAATCCTTGCTTTCCGAGAGCATTATCTCCCTGCCCCACGGCTTGGTGACGACCTTTGCCTTGCCGATGTCCACGATGACGCTGACCGCCTTCTCCGGCTGCCTGCCTTGGGCTAGCGCAACAGGGGGAATGTCGTATTTCGGGTTGCTCTTGTCAGGCATCTGCAGATTACCACCCACAAGGGCATTATTGGGCGATTCGGATTAAAATGTTTGTATGGGGCGGCAAGGGGGCTATTTTTTCCCCTTGAAGCGGGTGATTGCGGAATAGATGAGCTTTTTGGCGCCCGACTTGAGCACGCCGTCAGTCCCGCGGTCGCGCTCGTCAAGCACGCGCGAAAGCGAGTCCGGGTTGTCGTACCAGCCCTTGGCGCGGGAAATCCACCTCGGGACCCCGTATCTCGCCGTCCATGAAATCTTGCGCGCGGATTTCCCCGCGTGCGAAAGAAGCGACGCATTCCAGGCTGCGCGCCTGCGGGCAAGCTCGGCTTCGTATGCCGCGCCAAGCGCCTCCCTGTCGGCCTCGGGATTGATGTCGATTTTTTCCGCCCTTGCCTGCCAGAAAAGCGGCAGGTCGGCAATTGCGGTCTTGAGGTCCGTTCCGCCTTTCCTGTTGAAGCTGTAGTCCTTTGCAAGCGGGTTTACGTTCACCCAGCCCTCGCGGTATTCATCGTAACCGTACGCTATCTTCATTTTCCCCGTAAAAAAGCCCGGGGGGATGAAAAGAGGCGGATAGAGGCCGTCCGGGTCGGAGTATCCGTGCAGCACAAGGTGCGAGTAGCCGTCGAAGTGCGCGCAGAGCTCCTTTTTCGGCACGATCACCATCTGCTCGGGCACGTCAATCAGGTGCTCCAGCGGGTCGGAGCGGAAGAGCCGCACCTTGCTTCCCGACAAGTCCTTGCTGCAGAACCAGTGCTCGAACAGCCCGATGTTCACTATCTGGATGGCGTCGAAATAGCCGCCTTTCACGCGCGCCCACACGCACCATTCGTCCTCGCCGAGCTTTTCCCAGCTTTTCTCGTGGCGGACGGAGTTCCTGTCGGCCGCGCCCAGCCCCTCAAGCATCTGCGAGAGGTAAATCGAGACGAACTCATGCCCCTGTTTCAGCTCCTTCGCCCGCGCAAGGCAGTGCTCAAGAGTTTTTTTGTCAGGCGATACGAACGGGTGGTCGTTGTTGCCTGCGTAGAAAATCCACTCGTCGCCCAGCCCACGCAGGAGTTTTGCGGATTCCTGGAATTTCGCCTGCGAATCCGAGCGCCCCTGCATTATGATTGCCTTGGGGAACAGCTTGCGCACTTCGGACTCGAAGTATCCCGTTTGGCTCTTGTCCTCAAGCTCGTACTTTATCACGACGGCCGACCAGTCAAGCGCGGCGTAGCTTGCAAGCGCGTAGAGGCTGATTTCGAGCTTGGATGGCATGCGGTAGATTTCCGCCTTGCCCTTGCGCACGCGGTCCGACCAGACCGGAGCCCCCGATGTGAGGGAAGCCTGCGTTATGTAATTGTCGAAATAGAGTATCATGGTTCCACGCGCGTTGCTATTGCTCAGGGTATTCCTTCCCCCATTCAAGCCTCTTGCCGATTTTTTCCTTTTCCTGCGCGTCCCACCAGAGCGCCTCTTCCATGAACGCGTATATCCCCATGCCCACGGAATACACCCAGCCGCGGGTGCCGTCGAGGATGAAGCGGTGGCGGATGAGGTAGTTGAGCGTCTGGACCGGCGGGAAAAGGAACATCCTGCGGAAGCCGTGCTTGCCGAAAAGCGAGGATATGCCCCTGTTGCGCTCCCCGATGTTGACGCGGGCGGTGTTGCCCGCCTTGCCGAATTCCGTTGGCAGGTCAAGCAGATAACGCTCGATTTTGCGCATAAAAAAGCCGAAGCTTGTCAGGTTGTAGTGCCGTATCATGCCGTTTTCCACCCTTCCTGTCGCGCCGTTCACCACGTACGTGGAGTGCGGCTCGGGCGGTATGTGGAATTTGCCCTTGCGAAGCAGGCGGACTATGGGGGAGATGTCCATCCTTCCCTTTTTCGCGAATCCGTTGAACAGGTATTCCCTCCTGTTTACCGTAAAAGCCGCGAATCTGCCGGAGTTCCCCTCGACCGCCTTGCGTATCTCCCCCTTGAGCTCGGGGCTCAGCCTCTCGTCGGCATCGAGTATGAAAATCCAGCCGTCGGGCGAGTCTTCGATGAGCCTTGCCGCGTTGTTCTCGAAGTAGCGTATGCTGCTTTTGATTACCTTGGCGCCGTTCTTGCGGCAGATTTCGGCGGTCCTGTCCGTGGATGAGCAGTCCACGACCACGATTTCGTCGAAGACCCCGCGCACATTCTCGAAGTAGCCCGGGAGCTTTTCCTCCTCGTTGTAAAAGACCGCTGCAAGGGTGATTTTTTCCAATTCAGCACCGGATGGGGGCTGCGGATTCCGCGCACCTGCGCAGGGCGGCCGCATCACTTCTTCTTTATGCCCTTCCACGCATCGAGGAACTCGTCCACCGTCTTTGTCGTCATGGGGTTTTCCACCATGGCGCGGATGAACTTTGGCGGCACGGTCACGATGTGCGCGCCTGCCTGAATCGAGCGGTTGACGTCGAGAAGCGAGCGCATGGAGCCCGAGATTATCTCGGACTTGCAGTTCCACAGCCTGTATGTGTCGGCAGTGTCCTTGATTACGATATACGGGTCAAAGCCCAAGTCTCCAATCCTTCCGTAGAAAAGCGAGACATACGTCGCGCCCGCTTTCGCGGCGAGTATCGCCTGGTTGTAGGACATTGCGCATGTCACGTTGGTCTTTATTCCCGCCTTGGAAAGCGCCACGACCGCCTTGAGCCCGTTTGGGATTACCGGCACCTTGATTACGATGTTTTTCGCCCACGCGGCGTACTGCTTGCCTTCCTTCACCATGCCCTCGTAGTCGTTGGTGGTGACCTCCACTGACACAGGGCCGGGCGTTATCTTGCAAATCTCCTTTATGGTGGGCTCCAGGTCGTTGCCTTCGGTGGCGATTATTTTCGGGTTGGTGGTGACTCCGTCCACTATGCCCCAGGAACAGAATTCGCGTATCTCCTCCACTTTCGAAGTGTCTGCAAATATCTTCATAGAAACACCGATTGGGGATATGTGGGGGCATGAATATTAAGCTTTTCAAGCGAGAAGAAACCGGGGGGAAAAGATGCGCGCTATAATTTTTGGCGGCGCAGGCTTCATAGGAAGCGCGCTTGCCGCAAAACTTCTGTCCAACGGGAACGAGGTAACGGTATTCGACAGCCTCTACACGGGCAAGAAGGGCAATTTCGCCGCGCTTGAGGGCAAGGGCGGCTTTTCGTTCATCCAAGGCGATGTGCGAAACATCGAAGAGATAGGAAAAGCGCTTCCCGGGCACGACATCGCCTACCATCTCGCCGCGAACGCGGACATACGAGGGGGCATGGAAAACACCTTCCTCGACTTCGAATACAACGCCATTTCCACCTACAAGATACTGGAGGCAATGCGCCGCTCGGACGTAAAGAAGATGGTCTTCACCTCCTCCTCCGCGGTCTATGGCGAGCCGCTTGTTTTTCCCACCCCTGAAACCTACGGCCCCCTGCGCCCGACCTCGCTTTACGGGGCGTCCAAGCTCGCGGCGGAAGCCTATGTCTCGGCGTTCTGCGAGGATTTCGGCATGCAGTCGTGGGTTTTCCGCTTCGTGAACGTGCTTGGTGCGGGCAACAGCCACGGCGTGGTCGGGGACTTCATAAGAAAGCTCAAGGCTGACGGCAAAAAACTCGTGATACTGGGCGACGGGCGCCAGCGCAAGTCGTCGGTCCACATATCAGACTGCATAAGCGGCATGCTTGCCGGCGTGAATGCCGGCAGGGAAGCCACGAACATCTACAACATCGGCAACGACGACTGGGTTTACGTGGACGACATAGCCGATGAAATATGCGCAGCCATGGGGCTGCCCGGAGTCAAATACGAGCACACCGGGGGCATCCGCGGCTGGACCGGCGACATGCCGTTCGTTTTCCTCGACAACAAGAAACTCCGCGCAACCGGCTGGAAGCCGTCCATGGGCTCAAGGGCAGCGGTGCGCCGCGCAGCCGAGGAGATGCTCGCCTCCCAGTCGCTTGAGGACAAGCACAAGGAGCATTTCTGATTGGGGTGTTGAATTTGCCTGAGAAACTCACCGGTCTCATACTCGCAGGCGGGCTTGGCACGCGCATGCGCCCCTTCACGCTTCACACCCCGAAAAACCTGATTGAAATTTCCGGCAGGGCGTTCCTCGACTACCAGTTGGAGCTTTTCGCGGCAAACGGGGTTTCCCGCGTGGTCCTCTCCACTGGCTACCTCGGGCACAAGATAGAGGACTGGCTCGGCTCGCACTCCACGCACGGGATAAAAGTCGAGGTCTGCCATGAAAAGGAGCTTTTGGGGACAGGCGGGGCGATAATAAATTCGCTTGGGGCAATGCCGGACGAGTTTTTCCTCACTTATGGCGACTCCTACCTGCTGCAGCCGTTCGCCGACGTCTTTTCGGCTTTCAAAAAATCGGGCAAGCCCGCGATGATGACGGTGCTTGGGCAATCGTCCGGCACGGCGGAAAACAACTGCAGCATAAAAGACGGGCAGGTCGTCCGCTATGCGAAGAAGCAGCCGGCAGGCACTTTCTCGCACATGGATTACGGGCTGCTGTTTTTCAAAAAGCCCGCGCTTTCGGGCTACAAGCTCGAGAATTTTTCCACGGACCGCATCTTCGCGGATCTGATTGCAAAGGGGCATCTGGCGGCATTCGTTACGCGCGTCGCCTATTACGAAGTCGGTTCGAAGGAAGGGTTAAGAAACTTCACGAGTTACATACAAAACCTTGGGAGGGAATGAAATGATAGTCTCACGCACGCCGTTCAGGCTGCCCCTTGGAGGGGGCGGGACCGACCTGCCTTCATACTACTCAAAGTACGGCGGCTCGCTTTTGTCGGTCGCCATAAGCAAGTACATCTACGTAATCGTCAACAGGAATTTCGACAAGGGCATCAAGGTCAGCTACAGGAAAATCGAGGAAGCCACCAACCTCGACGAGGTCCAGCACCCCATAGCGCGCGAGGCATTGCGCCTTGCGGGCGTGCACGACACAATCGAGGTCTTTTCCATGGCGGACGCGCCGGGCAACACCGGTCTGGGCTCGTCCTCCGCCTACGCGGTCGGCCTTCTCAACTGCCTCTACACCTACAGGCGCAAGCACGCCTCCCCGCAGGTTCTTGCCGACGAGGCATGCAAAATCGAGCTTGAAATACTCAAGGAGCCAATCGGCAAGCAGGACCAGTACATGGCGGCGTTCGGCGGGCTGACAAAACTCGACATCGGCACGGACGGCAAGGTGTCGGTAAGCTCGCCCATGCTCTCCGAAAGCTCGTTTGAAACGCTTGAAAACAACCTCATCATGTTCTACACCGGCTACCAGCGTTCGGCGTCGGACGTGCTCAAGGACCAGAACGACGCCACCAAGAAAGACGAGGGCGCGGTGGTCGAGAACCTCCACAAGATAAAGGACATCGGCGCGAAAATCGTGTCCTCGCTTGAGGACGGCAACGTGGATGCAATAGGCCCGCTTTTCCACCAGCACTGGATGGCGAAGCGCAAGCTGTCCGGCAAGATATCCAACCCCGAAATCGACGGGCTTT
Organism: Candidatus Micrarchaeia archaeon; assembly: GCA_041665945.1. Lineage (GTDB taxonomy): Archaea > Micrarchaeota > Micrarchaeia > Anstonellales > Anstonellaceae > UBA10161. The sequence continues at coordinate 51,717 of JBAYHU010000006.1, forward strand.
ACGAAACCGGCATGAGAAACGGCGCGACCGGCGGCAAGCTCATCGGCGCGGGCGGTGGCGGGTTCATAGTCTTCTACTGCCCGACCGACAAGAGCAAGCTTAGGTCGGCGATGAAGGCGAAAAACGCACCCGAATTCCAGTTCAAGTTCGATTACGAGGGAAGCAAAATAGTCTTCAACCCGTAAAAAAGGCGTGATAATATGGAAAATGCGAAATATATCGGCGATTTTCTCGCGGAAAGCAAGAACGTCATAGACAGGATGCCGCGCGAGGACGTGGATGCCGCGGTCGAGGCGCTGTTTTCCGCGTGGAAGAACGGCAACACGGTCTTCCTCATCGGCAACGGAGGCTCGGCGTCAACCGCCACGCACATGGCTGCCGACCTCACGAAAAGCATCGCGGTTGCCGGCAAGAAGCGCTTCCGCGCAATGGCTCTGGTGGACAACATCCCCATGGTATCCGCGCTCACCAACGACGACGGATGGGAGAACATCTACACCGAGCAGCTGATTGCGTACTTCCGCCCGGGCGATGTCGTGGTTGCATTCTCCGTGCACGGCGGGGCCGGCAAGGACAAGGCTGGAGCATGGTCCCAGAACCTGCTCAAGGCGCTGCAATACGCCAAGGACAACGGCGGCAAGGCAATCGGCTTTGCGGGCTTTGACGGCGGGGCGATGAAGCAGATGGCGGACGTCTGCGTCGTGGTGCCCGCGGATTCCACCCCGCAGGTCGAGGCTTTCCACGTGGTGCTGCACCACCTAATCGCGTTTTGCCTGAAAGAGAAAATAGCCGCGTCCAAGTGAGGTGCCCCTGCTTGGAAAAAACACACAGCCGCGCAGTCTTCCTTGACAGGGACGGGACGATAAACCGGCTCGTCTACTACGAGGACCACGGCTTCGTTGACAGCCCGTTCCATCCCTCGCAGGTGAAGCTCATACCAGGCGCGGCGCGCGCAATGAAGATGCTGAAAAAGAAAGGCTTCCTGCTTGTCATGGCATCCAACCAGCCCGGGGTCGCGAAGGGCAACATGACTCCGAAAGCATACGCGGCGGTCGGGAAGAAAATCAATTCCCTGCTTGCAAGGGAGGGCGCGGCGTTCGACGCGGAATATTCCTGCCCGCACCACCCGAATGCGAAGATTGCATCTTACAGGAAAAACTGCCGCTGCCGCAAGCCAAAGCCGGGCATGCTTTTTGCCGCTGCGAAGGAGCACAACATCTCCCTTTCGCGCTCCTACATGGCTGGCGACGGGATAAACGACATGAAAGCCGCGCGCGCAGCGGGCTGCAAGGCGGTTTTCATAGGGAACTTCAAGCCCGAGCTTTGGGGGTATTTCAAGGGCGGGAAAAAGCCAGACATAATCGCGAAGAGCCTGCTTGAGGCAGTGAAGAAGATACGGTGAGCGCATGGCGAAAATCTGCATACTCGGACTCTGGCACCTCGGCTGCGTGAGCGCCGCGTGCCTTTCCAAATCGCATCACGTGGTCGGCTGGGACCCTGACGGGAAAACGGTTTCCGATTTGCAGTCCGGCAAGCTGCCCATATCCGAGCCCGGGCTTCCAGAGGCGATTTCACTCGTGCAAAAGCAGGGCAGGCTGGAATTTTCAAGCGACCTCTCCGCAGCCGCGGCAGGCGCGGATTTCATTTTCTTCACCTTCGACATCCCTGTGGACGGCAACGACAAGTCCGACCTGTCCCCCCTGTGGAAAACGCTCGACTTGCTCATGCCTTCCATCCGCGATGGGCAGGTCATAGTCGTTTCAAGCCAGGTGCCGGTGGGCACGTGCAGGAAAATGCAGGAGGCAATCAGGTCTGCGAAAAAGAGCGCGGGCGTTTGCTACACCCCTGAAAACCTCAGGCTCGGCTCCGCAATAAGCTGCTTTCTGTCCCCAGAGCGGATAGTCATCGGGGTTTCAGAGCAGCCACTTGCCCTGAAGATGGAGGAATTCTTCAAGGGAATCGGCGGCGAGCGAGTCGTCATGGGGCTTGAGAGCGCGGAGATGGCAAAGCATGCCATGAACGCCTACCTTGCCACCCTGATTTCCTTTTCAGGCGAAATATCCGACCTGTGCGAAAAGACCGGCGCGGACGCCGGGCAGGTCATGCGCGCGCTGCTCCTCGAGCGCCGCGTGAGCCCCAATGCCCCTCTCATGCCCGGGCTTGGCTTCGGCGGCGGGACGCTGGCGCGCGACGTGCAGACGCTGCGCACGATAGGCGCGGAAAAATCCGTGCCCACTCGCGTGCTTGACGCCGCGTTCGAATCCAACCGCGAGAGGACCCTCTACGTGCAGCGCAGGCTGTCCGGCGCGATAGATGGTGTGCGCGGCAGGAAAATCGCTTTCTTCGGGCTCACCTACAAGCCGGGGACGGACACGCTTCGCCGCTCGCTCGCGCTGGACATCATCAGGGGGCTCGTTTCAAGCGGCGCCGAAGTGAGCGCGTACGACCCGGCGATAAGCTCGCAGGTCGAAGGGTACGGCGGGCTCCAAGTCTGCAAAAGCGCGCTTGAGTGCGCAAAGGGCGCGGACGCCCTTGTCATAACTACGGCGTGGGACGAATTCCGCACGCTCGATTATGCGGCAATCTGCGCGGCAATGCGAAAGCCAATAATAATTGATGCGCGCAACATGCTTGACAGGTCGGCGCTTCCGCAATCGGCGGAATATTTTGGAGTGGGGATAGGGGATGACAGGCGAATTTGAAGGCAAGGTCGTGCTGGTTACCGGCGGAAGCCAGGGCATAGGATACGCCATGGCGGACGCGTTTTCCAAACGCGGCGCGAAAGTCACGATATTCGCAAGGAACGCCGCGCAGGTGGCGCAGGCTGCAAAAGAACTGTCATGCGAGGGCGCGGCGCTCGACGTTGGCGATTCGCAGGCGGTAAAAAAAGCGTTCGATTCAATCGCGCAAAAGAACGGCGGGATAGACGTCCTTGTCAACTGCGCCGGCATTTACGGCCCAATCGGCCCGATTGAGGGCAACGATTCCGGCAACTGGGCGCAGGCGATGCACATCAACCTCTGCGGCACGGCTTTCTCCTGCCAGGCGGCAATCCCGCACATGAAAAAGCGGAAGTCCGGCTGCATAATCAACATGGCCGGCGGAGGGGTGGGCGGCTCCAAGCTCAAGCCGAACTTCTCGTGCTACACGACGTCGAAATTCGGGATTTGCGGATTCACGGAAGCGCTTTCCAAGGAACTCGAGGGGACGGGCGTGAGGGTAAACGCGATTTCACCCGGCGCGGTCAACACCCGCCTGCTCGAAGAGGTTCTCTCGGCAGGCGCAAAGGCGGGCAAGGATTTCCTTGAGGCGTCGAAAAAGCAGAAGCAGTCTGGAGGCACGCCCCCCGGGGCGGCGGCGGAGCTTGCGCTTTTCCTCGCTTCGGAAAAAGCCGCGCACATAAGCGGCAAGGTGCTAAGCGCGGTCTGGGACAAAAAGGAACTCCTCACGCTTCCAAGCTCGGGCTCGCCCGACATATTTGTCCTGCGCAGGATTGACAACGAGCTTTACTGCGGGAAAAAGTAATCGGGCCATGCCCGAAAACGTGGATGCCATGCCTTCGAAAAAACCGCTTGTTTCCGTGCTCATGCCGTTCTACGACAACGGAAGCGTTGAGAACAGGAAGAATTTCTCCGAGGCGCTCTCAAGCATCCTGTCGCAGACTTTCAGGGATTTCGAGGTAGTGATGGTCGCGTCAGGCGAAAAAAAATTCGCCAGCAACCAGGCGCGCCGCTCGGGAAAAATAAGGCTCTTCTTTTTCGAGCAGAAGGCGATTCCCGGCAAGAGCCTGCCGCTCAGGGAAAAGCTCTACGGCATAATCAGCGCGAGGAACCTCTGTGTTTCAAAGGCAAGGGGCGAGCTGCTCGCGTTCGCGGATTACGACGACATCTCCCTTCCCATCAGGCTTGAAACCGAGGTCGGATTCCTGCGCTCGCATCCTGACATCGGCGCTGTCGGCTCATCCTCCATAATCATAGACGAGGAGGGCAGGGAAATCGGCAGGCGCGCGGTATTCGAGGACGACGCAGAGATAAGGCGGCGCATGCTGCAGTTCAATCCCGTGCCCCAGCCCACGCTGATGGCGCGGGCGAAGCTTGTCCGCGAAGCCGGCTGCTACAGGCAGGGCGAAATACCCGAGGATTTCGACCTCTGGGTGCGCATGGCGAAGATTACAAAATTCCACAATCTCCGCGAGCCGCTGGTAAAATACCGCGTGCACTCGGGTGGCGGGGCGTCGAACTACGCGGTCGAGCTTTTCTTCGGCTCGCTTCGCGTGAAGTGGCGCGCCGCAAAGACGCTGGGGCTGCGCCCCGGGCTCAGGGACATCGCGGTGAATTTCTTCCAGTTCCTTTCGCTTTTCTTCCCGAATTTCCTGCGCCGCACCGTGCTTGAGAAGATACGCTCGGGCGTGGTGATAGGCAACCGGGCGTAATGGCTGGCAAAATTCCGCTCAGGCGCATAGGGCCTGCGCGATAGGTGGTTTTCATGCAATGGGGCATAATAGGCGGCGGGCTGATAGGCGGAAAAAGGGCTGACGCGCTCTCTTCCCTCGGCGAAACGATTGCGGCAGTGGCGGACGTCAACATCGTGCGCGCAGCCGAGCTTGCGGGCAAGCACAAGGCTGCGTCCTACACCGACTGGAAGAAAATAACGCGCGATTCGAAAATCGGCGCGGTCGTGGTGGCGACCACGCACAATTTCCTCTCTGAAATCAGCGTGGACGCGCTGCAGCACGGCAAGCACGTGCTTGTCGAAAAGCCGGCGGGGCGCAATCCAGCGGAAGTGAAAAAGATAATCGACGCGGAGAAAAAAAGCGGCAAGCACGTGTGCGTGGGCTTCAATCACCGCTTCCACCCCGCGATACTCGAGGCGCATAAAATCTGCCGCGAAGGCGCCTGCGGCCCGCTCAAATTTATGCGCGCAAGATACGGGCACGGCGGGCGACCGGGCTATGAAAAGGAATGGCGCTTCAACCCGGAAATCTCCGGCGGCGGGCAGCTCATCGACCAGGGCAGCCACCTGGTAGACCTCTCGCGGTTCTTTTCCGGGCAGGACATGTCCCTTGCGTATGGATTTTGCAGGAGCTATTTCTGGAAGGCGCCTGCGGAGGACACGGGCTTTCTGGTGCTCGAGTCCAAATCAGGGCAATCCGCTCTTCTTTCCACAAGCTGCATGCAGTGGAAGAACCTGTTCTCCTTCGAGCTTTTCTTCGAGCGCGCGCAGGTGAACATAGACGGGCTCGGCAGGAGCTACGGCACCGAAACACTAACAATCTACAGCATGAAGCCGGAAATGGGCCCGCCCGACGTTGAAACGAGGAAGTTCGAGGACCCGGACGCGAGCTTCAGGGCGGAGACCGCGGATTTCATCGGGAAAATCAACGGCAAGCCCTCGCTTTGCGCAACCGCGCAGGACGCACTCGCCTCGATAACAATCGTGGCTGGCGCTTGCGCGCAGGGGAAAAAACAGGCAAGTGCCTGAAAATAAAAAATCGAAAAGAAGAAAAATGCCGGGCAAGGCAAGCGCCGCTTACTGCGCCTGCCCCGCCGACTTGTCCACAATCCCTTCCTTGTTGCCCTTGAACAGCGAGTCCTTCATCTTGTATATCTTCACCTCGCCATTCCTGCTCTTGTAGACCAAATCATAGCCGGTCAGGTTCTCAAGGTAGAACCCGCGGTACAGGTTGGAGGTGTAAAACGCGGTCTTCGCGTCCTCCATGCCGTCCACAAGCGTTCCGTTTTGGCCTTGCCAGACCTTCTGCTCGTTGTAGACCATTTCGGCATGCACGCTGTCGCCGTAATCCTGCAGCACGCGTATGAATCCTTTCGACACCACAAGGTCGCCGTTGGCATCCTTCCTGTCGAGGTAATACGTGGCGGTTATCTTGGTGCCGTCTGGAAGCGTGGCGTCCCCCACGCAATAGGCGGGCTTCTGCATGTCCACGCCCTGCAGCGTGACGCGGTAGGCGTACACCCCGGTCCTCTGCTGGCTTTCCGAAACAGTGCAGGTGGTCGCAGGTGTCTTCACCTTGTATATGAGCAGGCGCTCGGGGTTGTGGTCGTATTCGCACTTGGAAGTCCCCGGGTCACGGTCGACCGATGTCAGCCCCTCGTGTGAGCAGCCGAGGTAGTTGAGAGCGCCGTACTTGCCGCCGAACGTGTCGCCGCCTATGATTTCGGTGTCGAACAGCACGTAGCGGCTGTCGAAGTAATTCATGGAGTCTATCATGTCCTGCGTGCTGCCTATCAGGAAGTCGTGGGCGACCCTGCCTATCATGTTCGGCGAGCGCTGCACGTTGCCCATCACGGCATTCCTGTTCCCGAGGTAGTTTATCCAGTGCCCGTAGTCCCACCACGACGTCACGCGGTCGTCCGAGCCGAGATTGGCGCTTATCCATTCCATGCTGTCCACCCAGTAGTCGTTCAGCCTGTTGCACCTGAACGACGCCCCGGACCTCGCCCAGTTCGAAGCCTCCTGCTCCTTGGCGGTCTTGGGAACGAGCTCCGAGAGCGACAGCTGCGAAACCATGCATACCTTGGCATTGAACTGGCTGTTTATGCTGTTCGCATAGTTCAGGTCGTACCCTGCGGTGCAAATGTCCGAGTCGTAATAGCCCGCCTGCCGCAATCCCTCGCAGAGTTTCGCGAGTTTCGGCATCACAGCCGCGGGGTTGTCCTGGTAGCGCGTCTCAAATGACTTGCCCAGTATCATGGGCGCGAGGGCGGATGGCAACGCAAGCTGCGCCATGGACAGAAGGACGATGAATATGAGGAAAACCCCGTATACCGCGCGCCTCGCGCCGGGAAGCTTCATCTTTTCAGCAATCCAAAGCACTATGCGCTCAAGCTCCGCGACAGCCGCGACCGCGGCAATCGCAGCCACGACCCCCACGAATATCGAGTACTTTATTTTGTTGAGCCCGACGTATGAAACCGGCAGTATGAACATCAGCACAAGGAAGGCTACCGATGCCGCATCCTTGCTGTGCTTGTCGCGGGCGAAGTGCCCGATTACCATCCCCGCGCTTCCCACCACGATGAAGAAGAACAGGAGGGAATCGTCCTTTGCGCCGGTGGCAATCGACGTATCCAAAATCTTGCTGAAGGTGAAGTTCACTGCGCCCATCGCCGCATTGGCTATTGCCGTGAATGCCGCTGCCGGAACGCCCAGCACCCCGTACAGTGCGCCCACGGCGTCCGAACTTATGTGGTTTTTCGGGACAAGGGCGAGGAACCCCCCCTCGCTTTCAAAGCTCGAGCCCGCGAGGTTCTGCTCGGCAATCGTCTTGCCAAGCGGGGTGCCGAATTGCACGAACCCCACCATGCTTGCGAGCTTTTCCTTCGCCACCCCTCCAAGCGGGGTGACTGCGAGAAGCACCAGCCCTATGAATGCAATTGCCGCAAGCAGGGAAACCCTCTGTTTAATGTTGAAATCCCTGCCCGTCAGCCAGTCGCCGGCGTAGCACAGGGCAAGCGCGCCCACCACCATGCCGACATTGGTGGTAATGCTTCCCAGGAATGTCCTGTCCATGCCCGAATATGCGCTATACAGCAGGGTGGCGCCAAGCGCCCACGCGGCAAGCACGGTGACTATCTTCACGAAGAACTCGTTCTTCTTCCCGATTACGAAATAGTCGAGCGCCTGCAATGCCACGAACCCGGCGAACGCCAGCGCCGCGACGATGAAATAGTTCGAGCTGATTATTGCCGCGAAAAAGCCCAAGCCCGCCAGCATGGCAAGTTCGAAGTCGCTTTTCCTGACTGCCGCGGCAATGGCCCCGAGCATGACGAACAGCCCCATGAAACCCGTGCCAAGAACCTCGTTCACGCCCGCCGACATCTTGTATATCGTTATCGGCAGAAGCGCGACCAGCAACGCCGCGAGCAGGCCATAGCGCTTCCCGTAATAGGATGAGAAGAGGAGGTATGCCCCGAACGACATAAGCATGCTCGAAAGCGGGGGCAGCCAGCTTGAAAGGTCGAACAGGAGATAGTTGTCGTATGCCCCGCCCTTGGTGTAAAGAGAATACCACTGCGCCTGCAGGTAGCCGTCCATAGGCGGGTAGCCTATCCTGTGGGAGTTCATTTTCTCTTCAGGCCACCAGACCGTGGAATCCGTCATCGGCACCGCGCCGTCGCGCAGTATCTGCGTGCTGATATACTGGTAGAAATAAGGGTCAAGCTCGGAATATATAGGGGTGAATGTCTGTATGCGTATCCAGAACGCCAGCAGGACAGCCAAAAGGAGGAGTGCGCTCCCGAGGTGCTTTTTCGCGAACTCGAAGCTCACGACCTCGTCAAATTCGAACTTCGGCGCCTTGATGTCGAAAGCCCCTGTCTTGAACCCCCACAGCACTCCCGCCGCGGTAAGCAAAAACAGGTTCACAAGCGCGAGAAAGACCGTGAATTTCAGCCCCACCATCCCCTCGATCACAAGGAAAGACGGCGGCACCACGACGCCTATGAACAGGCACGCCAGGAATTTTTCCAGCCACGACAGCCCGGTTTTTTTCAGGAACGGCCATCCGAGCGCCACTCCGGGCACGATTGCCGAAAGGAATACGACAAGCGTTGCGTACAGCGCATTGAATTCCAGAGCGACCATTAGAAATCACCTTTGCCTGCCCCATGCTGGCCTCCCAGCCACGCCTGTAAGGGCACCAAGTTGTTCTTGGGCATCTATAAAAACCTGCCTTTCCACTTCTCTTCCGATGTACGATGTCCATATCATAGGGGGAGGGCCGGCGGGCTGCTTCGCGGGAATCGCGGCGCAGCTTTCCGGAAAGTCCGCGCTCGTGTCCGAGGAGCACAGGCGGATTGGCGAGCCCGAGGCATGCTCAGGGCTCATTTCCAAAAGCGGGCTTGAGTCGCTTCTCCCCCACATAAACTATAGGGAAGTGCAGCTCAACACCATTTCCGCCGCGAAAATCACGAGCGGCAATCAGAGCTTCACGATAAAGCCGAAGGACGAAACCGCGGTTCTCGTTTCCCGCTCCGGGCTTGACCGCCTTGCCGCCGCGCGCTTCGAGCAGGAGGGAGGAAAGCTTCAGCTTGGCAGGAAAGTCACGCGCGATTTCCAGTCCAAGTCCATAATCGGCGCGGACGGTCCTGCCTCGGCAGTCGCGGATCATTTCGGATTCCCGAAAATCGGCTCCTTTGCCGCCTCCATGCAGGGCAATTTCAAATACAAGTGCCAAGACTCCCATCAGGCGGAAATATTCCTCTCTTCAAAGGATTTCCCCGGCTTTTTCGGCTGGGCAATACCTGTGAGTGAGGATGAGGCGAAAGTCGGGCTTGGCGTGAAGCTCCCGCTCCACCCGCTTGCGTTCTACCGCCGCTTCCTTTCGCGGCTCGGAATCAAAACCAAGCCGTCCTATGAATTTGCCGCAGTCATCCCGACATCCGTGCGCAGGAAAACCGCCATGCGAAAATCCGGCTGCAACGTGCTTCTGGCTGGCGACTCCGCCGGGCAGGTAAAGGCGACGACGGGCGGCGGAATTTTCTTCGGCGCGCAGTGCGGACTCCTTGCCGGAAAATATTTTTCCGAGCCTGAAAAATACGAGTCCGAATGGCGCGGCAAATACGGGCTTGACCTGGCGCTTCACCGCCATTTCCGCACCGCGCTTGATATCCGGGGCGGCGAGCCATCCCCTCTGTTCCTGTCCATGGCAAAGGCGATGTTCTTCGAGGATTTGCTCTCCGAGCGGGGCAAGATGGACCGCTGGGGCGCGATGCTCTCGCCATCCACTTTATTGGCTTATGCGGGCATAGTGAAGCGGAAGGTAGTGGGCTGATTTGCATGGAAAAGAAAAATGTTTTCAGGGCGGATTTGCACATGCACACGCATCACTCCAAGGACTCGCTTTCAAAGCCGCTTGACATCCTCAAAGCCGCGATGAGAAAAGGGCTGCACGCCATTGCGATAACCGACCATGACGAAATCGACGGGGCGTTTGAGGCCGCGAAACTCGCCAAGGCAATGCGCCTTCCCCTGCAAGTCATCATAGGCGAGGAGGTCGCAACCGCGGAAGGGGACCTGCTCGTCTATTTCCTGAAAAAAAGGATTGCGCGGGGGAATCTCGCAACAGTGCTCGCCGAAGTGAAGCGGCAGGGCGCAATCTGCTGCGCGGCGCACCCCTACGATTTCACGAGATACGGCATAGCGCTTGAAAAAATCCCGGCAAAACAGCTCGCCGCAATCGACGCAATCGAGGCGTTCAACGCAAGGATAACAGTGCGCTCGCACAATTCCGACGCCCTGAAGTTCGCCCACTCGCGCGGCAAGCCAATCCTCGCAGGTTCGGACGCGCACCACCCGTCCGAAGTCGGCGCGGCGTACGTGGAGTTTTCGGGCGTGAAAAAGCTCGACAAGCACTCGCTCCTCTCTGCCCCGCGCACGCTTGGCGGGAAAGTTTCGCCCGCATACGTTCATCTTTTTTCAAGATACGCGGTTGCCGTGAAAAAAGCGCGGAAGGTTTTCCGCCGCTGATTTTGGCAACCGATATAAACTTCGCCCCTGTTCCCATATCGGGGAGGGAATGCGTCCTAAACACATAGCCATAATACCCGACGGCAACCGCCGCTGGGCGAAAAAGAACGGCAAATCGCTCCTTTTCGCATACGACAAGGGCATTACCCACATAGGCGACGTCATAAAGTGGTGCCGCAAATACCGCGTGCGCGAGCTTACCATGTGGGGCTTCTCAACAGAGAACTTCCTGCGGGACAGGAAGGAAATTTCCCAATTGTTCGAATTGTTCAACAGCAAGCTGTCCGAGGGCATGCAGCACGAGTACAAGAAATACCGCGTGCGCGTGCGCTTCCTTGGCAGGATTGACGAGCTTCCGAAGGAAGTCTCGGAAAAGATGCGGCAGGTGGAGCGCGACACGGAAAAGCACAGCAAATACCAGCTCAACCTCATGCTCGCATACGGGGGCAGGCGCGAGATAATCGACGCAGTGAACCGCGCGCTTAGGATGCGACTCGGGAAAGTGGATGAAAAATCGTTCGCGTCCCTCCTTTACACCGATGGCGTGTCCGAGCCGGACTTGGTAATCCGCACGTCCGGCGAAGTGCGCACAAGCGGCTTCCTCCCGTGGCAGTCCGCCTATTCCGAATATTATTTCTCCAAAAAGCTGTGGCCGGATTTCACCGAGCGCGATTTCAAGTCCGCGCTTGACGACTACTCGCGCAGAAGGAGGAAATACGGCAAGTGATTTTCAGGAGAATTGAAATGAAAAAGGTCGGCAAACATGGGGCGAAAAAACAAGCAGTGCGCAAAGGCGGCGATATCATCAGCGGAAAAACAGAAAAATTCCTGTCGGGCAAATCCCCTGATTGGCTCGTGTGCATTCTTGCAGAGGACAAGCGCCACATCCGCGCATTCCTCGCACTCTCGGTGGTCATGATGTGCGTGTTTTTCATATTCGCAGCGCTCTCTCCCGCGCCGAATTACTCTATAACGAACGAGGGCAAGGGCGAATTAGTCAAGGCATACATGGAAGTCGCCAACACCGAGTTCTCGCGCATGAGGGGGCTGATGTTCCGCGACAGGATAATTCCCATTCTCTTCGAATTCAATTCAACCGGCACTTACCCTATTCATTCCAATTTCGTAAAAGCCGAATTCGACGCGGTCTACCTTTCTGAAGGCGGGGAAGTGGTGGAAATATTCCGCAAAATCCCGCCATCCACGCAGTTCGTCTCCCCGCAAAAGCCGGCGCGCTATTTGCTTGAGCTTCCTGTGGACACGTTCGACGCGCTTTCAATCGAAGTCGGGGATAAAATCAGCTGGAAAAAATTGGGCGGTAAATGACGGGGGGATAATATGTCGCTTGGCTGGGGGCTTGGGCGGTGGGTTGCCGAATACAAGCTTAACCTGCCGAGGCTATCCCCAGAAGAGGAGGCGCTTGCCCTCGGAGTCGCCGAGAGATTCCGCAACGAAACACAGAAGCGCGAATTGAAGGGCGACGATGAAGCCGCCGCACTTTGCAAAAAACTCCTTTACGACGCGTGCGAGGAGGAAGGGCTTGAAATCGATTCCGAGCAGGAAGCATATCTTTCCCGCGCGGTATTCCTCCAGACGTTCGGAAGCGGATTTCTGGGCGAGCTTCTCGCTGATGAAAAGCTCGAGGAAATCGCGCTCATCGGATTGCAGCGCCCTGTTTTTGTCTATGTGCGCGGCTCTGGCTGGAAGCGCACAAACGTATACATCGACAGCCAGGACTATTTCGTTTCGCTTTGCAACCGGCTCGGCAGGGGTTTGGGCAGGCGCCTCACAGCGCAGCAGCCGAGGATAAACGCCGTGCTTGATGACGGCTCGCGCATGCACGCATCCATGCCGCCGGTCTCCTCCTGCGAGCTTACAATCCGCAAGTTCTCAAGAGAGCCGCTCTCCCCATTCGACCTTCTGCAGTCCGGCACTTATGATGCGAAGATGCTCGCCTTCCTCTCCCTCTCGCTTCAAGCCGACCTCTCGGTTGTTTTCGCGGGCAACACTGCAAGCGGCAAGACAACCACGCTCAACGCCGCGCTCTCATTCATTCCTGATTCCGAGCGCCTGCTTTTGATTGAGGAAACGCCGGAGATTTCCGTTCCGCACAGCCACCAGCTCCGGCTCATGCCATTCGAGGAGGCGGGAATCGGCATGGTGGAACTTGTGCGCGACTCGCTTCGCATGCGCCCCGACCGCGTGGTAGTGGGCGAGGTGCGCCGTCCTGACGAGGCGCACGCGTTTGTGGAGTCCGCGCTGTCAGGGCAGGCAAAGGGATGCTACGCGACGTTCCACGCCCAGTCCTCGCGCGACGCCCTCCTCCGCCTGCGCATGATGGGCTGCCTTGAGGCGGATTTGGAGGGGCTTGACCTTGTGGTAATCCAGCGCAGGGTTTCGACATACGACCGCAAGCAGCGCAAGGTCGGCGAGGCGCGCAAGGTCACCGAAATATCCCTCTCAAACAGGCAGGACATCCTCCACCCCAACATCGTATTCTCGGATGGCAAATTCTCGGAAAAGCCCATGGCGCTTGCGCTTGAGCGGTTCTGCTCCAATTCAGGCATGACGCTTCGCGAAAGCAGGGAGGAATTGTCTGCGCGCGAAAAATTCTTCCTGCAAAACCGCGCGTGCAGGGGGTTTGAGCGCTCGTTTGGCACAATACAGAAATACATGTTCGGGGGGAAGAAGAATGGCTAAAGACTGGGCAGGCGGTTTCGTATTGGCTATATGCCGCCCGTTTTCCAAAAGCCGATTGTTCGAAAAAAAGTCCGGCGCGCAGATGGAGAGGAAGCTCTCCGCAGCCGGAATCGAAGGGGCGGACGGGCAGGGGTATCTCACAGGCTCGCTTTTCATCTCCGCGCTATTCGCGCTTGCGTCCCTGCTCCTAATCCTGCAGTTCAGCCTCGGATTCCTCGAATCGTTCGCAGCCCTCGCCATTTCATTCGGCGGGCTATTTGCGATGTTCCTCCTGCTTCCAGCGCTTCTCGCCTCGCGCAGGGCGGCGCTGATTGATGCCGAGCTTCCGTTCCTGATGCGCGAGTTTTCGACCTATGTTCAAATCGGGCTGCCGTTCGAGAAATGCGTGGCGCGAGTGGCAAAGGGCGATTACACGCTGTCGTCCGACTTTTCGCGCCTCATGCGCGAGGTCTCGTCCGGCTCGCCCATGCAGTCCGCGCTCTCGTCATTCTCCTCCCGCCACGAATCCATGCAGGTGAAGCGCTTCTCGCTTCTCCTCTCGCAGGCGTATGAAACCGGCTCGGGCGCGGACTCCCTCCGCCGCGCGTCCGAAGAGCTTTCGGCAATCCAGCTTTCGAAGATACGCGAGCAGAGCGGGAAGATGTCGCTTCTTTCCATCCTCTTCATAGCGACTTCGGCAATGCTTCCCGCGTTTTTCTGCGTGTTCGCCGCGCTCTCGCCCATGGTGTCGGGAGGGCAGATGCCCGACGGCGCGATATGGGCGGCATTCCTCCTCGGCTTTCCCCTGCTGAACATCGTCGTCCTTTTCCTTGTCTTCCTGTCATTCCCCCCGTCGGTATTTTCGCAGAAGGGAAAGCAGGTGCTTTTGGAGGAGTTCCTGAAAAAATCCGGCTTTGCAATGAGCGGCAGGTCGTTCTCGCTCATCCTCGCGCTCTTTGCCATCGCCCTCTCGGCGCTGTGCTTCGCGCTTTTCGGGCTTCAGGCAGCCGTGATATCCATCTGCATCGCGCCTGCAATCTACTCGATTGTCGCCTATCTTTCAGGCAGGGAGATAGCCGCCGCGGAGCGCAGGCTGCCCGATGTCCTTTATGGCGCGGCGTCTGTGCACAAGGTGATGTCAGCCGAGCGCGCCCTCTCCTTCCTTGCCAAGGGTGGATTCGGCAGGCTGTCAGAGGCGTTTGAAATCGCGCTTCGCAGGCAGAAATCCGGCGAGAGCTTTGCAAGCTCCATGTCTGCAGCCGCCGCGCACTGCCCCTCGCCCCTTGTCGACCGCGCTCTCTCGCTTCTCGTGGTGTCGTATGAAACCGGCGCTGACATGTATTTCGCTCTCCGCGAAGCCGCGCAGGACGTCATGTCTTTCTTCTCCCTTGTCCGCGAGCGCTCGGCAATGCTCGCCATACAGCGATATACGCTCATCCTCGCCTCGGCAATTCTCGTGCCAGCCATACTTGGCACCACGGTTTCCCTCGTGCCCGCCCTTGCGGTTTCCTCGCCGCTTTCGCAGCAGGCGGGCGCTGCGGCGATGTTCTCCACGCTCTCGCTTGCCTGCCGCGCCTATCTGCTGCTCTGCGCCATCCTCTCATCCGCAATGCTTTCCCAGTCGGAATCCGACCCGCGCCGCGCGCTTTTATACTTCTCGGCAATCGCGCCGGTTTCGCAGGCGGTTTTCTCCGTTGTTTCAGGCGCAGCGCTTTGATGTTTTCCCCGTCCGGAAGGCATCCGCATTTATAAACTAGTCGGTCAAATCAACCATTACAGGACATACGTTCTACTCGAAGTCTGACGGCTTAAAGTCGAATAACTTCTTGCAAGAGCGCATTTCCTGAATATGAAAGAAAAGGATGTGATGTAATGGGTTTCGGAAGAGATAGTTTCGGCGGCGGCAATGACATGCCCAAGCCAGTGAAAGTCGGCGACGAACTTGACGTAACAATCGAGGCAGTCGCGGCAAAGGGCGACGGAATCGCCAAGAAGGACGGATTCGTAATATTCGTACCTGGAACGGCTGTCGGAGATGCCTGCAAAATCAGGATAACCGCGGTCAAGGCTTCCTGCGCAATCGCGGAAAAGGCTTAGATTCCTTAAGTTCTTTTTTGTTTTTTTCTTTTTTCCCCTGTTTTTCAAAAAGAGCCGAAGTCCTGGGGTTGCATTTCGAAGACCCTGTTTTTCTGGCGAGCTTTCCCCTTGATTCGCCTTGAAATCGTTTTGAGTATCCGAAGCTTGTCATTCATGCCATCGATTTCGGTTTCAGCTGGCACCCACTTGTCGCGAAGCGTGTGCAAATACTTCACCAGCTTCTTGTCAGCGATGCCTGTGCCGTCGGGATTCCCTATCTTCCGGAGTATGGTCGAAATCGCTATCTTAGCTTCAAGTTTTTTTTGCCCCGGGCTCGCAATGGCATTCCTCTGCATTTTTCCACCATCCGTCTTTGTTGCCATATCGGTTTTTAACCCGCTCGCCAAAAGTGATTCATGCAAAAATTCCAGAAGGATTTCATAGAGCTTTGCGTATTCGCAGGCGCTCTCAAGTTCGGCAATTTCACGCTCAAATCCGGCAGAACCTCCCCGTACTACTTCAATTCAGGCGTTTTTTTCACAGGCGAACTGACCAACTCGCTTTCAGGCATATTTGCCGAGAGCATCAACCGCGCGCTCCCTCCTGAAAAATACGACGTTGTTTTCGGGCCGGCTTACAAGGGCATCCCGCTTTGCGTCTCGGTTTCCATGGCGCTCGCGCGGAAAGGCGTGGAAAAGCCGTGGTGCTTCAACCGCAAGGAGGCAAAGGACCACGGGGACAAGGGCGCGTTTGTCGGCTCGCCCATAAGCGATGGCTCGCGCGTGCTCATGCTCGACGACGTTTTCACGACCGGCGGGGCAAAGGAGGAGGCGATTGCGCAGATATCCTCAGTGGCAAAAGTAAAGCTCGAGGGCGTGTTCATACTCATCGACAGGCAGGAGAAAGGCGAGGGCGGCAAGAACGCGATTGCCGAATTCGAGAAAAAGCACGGAACGAAAGTGCATGCCGTCGTGACCGCGGACGAAATATTCCACTACCTTTCCACGACAAAGATAAACGGGGAATTCAAGGTGACGCCTGAAATCCTCCAGCAATACCAAGAATACAAGAAACAATACGGTGTTTGAATGGCAAATTATCTCGAACTTCTGGAAAGCTCGGCGCGCGAGCGGCAAAGCATAGCATGCTTCGGGCTTGACCCGGTGCTTGAACTGATGCCCGAATCCCTTATGCAGCCGCGAGAGGAGAAAATCGTTTACTTCTACACGCAAATCATAGATGCCGCTCTCGCCGAGAAGCAGTCGATATCCGCGCTCAAGCCCAACTACGCGTTCTTCGCGCAATACGGATTCGACGGGCTTCGCGCCCTCAAGACAATTATTGAACGATACTCTGGCAAGCTGCCAATCATACTCGACGCCAAGCGCGGCGACATAGGAAAATCAAGCGCGGCGTATGCGAACGAAGTCTTCAACTTCTGGGGCGCGGACGCAACCACCGTTTCCCCTTACATGGGCTATGACAGCGTCTCCCCGTTCATCGAGCGCTGCAAAACAGGCAGGGGCGTTTACGTCCTCTGCAGGACCTCGAACGAGGGCGCGGCGGACTTCCAGTCCCTTCGCATGGAAAACGGCAAGCAGCTTTTCACCGAAGTCGCGGCGAAAATCCAGAAGTGGCACTTCCCCGGCGTGGGCGCGGTCATGGGCGCAACAGCGCTTGACGAGCTTGAATCCATGATGTGGATTTTCTACGACTCGCACAAGAAGCTCCCGCTTCTCGTCCCGGGCGTGGGCGCGCAGGGCGCGTCTGCAAAGGAGACCGTGCGCGTTCTTTCCAGCGTATGGTCGGAAACGCTCCTTCTCCACAGGATAAATTCCTCAAGCGGGATTTCGTACGCCTACAAAAAGAGCGGCACAACCGACTTTGTGGGGGCTGCGCTGGAAGAAATAAGGAAGCTGAACTCTGAAATCGGAAGAATTTAATCCGGCGCGGTCGCCCTTCCTTCCTTCACATATCCGCTTATCTTACTGGCAAGCTCGCCAAGCTTTACCCTGATTTGCTTGCCGTCGTTCCTGAAGCGGATTGTCACTGTTCCGTGCTTGTCCGACGTTTTCTCAAGAGTGTCGAAGTCCACTGTGACGCAGTAGGGAACGCCGATTTCATCCGCGCGGGCGTATCTCCTTCCGATTGAGCCGGAGTCCTGATAATAAACAGTCAAGCCCGCCTCGCGGAGCATCGCTTCCACTTCCCTTGCCTTTTCATCCATGCCGTCCTTTTTCATGAGCGGGAAAATCCACGCGTGGTATGGCGCAATCGCGGGCGGGAATGCGAACCACTCCCAATCCTTCGCTTCCGTCTTTTCTCGGAAGCAGTGCTCAAGCACGCACCAGAACATCCTGTCCGTGCCCATGGAAGGCTCCACAACGTGCGGCACAATCCTCTGTTTTTCCTCCTCGACAAAAACAGAAAGGTCCGCGCCTGAAAGCTTGGAGTGCGAGGCAAGGTCAAAGTCCGTCCTGTATGCGGTTCCCGCGACCTCGATTGTCCCATAAGAAGTTTCGACTTCCATGTCCACGTTGCCCTTCGAATAGTGGGGCGTCTCCTCCTTCGGCATCTTGCGGAAGGCGAACTTGTCCTGCGGAACTCCGATTGAGAGGTAAATTATCTTCTGCTTGTATAAGAGATACGCCATGATTTCGTTGGCAATCAGCCCGCTTTCCACTGCCTTCGAGATTCCGATTTCATAGGGCTTGCCATCCTCGCCGGCAAAGCGCAGCGTTTCGCCCTTTATTTTCCCGTAGCCGGGGTAGCTCTGGTCTTTTGGATTGAAGAAATATTCGAGTTCCATCTGCGTGAACTCGCGCATGCGCACAAGCCCCTGCCGAGGCGAAATTTCGTTCCTCGCGCTTCTTCCCACCTGCCCGATTCCAATCGGCAGCTTGCTTCCATAATTCCTCACAATCCGCGCGAAATCAAGGAAAATCCCCTGTGCGGTCTCCGGGCGGAAATACGCCACGTTGCCATCGATGGGGCCTATGTTCGTCCTGAACATCATGTTGAACCAGCCGACTTCTGTTAGCGTAGCTTTCTTGCACTGCGGGCACTCGACCTTGTATTTCTTGATTAGCTCGGAGAGCGCCTGCGGAGCCATTCCCGCGGGCTTTGCCCCGTCCGCCTTTGCCGCCGCGTTTTGCTCAATCAAATGGTCTGCGCGGAACTTGTTCTTGCAGGACTCGCACGTCACCAGCGGGTCGGCGAAATTCGCGGCATGTCCTGATGCAATCAGCACCTTTTCAGGCACAATGAGCGTGGTCTCGATTTCATGGAAGCCCTCCTGCTGGAGCATCTCCGAGCGCCAGAGGTTCTCGAGCTTGCGCTTTATCGCGCAGCCCACAGGCCCGTAATCGTAAAATCCCGCCGGCGAGCCGTAAATCTCGCTTCCGGGAATGAGAAATGAGCGGCGTATCGCCACGTCCATCAGCTTGTCAGCCTTTGAAAGTTCTTTTCCAGCCATGAGGTATTTCTTCTTGGGAAGCTCTATAAACGTTTTGAGGGATATTAGACGAGAGAGAAGAACGAGGGGAGCATATGGGTTTCAATCCTAATTTCAAGTCCAGGTCGGGTTTTGGCGGCAAGCCCAGTTTCAACCGCGGCAGCGGCGGCTCCCGCCCGCCTTTCGGCGGAAAGCCCGGTTTCGGGGGCGGCAAGGGCGGCTTCGGCAACGACCGCGAGGAATTCTTCAAGAAGGCTAGAAAGCGCGTTACAATCGCAGTCAGCTCGCGCGACAACCTTCTCATCCAGACGGTTTCAGCAGTCGACGAATTGAACAAGAGCTCGAACCTCATGTTCGAGCGGCTGACTGAATGGTACGGTATGCACTTCCCTGAACTCAAGACAGCGGACAACGCGAAATATGTGGAGTTCGTGCTGAACATCGACCGCGTGGTCCCGGACAGGCAGGAAGTCGAGAAGCTTTTCGGCACCTCGGCGCAGTCCGTCTATGACAAGGCGAAAAATTCCATGGGCTCGCCCCTTTCACCCGAGGACCTCGCGCAGATACGCGCGCTTGCCTCGCAAATCAAGATGGTCTGGGCTCTCCGCGACCAGGTCGAAGCATACGAGATGAAAGTCGCGACCGAGCTTTGCCCGAACATGTCCTATGTTGCAGGCCCCGCGCTCGCGGCGAAACTCGTGGCGCAGGCGGGCGGATTGAAGAGGATTTCCACAATGCCCTCAAGCACCATTCAGGTTCTCGGCGCTGAAAAGGCGCTGTTCAAGCACCTCCGCTCGGGCTCAAGGCCGCCCAAGCACGGACTCATTTTCCAGCACCCGCTGATTTCCATGTCTCCGAAGAAAGCGCGCGGGAAGATTTCGAGGCTTCTGGCTGCGCGCCTTACCATTGCGGCAAAGGCTGACGCTATTTCGCACAACTTCATAGCCGAGAAGCTCAAGGCATCCTTCGAAGCGGCGGCGCAGAAAATAATCGCCAAGGAAGGCGCTGCGGAAAAACCGAGGTTCTCCCCGCCCCCTGCAAAGCCGCAGTGAACTGAGAGGACTGCCGTATTTGCGGCAGGGATGAATTGCGGCAACCGCTCTTGCGCTTGGCAAAAGGGTGTTTTCCATGAAACTTCTCGCACTCTCCGACTTGCATGCGGATGAGGAACTGCTCGACAGGCTGCGGATGCTCTCCGCCAGCAAGAAATACGACGCAGCCCTTTTCTGCGGGGATTTGACCACCAACGGCCCGGTTTCCTACGCAGAGGAGGCGCTCTCTCTTTTCATGCGCTCATTCGCGGTTTTCGGCAACATGGACCCGCCGGAAGTCGCAGGCAGGATACAGCAGATGGGCAAGTCGGTCCACGGGCGCAGCGTTAAACTCGATGAGTGGAAGCTTGCGGGTGTGGGCGGCAGCAACCCCACTCCTTTCGGAACTCCAAGCGAATTCTCGGAAGGGCAGATAGCTGCATTCCTTTCAGCCGCAGGCGTGGACAGGAACACCATTCTCATGTCGCATCCTCCGCCATACGGGGTTTTTGATTTGGCGGGCGATGTTCACGTGGGCAGCAAATCCGTCCGCGAATGCATCGAGAAAAACCATCCCCTCATGGTACTTTGCGGGCACATCCACGAGCACGTCGGGCAGGAAGTATTGGGTGAAACCCTCGTGGTCAAACTCCCGCCTGCGGAGAAATTGCTCGCGGCTGAAATAACCATTGGCAAGGAAATAGAAGTGGAATTCATCGCACTTTAGGCGGTAATATGTTCACAATACACAAGGCAAAACAATTCGAAATGCAGATGGTCATGGACATGGCGGCAATGCTTTTCCCCAACAGCCGCATGCGCGTATTGCCCGGCGACATATTCCTAATCGCGAAGCGCGGGGAAATCCCCATCGGCTTCTGCCACTACCGCATCCGCGAGAAGAGCTGCTACATCGCCGGCTTGGGCGTTCTTGCGCAATACCGCGAGCACGGCGCCGGCTCTCGCCTCATGTCCGAGGCGCTTTACAGGATTGACAGGAAAGGCGTGCAGGTGACATACCTGAAGGTGCGGGCGATAAACCACGCGGCAAAGCTCTACGTGAACTTCGGTTTCTTCGAGAAAAAAAGCGGCGACACGCTATTGCTTGTCAGGAAAAAGCCGAGCTGAAACGCCGCCTGCCAAGGCAAGTGCCGCCTGTCCTGCCGTGCCAGCCTGCCTAAATCGCGCCCGCCGGCTTCTCCAGCGCGTCCTCTATTTTTTCCACGAGCCCGGCTGCCATTCGGGTTTTTTGCATGAACATGACGGATGGGTAATCCTTGGCAAGCTTGCGCTCCACCACTTCCGGAAGCCCGACTGCGGAAACCACGAGCACGCGCGTGGTGATTTTCGCCCTGGAGATTTCCTCAAGCGCGCCCCAGCCCGACACTTTCGGCATTATCATGTCAAGCAGTATGAGGTCGTAGCGGCTTTCCGAAGCCATTTTCACGCCTTCCTTCGCCCCGCTTGCGCCATCCACGCGCGAGAATCCCTTGGAACGGAGCAGAAGGGATATGCTCTGCCTCACTTCATCGTCATCGTCAATCACGAGTATGCGTGCGTCAGTCGTTTCCATCCTCTGCACCTCCTGTTTTTTTCAGCGGCAATGAGAAATAAAACTTCGAGCCGTTCGGTGCTCGCGGCTCGTACCATGCCCTGCCCGCGTGCTCCTCGGCAATCTTCCTTGTCATGAACAGCCCCACTCCCGTGCCCGGGCCGTTCTGGTCAGCCTTGAAGAACCGCCTGAACAGCTTCTTGCGGTCCTCGGGCTTTATGTCATCCCCTTCGTTCTCCACGCAAAGGACGGCGCTGCCATCCGTCCTGGAAAGCCTTGCGCGCACGTCCCTGCCCCCGCAGTGCTTCACCGCGTTTGAGAACAGGTTGCTTATCGCGTACTGCACCAGCCGGCGGTCGCCCATCACGGGCAGCTTCTTCCCGCTCCAGTCAAGGCGCAATTCCACGTTCCGCGTCTTGGCAAAATCATGGTAGGTGTATGCCACCTCTCCGACAAGCGCTGCGAAATCGAATTCGCTTTTCTCCACCGTGCGGCTGTAATCGAAGCGGGAAAGCTGTATGATGTCCTCTATCTTCTCGCGGAGCTTGACGATATTCCTGTGCACCATCTTTTCGCTCTCGGCCGCGTCCTTCCTGCCCATGCCGCCAGCCTTGCGGGCTTCGAGGTTCATCTCTATCACGGCAAGCGGGCTCTTGAGCTCGTGCCCGATGTTGAACAGGAACAGGTTCTTGCCTTTTTCCATCCCCTTCAGCTTCTTGTTGGCGGAAGTCAGCATCCTCGTCTTCACCTGCACCTCCTTGTTCAGGCGCCTGCCGTAGCTTATCTGGCTGGCGAGAAGCTCCCTGCGCACGTTCTTCAGGCGCGAAAGCATCAGGTGTATGTTCGCGTTGAGCTCGGATATCTCGTCGTTCCCCCTGTCGAGCGTGATGTTCTCATTCGAGCTGTTGGGTTTCCCGACTTCGGACACCTGCCAGCCAAGGACGCGCAGCCGCGAGAGCACGAACATGTCGAGGAGCACGAACAACAGGGCTTCGAAGGCCACTGCAGTTATGGTAAATGCAAGCAGGGTGTAGTAAATCCCTTTTGAAAACGCAATGTAGGCGCTCCTCGCGGTCTCAATCCTGAACACCGCCACCGGGGTGCCGCGCATGTCGTTTATGAGGAACTGTCCGGACATCACGGTTTCGTTGACCGGCATCTCCATCATGCCGCTTGCCGAGGCAAGAAGCTCGCTTTCCGCATTTTTCAGCGTGGCTGGCACATCCTCCCCTATCGCCCACAGCTGTGCAGCCGTGCTTCTTGCCCCGCCGAATTCAGAAACCGACTCAGTCAGGTACCTCACCATTGCCACTGTGCCGCGTGCGGGGCCTTCGCCCTTGCTTGTCAGTATGGGGCGCAGGGCTATTGCCGCGGGCTTCCCGCCGATGAGCATGAACCCCTGCATCTCCCCGGTTTTCCCTCCGGGAGTAGCGACAAATTCGCCGTGCTGATGCAGGGTAAGGAGCTCCTCTGGCACAGGTGGCGCGCTCCCGTTTATGCCAACGGCTTTCACAAGGAACGGCGCGTCGTTCTCATCGTAGAACCCTATGAAGTCTATGCGGGCGGATGCCAGCGACACGTCTTCGAGGTTGCTTTCGATATATCCTGCGCTCCTCGTGTGCATGAACTCGTAGCTGTCGTCCCACGATGCCCAGTCCCCGACGGTCCGGCCAAGCTGTATGCCCTCGTTGTAGATGCGGTTTTTGGCGTCGGTGAGCTGGTTTGCCACATCCTGTTTCTCGTACAAAAGCACGTTCGATTTTTGCGCCCCGTATATCACTGAATAGGCGAGCATGAAGAATAATGCGAGCGTCAAGCCGGTGATAAGGAACGTTTTCTGGCGAAGCTTCACAATTCAGCCCCACTCGTCCTTCTTTATCCTTTCCTTCGGGACTCCGGCGGCGGCAAGCGCGATTGCCAGCCCGCCCGCCATTTCCTTGGAGCCGCACAAATAGAATGTCTTGCCGTCCAGCCCGCCAAGCGCGCGCTTGAGCTGGTCTGCGCCTATGCGCTCGGTGGAGCCGTTCCATCCAAGCGGCACGGTTTCGCCGGTAATCGAGGGGTGGAACTTGAAGTTCGGCTCCTTTTCGGAAAGCGCCTTGAATTCCATGAAGTAGATGAGCCCGTCAATCGTGTGCGCCGAGTGGAAAAGGTGCGTCACCTTGCCCTCCTTGAGGCTCTGCAAAATCATGCTGCGCAGCGCGGAAATCCCCACGCCGCCGCCTATGAATACTCGCTCTGCGTCGTCAGGGCGCAGGAGGAAAATGCCGTACGGGCCGTCCACTTCCACCCGGCTCCCCATCTCCAGTTTCCATATGAACTGCGGGAAAGTCCCCTTGCGCTTTATGCAGAACCAAAGCGCGTCCTCCCACGGCGCGGATGCGACGGAGTAGGGGCGGTGCGTGAGCTTGCCGTTGCCGTCGGGCAGGCGTATGAGGAAGAAGTGCCCCGGCTTGTAAGGCGGCAGCTTGCCGTCCGGCTGTATGAGCTTGAACGTGCGCACGTCCGGGCTCTCCTCGACGATTTCCCGCACGAGGTACTGCTTGAATTCCATGATACGGCTTCGTTAGGGAGATTTTTATTCATTCACCTTGAATGGAATTGTCATGGCAGGGGAAAAATCCGAGGAAGCCCAGCAGTTCCGCGAAATCACGATACAGCTCGATACTTACGACGACATATTCTCGGATTTCGACCCGCGCCCCTACCAGGAGCGCGAACTGTCCGAGGACTTCATCAAGGAAATCCAGCGCCGCTACATGGAGGACAAGCGCGGCAGGTTCGAGGTCCACTTCACGGTCCCGTTTTCCGAACGGGACGCGAAGGAGGAGGCGCTCATAAAAAAGAGGCTGCGCGAGCACTTCGCAGTCATGGTGAGGCGCGAGGACGAGACGATAAAAAGCACCAAGTCCCGCGGCTATATCTACATGCTTGTCGGCGCGATTGTGCTGCTTGCGGACGTCTACGCGCTTTTCCTGCTGGAAGGCACGAGCCTTGAATACAGGATTCTCTCCATACTGCTCGTGCCCGCAGGCTGGTATGGCATGTGGACCGGAATCGAGAAAATAATCGACGACCCGTTCGCCTCAATCGAGCGCAGGGCGGCTTTCGACAAATTCGAGAAGGCGAACTACGTCTTCATAAGCAACGAGCTCGAGTGAATTCCCGCCGGCGGCACGCGACGGGCGCGAATCCCCTACTGCGGCACGAATGAAAGCATTATTTCCCCTATCTCATCCACTGTCTTTGCCGCGTTGAGCTTTTTCCTCGCGATTTTCACGCCCTCAAAGCCTGTCACGAATTCTATCGCGTGAGCCCGCAGCCTCTTGGGCGCAAGAACATTATGCTTCTGCGCAAGGGAGCGGTATTCCATGAAATCCGCGAGCTTCTCCTCCCAAGTTGCGGGCAGGATTTCATTCCCCTTCAGGCATTCATTCGCGCGGGCGAAGATGCCCGGATTGCCAAGCGCGGCAGAGGAAATCATAACGGCGTCGCATCCGGTTTCCTTCAGGAACTGCACCGCGCGTTCCGGAGTGGACGCCCCGCCGTTCCCGATTACCGGTATTGAAACCTTGTTTTTTACCTCGGCAACCGCCATCCAGCCATCGGTCCGCTTCCTGCCTTCGGTTGCCGTGCGCCAGTGCACCGTAAGCCCGCAAGCGCCGGAATTTTCTATGCCCTTCGCGATTTCAACTGCCTTGTCCGTCCCCCAGCCCGCGCGTATTTTCGCGGTAATGGGGATGTCCGTGGCTTTTGCGCAGGCTGAAACAATGGAGAATATTCTCTCCGGCTTTTTCAAAAGTGCGGAGCCCGCACCGGCGCGAATCACGCTTCCGGCAGGGCAGCCGAAATTTATGTCGATGCATGACGCGGACAGCCAGCCGTCGGAAACGCGCTTGCCGATTTGCCTGCACGCGTCAGCCATTATCTTCTCGTCCGAGCCGAAAATCTGTATGCCCACAGGCATCTCATCCGAACAGGTCTGCATGAGCCGCCAGCTTTCCTCCCCGCCCCTCACCACTGCGTTCGCGTTGGCGAATTCCGTAAAGCCCATTGCAGCCCCCCGCCTGCGGCAGAGAAGGCGATAAGCGATGTCCGTGTATGCAGCCATGGGACCGAGGACGAATTTTCCCGAAAGCGTGGAGTTGCCGTATTTCATTAAACCAGCCAAAATCAAGTTTGTGCTCAGATTCAGAAGTAATCTATTTCCGTTTCGGCTCTTTTTTTGCATACGCCCAGATTATCAGTGAACGTGGAAACCAAATAATTGAGATGATCGTCAATGTTTTCATAAAGATTGAAAATGGACTGTAGTCATCTACCCGTAGCACTAAAAATGCCAGAATAAACGCAACTGTTGAGAACATAAGAACTATTGCAAATGGTTTGTGTAGTGTATCTGGCACAAAAACTCGGGGGTCTTCTTTTCCAAACAGGTTCTCCATGACACAACTGCCCCCAAAAACTAGGAGAGCGACTGGGACAATCAGCCATAGTAATTCGAAGTTAAACGTATTTATCGTTGTTATCATTGATGCAGAAACAACTACCAGCATAGCGGGGAGTACAACGAATTTTATGAAATTTGTTGCACCACTCAAAAGTATTTCTCTGGTTGCCACCTCGTTTTTCTTATCTATCCCACGGGCGATATATTTCGCTTGTCCGAAATAATAAAATAGTGCAGTTAAGACCACTATAACTGCTGAAATAAAAGACAACGGATTCTTGGCAAACTCGGTCGCAATGATTGTGAATGCGTCCCCCATACTCTCCCCTCCTAGTCTGACAAATGGCTTTCGATATTTATACTGGTTGCTGTAGCGAAAGAAAAATAATATGGGGGAATCGAGATTTGAACTCGAATCACCAGGTCCCAAACCTGGTAGCATACCAGGTTAGCCCATTCCCCCCTGGTTCGGGGGTTTTGCGCTTTTGCGCAAAAACTGGGCAAATCGCCGC
>JBAYHU010000007.1:0-51840 GCA_041665945.1 Candidatus Micrarchaeia archaeon
CCATCTTCTGCTTGGGGTAGGATTTTTCGAGCTTGCTTAGCAGCCGCTCGCGGGAAGAGAGCGGGATTTCGCGCCCCTGCTCCTGCGGAACTTCGGGCGCAACCTCGCGCTCGAACGGCGTTTCCTCTTCTTTTTTGCCCTTGCCCTCGCGCTCCTCGTCGCGGCGCATCTTCTCCTCTATTATTGCACGCAGGCGGGGCGATATTTTGGATGACGATGAAAGCGATGGCGAATTTGTCGGGCGGGCTGCCTTTGGGAGCTTGTCTTCCACGCTCTCCTGCTGTTTTGGCTGCGGCTTTTCCTCTTCCCAGACGTCTTCCTTGTCAAGGGGTTTTGGCGCTGCCTTGCCCTGGGGGGAAACTGTTTTGCCGGCTTCCGGCTTTTCCTCCGGCTCGTCTTCAGGCTCGGGAAGCGGTGCTTCCTCCTCTTCCGGCATGGGAAGCGGCTCTTCCTCCTCCTCGGGGATGAGAGAGGCGCGCTCCTGCGCCTTCGGGGTTTCCTGCGGAAATTCGCGCTTGGGGGATTTTTCGAATTCCTCCACTTCGTAAGGAGTCTTGCCGCCATCCTCGTTGTCAGGAGGCGGAGGGGGCAGAGGGGCTGCTTCGGAAACGCCCGGTTTTTGCGCGGATTGCTTGCCCAAGAATGGAATCGGGACAGGAAGCGGGATTCCCGGAATCGTTGGCTGGGAAGCGGACGGGGCTTTTGGCTCCTGTTGCTGGGGAGATTGGAACTTGGGGAACGCGGAAACGCCCTGCACGTCGCGCGAGACGAACTTGTGAAGTTCGGAGGCGAATTTCTGGTCCATTGCGCCGGATTCGGGCTTGCCTGAGCCGCTCATCGCGGGCTTGTAGCTGGAAGCGAAGATATTGCGCTCCACCTTGTATGCCTCGGAGAGCATGTAGGCGAACGTGTATTGCTCGTATTCCTTGGGGAAAATCGAGCCCGAGTCATCAGCGTTGAGGGCGCCTGAAATCTGGCTCGGGGGCACTGCGAGGATGTTTTTTTCCATCTCGCGCGCGGTGCGGCAAAGCTCGGCAAAATTCGGGAAATCGGAAGAGTTGGAAACTGCCGCCATGGTCCTTCTCCTGTGTTATCGGGCTTTCGCGCCCGTCAGTGCGCCTCGCGCCCCGGCGTTTGCAGTGCCCGCCTTTGGCATTGCCCGCCTGCCCTTGCGCCCGCCTGCCTGATGTGATGCCCGCAACTCACTGGCTGCTGCGCCATTCGGCGTTCTTGGTAGCCATCGAGATGATTTCCTCTGCGTTCATGTAATACTGGGACACTATCGTGCCCACGGTATTCACGTCCTTGTAGCCCTTCTTTACCATCCACGTGAGTATCTTCGCCTTGTCGGATACGTCCTGGTCGATTTCCTTCTGCGTCAATCCCGCGTAAAGCGAGAGCGTGGATGAGAGCGTCATCATCTTGCCGACCTCGGCTATCCTGTCGGACTTGACGTCCCAGCGGTAAAGCGTGTTCACGTCGCCGCCCTTCTGCACTTCCGCGAATTCGAGCGTGCGGCGGATGTTGAGCCGCCTGTGGCGGAACTGCACCACGATTCCCGCAAGCGAGGAGAGCGTTTCCTTCGGCATGGAAATCGGAGGCGTGGTAAGTCTCGTGATTGTCTCCTGCGCGTTGTCCGCGTGGAGGGTTGCGTAGACAGAGTGCCCGGTGTGCATTGCCTCGAAGAGGATTTCCGCCTCGCGCTGCTTTCTCACTTCTCCCATGATAATCCTGTCAGGGCGCTGCCTCAACGAGTTCACGAGCAGGTCGAGCATCGAGACTTCTCCCTTGCCCTCGGCGTTGGGCTCGCGCGTCACCATGGGCACCCATTGCAGGAAGTGCGGCAGAGTAAGTTCGCGCGTGTCCTCGATTGAAATCACGCGCTGGTTCGCGGGAATCAGGCACGAAATCGCGTTGAGGAACGACGTTTTTCCAGAGCCCGTGCCTCCGGAGACGAGAAGCGACATTTCGTTTTGTATGCAGAGCCAGATAAGCCCGGACACCTGCGGCGAAATGCAATTCAGCTCAATCAGGTAGGGGATGGTCCACGGGTTTCTGGAGAATTTGCGGATGGTTATCGTGTTTCCGAACGAGGATACCGGGAACAGCGTGGCATTCACACGGTCGCCTGTCGCAAGGTGCGCGTCCATGACTGGGTTGAGCACGTTGATTTGCTTGCCTATGCGCCTGCCAATCATTGCTGCGACGTCGTAGATGTTCTCCTCGCTCTTGAGGTGCACGTTGGTCTTGCACCAGCCGTATTTCTTGTGGTATACCCATACCGGCTCGGCTGAGGAGTTGATTGCCAATTCTTCGAGGTGCTCGTCGTGCATGAGGGGCTCCAGGTCGCCCAATCCGAGCGAGTTTTGGAGAAGGTAGGCGGTCAGGACTTTCTTGTCCGGCTCGGAGAGCGCGGGGAAGTGCTTGGAGAGGAGGTACAGCGCGCGCGCCTCGAACTTGCGGCGCACGTCGTCGCGCTTCTTGGGGTCCATGATTTCCGTGATGTCGAGCTTTACAGTGGTGATAAGCTCGCCTTTGAGGGTGTTTAACACCATTCGCGTGCCTTCGGAAAGCTCGCGGACGTTGACCTCGTAATACGGCACGTATTCGTCGTGCTTCGCCACTATCTTGGCAAGCACCTGTATGCCGTCGTTGTCGAAAACGTATGAGTCGATTGTCCCTTCGCGTTCCGGCCTCTTTTTGGTTTCAACCATAAACACAACACCCGTTAGCCTGCAAGGCAATCCTTTCGAAATCTTCGGCGAGATTGTTTAAAATGGTTCTCCTGCCGCAAGAGAAGGCGTCCGGCATTCATCGGGGCAATCAGGGCATGCATTAGATATAAAAACACTATCTACAACAAAAAGAACGGTTGTATGTATTGCCTTGAGCACAAACCATGCCATGGTGCCAAAACGCCCTGCAAAATGGCAACCGAACTTATGGGCAGGATGAAGGAGAAGGTAGTGGGCATGCCAACGGGCGCCCAGCGCATCGGCGAAATCAACGCGTTCCACAACTTCAGCTCCAAGCTCTACAGCTATATCGTGGATGAAATCGGCAAAAACCATGACAAGCGGACTGAAATCCTGGTCCTCAACAAACTATCCGAAAGGGCGCTTTTGCCCGAATGCAGGCATTCGCTTAAGATGAGGGCGCACGGCGCGTTTGTCGAGCTTGCACAGGTGGCAACAAATAGGATGAAAACGGAGAACAACAACGGCACTGCCGGGCTTTGCAGCGAATTTTTCGACAAGATATTCGCACCTGCGATGGAAGAAGTGCAACCAAAAAAGGATGCCCGCACAGTCGGGCAGCCCATAGTCTTTGTGGATGCAGGCTGCCATGCGCCGCAGAAATAGGAACGCGCTGCGCCCGAACGCCCCAATAAAGTTATATTTCTCGGGCACGAACACACGGCATGGACCTATTTACGCTCGGCACGCCTGTCATGGACATCTTCGCCCGGTGCACAGACGCAAAAATCAGGAAGCTCGGTCTGAAAAAAGGCGCGACAAACTACTTTTCCAGCAAGGAACTTGACGGGATAAGGCGGAAGCTTTCCGGCAATCTCTTCCACAGTTACCCCGGCGACAACGGAAGGAACGTGTGCGAGGGGTTTGCCGCGCTCGGCGGCTTTTGCGGCTATCAGGGCGCAATCGGGGGGGACGGGGCGGGCGCGCAATTCGCGGCGAACCTTGAGAAATGCGGCATCGCGAACTTCCTCTCCGAAAAAAAGGGCGCGACAGGAAAGATAATTGCGCTCATCACGCCTGATTATGAGCGCACCTTCTGCGTGGACTTGGGAGTGTCGGGATTGTGCGCAAAGGAGGAGAAGCTTGCGTTTTCCCGCTCGCGCATGTTTTTCACGACCACGATAATGCTTTGCTGCGGAAAGCCGGTTTCAAAGCTCACGGAAAAATACCTGAAAGCGGGCAGGAAGGCGGGGAAGCACGTTTCGATTTCAATCGAAAGCCCGCCCATGGTGGCGGCTAACCGCGCGAAAATACTTTTTGCCGTGAGAAAATACGCGGACTCGCTTTTCATGAATGACGATGAGGCATTTGCGCTTCTTGGAAGCGGGGCTGAAAAAAAGCTCGCAAGACTCAAGCCGAAAATCCCCATATACCTGAAGAAGGGGAAGCACGGCTCGCTGCTTTTTTTCAAGGGGAAGCAACACGCGATATCCGCGCTTAAGGCAAAGGTAATTGACACCACGGGCGCCGGGGATGCGTACGCCGCCGGCGTGCTATACGGGCTGTCGAGGAAATACACGCCGCAATCGAGCGCGAAAATCGGCTGCATGCTTGCCACGAAAGTCGTGCAGAAAGTCGGCGCGGGGATACCGCATGCGCACACGAGAATACGCATATTGCATGAAAAAGTCCACGGACGGGCTTTTTCAGCATTTGTAAAGCGCGAAGCGGTTTACAAATACAACGGGAAACGCCGAAAACTGCGATAGGTTTTAAAGCAAAAGATAGCAAAAAGGCGTTGTCGTATCGCAGGTGGAACAGTGCTTGACATACTCATTCATATGCTTCGGGGGAAAAAGCGCGCAGCGCCAGCCGCGGACAACACAATCAGGGACTCCAAGCGCGAAATGCTGGCAAGGCTCAACAACGAGATACGCGAGCTTCGCGCGTCCGTGACCGACAGGAACGTCGAGGAGAAGACAGCCGAATTCTACTCGCTCACCAAGCGCTCGCTCAAGGAACTCCTTTCCATAAAATACGAGGCTACGTTCCAGGAAATCACCGAGGAATTGGGCAAAAGGAAGCGTTACCCGCCCCACATACAGGAGGAGCTTGAGCGGTTCCTCGAGGACATAAGCCTCATGGAATACGGCTACGCGCATTTCGAGGAGTTGCTCGAGGAGAAAAGGCGCGAGCAGGAAAAGCACCTCGTGGAATACATAAAGGAAATCGAGCGGGACGGCGAGCACGTGGGCGCCAAGACCAAGAAGCAGATTGCGAGCATAGTCTCCGACAGCGTGCCGCACTCCAACAGGGAATTTTTGGTCAAGATGATGGACGACTTCAAGGGGATTGCGCACCAGCTTGCCTGAGGGCGCGCGGCTTTTTTTCTTTGGAAAAATAGCAAATGAAGATTAGCGGAGCTGTTGCCTGCGTTTTTGTTTTATCCGCGCCCTTTTGCCTTGCCCTGCAACGGCTTTGCCCCCTGCCTACGGGACTGTCCTGTATTTCGTGACGGACATTCCCCAGTCGATGAACACAAACATGAACGAGATTATCATCAGAGGCACTGTGAGGGGCATCTGCTTGTGCATGGTGCCGGGCACTGACACCTGCGCAAGCGCGTCTGCAAGTTCCTTGCGCGTTTCCGCGCGGAAGTATTTCCCGCCGGTCTGCGCAGCCATTTCCTGCAGGTCGGTTTCGTTGAGCTTGAAGAGAAGGTCGGGGAACCCTTCTATGCGCCCTCCCTGCCTGTTGCCCACGCCGATTGAGAAAACCGTGACGTTGTGGCGGTTGGCATATGCAATCCCCTCCTCAAGGAGGCAGCCAGCGTTGTTCTGCCCGTCGGAGATTATGACCGCGGCTCCGGGATTGTCGCTTGCGAGCAGCTGGTTCGTGGATGCCTTCAATGCCTCGCAAAGCGCGGTGCCGCCGCTTTTCCCGACCGCGAGGCTGCGCACCGCTTCCGCGGCAGATTGCGTGTCGGCCGTGGGCGGGACGAGCATTTCCGCCTGAGATGAGAAGCTGGCGACTGAGACCGACGCGCCGGGCGGAAGCGCGAGCAGCCAGTCCGCCGCCGCATTCGTCGACGCGGTTATCCTGTCAGGAGTAAGGTCGTTTGCGAGCATGCTGCTTGACGAGTCGATTGCGAGCACGTAATCGTAGTAGGAGCCGGGCATTTCATAGTGGAAAGTCACGCCGGACGCGGCGAGCGTGAAGCCCACGAGCACGAGCATGCGCATGGCGAGCAGGAAATAATTCTTCGGGACCACCGCCCTGCCCTGCACCACGCGCTCAAGCGCCTCGAAATTCGCGAAGCGCATGGCACGCTGCTTCACATAGTGCAGGCTGTAGAAATGTATTGCCGCGAGAAGCGGGAGCAGCAGCAGGAACAGGAGGTAAAGCGGGTGCTCGAATGTTATTTCCATCAAATCAACTTTCCTGCCGTGGTTTTCATCATGCTTCGATTTTCATTTGCCCGTGTGCCCGGAGTTCCATGCAATCCTGATTTTCATCTCATCTTGCGCTTGCGCCTCTCGAAATAGCTTATCACTTTCGCTGCGAAGTCTGAGTCCGTCCTCATTATCGGCACGTCCACCACCCTGCCCGTGCGCAATGTCGCGAGGTTGGAGTCGAGTATTTCCTTTGCCGCCTTGGCATAGTCTTCGCGTATCGACTCCGTGTCGACAAGGAGCTGCTCGCCAGTATAGGGGTCCTCGACCGCGATGTGCCCGCAGCCCGCTGGCAGTTCGTCGTCGCGCGGGTCGCGCACGAGCATTGTTATCACGTCGAACTTCTTGCTCGCTATGCGCAAAAGCCCGGACCAGTCTCCCGAAAGCCGCACCCCGTCCGTGAGAATGACGAGGATTGTCTGCGGGCGAAGCCGCAGTATGCAGGCGCGCATCGCCTCCTCGAAATTGCATTCCCCGTCGTAGTGCTCCGGGTTGGTAAGCTCGCGGAGGATGCGCCTGTATTGCGCGATTCCCCTGTCCGGCGGGAGGAAGCCGCGTATCTTGTCCGAGAACAGCCCCACGCCCACCGAGTCGCCCTGCTGGATGACCGCGAGCGCCATCGCGGCGGCCATCTCCGCCGCGTATTCGTGCTTGAGCTTGTCCTGCGAGCCGAAGACCATGGTGTGCGAGGCGTCAATCAGGAAAAAGACGTCGAGGTTGCGCTCGTCCACGAACTCGCGCACCAGCGCCTTGCCCGCGCGCGAGGACGCTTTCCAGTCTATGATGGACGCGTCGTCCGACGGGCTGTATTCGCGGAACGACTCGAATATCACGCCCCTGCCCTTGAACAGGCTGGGATAGTCCCCCATGAAGCGGGAGGCCACCAGCTTGTGCGTCATCACATCCAGATGGTGGATGCGGGGTTGCGGGTCTATGTCGAGTTTCAGCATTTGGCATTACCTGATTAACCTAAGGCACGGGCGTCTTGTCCAGCACTTCGGAAATGATGCTGTCCACGCTTATCTGGTCGGCCTGCCCTTCGTAGTTGAGGATTACCCTGTGGCGCAATACCTCGTGGGCGACGTCCTTTACGTCCTGCGGCTTGACGAAGACGCGGTTGCGCATGAGCGCGTTCGCCTTCGCAGCCATGTATAGGCCAATTGACGCGCGCGGGCTGGCGCCGTATTCTATGTATTTGCCCAGCTGCAGCCCCTGCTCCTTGTGCTTGCGCGTCGCGTTCACAATCTGGACGATGTATTCCTCTATCTCCTCGGTGCAGAAAATACGGTGCAGGTTGCGCTGCATTTCCAGTATTTCCTGAGGGGAGAGCATGGGCGTGAGCCCGAGGGACTCGAATGATTCGGAGGTCATGTTGCGCTTGAGGACTATCTGCTCCTCCGCGGGCTCCGGATACCCCATGTTTATCTTGAACATGAAGCGGTCCAGCTGCGCGGCGGGCAGGGGGTATACTCCCAATGACTCGATGTTGTTCTGCGTCGCAAGCACGATGAACGGCGTTTCCATGTCATAGGTGGTCGTGCCGATGGTGACTTTCCGCTCCTGCATCACTTCAAGCATTGCCGATTGCACTTTTGCCGGAGCGCGGTTGATTTCGTCGGCAAGCACGAAGTTCGTGAAAACCGGCCCCTTGACCGTGTAGAAGCCCTTTTCCGGCGAATAGGAAGTTATTCCCGTGATGTCCGTCGGAAGCATGTCCGGGGTGAATTGAATCCTCTTGTATTTGCAGGAGGTCAATGTCGCCATGCTCATCATGAGGAGCGTCTTTGCCACGCCGGGATACCCTTCAATCAGCACGTGCCCGTTGCAAATCAGCCCCATGAGCACGGAGTTGACCGCGCGCTCCTGCCCGACCACGGCTTTTTTCATGCCGTCCCGAATCTTGGAAAGCTTTTCGACGTATTTTTCCACTGTTTTCTTTTCGAGATGCGATTCAGCCATAAATACCGTCCTCCTGTTGCAATGCCATGCGACGTTTTGCCATTCCGGTTTTCATGCGGTTTTTCCGCCCCTTTGCCTGCCCTGCCAGCCATTTTTCATGCGGTTTTTTCCCCGCCGTTTTCATCGTCCTGCCCGCCATCGTTCCCCTCATCGCGCGAATACCCTCCGTGCGGGGGCTTGTATTGGGCGTCGCTCCCGTCCCGCTGGTAGGTCTCGGGCTTGCGCGCCGAGTGGTAGCGGTGCTCTTTTTTCATGTGCAAGTTGCGGTCGCGAAGCATCATGAAGCCGAGTATGGATGCCATCACAAGCCCGGTAAGCACCACGACCGAAATCGCGACAAGCGGGAGGTTGAGTTGCGTTATGAGCTGCGTCTGCACAGTGGGCTTCCCGCGCAGCGCCATCAGCCCGCTGCACCCTGAAATCGCCGCCTGCGCCTTGGAATCCGCCTCGGCATACTTGCCGCTGTCCATGAACGCCGCGGCGGTCATTATGTTCTCCTTGAGGTCCTGGCACTCCGGGTTCTCCGCGAGAAGCTTGTTTGCGAAATCCACGTTCTTCTTCGTAAGCTCGCGGTCGGAATCGAGGTTGTAGGAAACCACCACAGGCACGTTCATCTCGTCCTTCACGCCCATGCCCTCCGCGTCAGCCACGAGCTTGATTCCGAATGTGCCGGTCTTCTTGGAAGCCTGCACGTGCATTATGGTGGATGCCTCGGAGTTCGCGGGCAGTTCGAACGTGCTGCTCTCAAGCGAAACCGTCACGTCCGGCGAGGTGCTCTGCGCTGAGAGCATGACCTTGCCCATGTCCGCCCCGAAGCCGTTCGTGAGCGTGACTTTCGCGTCGGCCGAGTTTTGCGGGTGGAGTTCGAGGAGGTCGGGCGCGGCAAGCAGGCGCACCGTGGTGTAGACGTTGACAGGCACTTCGATTGTCTTTTCCACGACCACTTCCTTGGTGACGTTCTTCTCGACCGGGACTTCCTTGGTGACCGTGTGGGTGGAGCCGCCGCTTGGGACGTACTGCACCACTATCTGCGTGACGTTCTGCGTTATGTTCATGACCGAGGACGCCTGGCAAAGTGCGTAGGCGCTTGAGAGCGAGGGCAGCGTGAAGGTTATCGTGTTCGCGGACTGGTCCACCGTGGCGGCTATCTGCGAGAGAGTGCAGTTGGACACGTCGTGGCAGGTCCATACCTCAAGCGCGGGCTCGGAAATCACGCTTCCGAGGTAGGAAGTGTAGTTTATGACGACCTGCACGTAGCTGAAGTTCGCGCTGTAGTTGGACGCGTCGAAGAGGTATATCTGCGTGCGGTTGGAAGGCGAGGTGAGGTTGGTTGTTGTTATGTCAAGCTCGGTGAAGGACAGCGCCTGCAAGTCGCCCTCGACCCCGAACTGCCCGAACGTGAAGCCCACGCTTGAGGTGTTGGCGTAAAGCGTGTAGTTGCCGGGCGCGATGCTTCCGGACAGGTTGCCCGCTCCCGAAAGGACGGACGCGCCCATCGCAGGGTCGGCAAGCAATGTGGAATTCACCCCGTAGGACGTGATGGTCGCGTTTATGGGCGCAGCCACGCTAAGCGCGGAGAAGTTCGCAGATGCATTCTGCCCGTAGATGTCGCCCACGGTGGCATTGATGGAATACGCGCCGGTGTCGTTGGCTATGAACGAATAAGCGAGGCTGTAGGCGTTGCCCGCGCCTTCGGAGAACGATTCGTTCGAAAGATATTGCGGGACGCCGGATGGCGGGGTGAATGAAACGTTCGCAAAGGAGAAGTTCGCCCCGAGGTCGGCCTCAAGGTAGACTGTTATGTTCGTGCCCGGCACCGCATTTTGCAGGCTCGGGACAAGCGACGTTATGGCTGGCGCGGCGACATTGACCGGCGTTGCGACCGCCTGCGCGGGGTTGTAAAGCCCGTATACCCCGGAAATTCCCGAGAGGTTGAAGCTCGCCGTGTGCGTCGTGGTGTCGATTGACGAGGCGAGCTTGGTCATGTTCGGGCAGTTGGAGACGCTTGCGCATGTCCAGACTTCAAGCGCCTGCTCTGAGACCACGTTGCCAAGCAAGCCGGAATAGTTCATGGTGACTTGCACCGAGGAATAGGCGACGCTGAAGTTCGACGCGGAGAATATGTAAACCGCGCTTCTGTTCGCCGGTGCAGCGACTGCGGAGGAGGAAAGGTTGGTGTAGTTGAGCACGTTCATGTTGCCGTTCACCAGGAGCGAGCGCAGGAGGATGGTGGTGTTGCCGGACACCGCGTTGTAATTGTATTGGCCGAGCGGCAGGCTCACGGACAGCACGCTTCCGCCCGAAGCCACCGTTGCCCCGATTGCGGTGTCGATTATGCTTGAGTTGTCAAGCCCGTAGGAGGTGACGATTATGTTGCTGTTGAAGCTCGCCACGCTCACCTGCGAGCTTGCGTTCGCGCTCTGCCCATAGGAATCGGTTGCGGTTGCGAAAATGGAGTATGTGCCGGTTTCGTTCGCCACGAACCAGTATGTAGTATTATAGGTGTAGTTTGCGCCCGCGGAATACGAGCTGTTGGAAAGAAGAAGCGATGCGCCAGAGGGGCGCGTGAGGTTGAGCGTGGCCGAGGAGAGGTTTGCGCCGAGCTGCATATCGAGGTAGATTGTGATGTTCTCGTTTTGCACGGCGTTTGCCTTGCTTGGGGCAAGGCGCGTGATTTGCGGAAGCGCGACTTGTATTGGAGTCACGATTGACGCTGAGGAGGGCTGGTAAATCCCGTAGACGCCGGAAATCCCGCTCGTGGTGAAGCTGATTGTATGGGCGAGCGTATTGATTGTCGTGTTCAGCCGCGTCTTGTTCGCGCAGTCGGAAACGCTTGCGCACGACCAGACCTCAAGCGCAGGTTCGGAGAGTATGCTGTCAATCATGCTGGAATAGTCCATGGTGGTTTTCGCAGAGGAGTAAGCCGCGCTGAAGTCCGAGGCGGAAAACACGTAGAGCGCGCTTCTGTTGGCTGGCGCAAGAACGGCGGATGTTGAAAGATTGGTGTGGTTGAGGACGTTGATTGCCCCGCCGCTGATTTGCAGCGCGCTGATATTGTATTCCACAACGCTCTCGTTCGAAACGGCGATGTAGGTGTAGGCGCCAGGAGTGGTGCTGTTGAGAATCTGACCTCCGCCAAAGAACAGCGTTGCGCCAGTGCTTGAATCAAGCACGCTGGTGTTCGCCATCCCGTAGGAAGTCAGTATGAAG
The DNA here is from genome assembly GCA_041665945.1 of Candidatus Micrarchaeia archaeon. Lineage (GTDB taxonomy): Archaea > Micrarchaeota > Micrarchaeia > Anstonellales > Anstonellaceae > UBA10161. The sequence goes on from JBAYHU010000007.1 coordinate 11,318, forward strand.
CCCGTTGTCGGCGCTGCGGAAAACGAGTGCGTGAATTGCGAGCTTTGCCCGTACCCGTCGCTCACGTTCGCAACAAGGGTGTAGTTGCCGGTTTCGTTCGCGATGAGCCAGTAGGTCAGGTTGTAAGTGTAATTCGAGCCGTTGGAAAACGAGGAGTTGCTCAAAAGAGACCAGCTGCCCGAGGGGCGCGTGAGATTGAGCACGGCGGATGAGAAATTGGTGCCGAGCTGCAGGTCAAGGTAAACCGTGACATTGGAGTAAAGGACTGCATTCTGCCTGTCGGTCGTGAAGCGGACTGCCGCTGGCGGAGCCGCCTGTATGGGCGTGATTACGGTCAGGAACGGCTGGTACACCCCGTAAACGCCGGAGAACTCGGTGGCGTTGAAAGTCGCGGTGTGCGCGGCAGTGTTGATGGTGGCGTTCACCCTTGTCATGCTGGAGCTTGCGCAGTCCGTGCTCGGGCAGGTCCAGACCTCAAGCGCGATTTCCGAAATCACGCTTCCCGCCTGCGCGCTGTAGTCCACGACCACCTGCGCGGAAGTGAAGTTGATGCTGAAGTTGGACGCGTAAAAGAGCTGCACCCCGCTTCGGTTCGGCGGCGCGACCGTGTTTTGCGCGAGGCTCGTGTAGTTGAGCGCCTGCAGCGCGCCGCCGTTCACCTCCATGTTGTTGAGGGTGAAGCGCACGCTTGAGGCGTTTGCGAGGTAGGTGTAGTTGCCGGGCGTTATGTTGCCGGATATGCTGTCCGCGCCGGACATGACCGCGGTGCCCGTGCCTGAGTCCACGAGCGCAGATGAAGTTATGCCATATGACGTGATTGCCGCGGTGACGTTGGAGGCGACAACGTTGAGGTAGGCAATCGCGCTCGTGTTCTGGTAATACTGGTCGCCCACCCGCGCGCGCAGGGTGTAGATGCCTGTTTCATTGGCGACAAGCGAGTAGGTGTAGTTGTACGTGTAGTTCGAGCCGTTGGTGATTGACGTGCTGGTGAGGTTTTGGAAAGTGCCGAGAGGGTAGGTCGCGTTCGCCCTTGCGACGGACAGGTTCGCCTCGAGCTTGGCGTCGAGGTAAATCGTGACGTTGGTGCCGAGAAGCACGTTTTGCATTTCCGGCGCGAAGCGGGAAATCACGGGGTAAGCCGCGTAGACCGGCTGCGGGGTAGGCGTGGCGAACGCCGGTTCGAACGTGCCGTAAAGCCCGCCAAGCGTGGTTACCGTGGTGTTTATCAGCTTGGACGAGGTGTTGAGCGTGGCGTTCAGAAGAGACCAGCTGCAATTCGCGCGCGAGGCGCAGTTGTCTATTTCAAGGCTGTTTTCCGCGACAAGCGTTCCCGCGTCCGAGCTGTAGTTGAACAATATGCCCGCCGAGGAATATGCCCCGCCGTTGATTGTGCTTGAGAAAAGGAATATGTTGCGCCTGTTCTCGGGCGTGGGAAGCCCGGATGCCGATTCGCGCGAGTAGTTCAGGAACGCGCCGGAATAGGACGTCGCGTTGAAATCGTTGAACGTGATGTTCGCCTTGTCCGGGTCTACCGCGAGAAGGCTGTAGTTGCCGGGCGGTGCTGAGACGCCCGTGAGGTCGGCCCCAGACAGCACGACTGCACCGCTGCACGTGTCCTTCAGGTAAAGTTCGGATATGCCCGCTGCCGAGAGGTTGATTGTCGCGTTGGAGGGCGTCGCAAAGAGGCGCCGCGTGAGGTTCACGCGGTTGTCGTTGACGTCGCGCGCCTCGACATAAAGCGTGTAGTTGCCCTCCTGCGTTGCGTTGAGCTGCCATGTGTAGTTGTAGATGTAGTTTACCATGTCGGCGGAGGAGTCGGACACCGAAGGGGTTGCCGTGCTCCCGTCAGGGTAGGTAACCGTGAGCGCCATGGAATAAAGCACGGTGTCCAAATCCGCGATTGCCGTGATGTCAGTCATGGTGTTTTGCAGGTTGTAGGTGTAAAGCGGGCAGAAGTAATTGACCACGGGCTGCGCGATTCCGCTTCCGGACGTGCGCGTGACCACGAAGTTCCTTGTAGCGGAAACGAAAGCTGAGCCGTTGTAGCCCCGCGCGTTTATCGTCATGGTCGCGGATGGCTGGCTGGGGTCTATGTTGTACGAGTAATTCCATATGCCGGGTGCCACCTGGATTGCCTGATAGGTGGAATTCGTCGCGTCGCCCACCACTTGCACTGTGGCATTGGTGACCCAGGACTCGCCCATGGTGACATTCACCGTGATGTTGACAGTCTCGCCTTGGAAGAATATCTGGTTCTCCGTCGGGCTGTCCACATTTATGGATGCCGAAATCACCTGCAGCGTGATGTTGGAGCTTTGCGGAAGCGCGGTATTGTTGCTCGCAGTCATGAGGGTTACCGGATGCTGCGCAGTGAAGTTGTACGGGTCGGAATGCGCCACGCCAGATTGGTTGCGGGAGTATTCCTCGAGAAGGAAAATCGCCCTGCCGTTTGCGCCGGTTGCCGCATCCGCGACTGCCCCATCTGCATTCGTGACATTCACCTGCGCAGATGCTATGTCCTCGTTCGCAAGCCCGACCACGTGCACAGTGGCGTACCATTCGACGGACATGTCCGAGTCGGAGTCGCGGAAGTCCACTGTCGAGTTGTCAAACGTCGTGTTGACGAAGCGGGCGTTCCTCGACGACGAGTTGAACGCTGCGGCGTTGCCGGAAAGCGTCGAATTGTATATCTGCAAATCGTTCGAGCCGTTGGCGTGGATTGCGTAGGAGTTGGACGCGCTTTGGTTTCCTGCCGTGAAGTTGCAGTTCACCGCCGTCACGTTGGAGTAGCCGGACGTGTCAAACCCGTAGAAGCCGTCGCCCGAGCGGGAATAGTTCACCGAGTAGCCGGCGCAGTCAAGAGTGATGCCGCTTGAGCCGGCAACGAAACAGGTGCCGTTGGAATAGACGTTGTTCCGCAGGGTGGTCGATTGAGTAAGCACTCCGCAGGTGGAGGCGTTTATCTGGAGCGACACCTCCGCGTTCCCGGAAAGCGGAAGCAGCGTGGTGTTGCTCGACACGCCGGTGTAGCCCAGTATCGTGAAATTGGAGAAGTTCGTGTAGTTGCTCGCGCCAGTCTGCATGTATTGCACGAGAATCATGACTGGCGACTGCCCGTCCGTGACCTCGGCTGAGGCTGCCGTGGCGTTGAAAGCGTCGGTTATGTTGACGTGCGCCACAGGAAGCGGGGCGCCGGACATGTCCGTGAGGTTGACGCGCACATACCACTGCCGATAAAGGCGCGAGCTGCCGGAGAAATAGCTGTTTGACGGGCTGGTCGTGACGTTGAGCGCGTACGCCTCCGCGCCCGAGGTGAGGTTGAAGTCATAGCCGTTGCCAGAGCCGGACGCGGTTATGGTGGAGTTCGCAACCGTGGCATTCGCGCTTGAGGAGAGGCAGATTGCGGATGACGCGTTGGAGAGGTATGCGCCCTGCACGAAGCGGCAGTTCTTGAGCGTCAGCCCGACGAGGAAGTTCGCGGAGAAGGCGCAGCCCGCGCCGGTTCGGGAGTAATTGATGCTGTATCCGTTGCAGTCGAGCGTGATGCCCGAGCCGCCCGCCTGGAAGCAGCCCGTCGAGCCGAACACGTTGTTGGTAAGAATGTAGTCGCCGCTTAGCAGCCCGCACGTGCTCGCGTTGATTGCAATGCCCTGCGTGGTCGAGGAAGCAAGCGAGGAGAGCGTCTGGTTCTTCTCGGCAGTGCCGACCGTGACCGTGAAGTTGTAGGGGTAGAAGTTCGTGGAACTCCCGCTGACCTGCTTGTACTGCTTGGCGACGCTCCACGCGGAAAGCCCGTTGCTGTCGGTAAGCGTGGAGGAAACCCTCGTGCCGAACGAGTCGTATATCGACACGTTCGCTCCCTCGATAGGTATGGCGCCTGAAAGGTCGGTGACGTTGGCGCGCAGGTACCAGCTCACGTTCAGATAAGATGATGTGTCGCCGAACGCCACGCTGAATTGGTCGAACGTGGAATTGACCATGATTACCGAGGAGGGGTTCGCGGCGGTGTTGCCCACATATACGTCGTATCCCGTGCCGGAGAACGGGGCTACTATCGTGGAGTTGTAGAAGAAGTTGCTGGTGGAGCCGGTCTGCGCGAGCACGCCGTAGGAGCTTGCGGCGTTCGCCGCCGTGGCGGTCACGTTGGTGAATATGTTGCCCGTGGAGGATTGCAGAAGGTATATCGCCCTCGCGCCGGTGTCGCCGGCGTTTGTGATGTCGACATTCGTGAAGTTGTTGTTGGTCGAGCTGTAGTAGAGGTAGAGCGCCTGGGAGTTGCTCACGTTCGCCCATATCGTGCCGTTGGTGAAGCTGTTGCCCGTTATCGGGGTGGGGTTGCCGTTGGTATAGACCGCGATTGCCGCGCGGGAGGTGAAGTTGAAGTTCGAGAATGTGTTGAACGACACGTCGGGGTTTGCGTAAAATGCGTAGGACGAATACGAATACACGCTGACGTTGTCAACCACGTTGCTGCTCACGCCGCCGGTCATGTATATGCCGTAGCTGCCGTTCACGGCTATGCTGACGTTTGAGATGCGGTTGCCGGACGTGACCGTCAGGTATATCCCGTAGGAGCCCGCGGCTCCGATGCCCGACGAGATTGTGGTGTTCGCGACCGTGTTGTTGTTGGCGCTGTTTATGGTGAAGCCAGCCTGCGTGTAAGCCTGTATGCTGCCCCCGGAGAGCTGGTTGTATTTGGAGTTCGTCACGAAAGCGGCGCCGTAGCCCCGCACGGAGGTGACGTTGTTGTCGTTGAAGCGGTTGTAGTTGCAGTTGGTCGTCACCATTATCCCGTAATAGTTCGTTGCGTTGGTGTAGATGGTGTTCCCGCGGAAGATGTTGCTGTTGGAGGTGGACGTCACCCTTATGCCGTCATTTGCGAAAGTCGAGATGTTGTTGTCGTAGAACTCGTTGCTGCTCGAGGTCGAAACCAGTATGCCGTAGTTTATGGCAAGCGTGACTCCGGTGTGCAGCAGCGTGTTGTTGGAAACGTAGTTGCTGTCGGACGAGGTCATGTAGATTATCGCGTTCGCGCCTGCCGTGCTGTTGGTCCTGACGTAGTTGTTGCTGACATTGGCGTAGGTGCTGTACGGGAGATATATGCCGATTGTCACAGCGCTTATGTTGTTGCCCATGATGTTGTTGTAATCGCCGTAAACCTGCACGCCGTACCCCATCGCGGAGATGTTGTTGTTGGTTATGTTGTTGGAGTTGGAGGACGCCGCTGCGAATGTCACGCCGTACCCCGCAGTCCCTACTGCCGTTATGTTGTTGGAGTCAATCACGTTGTTGCTGCTGCCCGTGCCGGCGAAATATACCCCGTAATAGGTCGGCGAGGTGATGTTGTTGTTCCTGATGATGTTGTTCGAAGAGCTGCTCGCGGTGAAGTAGAACGCGAAGCTGTTGCCGCCCGAGAGCCTGCTTCTGAACGTGTTGTTGACGAACGAGTTGCCGGCCGTCGCGGCGTTGGAGAAGAACGCGTTGTTCGCCGTGCTCAGGAATGTGGAGTTTTCCACCACGTTGTTATTCGAGCCCTGGTAGAACGAGAGGGGGTAGTTCAGGGCAGTCACTGTCACGTTGTTGATTATGTTGGCGTCCGACGTGCCAGTGGTGGACTGCACATAGATGCCGGATGATGCATTGGTGGTTATGGTGAGGTTTTCCATCCGCGTGTCGCCCGAGCTTGAGAGGACGTAGATTCCCACTCCGGACACGTTGACGTTCGAATTGACGATAGTGTTGCTCGGCGAAAAATCGATGTAGAAGCCGTACGCCGCAGTGGTGGAAGTCGCCGAAACATCCGCGTTGGAAAACCGATTTCCGGTCGAGCCGCCCTGCAGCCCGACTGCCCACTGGTTATATGCGATGAAATGGCTGTCTGTGAAGTTGCTGTTGGTGACGCCGTAAAGCGAGGCGGAGTATATCGCGGTGGCGCGCGTGTTGCTCGAGTCCACAGTCACGTTGGTGAAAGTGTTGGCGTCGCCGTAATACCAGTAAAGCGAGTACGTGTTCGCTGTCGCGGTCTTGTTGAACAGCACGTTCGTGAGCACGTTGTTGGAGCTTGACGAGAAGTATGCCCCGTAGGCGTTTTGCGTCGTGGTCGTGAAATTGTCGTCCGTGAAATTGTTGCCCTGCGACTGGACATAAAGGGAGTAGTGCCCTGCCGAAAAAACCGTGGTGTTGAGCACCTTGGTCGAGTCCGCGTTGGACCGCAGGCGGATTGCGCCCATTGCCACGTTGGTCGCGCTCGTATCCCTTACAACACAGTTCCTGATGGTGGTGTTCACGGCGTTGACGTCAATCGAGGGGGCCGCCGTTCCGCCCGTGATTGAAATCGTGTAGCCATTGCAATCAAGGGTTATGTTGTCGGCGTTCAGGGTGAAGCAGGTGCCTGCGGAAGTTTCGTTGCCGGTCAGGCTGTAGTCCGAGGTCAGCGCCTGGCAGACGGCGAAAAGCGTGCCTGCCTGGAGAAATAAGAGGATGAGAAGGGATTTTGTGAAAATAGCGGCGCGGGATTTAACGCGAGAGCTGGATATTTCGGTTTCTAATCCCAAATGCCCCACCAGAACATAACTTTGAACTGTGCCACCACGCCGCAGATAACGGCGCCCCACCTCCGAAAATAAGTAATGAAGATATATATAGGTTTGCAGGGGGGTTGGAGGCCGGAAACGGCAGGCAAACCGCCATATGCGCATATGAACATGGGAGAACGCGCAGGGCGGCTACCTCTCCTCTTCAAAAACCTGGGTCCGGAGGTTCTTTTTCACGTTGTTTGCCGCAAACACCCTGCCGTTCATCGCCACATAGACGCCCTGCGGGAGAAGCTGCGCCGCGGCGAATGCGAAACCGATGTTGAACAGCGAGTCCGAGCGGCGCTTTGTAAATGGGGTTATCGCGCCAGTCAGCACTATTGTCTTCCCTGTCTTCTTTTTGGCGAGGAATTTCGCGGTTGCAGCCATCGTTATGCTGCCGTGGGTTATGAGTATGCGTTTCTCCTTGCAGTTGCGGCAGCTTTTCGCAATGAGTTCCCTATCCTTTGCCGTGATGAACTTGCTGTCCTTGAGGAAAAGCGCGAGTGTCGAATAATCGCAGGTGATTCTTGCCTGCCGGAGGATTCGCGGGACAATGCTGTACTTGCGCCCCGGGGCATCCGCTTCCCTTGCGTAGTCGAAGGCGTCGAGGGTGCCGCCGGTTATCAGGATTTTGACTGCCATGATGACACCATGTTGCAGGATTGATTTAAAGCGTGAAGATGCTTTTCGCAAGCCCGCCGGTTTTCTCAAGCTGCGCGAACAGCTGCGCTGCGATTGCCTTTTTTGCTTCCATGTAAGCCTCGCGCCCGACCTCCACGTTGCCGATTGCGTAGCTCTTGTTTTTCACGTTGAAGCAGAACATGCAGTTCGTAAGGTTCTCGCAGTTGTGGCAGTAGAGGCAGTCCGAGCAGCTGTTGCAGGAATCCATCTCGATGCAGCGCTTCAGGTTCACCGAGTTGTAGCAGTCCACGCAGAATGCCGAGTCGAAAACCGTGTCGCAGCCGAATATGTGCTCCGAGCTTCGCGGCCAGAACGAATACGCCGCGTACTTGGAATACACGCTGCAGACCGCGCGGTAGCAGTGCGCGGCATCTATGTTTATGGTGCACTCGATGTCATTCGGATTCTGCCCGTCGGAAATGTCCGTGTTGAAATATGCGATTTTCGAAATCCTCTTCCCCGCGTCCTTCAGGCTCATTCCTTCAAGCTCGCCCGCGGACAGCCGCGCTGACTGCCCGAATGCGTTCGCCTCCTCAAGCGAAAGCAGCCTGTCTTTCGGAAGGTCTATGTAATTCCCGTAATGCGCGAGGAAAACGGTTTTTCCGCTTGCCGCGGACTTGCAGCGGTCGAATCCGCGTGTGCGATTGACGAGCCACTTGCCATAGGAGTCTATTCCCTTGGACGGCTTGCCGCCGAGGATGATTTGAACCGTTGATGCGAATGCCGTTTCTATCTTGCTTTTGTCCTGTTGCGGCTGCGGCACGGCGGGCATGGGCGGCATTTTCGGGGGAGCCGCCTTGCCGCCCTGCGCGACTATTTCAAGAAGCGAGGGCAGGCGCTTGTTTTTCTTCGCCATTGCGACCATTTCTGAGAGAAGCTTGGCGCGGATTTCCTTGTATTTGTCCGGCGCAAGCTCGAGATTCCCTATTGCGTATTTCCTGTTCTGCAGGTTGAAGGAGAACATGCAGCTTGTGCAGTTTTTCAGCCCGTGCGAATAATAGCAGTCCGAGGAATCCTGGCTCATCCAAAGCTCGAATGAGCGCTTTACTCTCGTCAACTCGTGGCACTTGAGGCAGAATTCGCACTGGGAAAACGCGTTGCCCCCGAACCCGTGGCTGTCGAGCCGCGCGAGCGTGCAGTAAGCCATGTACTTGTCGTTCCCTGAAAGCGTGGTGGAGTGGATATAGAAACTGTCGTTGATGTTCGAGCTTTTCTGCACGAATTTGGAGTTGCCGAGAATCATGTTGCCTGTGTAGAAAACCCGGTCCTGCATTGCCTGCGCGATTGAATCCATGTCCTTGATTTGATTCATGGAAAGCGGCGCGTATTTTTTGTTGATGTCGATTTCGTCGAGGCTGATTGCCTTTGCCTTTTCAGGGTAGTTTTTCGTGGAGAAGATTACTTCCTTGCCGGATATTGCCGATTGGCGCACCACTGGCATGTCCACAAGCTCGGATAGCCAAGCTGCATATTGGGGCATGCTGCCCAGTTCCTCGCCGAAAAGCACCTTGCACGTGCTTGCCCATGCCTTTTCAAGCGCGAGTTCTGTTTCGTCCATGCCAGCCCTTCAATGCGAGAGTTTTTCGGCTTCCTTCTGCGCCGCGTCAATCGATTTTTCCTCATCCATGGTAAGGATGGCTCGCTCGCGCATCACGATTTTCCCGTCGATTATCACGTCTGTTACGTTGCCCGCGTGCGCGGAATAGACCATATTTGCCACGAGGCTGTGGCGCGGCGCCATGTTCGCCGCCTTGAGGTCAATAAGAACGATGTCCGCGAGCTTCCCCTCCTTTATTTCCCCCGCGGGAATGCCAAGCGCGCGCGCTCCGCCCGCGGTCGCGGCGTCGAATATCGCGCTGTCTTTCGCGACCGTGGCGTCCCAGCGCGAATTCTTCTGGAGCAATCCAAGCGCCTTCATGGTCTCGAACATTGACAGGGAATTGTTCGAAGCCGCGCCGTCCGTCCCGAGGGAAATGTTCATCTTGAACTCCTGCATTTCAGGCATGGGCGCAACGCCTCCGCCGGACAATTTCATGTTGGAAACCGGACAGAGGGAGGATGAAACCTTGCGGCCCGCAAGCAGGCGCACTTCCTCTTTTGTAAGCCATACGCAGTGTGCGGCGATGGTGCGGCTGGAGAGGACGCCAAGCGAATCGAGATAGTAGGCGGGGCGGAGCTTGTTCTTTTCGAGGCAGTCGAAAACCTCCTTGCGGGTTTCTGAAAGATGGATGTGGTAGGGGACCGAATATTTTTCGGACAGATTGTTTGCCGCGATGAGAAGCTCCTTCGAGCACGTGTACGGGGCGTGGGGGGCGACTGCCCCGAGTATGCGGCCGTTTGCCTTGCCGTGCCATTCCCTGACGAATGCCTCGCCGATGGCAAGCTCGGACTTGCGCTTCTTTTCGTCGCCCATGTCTATCATGCCGTAGCCGAGCGTGGCACGCATGCCGGACTGCTCCACTGCCGCGGCAGCCTCGCCAGTATTGAAATACATGTCTGAAAAGCACGTGGTGCCCGAGCGTATCATCTCAAGGCAGGCAAGCGTTGTGCCCGTGCGGACCGACTGCCCGGACATCTTCCCCTCGTATTTCCAGACCGTTTTGAGCCAGCTGCCAAGCTCCATGTCCTCCGCCGCGCCGCGGATGAGAGTCATTGCCGCGTGCGTGTGGGTGTTGATGAAGCCGGGGATGAGAAGCTTGCCGCTGGCGTCGAGTTTTTCTTCAGCCGAAGCGGCTATGGAGGGCGCTATCTTCGCTATCCTGTTCTCCTCCACCAGAATGTCGGCTTTCTTGCCCGAAATGAGCGTCGCGTTTTTTATCAGGAGCGCCATGAGGGGATTTTAATCTTGCGATTTTAAACACTTGTGCTGAGGCGCCATGGAGATTGACGAGCGGAAAGTCGCAATCGCAGCTGCAATTGCCGCAGTGGCGGGCATACTTCTCCTTTTCTTCCTTGCCGAGACGCCGAGGGAATCGAGCGTTGCGGAGTCGCTGATTGCCGCCCCGAACACCCTTCTTGAGATAACCGGCGAAGCCGCGAATATCACAACAGACAGGTTCCAGCTTTGCGACAGGGTTTGCATAAGCGTGAAGGGCATGGGGCTGCCCTCGTCTGGATTGCTTTCCGGCGGGGAGCGGGCGGTTGTGCTTGGACGCGTGAAGGAATACATGGGAAGGCGCTATGTCGAGGCGGAAAAAATAACTTTGGAGTGAGACCGGATGCTGCAGGTTCTTGCGGTGGCTGCTGGGATTTTGCTTGGCATACTCTCAGGTCTTTTGCCCGGCATACACTCCAATACAATCGCGTCCGTGCTCTCCACCCTGCCGCTTGCTCCGGAATTTTTCACCTATATTATAGTAGCTGTGCTCGGGGCGCACATTGTATTCTCGTTTTTTCCGTCGGTTTTCCTGTCGATTCCGGACGACACGGTTGTCGCGTCCGTGCTGCCCGGGCATCGGATGGCTCTTGCAGGAAGGGGGCGAGAGGCAATAACTGTTTGCGCGATGGCAGTCATTCTCGCGTCATGCGCATCCGCTCTTTTGCTGCCTGTATCGATTGCCCTGCTTCCGATTGCTTATGCGGCGATTAGCCCGCACATGGCGCTTGTGCTGGCTGCCGCGTCTGTTTTCCTTCTCGCATCCGAGCGCGAGGGAGGGAAGATTGCGATTGCCGCAGCTATCTTTCTGCTCGCAGGCGCGCTTGGCGTTGCGACAATGCGGGGCGGCATTGTTGACCCGCTCTTTCCCGCTTTTTCGGGTTTGTTCGCAGGAAGCGGGATACTGCTTTCATTCACCTCCGCAAGGGGCATCCCAAAGCAAAAGGAAGGGAAAACCGAATTGGATTTTCTTCCATACGTTGCCGCAGGAGTTGTTCTTGGCGCGCTGTCTGATTTGCTCCCCGGAATTGCCGCGCCCGCGCAAATCGCCATATTCGCGTCTGTGTTCATCGTCGCGAATGACGCGCGCAAGTTCCTCGCGCTCGTGGCATCCATTGCCGCATCGCACGCGGTGTTCGCGTTCGCCGCGCTTGTTTCGATTGGAAAGGCGCGGGAGGGCTCGCTTGCGATAATGGAGGCGATAAAATCTGTTGGTGCGGGGGACCTGCCCGCGCTTGTCGGAGTGCTTCTGCTTTCAATCGGCGTGTCCGCGTTTTTGCTGATGAAACTTTCGGTTCATGCGGACAGGCTGCAAAAAATTGGGATGCGGAATCTCAACCTGGGCATACTCGCCTATCTTGTGTGCGCAATCGCGATAATTTCCGGCGCAGAAGGGCTGCTCGTTTTTGCGACGGCAACTGCAGTCGGGCTTCTTCCGCCATTGCTCGGAGTGAGAAGGACGCATGTGATGGGATTGATTATCGTGCCGTCGATGCTGCTTTCGCTGTAATTTTCAGCTGACGAACTTCTCGAGCGGCACATGGAGAAATTCGGCTATCTGGGCGGATTCCTTTTGCGAAAGCCCGAGCCTTTCGCGGAACTCGGCGCCATTTTTCAGAACAAAACAGAGGTCAAACCTTTCAGGTTCTATGTCATCGATGGTTACCCCACCACGAACATTAGGAGTGAACGTCTGGCTTTCTCCTAACTGCACGATTTTTGATACCTGCGCCGTTTGTATTGTTCTTGGTGCCGAGAACGGGCTCCTGAAGCCAAGAGGCGAGAATGATTCGAAAGTTATCTGCTCCGTTTTCTTGTCAATAGTGATTTTTTTTCTTCTTGGAAATGTGATGAGGATTGCCGCTATAGCGAAGAAGACAAAGCTAAATTGGAACGATGCATCACCAGAAGATGGCGACAGGAACGAGGCAATGCCTATGGCAATGCCTATGGCAATGCAAAGCACGCCATGCGCAATGGGAGTTGCAAACACGCTAGGCGACCCGTCTTGGACAACCATCGAGCCGGAGGTTTTTGTTATTGGCACGAGAAAAATAGGAGAGAAGAAAATAAAAAATCAGAGGAGCCGTCCGTTCACAACCCGTTCGTGCTGATGTGCGACCAGTTCGTCAACGTCCAGCCGCCTTACAGAAGCTTCCCGTTGACGACACAGTAGTGCTTCGCACTACTTATTGTGAACGGACTCAGATTAACTTCCCGTTCACAACCCCGTCCTGCCCGACGCGGTTCGTCACCTTCGCCTTGCCGACTTCGGTGTCAACTATCGCGCCCTTTGTCACGATGTTCTGCCGCGCGTGGTGGCGGTTGTCCGGCGTCTCGATAACGGTCCTCATCGCGACTTTCTGCATCTTGCCGTCCTTGCCGATGACGTTGATGAATTTCGCCGCCTTGAGCTTGACCTTGGATGCGTTGCCGCGCCCGCTGCGAAGCTGGCGCTTGTCCTCCTTGCCGACCTTGGTCGCCGTGAATATGCCGCCTGTGAAGCGCAGCTTCTTGTCGGTGCGGCGTCCTCGCTTGCCGCCCGTTCCCTTGATGCTGCTTCCTGATGCGCCGTGATAATTCTCCATGAAAATTCCCTCCATTAATAGTATGCAGTATGAATGCAGGGTAGATATTCGGATAGGTATTTTTAAATGTTGCACAAAAGCACTGCTCATGATGGTGTTGCGCTGCTCATCCGATGCCGAAGGCATGGGCGAACTGGTGAAGCTTTGCGAGGGCTTTGGGGAGCTTCTTTTCCTCGCCCCCAAGGCAGTTCGGACGGGCAAGGAGCTTGAAGCCGCATTCGCCATGGCGCGAGCGGCTTTTGCCGAGGGAAGGAACCTCTCGCCCAAAGTGCAGAACGAGGCGATGCTTTTCCTCGCCCATGAAACCAACTTCTCATCCGCAGCCCGCAAGGTGGGCGCGGCAAGCCCTGACGACTTCGTGCTCGTGTCCGAGGAAAAAATCCCGATTGCGAAACTCAAGGCAAAGCTTCTCCTCACCCGCGCGCAGGCGCTTTCGCTGTCGGAATGGGGCGCAAAGAAAGGCGGCTTCACCGAAGGCGAGCTTGCAGTCGAGAAGATGGCGCTTGCGAGAATCAAGAATTAGGCGCCCGCAGGATTACTCCAGCTGCTTGCGTTCTTTGCCCGGAATGTTTTTCATCAACGAGATTGCCTTGTCGACTCCTTCCATTATTCGTGACAGGTAGCCTTCCATGAAGTTCCGCTTGCGAAGGTCAGCCCACTTGGTGCCACGGGTAACCGACGCGGAACTGTCCAGCTCAAGCAGAGTCTGAGTCAAATCTTCAGGATCGATTGTAATCGTGATGAGGTCTTCATCGTTTTTGAATGCTGGACGCAGTTCCGGCGGGATGACGACCTTGACGTGGAACACCTTGCCGTCCCAATTCTTTGCCGCCTCAAACCCGTGTTTTTCGGCAGCGTCGGCAAGAAGGTTGAAGAACTTGTTTCCCATCATTTTGGCTTCTTTTTTTGAGATGTGGAGCTGCTTTCTGGTGGCAGGAGGAGTAACGCCCGTAGCCCTGACCTGCACTGCACCATTGCCGTTGCTTACAGACATACCCGCACCTCTGGACAATATTGGCATGAGTATTTAATAAAGTGTCGAAACGAGGTTGGGAGTGGAACTACTTCCTCAAGCCAAGCTGCCTGTATATTATATTGCGGTCAATCGGCACGTCCAAGCCCAGCACCTTATGTATGAAAACGAGTATGTCTATTGCGCGGTCAGGGTCGAAGCGGCTTTTCAGGATTATGTCGCGCAAGGAAGCTTCCTTCCCAATCATTTCGTAGAGGAGCAATCCCTCGCGCCCGAACCGCTTGTAAATCGCGAATCCGTCCTCGCCGTATTTCTTCTTTATCTCGTCGCGCGCGAGCTGGCGGAAGGAGATGAAGCCCTTTTTCCCGAAGTAGGCGAATATTGCGTCGATGTCGAAAAATGACAAGCCGGTTGCAAGCGAGAGGTCCACGAAGTCTCGGCTGCCGTCCACCATGTCCAAAAGTTGCTTTGCGCCCTTCGGGAATTTTGTCGAAAGCTCGGCGAACATCAGCGCTTTTTGCACAAGGGAGAGCTTCACCATCTGCGGGACGTCCACAAGTATTATGTCCTCGGATATTTCCGGCTCGGGCGGCTTTGGCTTCGCGTCCGGCTTCTGCTCCTCCTTTTTGGGGATTTTCGGAGGGGTGAACGGGGTTTCCTCGGGCTCCTCCTCAAGTATCGGCTTGAAGCGCGGCTCCTGCACTGCTTCGGGCTTCGCATCCTTGCCCTCGCCCCCCTTGTCTTCGCCATCCCCCTGCCCCGCGGGCTTTTCGAGCTTGATTACTCCCTGCTCGTCCATGAATTCGAGTATTTCCACGAGCTTGGCTTCGGATACACCAGTCTGGCGCAGTATCTCCTCCGCCGTTTTCTCGCCGTCAATCAGGTTGTAGACCTGCACGCCCATGTCGCCGTATTTGTCGAATATGATTTTTTCAAGCGGGGAGAGCGTGTCCGGCTGCGCCCTTGATTTCGCAGGCGCGGGCTGCTCGTCATCGGCTTCATCCCGCGCCCCGTCTTCCGATGCCTCTTCTCCGCCATCGCCTTCTGCTTCGGGTTCGGCTTCCTGCTCCTCGGATGGCTCGCCCCCTGCCTGCTCTTCATCAGGCGCTGCCTCCTGCTCCGACTCTTCGTCTTCCCCGCCGCGCGGCTTTGCAGGAATCTGCCCTATTTCGCCCTCATCCCCGCCGCTTACGCTCACCATGGCGTTGTTGTTCATGAACTCGATTATCTCAATCAGCCGCTCCTCGGTCATGTGAAGCTCGGTTATGAGTTCCGAGGCGGGTTTGCCGGTGCCTATCCTGTCGTAAAGCCGGACAGCATCGTCGCCGAACCGCCTGCGCAGCAGCGACTGGTCCTTGTAGGCCTGCAGCGAGGTCTTTGCCTCTTTTTTTAGCCTTATGCCCGTGTTCAAACCAGCCAAAATCCGCACCCAATCAAGCCCGCAAAAGCGCGCTCCATCGAATAGGGATTCCGCACAAATCTTTATAAGGATTGGATTGGCAGGAAAAACCATGGCTCTTGACGACATCCTAATTTCAACCGGAGTCGACCAGCTGATAAAGCTGGTCAAGGAAGCCGGCAAGGTGGAGATAGGGGTAGCCGCGAAGGAGCTTCACCAGCCCATACGCACGATAGAGGACTGGTCGCACGTTTTGGAGGACGAGGGGCTTGTCCGAGTGGAATACAAGCTCACCAAGATATACCTTGTCTGGCAGGCGCCCACCAAGGAATACGTCGCAGCGAAAAGCGAGAAAATCGAGAAAAAGGCGATGCAGGCTGACGGTGAAATAGAGCAGCTCATGTCAAAAGTCGAGAAGGGAGGGGAGGAGCTGGCGGAAATGCAAGACGAGCTTGCCCGCATCCAGTCCGCGCCCCCGCTCTCCGCGCAGGAGGCGGAAAAGCTGAAAGCCGAGCTATCCTCGCTTGAGGAGCGCTACAGCGCCAGTTTCGAGACCGCGATGGCAAAGATGGCGGCGCTTGAGAAAAAGCTCGCCGCGGTAAAGCCGAAAATCCAAGGAGACCGCGCAAAGGGCGAGCCGGACTTTTCACGAGACATAGCGTCGCTTTCCAAGTTCGAGTCCACCCTGCAGGCGCAGCTGGACGAGACGGACTCGTTTTTCGAATCATTCCAGGCGCGGCTTGAGGAATTCAAGAAGCACATGGAAAGCGGCAAGACTGACGAGAAAATCGATGCGCTGAAGGACGAGCTTGGCGCGGTGCGCACGCTCAAGGACGAAATACTGGGCGCGGTCGAGGCGATTGTTGACGAGCAGAAAGCCGTGGATGAGAAGCTCAGGAGCGCCGAGAAGAAGCTCGCCGACCTGGAAGGGCGCGAGGACTCGGTGACGACTGCAAAGAAGAAGCTTGCCGAAATCCGCAGATTGAGCGAGGACGCGAAAAAGCAGAAGAAGAACGTCACAGGGCAGCTGTCTGACACGCTCTCGCTTGTCCGCGCGCAGATGTCCAAGATAAAGGAAATCGGCGCGAGGCAGGAGGAGCAGAAGCGCGTGGTGGACGAGCTCAAGGACGAATACGTTGACATTTCAGAGGAAATAAGCCGCGCGAACGAGGAGCTTGCTGCGCGGCAGAAGGAGATATCCGCAAGGATTGCGCTTCAGGTGAAAACAATCGACAGCGGAGGCAGGGGCGGGCTCACAAAGGAGGAAGTCCTGAAAGTCTCATCGCTTATCAGGGAATTGAAAGCCGAGCAGGCGAGGATGGAGCAGAACCTCCGCTCGCTTTCCAAGCAAACCGAAGTTTTGAAGATGGAAGCCGAGGGCGCCAAGGCAGCGGGGCAGGCAAGAGTGATGATGAACCTGCCGCAAGGAGGCAGCCAAGAGGAGCCGGCGGCGAGGGGCGCTCCGTCAGCTGGCGGGCAGGGCATGCCCTCGGGCGCTGACAGCGGGGACGTGTCAATCGAATTTGTCGAAAAGGTCAAGCTGTCGCAGGAAGAGGAGAACGATTTTGAGCGCAAGCGCGACGAGCTGCGCTCCCTTATCAGGAAGATGTGGGAGGAGAGCAAGGGCGGCAGTTAGCCCCTCTCCATAACGAGGCCTTCCGATGCGAAAGTTCCTTGGTTTCATTTCCATACTCGGCTTCATAGCAGCCATACTCGTTTTCATGGTCGCCGACGCAACCATACAGCTCGCGTTCGTCACGGCGATTTTCCTCTTCTCGTTGTTCACGGTCACGTTCTACGGGCTTACGCTCCTTGAGGAGAAAAGGCTTCCCGTATCAAAGGAATTCCCCTCGCTTACCGTGATAGTCCCGTCGTTCAACAGCGAAAAGACGATTGGCGAGTGCCTGCAGCACGTGCTTGCAATGGAATACCCGCACAAGTTCGAAGTGGTGCTTGTGGATGACGGAAGCACGGACTCCACGCGCGAAATCGCCTCCCGCTACCCCGTCAGGATAATGCACAGGAAGCAGAACAAGGGCAAGGCGGCATCATTGAACGAGGCGATAATGCAGGCGCGAAGCGAGCTTATCGCGTGCGTGGACTCGGACACCTATCCTCCGAAGTCCCTTCTCATGAGAAGCATCCCGCACATGGGGGACCCCAACTTAGGAGCCATGACGTTTTTCATAACAGTGCATAAGCCGAGGACAATCTGGCAGAAGATGCAGGAGATGGAATACCTCTTTTCCTTCGGCGCGTTCCCATATCTCGGCTCGAAATTCAATTCCATCCTGGTCACGCCAGGCCCGCTCACCATCTTCAGGCGCACTGCGCTTGTCAAAATCGGCGGGTTTGCCGAGGACAACATAACCGAGGACTTCGAGATGGGGCTGAAGCTCCACCGCGCGCGCTTCAGGATAGACTACCTGCCGATTTCCATCCCGACCGAGGTCCCGACGAGCTTTTCCGCGCTCATGAGGCAGAGGATACGCTGGTACCGCGGGACGATTTACAACGTGCTTCTGTACAAGGATTTCATGTTCAACCGCAAATACGCGGACGTGGGCACTTTCGCGTTCCCGATAATCGCGCTTTACATTCCCGTGACCGTGGTGTCGTTCTTCTTCGTGCTCGCGCGCATGATGCATTTCCTGCAGGACAGCGCAACGCAGGCGTTCCAGTTCATCGTCTACCAGCAAAGCCTGCCCCTCACACTTGACCCGCTGTTCATACGCCCGGACATGCTGCTGTTCGCCTCGTTCCTTGTCACCTATGTGTTTTTCCTGTGGATAAGCCTCGGTCTCATAAGCGAGAAATTCACGGCAAGGAGGATAACTGGCTTTTTGATGGTGATATTTGTCTACCCGTTCGTGAACGCCGGTTTTTATGCGTTGAGCCTCTATAAGGAGATTGCAGGGAGTGATTTGCAATGGTGAACCTCAAGTATGCAATGGCAGCCGTCCTCACGGTCAACCTGTTCTTCATCGTCCTGTCCGTAATAGACTACATGGACATGCAGCGGATGCTGCGCTTCACCAATGATTTGGCTTCGTTTTCCACCGGCGCGCAGGACCTTGAAAGCGCGATGGCGATGATACAGCTCGAGAAGAGCAATCCCGAATACTGCACCATCGTTGATTCGGCGTATTACCAGAAAATCGGGCAGACAAATGCGCTCATGGAGAAGATGCTGGGCTACGAACGGGCGAATTTGTTCACCGAGTTCTTCGCGCTCAAGCGCCAGTTCCTGCTTTCCAACATACAGCTCTGGCAGGTGTCGCAGATGGAGCGGCAATACTGCTACGCCAACCACTCGGACCTGCTCTACATCTATTCCTCCAAGCCGTCATGCTCGGAATGCCAGATACAGGGGCGGATGATAGATTCCGTGAGGGAAAGCTGCAAGAACGTGCGCGTGTTCGTCATGGACATCGAGGAGAGCATGACCTCGCTTGACATCATAAAAATGAAATACAACGTCACCTCCGCGCCCTCGCTTGTCATCGACGGGAAGACCTACAAGGGCGTGATGGACGAGGCTGCGATAAAGAAAGCAGTTTCCTGCGGCAGCTGAAGGCGGGCGGGCGCTTGCTGCCCCGGCATTCGCCGCGCCCTGCGCGGCAAAACGGTGTCTTGATTGGCGAAAACTCACTGCGTCATGGGGGGAACTTTCACTTACGTTCATCAGGGGCACCTCCGGCTTTTTGAAGCCGCGAAGAAGTTCTCGAAAATAACAATCGGGCTGACATCCGATGAGTTTGTGCGCAGGCACAAGATTTACCCTTCTTTCTCCTACGGCAAGCGGCTTGCCGGTCTGCGCGCCGCGCTTGGAAAGCTCGGAATCCTCGCCCGCGCAAGCATTGTGAAGATAGATAAGGAAACGGACGTTGCCCCGGAGCTTGCGGACGCAAGCGCGATAATCGTAAGCGAGGAAACAGAGGGGGCGGCTGCGCGCATAAACGCAATCCGCAGAAGGAATGGCTTGCGCGCACTCAAAGTGATAACAGTTCCGCTTTCATACGGAGGGGACTTGAAGAAGATTTCCTGCTCATCAATTTACGAAGGAAAGACCGACTTGCAGGGCAATCTTCGCAAGCCGGTTGTAATACAGGTCGGAACCGAGAACCCCACGAAACTTCTCGGCGCGAGAGCCGCGCTTGCGCGCGTGTTCGGGAAGAAATTCATCCTTCGCGGAAGCAAGGTGGATACCGGCGTTGCCGACCACCCGTTCAATGATGAAACTTTTGTCGGCTCGAAAAACCGCGCGCACGCGGCTTGGAAAAAAGCAAAAGGCAAGTGCGATTATTCGATTGGCATGGAGTCCGGCTTGTTCACGCTTTTCAAGGGAATCCATATCGACATCACCGCCTGCTGTGTCTATGACGGAAAGGAGGAGACATACGGAACAGGAATGGGATTTGTAGTGCCTGAAGAGATGGCGCGCAAGATAAAGGAAAACCACTCCGACCTGTCAAAAGTGCTTGAAGAGGCGACTGGCTTGAAGGAAGTCGGCAGGAAGCACGGCGCAATCGGGCATTTCTCGGCAGGCGTGCTTCACCGCAGGGAGCAAATCGAGCAGTCCGTTGTCTGCGGGTTCGTGCCGAGGCTTTACAAGGCAAAAGTGGAGAAGTAGCTAGTCCAGAGCTTCCAGTATTTTCTGCGCCTTGGGAATCATGTGCTTTTTCTTTTCCTGATGCGCCTTGAGCCAGTCTATCACGCGGGGAATCCATTTGAGCTTGTATTCGCCAGTAAGAAGCCGACCGCTGACCATGTCGTCCTTCATTTCGGCGAGGGTTTTCTCGTCGTCTATGAAATGGAAGCGCATCACTTCGTAGAGCATGTCCTTCTCTATCTCGCCACCGAGCTTGCGTTGCTCCTCCGCAGTGTTCCTGCCGCCGGAAAACGCAGACATGAGCTTCTTTTTCGCAACTTCGGGCGTGTCTGTGAGCGAAAGCGAGGAGGCGGGGTCGCGCTTGCTCATCTTGCTCTCGCCCTTGAGCGAGCGCATTATCCTGTGGTATGTCGCGCCGGGAAGAATGAGCTTTTCCTTGAAGGCAATGTCGCGCGCGAATCTGATGTGCGGGTCCTGGTCAACACCGACCGGCACTATTACGCGCTTTGCGCCCCCGAAATCCTTGTGCTGGGGAAGTAGTATGTCGCCGACCTGCGTGAGCGCGGCGAAGTAAAGGGAATAATTCCGCTCGCCGTAAAGAGCCTTGAGCATGGCAGGGGTTGCGCGGCGGGAGAAGACATACGCCATGTTCATCACGCGCCTTTCCTGCGACTGCTTGTAGATGTAGGCGTTCTTTTCGTCAAGCCCGAGAGCGAGGAAATCCGCAAGGTTGGAAACAGCAATATCGTGAGTCTGCTCAAGTGTCAGCCCGTTGTCAGCGTACGCTTCAAGGTCGGCAATCGCGTAGAACACCTTTGCCTTGAATTTTTTCTGGAAGAAAATCATTTCCTCCGCGGTAAGCTTGCTTCCGAGGTGGAATTCGCTTGACGGCTTGATGCCGGACATTATGGCGACAGGCTTTCCGGCTTCTGCATCGGCAACCCACAAGTCCAAGTCGCGGTGCGCGAAGAGTATGCCCCGCTGCGCGAGGCGGAAGCCGAGCTTGTCCGAAAGCTCGCCTGCGAGCTTTGACATCCCGAACTCTTCGAAAAGGTGGTCGTAGTCAATCGCCTGCTCGGACGCCCACGGATCAATGGATTTATTCATCGGCAACCACTTTTTTCTTCGAAGGTTTTGCGCCTGAACCGACAACAAAACCGTCTTCGGTTATCTGCGCCACCCTGAACTCGTGCTCATGCTTGGAGCCGCGCATCTTCACGATTTCCACT
This sequence comes from Candidatus Micrarchaeia archaeon, assembly GCA_041665945.1. Classification (GTDB taxonomy): domain Archaea; phylum Micrarchaeota; class Micrarchaeia; order Anstonellales; family Anstonellaceae; genus UBA10161. Next base: position 32,250 of record JBAYHU010000007.1, read on the forward strand.
TCCCTGACGCGCTTGCCCCCGTCGCGGCGGAATGAGAGGTGTATGAAGCCGTCGCAGAACGATTCCACGCCGGAAACCGTGTGCGGGAACTGCTCCTCCGAGCCGTGCAGTATTTCTGACGAGATGAGCGTGGTGCATTTCCAGCCTTTGACTGCGGAGACGAGCTTCAGGACCGCGAGCCTGCGCTCCTCCGATGAGGAAAACATGAGGGAAAACGGGGTTATCGAGTCTATGACCACGCGCTTTATGCCAAGCGTGGCTATGAGGTCCTTCATCGCGGACTCCTGGTCGGCGAAAGCCGCCAGTTCGTTGTGCGGGTATTCGATGAACACAATTTTCTGCTTGCGCTCCAAGTCGAGCATGTCCCAGCCGAATGAGGCGAGGTTGGGGTAAAGCGAGTCCTTCTGGTCGTCGAATGAGATGAAAAGACCCGGCTCGTTGTGCTCGATTGCCCCCTTGTAGAGGAACTGCGAGATGAAAATCGTCCTGCCCGAGCCAGTGCCGCCCGCGACTGCCACGGTGCTTCCCTTTGCAAAGCCGCCGCCCATCATGGCGTCCAAGCCCGGAATCCCTGATTTTATTTTGCCTTCCATGGGAATACCTGCACAGGTGAAGCTTTTACGGTTTCTTCCTCTGCCCCTCAAGGAGCTTCTTGCCGATTTCTGTGCGCGCGTCCATTTTCTTCCTGTAATTCTCGATTTCCTCCTTGGAAAGCACGCGCTCCATTATCATGCGGGTGAAATTCTGCGAGGTGTTGGCGATGTCAAGGAGCAATCCCTGCGCGCTCCCCAAGTCGAGAACCACGCGCTCAGGGCGCAATATGTCGACGCCGATTGGCGAGTACTGCGCGGCAATCCTTGCAAGCGCGTTGAAGTCCTCGGCAAGGAGCTTCACTTCCGCCCACGTGGAATAAACCCCGCCCTTTTCAAGCGGCTCGTCTATTTCGCCGACGGCGTAAATCACGCCCTTTTCCTTGGTAAGCTTGCTGATGAAACCCACCATGAGGTTTTTCACCTCGTCGGCTGTCGCCGCGTGAAGGTCGAAGTAAAGGTTCACAAGATAGCCGCCATCCGCAATGGCGTCGTTTGTCATTTCGTCGACTGATTTTTTCTTTTCCATAAAAACCACGTTTGATGGATTGGATATTTGGCGGAGGGCTTTTTAATCCGACTGCGGGCATCCGGCGTTGGACGGGCAATGCCCAATCGCGCGGATTCCACTACAAATAAAAGGAATACCCGAGGAAAAATCGCATGGCGACCAAGAGGGCGAAAAACGAGGAAGAGGAGGATATCTTCCAGTCCGAAGCCCCGAAGCAGAAAAGGGGCAGGAACGCCCTTGGCAGCGAGGATGCGCAAATCGCCGGCGGAAGCCGGCGAGATTTCGGGCGAAGCCCGAAACCGACGAGGCTGAAAGAAGCCGAGGAGGAGATCAATGAGGAAGCGGACGCGCTCGTGAAGCCGAAACTTGCCGCAGGCGACATGCGATTGGAGAAAATCGTGGAATACCCCACTTGGCGCGAGATGCTCCTTGACCTCGTCTCCGCGAACCAGCTCGACCCGTGGAATATAGACATAGTGCTTGTCACCTCGGATTACATCGAGCGCATAAAGAAGATGGAAATGCTCGACTTGCGCGTGCCCGCGAATCTGATTCTCGCGGCTGCGATTCTCATACGCTTCAAGTCCGACGCGCTTCGCTTCGAGGAAGAGGCGCAGGTGACAACAGAGGAGACATACGTTCCTGAGGAGGGGGGCGAGGCTGAAACCATCCCCATGCTGGAGTTGAAAACCCGCATCCCCCCGAAAAGAATGGTAACGCTTGACGAGCTGCTTCTCGCCATGGAAAAGGTCTTCGACGACCAGAAAAAGCGCGAGGAGAAGGCGTCGAAAATCGAGATACCCGCTGTCATCAACATCCAGCTTCCGGAGTTCAACATCGAGCAGAGGATGGATGACGTTTACAAGCGGATTGTCGGGGCAAAGGACGTGGAGGGGCTGACCACCTTCAACGCAATACTCAAGTCGCATGAGGCATACGAAGTAATCACCACTCTCCTTCCCGTGCTCCATCTTTCGCAGGACAAGAAAATCTCCATTTTCCAGGAGAAGTTCTTCGGGGAAATATTCATCCGCGTAAGGGAAGCGAACAAAAAAACAAAGGAAGAGGAGAAAGAGGAGGCTGAAGGCGAAGGCGAGCTTGACGAGAACGAGGCAAAGGAAATCGCAACAGCCGGCGAGGAAGCGGAAGACGAGGACGAAAAGCCCGCAAAGGGAAGGAAGAAGTAAGGAAGAGGCGGGCAAGAGCGGCAGGGGGCTTGCAAAAGTATGAAAAAGGCGCGGGCAGAAGCAGTAACAGCATCCGGTGGTATTCATGGACGAAAAAGAGGCGGAACGGATAATCGAGGCGGCATTGTTCATGTCGTCAAAGCCGCTTGCGGTTTCGGAGCTTGGAAAGCTCATCGGGGTTGCCGCGCCGGGATACGTTTCGCAGAGGCTGGAAACCCTCCAGAAGCGCTACGACGACGCGGAAAGCGCGGTTGAAATCGCCTTTGAGGAGAACAAGTACTACATGCGCCTGCGGCTCAGCTACGTGAATGCCGTCAAGGAGTTCGCGCAACAGGGGGAGATTTCGAGGCATGCACTGCGGACGCTTGCCTACATTTCAAAGACAGAGGGCATGAAAAAGTCGCTCCTCGCCGACAGGCTTGGCTCCACCATATATCAGGACATCGCCGAGCTTGTGGAAAAGGGGTTTGTGCATCAGAAAAAGAACGGGAGGACGAAAACGCTCCACACCACGCCGAAGTTCAAGATGTATTTCGGCGGGCAGACGCCAAGCGTGAAGGAGCCGGAGAAGCAGGCGAAGCTGGAATGATTACCCGACTGAAAGTAATTTGTTTATTAATACAGTGGTTATATCTACAAATGTGAGAGGTGCAGAAAATGCTCACGCTGACAAATGAAAACTTCGACAAGGAATTGAAGGCAAGCGTTGTTCTTGTCGATTTCTGGGCGCCATGGTGCGGACCGTGCAGGATGCTCGGTCCCGTCGTGGAACAGCTCTCAGAGGAAATGAAAACATTGAAATTCGGCAAGGTAAACGTGGATGAGCAGCCCGAACTCTCGGAGAGATTCGAGGTTTCCTCCATCCCGACACTTCTGCTTTTCAAGAACGGCAACGTAATCGCGAACCGCGTAGGCGCCGCGACCAAGGAGTCGCTGAAAGAGTGGATAAATTCTAGCATTAAAGCATGAAAGGGGCAACAAGCCCCCGTAGTGAAATAGGTGAAAAAATGAGTTACGAAGACGACGGCGGATATGGCGGAAGAGGCGGACACGGCGGCAGAGGCGGTGGCGGCTACGGCAGAGGCGGTGGCGGCGGCTTTGGCGGACGCGGTGGCTACGGTGGCCCGCGCGAAATGCACAAGGCAACCTGCTCCGACTGCGGAGGGGAGTGCGAAGTGCCCTTCAAGCCGACCGAAGGAAGGCCGGTTTACTGCAAGGACTGCTTCCAGAAGCACAAAAAATTCTGAAGGAATTTTTTGGACAGTCGGACCCCGGTCCGACCCGGACAAGAAGTTCTGACGGTTTCCCGTGCTTTTTTCTTTTTTCATTTTTTTCTTTTAGTCATAAGGGTTGATTTGATTGGCTGATTACTCTGCGCCAAAAGGGATGCGTGATTTCCTTCCCGACGAGATGGAAAAGCGCGAATGGGCGATTGAAACAATAAAAGCCGCTTACCGCAAGTTCGGATTTTCCCCAATGGACACTCCTGCGCTTGAAACAGTGGAAGTGCTCGAGAAAAAGTGCGGGGACGAGATAAAGGGGCAGCTTTTCCGCGTGGATGACGGGAGGCTTGCCCTTCGCTTTGACCTTACTGTTCCTCTTTCAAGAGTGGCATCTTCGAATACTTTCAAAAAACCGTTCAAACGATACTGTGTTGCGCCAGTGTGGCGGCGAGAGGAGCCGCAGAAGGGCAGGTTCCGCGAGTTTTACCAAGCTGACGCGGACATCATAGGGTGCCAGTCTGTTCGGGCTGAAGCGGAGCTTATTTCGTGCGCCTGCGAGGCGTTGAATTCGCTTGGCTTTTCAGGCGCGACTGTCAAAATAAACGACAGGCGGCTCATTTCCTCCATTGCATCAGGCATTCTTCCAGACAAGGAAAGCGCGCTTTTGCGGTTGCTGGACAAGAAAGGCAAGATAACCCGCGAGAAGATGATGGAGGAGTTCGAGGAGCTTCTGGATGACGACGAAATCGAAACCCGCGAGCCAATCGAGAAATTCGCCACCTTCCTTGACAGCGTGGAGTCCGTGACTTCCAACAAGCAAAAGCTCGAGCTTGCGCGCGAATACTCGCCAGAGGCGGCGGATGACCTCAAGCAGATTATTTCTCTTGTTTCACAGTACGACAAGTCGCTCAAGCTTGAAATCGACTTTTCGCTTGTGCGCGGGCTGGACTACTACACCGGCGCCATATTCGAGATAAAACTGTCCGATGACATCGGCTCTGTTGCAGGCGGCGGAAGGTATGACGGGCTTTTAGCCATGTACGGGCAGGGCGACTCAGCTGTGGGCATTTCGCTTGGAATCGAGCGGCTGCTGTACCTCATGAAGGAGAAGAAGATGCCCAAGAAGGGCGTATTCGTTGCCTCTGTGAAGGAGGAATTCTACATCTACTCGCTTGAAGTCGCTGCAAAACTCCGCGCGGCGGGAATCGCGGTCCAAACCGACCTGAACGAGCGCAATCTCAAGAAGCAGATGGAATTCGCCTCGAACGCCTGCGCGTGGATTGTAGTCATCGGCGAAAAAGAGCAAAAGGAAAAGAAAATCACGCTTAGGAATCTTGAAAGCGGAAAGGAAGAGCTACTTACAGTTGAAGAGGCCACGAAGAAAATAAAGGCGAACTAACCAGGCGGGGCAAATTCGTAATACGCGATGCCGCTGTTATCCTGAGAATTTTTCTCAGCCCAACCCATTTTCCTGAATGTCCGGTCATACATGCAGAAAGTGCTTTTGTGGAACGCCAATCGCCCTTGTTCTGGGTGCGAAAGGCTTGAAATGCCGCGAACTGCGGATATTTCCTTGGGAAGCTTTTGCAGCATTGCCGAAATTGCTTCGATGGGCCAGAATGTCGAATGATTCTCCTTGAGATTCTGGCGCATCGCCACAAGCGAAGCTGAACCCTTGTTGCCCTGTATCGTGGTTATGCTCATGACGATTTTTTCGTTTTCCAGATGCAGGTTGGCGCCCAGCCTTGCAACCGGCTCGCCGTTGTAAAAAATATTGGAAAGCCATATTGATTCCGGATTCTGGAATGACGCTGGCTTGAGAGACGTTGAAACTTCCATTCCTTTGCTTATCGCGAACAAGCCAAACAGCACATCAAGGCCTACTTCGACGTTGTCCAGCGCGCGGGACATGTTTTCAGGGCTGTATCTTTCAACAGGGCGCACCCCAAGATAGACTGCGCTTTGCGCACCGAAAACTGTTGGAGAAAGCCGCGGGATGAAGTCAGGGTCGCCTTGCAGGAGTTTCTTGAAGGTTTTTTCAAGGCGAGAGTATCTATTGGAAACTGGGGCATACCTTGAATCGGTTTCCGCTGTTTTGGCTAACATAGTGCCAATTCTTACCATAATGATTTACTTCCTACAACTATTTAAAAAGGTAATCCAAAGAGGGCGTGCAGCTATTCCTTAATCCGGATTATCCTGCTTCTTCCCTGCCCCAATTGCACGCTTTCAGTCGTGAGTATGCCTGATTTTTCGAGGGCATCAATCCTGTTTCTGATTGCGCGCTCTTTTGAGAATTTGGCGAGCGAGTCGTAGAGCTTGCCTGATTCGATGCCCCCCTTGCCCGCTTTCTTTGCTGTTTCAACTATTTTCTGGTCGAGTTCGTCCATTTCGCCGAGTTTGCGCTCTGCTTTTACCGACGCGCCTGATTGGAGAGTTTGTGTTTCGATTTGGCGCACGTGCTGCACGAGTACCTTGGGGGCGTTTTCGCGCTCTGCTGCTTTTCCCGCGGACAGGAGGAGGGCAAGTGCCACTCTTGCGTCCCCGCTGTTCTTGAATGCCATTGCGGCGCACAGGGGCACGACCTCGGAATCAAGCGCGTCCGGCGCGAATGCGAGCTTTGCCCTGCGGGCGAGTATTTCCTTGAGCTGCGGGACTGTGTAGGGGGCGAACTGAAGCGTGTGCTGCACGAACGAGGAGCGGATGCGCGAGTCAAGCCGTGTGTGAAGCTCGGTGTCGTTTGTTATTGCTATTACTCCTGTTTTGAGCGAGTGCATTTCATTCGCGCGGCACAGGTCATAGAGGACCTGCATGCCGTCGGGCGAGGAGGCGAGCCTGTCCACTTCGTCAAGCACAAGAATCGGTATTCTTCCTTCCTTTTTCGCTATTTCAACTATGCGCGCCATTATTTCATCGGCGGCAATGCCGCGGCGCGGCATCAGTTCGCCAAGCGCGGTGGCAAGGAAGCCCAAAACAGCGAAGCGGGAGGGCGACTCCCAGCAGTTCACATAGACTGTGAGCGGGCGGGAGGAGTATTCGGAGAGTTGTTTGAGGACGAATCTGGAGACTGATGTTTTGCCTGTTCCTGGCGGACCGATCAACAGCGCGTGCTCGGGCTGGCGGTTCTCCGACGCAGGGGAGAGACAATAGACCAGCTCTCGAGTCTCGCGCTCCCTGCCCGGAAGCTCGTCCGGCAGGTAATCGGGAAGAAGCGCGGACTCGTCGCGGAAAATGCGGTTCTCGCCGCGCTCGCGCTTGAAAATATTGCCCATAATCCAAAAGGCGGAGAGGAGTATTTTAATTCCGCAGGGCTAGACGCAAACGCACGCGGCTAGTTGAGAGAATAGGTGCAGGGAATGGATTTGGTGCCTGGAGAGGAAAGCTCCTTGGCAATCTCGCTGAGATATGCTTTTTCATCGAAATACAACAGCAGGGCTGCTGTTGCGTTTTCGGTGCGCTCTGTCCTTTTTCGGTATGCGTGCGCGTTGCTCGATTTGGGTGCCGCTCCGTAGAACCACCAAGCCAAAGCAGGGTTGCCATCTTTTTCGGCCTTTGCCCCCATCGCCATGTTGAATTCAAAATCGCAAGCCTTGGATGAAATATCCCTCTCCCTTTGAAAAGCCACACGGCGTGCTATGTCCACCCTGTCTATCAGGGGAAGCTTCCTGACAATGGCCGCCAGGGCGTGCACTGATTTTTCCTTGCCCCTGTCGCATGCGATTGCAAGCGCAACTGAAAGCTGGCAGTTCTTCTCCCTTTTCTGTATGAAGGGGGTGTCAATACCCAGCCTAGTGATGTATCGTTTGGGATTGGGAATCGAAAAACTCATGAATTGTTAGTAATAATAACTATTTAAAAAGAGAAGCCGCATTGCCGGATAGCAAGCATTATTACTGATACCGTGGAATTTGGCATGGGAGGAATATCAGTGGTCAAAGTAGTCGCAGACTTGCACATGCATTCCAAGTATTCTCGCGCCACCAGCCCTGGCATGGAACTGGAAACGCTTTCCAAGTGGGCGAGGATAAAGGGAATCGACCTTCTCGGCACCGGCGACTTTACCCACCCGGACTGGTTTGCCGAGCTTGAGAAAAAGGCAATCGAATCCGACAACGGCTTTTTGCAATACGGCGGCATGAATTTCTGCCTTTCAGCCGAGGTTTCCTGCATCTATACGCAGGGAGGGCACGGAAGGCGCGTGCATCTCATACTTCTTTCGCCTTCGTTGGAAGTGGCGGCGCAGGTGAATGAGGCGCTTGGCAAGCGGGGAAATTTGAAGTCCGATGGGCGCCCCATATTTGGGATGTCCGCGATTGAGGTATGCGAAATAGTGCTTGGAATTTCGGACAAGAACCTCGTCATCCCCGCGCACATATGGACTCCGTGGTTCTCGGTTTTCGGCTCCATGAGCGGCTTTGACTCGATGAAAGAGGCGTTCGGGGAATACGAGAAGAGCATTTACGCGGTTGAAACCGGACTGTCCTCCGACCCGGCGATGAACTGGCGGCTCTCCGAGCTTGACAGGCTGCAATTGCTTTCGAATTCAGACTCGCACTCGCCTGAGAAAATCGGCAGGGAGGCGAACGTGTTTGACTTGGACCGCCTAAGCTACAACGAGCTATATGAGGCGATACGCTTCAAGGAGAAAAAAGGGCTTGCCTGCACTTACGAATTCTACCCTGAAGAGGGGAAATACCACTATGACGGGCACAGGAACTGCAACGTGAGCTTTGCCCCTGAAGAGACAAAGAAGCATAACGGGATTTGCCCTGTGTGCCACAAACCGCTGACAATAGGCGTGATGAACAGGGTGGAGCAGCTTGCAGACAGGCAGGACGGGTTTGTGCCGAAAAACTCTGTCCCGTTCGAGTCGTTAGTGCCGCTCAAGGAAGTGCTTGGCGAGGCAATCGGCAAGAAATCCACCACAAAAGCCGTGGACGAGCAATACCATCTGCTAATCAAGCATTTCGGAAACGAATTCGCCGTGCTTCATGCCCCGCCTGAGAAGCTGAAGAAGGCGGCCGGCGAGCGGGTTGCCGAAGCCATCAGAAGGGTGGAAGAAGGAAAGGTGAAGAAAGTCGCTGGCTACGACGGCGAATACGGGAAGATACTGATTTTCGGCGAAAAGGAAAAGAAGGCGGAGATAGAGGAAGGGCAGAAGACGCTTGGCGAATTCTAGCTGTCCGACAAGAACCCTTCCCCGGCACAAGGGGTGGCACGCAACCCTAGGGCAACGATGGGCAACCTTTAGGGGACCTGCCACCCCTTGTGAAACCGCCCCCCTTTATAAATTTTTGAGCCACTTTTAGGGGTTGGAACAGATGCTGATGATTAGCGATATTAGGGGATTTCTATGGCCGTAAAATCAATCGAACTCAAAGTCGCGGAAGCGCTGCAAAACGACGTCGGGCGAGGGCTTGTAAGAATAGACTCCAAAGCCAGAAAGGAGCTTGATGTTTCCACAGGGGACATAGTGGAGCTGAAGGGCAAGCGAAGCACTGCCGCGCTCGTGTGGCAGGCGCACCCGCAGGACGAAGGCATGAACATCATACGCATGGACGGTTATCTCAGGCAGAACACCGGCGCTGGCTTGGGGGACAAGCTCGTGGTCAGGAAAGCCGAATTGAAGGAGGCGAAGAAAGTCGTTCTTGCCCCCACGCAGCCCATGAAATACTCGCCGGGCTTCGACCAGTTCGTGAAGAAGAAAATGGTCGGCAGGGCGCTTAACAGGGGAGACACGATATTCATCGGAGTCTTCGGAACGTCCTTCCCGCTTGTGGCAGTTGTTGTCCAGCCAGCGGGCATTGTCATAATCAACGAAAGCACCGAGCTTGTGCTCAAAGAGGCGCCTGAAAAGGAGGGCACGCCGGTGCAGACGCTTTCCTACGAAGACGTGGGCGGCTTGAAGGAAGAGGTGCAGAAAATCCGCGAAATGGTGGAGCTGCCCCTGAGGCACCCCGAGTTGTTCGAAAGATTGGGAATAGAAGCGCCCAAGGGCGTGCTGATTTACGGTCCGCCCGGCACGGGAAAAACGCTTCTCGCAAGAGCAGTGGCGTCCGAGTCGGAAGCCAACTTCGTTCATATCGGAGGCCCCGAGCTTGTGAGCAAGTTCGTGGGCGAATCCGAGGAGAAGATGCGCCAGATATTCAAGGACGCCCAGGAGAACGCGCCGTCAATCATTTTCATGGACGAAATCGACGCGATTGCCCCGAAGAGGGAGGAAGTCACTGGCGAAGTGGAACGAAGAATGGTTTCCCAGCTGCTCACCCTTCTCGACGGATTGAAGGCAAGGGGACAGGTAATCGTAATCGGAGCGACAAACCGCCCCAACTCGATTGACCCCGCGCTTCGCCGCCCGGGCAGGTTCGACCGCGAAATAGAGCTTGGCGTGCCAGACCGCCCTGCGAGAAAGGAAATATTGCAGATACATGCCCGCTCCATGCCTATTGACGAAAACGACAACAAGGATGGCAAGCTGATTGAAGAGCTTGCGGGAATAACGCACGGCTACACCGGCGCGGACATCTCCTCGCTTACAAAGGAGGCGGCGATGAAAGTGCTTCGCCGCATACTCCCCAAGATAGACTTGGAGCAGGAAATCCCCGTCGAAATACTTGACAACCTGAAAGTCACGCGCGAGGACTTCTTCAACGCGCTTCGCGAGGTGCGCCCAAGCGCATTGCGCGAGGTGTTCATAGAAAAGCCCAACGTCCGCTGGACCGACATCGGCGGGCTTGAGAGCGTGAAAAAGGAATTGAAGGAAGCCGTCGAGCTTCCGCTCAAGAACCCAGAAGTGTTTATCCGGCTGGGCATACGCCCTGTGAAGGGAATATTGCTTGTGGGCTTGCCAGGCACTGGAAAGACCATGTTCGCAAAAGCTGTCGCAACCGAAACAGAGGCGAACTTCATTTCAGTGAAGGGGCCGGAAGTGCTTTCCAAGTGGGTGGGTGAATCGGAAAAGGCAATCCGCGAGACATTCAGGAAGGCGAGGATGGCGACGCCCTGCGTGATTTTCATAGATGAAATCGACTCCATCGCCCCGCACAGAAGCGCGGGCGACGAGGGCAACCGCGTCTCCGAGCGCGTGGTGGATACCTTGCTTACGGAAATGGACGGGCTGACCGGCTTGAAAAACGTCGTGGTGATTGCTGCGACAAACCGCCCGGACATACTCGACCCTGCGCTCATGAGAGGAGGCAGGTTCGACCGCGTGATTGACATCCCCGCGCCTGACGAGAAGGCAAGGCTTGAGATTTTCAAGATACACACCAAGGGAATGCCGCTTGCAAAGGGAGTGGACCACGCAGACCTCGCGAAGAAGACCGAGGGCTACACCGGCGCTGACCTTGAAAACGTCTGCCGCGAGGCGGGCATGACCGCGCTTCGCAGGAACCTTGACGCGAAGGAAGTCGCGGACAAGGACTTCGACGCCGCACTTTCACTTATCAAGCCTTCGGTCACGAAGAAATACGACGACATGATAACCAAGTTCGCGAAGGGCGAGAGAAACTCGATGTACGGCTAGCGCCGCGCATCCCTGCGCTTGACGGGTAATCTTATGGCAGCTGTAAAAATGCACATCGGGCAAAGCGAGGCTTTCGAAATAGCCGTTTCAGTGCTTGCCTTGTCCCTTGCGCTCACTTTCGCCTCAAGCGGGCTGAACCTCGACCCCGCGGGCTTCATATTCAGCATGGCAGCATACGTCCTGACAATCGGGAGCGGGTTCGTGCTTCACGAGCTTGCGCACAAGTATTACGGGATAAAATACGGGGCAAAGGCGCGCTTCCAGGCATGGCCGTTGGGGCTCGTATTCGCGCTTGGGCTTGCCATAGTCCCGCAGATATTCGGCTTCCGCCTCCCGCTATTCATGGCGCCGGGCGCAGTCTACATCTACGCAATGCGCCCCATCAGCAGGAAGGAGAACGGGATAATCTCGCTTGCGGGGCCTGCCATGAACTGGGCGCTTTCAATCCTGTTCTTCGCAATGTACCTGCTTTTTGGCAGCAACCCAATAATCGGGGCGGTGGCGTTCATGGGCGCGGGCGTGAACATGGGGCTTGCCATGTTCAACCTCATCCCGATTTTCCCGCTTGACGGAAGCAAGGTGCTTGCGTGGGACTGGAGGATTTGGCTCTCCTCATTCGCGTTTTCCTACCTTGCGTTCCAGATGATTGGCGGATTCGGCGGGCTGTGAGTTTTTCTATGAAAGGCGCGGAAGCTGTTTTGGAGAAAATTACTTTTCTTGGCGTTTCGGCAGTGGAAAAATTCCGCGTGGAAAAGGAATACCGCGCCCCTGCGCTTGACAGGCAGATTCGAAGCGGCAGGACGAAACGCGAGGCGCGGCTGCTTGCGAGGGCAAAGGAAGCCGGCGTTTTATGCCCCGCTGTCCTCTCGGTTGGCGAATTCTACATACGCATGAAATTCCTCGAGGGCGAGATGCTCTACCACACGCTGAGGAAAAGGAAAATTTCTGCGAAGGAAATGTCCGATGCCGCGGAAATACTTGTGAAATTGCACTCAAAAGGAATCATACATGGCGATTACACGCCTGCGAACCTGATGAAGACAAATGATGGAATGGCTGTGATTGACTTCGGGCTGGGCAGCATATCGCCCGATGCCGAGGACAAGGCAACTGATATTGTGATGATGAAAAAGGCGCTTGGCACGGCGGACGGGACGAAATTTGTTTCCGCATACTCCAAAGCCGGCGGCGCCCGTGGCGTCGTGAAGATGGTTTCTGAAATAGAGAATCGCGCGAGATACATGGAACGTGGTTGAATGGCGGATGCGAAGAAAAAAACAGCCGGAGCGGGCGCGGCGGAAAAAAAGCCCCTGCTCTCTGAAAAGGAAAGGATAGAATCCGACATCCGCCAGTTCCACGAGAATGTTGGCGAGGTCAAAATCACGCCGGAAACAGAGGATGTTGTCGAGCTTGCGAAGCAGTACTGCGAGGACACGCAATATTTCCTCGACAAGAAAGACTACGTGACGGCGTTCGGCTGCATAAACTATGCGCACGGGCTGATTGACGCTTACCGGAAGAAGTGGCGGGAAGCCGATGACGCCGCCCCACCGACGATGAAATAGGTGGCTTTATAATCGTATTGGGCAAATAAGAACAAACTTGAACATTACATTTAGGTGACTTATTGGGAGCAAGACCACGAAAATGGAAGAAGAAAGGGCGCATGCGCTGGAAGTGGCTGAAGAAACGCCGCAAACGCCTGAAGCGCAAGCTGAAGCGCCGTGTCGGCGAGCTTTAGTTGCGAGAGCAACTAAAGCGTTTTGGCGCACAAGCGCCAAAGTGACGAGAACCGTAGCGGTTCGAGTCACGAGCTGTAAGGCTCAGCTGAAATCGGAATGAACCTGCCATAGCGGAAGCTTGGCTTGTTTTTCATTTCCACGGGCAAAAAAGAAACCCATAGCTGAAGCCCTGCAGCCCGAAAAGAAGGAAAACTGTCAGTGGACTATCGCGCCGAGGCGCTCGAGGTCGGCAAAGAAGCCAGGGTAAGCCTTTTCCACGCATTCCGCCTCGGTTACCTGCGTCTGCCCGCTGGCGCAAAGACCGGCTATTGAGCATGCCATGGCAACCGCGGCATCGCCCTCCGGGCGGATGGTCGCCGCAGTCAGCTTGCCGCCAGATACGGTGAGCGCGCCATCCCTCTCCTCGCTTTTCAAGCCCATCTTGGAAAGCTCGCGGACCATGAGCTTCAGGCGCCTGTCCTGCTGCTTGCCAAGCGAACCTATGCTGTTGAACCTGCACTCGCCCTGCGAAAGCGATGCAAGCACCAGCGCGTGCGGCAGGTAGATGCCAAGCTCCCAGGCGTCGAATTCACCCTTGTGGGGAAAGCCCGCGGAAATGGTGAGCGTTTCGCCGGACGCGGTTGCCGAGGCGTCAAACGAGCGGAAAAGCCCTGCCAGCGCCTGCGAGTCCTCGCTCCCAAGCCCCGCGAGTATCACCTTGCCAGCAGCTGCGCCGGCGAGGAGCATGAATGAGGAGAGATAGCTGCTCGCAGGGGCTTCAAAATTCGCGGGGGAGAAACCGTGGTTCCCGTCGAAGAGGAAATCCCCTTCCGAGCGGTGAATGGACACCCCGAATTCCGAGAGCAGATCCACGCTCATGTCCGCGTATTGGGGGTTGTCGAATTCCCCGTCAAGCCCGATTGTGATTTGCTCCTCGCGGACCGCCGAGGAAAAAAGAAGCCCCGAGAAAAACTGCGTGCCAAGCGCAGGGAAGCAGACGATTTCCTGCTCGGTTAGCGGGCCTTCAAGCTCGATTGGGAGCGTACCTGCCACAGAGCTTACGCGCGCGCCGAGCCTCTCAAGGTAAACCATGTACGCCTCAAGCGGCTTTTTCGCAAGCGTGCCGCTTCCGTTTATGCGGGACTTGCCCCCAAGCGCGGGAAGAAGGGGAAGGAACATCTTGAACGTGCTGTTGCTTTGCCAGCAGTCGACTGCTGCGCCGGAAAACCCCCGGTGCATTCCGAAAATGTCGGCAACGCCCTGCTCCTCGTCGATTGCTATGTCAGCCCCGATTGATGCGCATGCGCGGATGGTGGATTTCACGCCCTCTGAAAAGGGAATATGCGAAATCACGGACTGCCCGGGGGACAGCGCAGCCGCTATGATGGCGCGGTGCGCGATTGCGGAGGATGGCGGAGCGGGCAGCCTGCCTGACACTATGGAGCGGCGTATCGTCCTTTCCATGCCGAAGTCTCGAAGTGATGCTTTTTATTATATTCAGCCATTCATTTGCCCTATGGTTACAGGGGAAAAAAACAAAAAAGCCGGGAAGAAACCGCAAAAAAAACAGGCTGCGCCCGCATCTGCGAAGCGAGCTTTGCTTCCGGCTGCTGCCAAGCCAGACGCCCTCAAATCCGCGCAGCTTGCAACCGAGGGCTCCCCGCAGTCCAAGTTCGCCATGCCAACCGGCGTATTTTACAACCCCGAAATGGAGCTTTGCCGCGACATGTTCTCCCTTTTCACAGGCACGCTCCCTGAAAAAATCGGAGTGGCAGACCTCATGTGCGCAAGCGGAATCCGCGGCTTGCGCTACAAAATCGAGAACAGGAACGTGTCCTCCCTTTCGATGTCGGACTTGAGCGAAAAGGCGATTGCGTGCGCGAAGAAAAACGCGAAGATGAACCGCGTGAAATGCAATGTTGAGTATATCGACGCCTGCGAGTTCCCGCGCAAGCACAAGGGCGAGTACGATTTATTGGAGCTCGACCCTTTCGGCACGCCGGTCCCGTTCCTGCACGACGCGATAAAATCCTTCGAGGACAGGAAAGAGGGATTCCTTTCCATTACGGCAACTGACATGGCGGTCCTTTGCGGCGCGAACCATGCCGCCTGCCTGAAAAACTACGGCGCCGCCCCGCTTGACAACGAATTCTGCCACGAGAACGCGGTGCGCATACTGCTTGGGAAAATCGTCCTTGCGTCCGCGCAGTTCAACCTCGGAATCGACCCGCTGTTCTCATTTTCGCACCGCCATTACGTGAAAGTAGCCCTGCGGCTGGAAAAAGGCGCTGAAAAGGCTGTGGCGTGCGTGAAGAAGATGGGCTATGTTTCCTATTGCCCGGGCTGCTGCTGGCGCGAATCGTCGAGGCTTCCGCGGCACCAAGCCTGCCCGCTCTGCGCGCACCAGCTGGCAATCGGGGGACCGATGTATCTCGGGCATTTGTGGGACGGAAAAACGCTTGAGGGCATGCAAAAACAAAACGCGAAGCGGGATTACCAAAAGAAGGCGCAGCTTGAGAAGATGCTTCTCACGATACAGGCCGAAAGCCGCGTGGGGACGCTTGGCTATTACGATTTGCACGTGCTTGCGAAAAAGAAAGGCACACGGATTGCGGGGATGGACGACGCGCTTGCCGCGATGAGAAATGCTGGATTCCTCGCCGAGAGGACGCATTTTTCCCCGACCTCAATCCGCACCAACGCCCCGCACGATGAAGTTGTCAGGAGGCTGGCAAAATGAACGAAGATGGGAAAAATACTTGCAGTATGCCGCCTGCGCCGGGAACGCGAGGCGAGTTTGCCGAGCCGGAAACGATTGCGAAAATCCTTGCCATGAAAACAGTGGCAGTGGTCGGGCTGTCCGACAACCCGGAGCGCCCGTCCTTCAGAGTGGCGAAATACCTGATGGAAAACGGGTTCGACGTGGTGCCGGTCAACCCCGCGATTTCCGGCTGGCTCGGCAAGAAAAGCTTCTCCGACCTGCCATCCGTCCTGCAGAAAGTAGAGGTTGTTGATATTTTCAGGAAATCCGACGCAGTGCCTGAAATAGTCGAGCAGGCGATAAAAATCGGGGCAAAGGCGGTCTGGATGCAGGAGGGCGTGGTGAACGAAGCCGCCGCGAAGCGCGCGGAAGAGGCAGGGCTTCTTGTTGTGATGGATCGCTGCATCATGAAAGAGCACGTGCGCGCCCGCGCCGGAAATGAGTAGAGCGGATTAAAACCGGCGCCCCTCCCTTAAAGCGCATGATTGCCGAATTCGTAATCTCCTTCCGCGAATTTTTCGAAATCGCCCTTGTAATGGGAGCGGTGCTTGCCTACCTCAAAAAAACCGGCAACTGGAAGCACGGATGGCTCGTTTACGCCGGCGCCGCGCTTGCCGCAGCCGCATCCATCGCAGCGGCAATTGCGTTCGAGTCCCTCGCAGGGGGATTTGAAGCCCATGAGGGGCAGTTCGAAGCCATCGTGTCTATAGCGTCCGCCGCGCTCATCGGCTGGCTCGCAATCGCAATGCTTGAGGGCAAGCCGTTTTGGAACCCGTTTGGAAAGCAGGGCGAAGGAAAGCTTGACGGTAGGGGAAAGGCGATTCTCGCGTTCGTTGTATTCGCGAACGTTTTCCGCGAAGGAGTGGAAATCGTGCTGATGCTCGGAGGGGTGTGGCTCTCGTCGAAGATGATTGACGTTCCCTCCGTTGCGGCAGGCGCGCTTGCGGCAGCCGCGCTTGCATACGCCTCCTTCCGCTCGATTGTGAAGCTGGACGTGAAGAGGTTCCTGAAGCTGACGGGCATAATCCTCGCGGTTTTCGCTGGATGGCTGCTTTTGCACGGCCTGACCGAGGTTCTGGAACTTGCAGGCGCATAGCTCTAGGGTTTATTAACGTTTTTCCGCACAATCCCGTCTGCACGCCACTGTAGCTCAACCTGGGAGAGCAATCGGCTGAAGAAGCGGAGATGCGCTTCAGTCACCGATGTGTTGCTGGTTCAAATCCGGCCAGTGGCATGAACTTTTTACGGAGTAAAAAGTTCAGAAGTCGAGCGAGAAGCTCGACTAAGATGTGCAAATCCGCGAGGATTTGCACGCACGTTTTCCGAAGGAAAATGGAGACGTGCCTCGGTAGCTCAGTCGGTAGAGCGATGGACTGTTAACTGCCCGCAAAAGCGGACGGCAGCAATCCATAGGTCACAGGTTCAAGTCCTGTCCGAGGCGTTCAGCAGAACGGCTTGGACGCAGTCGAGCCGCAGCTCGACTCCAAGTCCGAGGCGCTTTGATTGCCCAGCGGAGCTGTTTCTATAACGAGAGTTTCCGCGCGAGTTTCAGGGTGCTGTCGCCGATTTGCGGCTTGAGGCTTATCGGAAGCGATTTTCCCAAGCCGTGCTTGTCGGCAAACCACTTGGGCAGTTTCGTCAGCGCCTCTGCGAAGTTTTCCTGCGTGAATATTATATCCGCCCCTTTCTTGAGGCACGGGCAATTGTCTGCGCCGTTCCCGACAAGCTCGGAATCGAGAAGCCCTACCTTTGCCCTATTTTCGACGACGTAATTCTTTATCGTGTTCACAAGCGTGGTCTTTTCATGGGATGATAGCGAGGAATAGTTCGCGAAGCTTTTTGCCGCCGCCTTGGCGGACAGATGCCATATCCCCTCGCCGCTGTCCGCTGAGTAAGCCTCGCCCGCCGCCTGCAAGACGGGATTGGTTGCTTGCGGGGCGGATGGAGGGATTGGATTGGAAACTGGCGGCTTTATTGCCTGCTGCACTGCTTGGACAGTGTCCGATTGCTTTGCGTCGGAAACCGCCTGCACAGTGTCTTTCATGGGCGGAGCAACGGGAGATTTTGAGATGGATGGCTTCGCCTCAGTAAAAGCCGAAACTTCAGGCTTGCCCTCAAACAGGCTTTGCAGCGCAGAGCCCGCGAACGGGAGAAGCGCGCATGCGAAAGAAACAGCCCTCTTCGCGAGATTGCCCCATGCCATCTTGCCGGCGAATGAAAATAGCGCCTTGTCTATTTCCTGCGCATGCCCGATGGGATTCTCTTCAAGGAAGCTCATTATCCCGCGGGCGGACTGGAAGCTTGAGAATTTCTTTTTGTTGTTGTAGAAAACATTGGCGGCAATGGCAGTCGCGCCTGCGCTTTTCCTCCCTGAAAAAACGCGGTGCGCCGTGTCCCAGAAGCCGTCGACTGCGGCAAACCTGCCGGCTGCGCCAAGGACCGCGCCTGCTGCGATGAAACCGATTCCGCCAGTCACGAATCCCGCAGCCATCAGCCCAAGCCCTGTTGCGCCGCGGATAAGGGCGGCTTTCGGCTTGCGCAGGGCGCGGACGGCTGAATCAAAAATGCTTTTCGGCTCGCTCATTTTTTCCGAAAGCACGATGAAAATCCCCTTCAGGTCCTCGACTTGCGAGGGGAAGCCGCCAGCGCCTGCAATGCGGGATTCGATGACACTCCTGAAGTTTTCCCGTATTTCGCCTTCCTGAGATATGGTTTTCCTGCCGGATTTTGCCCCGAAGCGGTTGCGAAGCTTTTCTTTCGCGCGAAGAAGCGCGGCATAATCGGAAACTGCCGCGAGTTCGGCTGAAGTGAGCCGCGCGGATTCGTAGGTGTCGCCGCGGTAAATCGGCGTGCCGCCAGTCCCGAAAAGCTCCTTTTGCCTCAATTCAAGCTCGAAGCGCTGAAAACTCATCTGGCCGCGGGACGGAAACAGACCGTATTTTTCATATTGCGCGAGTTTCACGCGGGTATCCGCCAGCCTGCTTGCGAGCATTTCTTTTTGCGTCTCATCCGCGCCCACGTTTCCGCCGACGGATATGTGCAGGAGGAAGCTTGGAAGCAGCGACGAGTCCCTCTTCTCCATCCTCGCGGCAATCCGTTTAAGCTCGCCCTCCATCTCTTTTTTCCTTTCCAGAAGGTAGCAAAACTCGTTGAAGCGGCGGATTTCCTCGTCTAGCTTGTGCTGTTCGTCAGTATACCTTGCCATGCCCTATCCCGTGATTAACCCGTTGGCATGTGTTTAAAAAACATGTTATTCAACAAAGGAAAACATAACTGCGCTTCGCGCAGGCCCCAAAAGAGGTCATTATCATGGCAGAAGAAAAAAAATCCGTGCAGAAGGACGACGTCAAGAGCGAGAGCATGCTCGGCTCGGCTGTCGATGAAATCCACCGCACGCTCGCGGACAAGATGAAGGGGCGCCCCTACCTTCTCGTGGTGGCGACCGGATTCGACAACGGCAAGGAAGGCGATAGCACGATATTCGCGGCGCAGTGGGCGTGGCGCTCCAACGTCTATTACAACAAGGAAGAAGGTGACAAGCTGATGGAATTCCTCACGTCGCAGCTCTCGGACGCGGCGAACGACCCGGAAATCGGGATAAGGAAAACCTACGCTGCCGAAAAGGACAAGGAAAAGAAAAAGTAATCCTTTCCGGAGCCCAGCAATCAGATTTCAGCCCCAGTGCCAACCCTTGACTGCTCCTCCTTGTTGGCAGGCACCCCCTTGTCCTCGCCCCTCCAGACGGAGCCAGCGGGGACGTTCGTTTTTTTCGGGACGTTGCGCAGTATGGTAGCGCCTGCGCCAATTACGCTTCCCTCGCCTATTTCAACCGCGCCCAGTATGGTCGCGCCCACACCCACAACCACCCCGTTTTCAAGAGTGGGGTGGCGTTTCTGCCCTTTCTGGTCGTGCCAATAGCCCCTGCCGCCCAGCGTCACGCCGTGATACAACATCACGTCGTCGCCTATTTCCGCGGTTTCGCCAATCACCACGCCTATCCCGTGGTCTATGAAAAAGCGCCTGCCAATTTTTGCGCCCGGATGGATTTCAACGCACGTGAAAACGCGGGCGAA
>JBAYHU010000008.1:0-50507 GCA_041665945.1 Candidatus Micrarchaeia archaeon
TGGGCAACGAGCTATTGGTCGTGCGCGAATCGCTCCTCGGCGACATAATGGAGATGGGCAAGAACACCATCGAAGCGGCTGACAGGCTGTTCGGCGGCATTCCAGGCCCCTTCTGCCTTGAGACCATAATTGATGAGAACCTCCAGTTCTTCGCGTTCGAAGTGTCAGCGCGCATAGTCGCGGGCACGAATATCTACCCGCAAGGCTCACCTTACACTGCTTACATGTACGAGGAGCCGATGAGCATGGGCAGGCGCATTGCGCGGGAGCTCAAGCTCGCCTCCAAGGCGAACAAGCTGCAGAAGATAATCTACTGATTTTCTTCTGGCGCCCAATAAAGATTTTCCCTAGCTTGCGCTCGGGGTCGTAAAATAAAAACTGGAAAAGAAAAAAGGAGTTCAGCACTTGCACGCTGTGTTCATGGCGACGAACTTGGTCGCGCCGATCACGAGCACCAGCATGGAGCCGATTATCTGGAAGTATTGCCCGCCGAACGAGAACACGTTGAGCACCTGCAGCACCCAAATCAAGCCGATTAGGAGCAGGAGACCGGACTCTATCCTTTCAAGCTCGTTTCCGCCGCAGCACGGGCAGCATTCTTCCTTCGCCGCAGCTTTCGGAGCCGATTTCTTTTTCTTGGCCGCCATCAGTATCACCGAAGAGAATTCTCGTCCGGAGTTTTTAAGCTTTGCCCAGACGGCGCCAATCTATAGAGGGAGACTAACATGCAGAGAGTGCAGGGGGAGAGATTCGAACTCTCGAAGGCACTAGGCCACAAGGTCTTAAGCCTCGCCCATTTGACCGGACTTTGGTACCCCTGCGGAATTAGTCTGTTCGGATGGCGTTAAATAGGTTTCAGGTAATCCGCCTCGCGGAAAAAAGAAGAATTGAAAAAAAATAAAAAAACTAAATTCTCTTCGCGTGGGCGAACTTCTTTTCGACTTCAGCCCAATTCACTACGTTCCACCATGCGTCCACGTAGCCCGCGCGGTTGTTCTGGTATTTCAAGTAATACGCGTGCTCCCAGACGTCGAGAACAAGGAGCGGGACGCTTCCCTGAACCGTCAGCTTCTGGTGGTTTTCCGCCTGAAGCACAAGCAGCCTCTTGCCGAGGGGCTCATATGCGAGCACTGCCCAGCCGCTTCCCTCGACCGCTTTCGCAGCTTCGGAAAAGTGCTTCTTGAACGCCTCAAGCGAGCCGAAAGACGCAGTGATGGCATCGAAAAGCGCTCCCGACTTCGGCTCCGCGCTTTTTTCCTTCGGGCACATCACTTCCCAGAACAGCGAGTGCATCGTGTGCCCCGAGCCGTGGAATGCCGCGAGCTTGGACAGCGCCTGCACAGAGGCGAAGTCGCCCTTTGCGCGCGCCTCCTCCAATTTCTTGAGCGCGGCGTTGAAGCCGTTCACGTACGCCGCGTGGTGCTTGTCGTGGTGCAGTTTCATCGTCTGCTCGTCGATATACGGCTCAAGCGCGTTGTATGCGTATGGCAAATCCGGCAGTTTATATTCTTCCATTCTCTCACCCCAAAAGTCAGTCTTAACGATTGTTATTCAACGCGGCAAGCTAATTAACGCTTGCTACAAGGAAACGGAAGGGGGAGCGAATCAGCCGTACATGGGACCGAGCGAGCCATCAGTCTGCACCTTCTTGTATTCAGTGTGCGCGGTCTTCGCCTTGCTCATGACGTTTTTGACCTTGTCGTCAATCGCCTTTGCCTCTTCCTCAAGCGCGGAGATGTCTATCTTTATGCCCAAAACCTCGTTGAGGACTTCAAGCACCATGGCTGCAGCCTTGGGGTCCATGTAGCCCTCCTGCGACTCGGCAAGAAGCGAGATGACCGGGTAGCCCTCCACCGCGCCGCGCGCCAGAAGCACGCCCGTGACGCCCGTTGTGGCGCCCTCCTTGATGAGCTTGACAGTCTTTATCTTCTCAAGGGCGGTGCCAAGCTCCGGAAGCGAGGCGATTGCGAAAACCTCGTCCTGCTCGCCCTTTATCGTGATGCCGCCAAGCGAGATTATCTTGCCGACCTTCATCTTCCTCGCAAAATCGTAAATCTTCTCGGAAAGCTCGTTCACCGCGCCAATCGGGATTACGAACTCGGAGACGAATACAATCAGGTCGTGCTTCTGCGAAAAATACATGCGGGCCGGGTAAAGCGGGCGGTGGTTGTGCACCGCGGCAAGCGGCGGGAACTGCTCGCCGGTTATGTAGCCAAGCGGCTCCATTTTGAGCTTCTCAATCAGGTAGCTCGCTGATATCGTGCCGACCAGCCCGAGCCCCGGGAAGCCCTCCACAAGGACTGGCTTCTTCAGTTTCGGTTTCGCTGTGAAATGGAATTCGATTGCCATGCAAAGGCAACGCTATCAACGCTTTTATATCCGCCGGTGGGTGCCTTCGCCGGTTCCGGCAGCCGCCTTCAGATGCAGGACGACGCGAGGTCCACATACTCAGTAGTGCCGTTGTTGTAGATGGTCGTCAGCACGGAAGGCGCAATCGCGTAAATCAGTATGCCTATGAGCGCACCCGTAAGCGCGGCTGTCGCCCATACGTTTGCCCTTGCGCGCGTCTCGGCGCCCATTATCTGCCCCGCCGCATAGATGATGCCCGCGACGACAATCATCATCATCGCGACCACGGGAAGCAGGCTCTTGGCGTCAAGGCACAGGTTGTTTATCGCGAGCTTGACCGAGTCCAGCGGGTGCGCGGAATTCATTGCCGTGGCAATCCCCGCGGCGAGAATCAATGCGAATATGAATTTGTTCATGACTATCACGGCAGTTTTACGGAATCGAACATTTTAAATGGGTGTGGCTGGGAGTGGGGCGGAGCACTGGCGCAAGCCGTGCGCGCGGGCATTGGGAAAGCGCGGCGCTTGCGCTGGGGAAATAAAAACAAAAAGAAAAAATGAAAAAATTCAGCACTGGATTGTTCCGGTCCCCTGTCCGTTGTAGATGACCTGGAGGACGCCGGGTGCAACTGCGTAAATCATTATGCCAACAAGTGCGCCTGTAAGAGCAGCTGTTGCCCATACGTTTGCCCTTGCGCGCGTTTCAGCTCCCATGACCTGCCCCGCCGCATAGATGATGCCCGCGATGACAATCATGAGCATCGCCGCAACCGGCAGCATGCTGGTCAGTCCCTGGCAAAGCGCGGAAACCGCCGCGTTGATGCTGGAAATGCCCTGCAAGGTGGTGCCGGTCTGTGCGAACGTCGCAGCCGTGAGGACCGCGAGTCCCAGCAACATTGTCGTCTTTCTCATCAAATCCCTCCTTGAAGATTAACTGGTGCGCCTTTTACGTCTTGTACCTTTAAAAAAGTGTCGGAAGTCCACGCCGCAGCACGCCGCTGCATCTTCATTTTTACGGCGTAGAACCAGCTTTCCTACGCAGAGGGGAATTCCGGGAAATACTTCCCGTATGGAAGGAGGAGGATTATCGCGCTTCCGAGGATTGCCGGCAGGAACGTCCAAACCGTGAAGCTGCCGAAATAAACCCCTCCTGCGAGGACGGCTGCGAACAGGACGAGCGCGAAAATGCGGCTGAGGCGCATCTCGCTTTCAAACGCCGCGCGCTTCTGCAGGCACGCGGGAAGGCATTGCCTGCACGCGACCGAGTGGTGCGGCTCCATGCCGAACGCCTGCCGGATTCTCCTTGCAAATGCGATTGCCAGGTCTTTCTTTGCAGGCACACCGGGAAGCTCGCCGCCGCAAAGCACGCAGATGCCGTCCTCCATGCCGCTTTCGCGGGAAGGCGCGGATTTTTTTCCCGAGCCGCTTTTCATGACCTGTTTCATCAGATTTGAACTTCGATGCTTCGCATCTCGTTCAAATTCTGAAAAATCCCTGCTGGCATTTTTCATGCCGCCTTTTCTCCACGTTTCCTTTTAAACTTGTGGCTGCCTATCGTCCCTGTGATATTATGACGGAAAACGAAGAATCCCACGGGCACGTTCATACGCATTCGCACGAGCACGAACACGGGCACGACCACGAACACGAGGGCGAGGAAATGACACCCGAGGAAGTCGCCAAGATGATGGAGAACTTCCGCACCGCTGGCAAGGCGGCGGCATCGGTCATAAAGGAAGTCCCAAAGCTCGTGCTTCCGGGCGAGTCGGTGCTCGACATTGCGGAAACTCTTGAGAAGATGATTGCGGATGCTGGCGCAAAACCGGCGTTTCCCGCGAACATTTCCATAAACGACATCGCGGCGCACTTCACGCCCGAGGCGGACAACAAGCTCCTCATCACTGAGACCGATGTCGTGAAAATCGACATAGGCACGCACATCGACGGCTGCATAGGGGACATGGCTGTGACCGTTGATTTATCGGGCGAGCAGGGAAAGCTCTGCGAGGCGTCCGAAGCCGCGCTTGAGGCGGCAATCGCCTGCATGAAGCCCGGCGTGAAAACCGGCGCAATCGGCACTGCGATTGAAAAGGAGATAACCTCCCGCGGCTTCAAGCCGATTGAGAACCTGACCGGGCACAAGATAGAGCCCTACCTTCTCCACGCGGGCGTGGAAATCCCGAACATCTCCTCAAGCTCCAACTACGAGCTTGCGGAAGGCGACATATTCGCGGTCGAGCCCTTTGCATCCGCCGGTTCCGGCAGGGTGGCTGACACGTCCCAAGTCGAGATATTCGCGCTTCAGGGGACGCCCAAGCTGCGCGGCAAATACTCCCGCGACCTCCTTGCGCACGTGCTTTCGAATTACTTCTCACTCCCGTTTGCGGAGAGGTGGCTCTCGACGGTGTTCAACTCACGGCTCACGCTTGCGACTTCGCTTCGCGAGCTTCTCGGCACGGGGGCGCTTCAGCCATACCCGGTCCTGCGCGACACGGGCAGGGGGCTGGTATCTCAAAAGGAGCACACGGTCGTGATAGAGCACGACTCGGCGAGGATACTCACTTCGCCTTAACGCCCGCGCAGCAAGCCCGGGCAGCCAACAGGTGCGCAACATGAAAGCCAAGCTCGGGCAGAATTTCCTCGCGGACGAAACAGTCCTCCAGTTCGAGGCGGAAGAAGCAGCGCCCGCGGGCAAATCCGTGCTTGAAATCGGGGCAGGCGACGGCAGGCTGACTACAAAACTTCTCGCAGCTGGAGCCGGGCACATAACAGCAGTCGAGCTTGACCCCAAGCTCGCAAAGTCGCTCCGCATGAAATTCCACAAGCGCGTCTCCGTGGTCGAGGAGGACATCCTTGAATTCGACGCCCAGTCCCGCTACAACATAGTCGCGGGCAACATCCCCTACTACATAACCACGCCCATACTTCTCAAGCTTGCAGGGATGAATTTCGACAGGGCGATATTGTGCCTGCAAAAGGAAGTCGCGCTTCGCATGGCTGCCGAGCCTGGGACGCACAATTACGGCAGGCTGTCCGTTTTCTCCCAGCTCGTTTTCAAGCTCGAGGTCCTCGCGCTGGTCCCGAAAGAGGCGTTCACGCCAAAACCCAAGGTGGACTCGTGCGTCATTTCGCTCGAGCTGACCGGCGCCAAGCTCGCACAAAAGCACGAGAAGGTAATCGGCGCGATTTTCTCGCACAGGAAAAAATCCCTGAAAAACGCGGTGGTGGATGCGAGGCAGGAGCTTTTTGGCTCAAGCGACAAGGATGCCGCCCACGCCGTTGCGCAAAAACTTAAATACGCGGAGCGGAAAGTATTCACGCTCACTCCCGCCGAGGCGCTTGAAGTGGCAAGGAAGTTGTGTTGAATGGCGTTCCAACTTTTCGAGGTTTCCGAGGACGACTCCTTGAATACCATCCTCGTGTCGGTCATCGCCGAAATCTCGCTCATCTGCGCGACCATGCTGGTATTCTTCGCCTACCTGCGGCTGCCGATTTCCGTCGCCACGGCGATTTCGCTTTTCATATTCTTCATAGGCTCGCTTGCCTGCTGGCGCGGCTTCGTGCAGGCGCAGGGGGTTTTCTTCATCTCGGTCGCGGCGTCCGAGCTGGTGCTCATAAACTTCTTCGACTGGCTGCTGCCCGGCTTCCTCGTTTTCGATTTCATCGCAATAATCGTATTCATGAGATTGTGGCAGCCGAAAGGGGACCCGCTGGAAATCTGACCGGCAACATGCCCATCAGGCGCGCGGAAAATTCATCCGCCGTTTTTCGGGACCTTCTTTTTCACATGCGGCTGTTGTTGCGCGCCTTGCGGCTTTTCCGGCTTTCCTGCAGGAAAGTCAGCAATGAGCTGCGAGAGCATGGACACCCTGCCTCCTTTGCACTCTGCCTGCAGGCTCGCGGGAAGGATGTTTTCGGGGGTTTCCACTTCGTATTCCGCCTGCCACTCCCTTCCCGCGTCAAGATGCCTGATTGAAAATTCCATCTGCCCGCCGGAATGCCCGATTGCGACCGGGTCGGTTATTAGCACGTTTTTCATCGCGCTTCCGGCGCGCAGGGTTATCCTTGCGCGATTGCCCTCCACGCTTTTGCAGAACCACGACTGCGAAAGAAGCACGCGCAGAGCGACGAGGGCGACGAGGAACGAAAACAGGACTGCGAGGGCGGCAATGGCAATCCAGCCAATGTCCTCCCTTCCCTTAGCAAGCTGCATGGCTGGCGGCTCGGACGGGACTGTGACTGCAAGCGCGGCCTTGCCGCACTGCACAGCGTATTTCCCTCCATGCGCAGGAGTGAAGTCTGCCTGCGAATTCGCGTCAAGCGCAATCTCGCGCGATAAGCCGTCCTGCCCGGAAACAAAAACCGAGCTCTGGTTCTCGCAAAGCACCCAGATTTTCCCGCTTGCAGAGTCGTAGCTCGCGAGGAATTCGGCATGCACGCTGGAGAAAAGCAGAAGCGCGATGAAGATGCCCGCAATACGCATTCCATCCTCCGAGCTGGATTTTCCAAGAAAAAATAAAAAACGGGCCCGACGGGATTGACAGCCGGAGGCTGGCAACACGTTGTTGCCAAACAACGGCGTTTGAACCCGCAGCCTTCTGGTGGCACCTGCCACTCTTCGGGAAGATTCCCGAAGCGCATTCGAAGCCAGACGCGCTATCCAGGTTGCGCCACGGGCCCGCAAAAAGATATTTGTTAAGCCGATTTAAGAAGAGTGCGGCTGCGCTGCTTTCGCTAAATAGGATTTGTTTGCACTCCCCTACGACTTATCGCCCGTAGCCGTACTCGTCGTGGTGGCGCGCGGGAGGGCGGACAAACAGATAGTTCTTTGTCGCTCCAGCAAGCTCCTCGGTAACGCGCGTCTGGATGAGGTTGACCGGGTCGGGAAGCAGAGGCACCCTTGCCTGCATGTCCTTGAAGTTCTCGAAGGGCTTCTCCTCCCTTGACTCGAGTATTTCCTTGAGGTGCTTCTTGCCGATTCCCGGAAGAAGCTCAAGCTGGTGAAGGCGGATTGATATCGGGCCTGCCTTGTTGAACATGCCGACGAACTCGGCTTCGCGGTCCTGTATGATGTTCTTGGTGACAAGCGGAAGCTCGTTTCTCGCCGTTGCCGTAAGCTCGTTGTATTCTATCCTTCTCTTGATTTTCTCCACCTGCTCGCGCGCGTCCTTGCCTATGTAGAGGCGCTGCCCGAGGGCGACTGCAGTGCCGCGCTTTATGGAGACTTCGAGGATTGTGAAATATTTTTCGCCGACAAGCTGCGCTACCGGCTCGCGCTCGCGGTCCGCCGCGCGGCCGTCAGGAAGGAAATCAATGACTCTGGCGTGCTCTTCCATCTCCATGATACATTCTCCTTATGCAGTGAATCGTGAAACAATTCTCCCACTAACGATGGTTATTCTTCCAGCCCTATAAAAGCCTTTGTTCTCAATCGGCTTTCTTGTCTTCGGTTTTTTCGGCTGGCTTCTCCGCAGCGGGCGAGGCAGCCTCGGCGGGCTTGACTTCCTCGAGGGGCGCTTTTGACGACTCGATTTTCTTCGCCTTCTTCGAGTATTTCGCGACAAGCTCCTCAATTTCCGTGACTTTCTTGTCCGTGAGGCTTGCGCGGTCTTTTGCCAGGATGAGTGCGAATTGCCCCTTGTTGATGGGAAGCACGTCCGCGAGCTTCACCGCCGTCTCGGGCTTCACGCCGAGCTCTTCAAGCTCCTTGGCGAGTTCCTGCGCTTCGGAGAGCTTGAGCTTGGCGAATTTCTTTGCGTAGTCAAGAGTGGTCTGCTGCTCGAATCCGAACTCGCCTGCTGTCCCCTGCCTCTTCTCGAGTATCTTCTCGACTTCGGCGAGAGTTGCCGGGCGAATTTCGTTGGCGCCTTTTCCTATCATGAAGACCACCGCCTTGATTTATTGGGATTTGACCGGCGTTTTTGCCGCTTTCTTTGCCGGCTTCACCGGCGTTTTGACTGTGCCCACTTTCCTCAGGTGCACGGGGGGGATAATGAGGTCCTTTGCCATGTTGCCGTCCATTATCGCAACCACGTATGCCTTTCCGCGGGTGGCGGTTATGATGCCGGTCCTTCCCCTGTAGCGAGGGTGGGGCATGCCGCTGTATTTCGACTGCGAGTCGATGCTTACGCGGTCTCCGACCTTGTATCCGCTGACGAGCCCAGGCACTGTGAGCTTGCGTGCTGCCTGCCCGAGCGAGCGGCTTCTTTTTGACATCTTCCCAAGTGAGCGTCTCATTTACATCACCACATCTGATACAAAACCCGACCTGCAAAAGGCGAGGCTACTTTCGTCTCAGACCTGTTTAAATACCTTCCCTTTTTAAATCCCTATGTTCATTTATAAAGGTTGTGGTGAGGAACTTTCGCCGTAAGACGGGAGTTTAGCAGGGCGTCTGATAACGCGAATTCGCGTACCGTTGGTGGGTTATTTGGCTAAATCTTCAAAAAAGAAGCAGTCTGCAAAGACGCAAATCAAGCCGACTTTCAAGATAGAGAACATCGTCGCGTCAGCCTCGCTTGGGCTCGAGCTCGACCTCTATACCATTGCATCCCGCGTGGACGACGTGGAATACGAGCCTGAGCAGTTCCCCGGCGCAATCCTGAAACTCAAGGAGCCCAAGACATCGCTTCTATTGTTCAAGAACGGGAAAATCATCTGCACGGGCGGCAAGAACGAGGCGGACGTGGGCGCTGCAATCGAGCGCACGCTGAAGATGCTCGTGAACTTCTCGACCACCAAGCCCCCGCGCGGCTTCAAGCCGACCTTCGTTGTCCAAAACATCGTCGCATCCGCGGCACTGGGCGTGGAGCTTGACCTTTACTCAATCGCGTCGGAAATCGACGGCGTGGAATACGAGCCTGAGCAGTTCCCCGGCGCCATCCTCAAGTTCCCGCACCCCAAGACATCGCTTCTATTGTTCAAGAACGGGAAGATAATCTGCACCGGAGGCAGGAGCGAAAAGGACGTCGAAGTCGCCCTTAACATGGCGGCAAAGCTCCTCGCGCCCTACTCCTCGCCCCTGCCGATTGCGAAATAAGGGGAGTGCGGCCGAAGTGAACAATTCCGCTTAGCCGAGGCGTTTTCATGATGCGTTCCAAGTTCATTGCATCCGGCAACGTGCAGGGAGTCGGATTCCGCGAATTCTGCCGCCGCATAGGCGAGTCCTGCTCCCTTTGCGGCTATGCAAAAAACCTCGATGATGGCAGCGTGGAAATAGTCGCCGAAGGCGCCGAGGAAAAGATAGCCGAATTTTGCAGGCGCATAACAATCCGCTCGCCAATCGGGATTTTCGTCAAGAAGCTGGAAACCATTTCGCAGGAAACCGTGAAGGAAAAAAGCTTCGCCGCCTTTTCAGTCGCCTAAATTCCTGCTAATTGCAGCTGATTTTTCCACATCAGCTGTTCCACAGCAGCCCGTTTTTCCCCGAGCGCAAGCTCGAACGAAGTTTCCCCTGCCTGCCCATTGAACCAGAGCTTTCCCTCGGAATAAGAATAGACAATCGGGCGCCCCCTTCCCCGCTCTGCGCTCCACTCAGGCAGGTTTATTTCCTCGAGTTTCGGGTTTTCGAACGGTTCGCTCTGCCGAACCATGCAGTAAAACGCCCCCTCCCTCTTCTCAAGGTATATCCACGCCGGAAGCCGCGACTGGTGCTCCACCGAGTTTTGCGCGATTTCGCTGACGCAAAGCTCCATCCTGTTGAAGTCATCTCCCCTGCCGCCAAGCTCGGGATAAAGTTTCCTTATCGCCGCGTTTATGTAATTGGGGAGATATTCCATTTGCTTCGTGCTTTTCACGACAAAAGACATGCTTGGCGGCATCTGCCTCGCCGCGGAGGAGTTCGGCTGAGCCATGTGGCTGATTATGGCTGGAAGAAAATAAAATACGGAATGGAGGTTTTGTTACGCGAGCGCCATCCTGTAATTACAGCGGCGCCGTTCCAGCAATTACAGCAGCGCCATTCCGGCAACCGCGCCGAAAAGCGAGCAGATGGCATTCGTGGTCGCCTTGGTGCCGATTCCGCGCTCCTCAAGCACGCCGACTATGCTGTCAATGAAGCTGCCGGTAAAGCCGATCATCCCGATTGCCACCACTTTCCAAAGCGACACGTTCGGGAACAGCGCCATTGCCGCCACGCCGACAAGAAGCCCGCCGTCAAGGGACATCAGAAGCCCGAATGGCGTCACCGCCCCGTTCGTGCCGCGCTTCACCTTTTTCATTGTAAGCAGGAAAACCGGCTCCCCTCCAAGCACGCCAAGTTCGGATGCGAACTTGTCCGCGGTTATCGCGGCAAGCGAGCCGACATAGGGGCCCCAGCCGATTTGCGGCGAGAGGACCGCGCATATCGCTGGCACAAGCCCGTTCGCAAGCACGTTTTCCCAGCTGCGCTCGTGCTCGTAAAGCCCCATGTCGCGCTTTTTCTCGTAGCCGTATTTCGTGACAATCACGGACGCCGCGAGGAAAATGAGGAGAAGCAGCAGGAACGCGACTTGCCCGAAGACCGCGACCGCGAGCCCCATGGCTGCCGCAAGCGCGAGCCCCGCGAAATCAAGAAGTGCAAGATTCGCCTTCTGTGCCATCTAAAATACCTCGAGTTTCCCTTCCTCGCCAAGTATAATATTCCTTCCTGTCATCCTTCTCAAAACCTCGGCATTCGTCTTTGCATGGCTTGTAAATTCATGCGCGGAAAAACCGGTTTTCCCTTTTGCAAGCGCGGCGTAAATGAGCAGCTGGTCCGCAAGATGGCAATCAACTGCGCCGCCTTCCAAGCCGGACATGAAATCTTTGCAAGCCTCGCCAGCCACCTGCTCGGCTGGCTTTCCCCTCTCGCCGATTGCACAGCCCCCGTGCGTGCCAGACCAGACTGTGAGCGCGTTTCCTGCGCAGGAAGAATGCACTGGCGCGACAATTCCCTGCAATTCGAATTTCTTGCCAAGCGTTTCCTTCAGGATTTTCTCCTCACGCGCGGCAACCGATTCAGGAAGCGATGAAGATATGATGGAATATCTCGCTTGCTTGCCCTCTTCCTTTTCGATTTTGCAGCCAGAAAGCTCGGACGGCTTTGTGCGGACAACGATTTCCCCGCCGCCCTTCGGGTAAAACCCGTGCGACACAAGTTCGCATTCGCACTTTGCCCCGAAGCGCCTGATTGCCGGCAGGAAAACCTCTGAAAAATATTCGTATGTCGGAGCTCCGCGCACGTGCGTTCCGCCCTTTATGCGAAGCGAGCATGGCTCGGGCGCGGATAAGAGGACGGGAAGCGCCGCCTGCAGAAGAAGCGTGCACGAGCCCGCGGTGCCTATGTCAAACGAGAATTCGCCGCCTGAAATTTTTGCAGGGGCGAACGCGATTTCCTGCGAGCCGATATCCGCGCCGGAAAGTTTCCCGCCGGTTATTTTTGCAAGCAGCCTGCACACGGTAAGGTGCTGCGCGCGCAAGCCCGGGTTCTCCCTCCCAGCCCTTATGTTGTTTATGCGAACCGGTTTTCCAAGCACGCAGGCGATTGACAGCGCGGTGCGCAAAACCTGCCCGCCGCCCTCGCCGGTTGAGCCGTCGACTTCAAGCATGGGTTGAACTGGGATGCATCAACTTTTATCCCATTCTGCCTGCCTGCCGGTCGGACTTATCTGAGAGCCGCGTCCAGTGCATGCCTTTCCGCGGCAATGAATGCGACCTTGCCGTTCTGCTCGGCGATTTTTATCCGCACTGCATCGCCGCCAGTTTTTTCAAGCGATTTTCTGAAGGCCGCAATCTCGGATTCGCCTGCGAACAGGACTATGCGCCTGCATTTGCCCATCCGTTCAAGCACGCTTTTCTCCCCTGAAAACAGCGCCAGCTCAAGCCCGAGCTTTTTTGCCGGAATGACCTGCCTCCTTGCGAACGGCAATCCGCGCTCAAGGAGCAGGTCGTGCGCGAGCCGAAGCGCGCGATGCTGCCCTGCGGAAAATCCGCCGGCTTCCTTTGCAGGGATGAACATCCCGTCCGACTCGAGAAGCACGCCGTCCGCAGCCAGCTTCGCAAGCGCGCGGCGCAGGCTTGGGGTGTTTATTGCGCGCGCCTTCGCTCCCGCCCCGCCGGTTTTTTCGAGGTTTTTCGACAGGCACTTGCCGATTTCCTCCGCGCTTGCCATGAGCTTGTGCGAGCCCAATTTCGCATCCGAGTTTTTCCACGCAAGGAAGATGTCCCCCTTCCCGGCCTGCACCTCCTCTTTCCCGCCAAGGGCGAATTCAGGGAACGTTATCCTGTATTTCACCCTGTTTCCCGCGCGCAGGAGGAGGAAAATGGCGAGCAGGAAAAGAAGCGAGGGGGCGAGAAGGCGGAGATAATTCCCAAGCTGGCTCTCCTCGAACACGAGCTGCTTTTCCACTTCCATGCCAAGATACGACAGGTGCAGCGTCCTCGCGCCCGGCGTTGGGGACGCCCAGATGACAAGCGTTCCGTTGTTCGAGTGGAACTGCTTTTTCTCGCCATCATCAATCCACGCGCTGACTGCGCCGGTGAGCGGCTCCCCTCCGAACGCCGTCCTGAATTCGAGCCGGTTCCCGCCTCTTCCGAAAAGCTCTGCTGAAAAGCCGCGCACGTCCACAAACGCGCTTGCGTGTCTGCGCCCGAACTGGTCTACAAGCCATATGGTGTGGCTGCCTTCGCTTGAAAGCGGGAGCGAAAACCTGCCAGCCCAGCCGCTTGAAACCACGCCGTCCGCGATTTCCCTGCGCAGCACTTCCTCCCTGCCCGAATAATCCACGGCGTAAAGCTTGAGCCGCCTTCCTCCTTCCTGGTTGCCGAGCGAAAACTCAAACTCCACATTCTCGCCCGCAAGCGCGGCGGCTTTCGCGCCAAGCGTGCCCTTGGGCTTCGTTATCTTTCCGCTGTCGGAAAACCTGCAGGACGAATCCGAGAACTGGTAGACGCGACAATATCCAATCTGCTGGTTGCTGCCAATCGGGATTGCGACCGTCAAATTGCCGCCCCTCTTTTTCACCTCGGCAATCTTGGTTTTGCCGGACGCGAGCGCGGATGCGGCGATTCCCGCGACAGCCGCGCTTTCATATGACGGCTCGATTTCCACGCGTTCGTAATCAGCGGGCGGCTTGCCCTGCTGCCCTATGGTGCCGTTGAGCCCCACCGTCCTTCCGGGGAGGCTTTCCGCGACTATCAGCCGCAGGTTCCGCTCCATCAGCCGCGCGCTTTCGTTCTCAAGCGACTGCGGAAGCGCGCCGGTGGGCGCGACGATGACTGCGTTTTCCCATGCAAGCGCGTCCTTGGGGGCGACCACGTTGTAGGAAAAGCCGCACCTCTCAACCGCCCGCGCGATTTGCGTGGAAAACCCGCCGGTTATGCCCGGGACAGACGGGTGGTCAAGGATAAGGATGGAATCAGCAATCTGCGAATCCGAGCAGTAGGCGAAAACCTTTTCATCCGAGCCGCCCGTGGCAAATATCTGCATGACTGCGACCGTGCCATTCCCGCTGTCCGAAATTTCCGAGGTGTAAATCCCGAGGGAAAACGGCTCGGAAGCCCTGCCCTCCTGCGGCTGTGCCTGTTTTTGGGATGGCGCATTTGCAGCAGGAGGGATAATCAAAAGCAAAACAAGTATGGCTATTGCGACGAGCGCAACCCCCACCAGCTTGCGCATATCGTGGTTTGGGTGCAAAGAAAATAAAACTACTTCCTTCTCCAGCCCGTCTTCCCGTCTTTCCTGTCTTCAAGAAGTATTCCCGCCCCGTCCAGTTTTTTGCGGATGGCGTCCGAAGTTGCGAAGTCCTTCTTCTTCCTCGCATCATCCCTCTCAGCCACGAGCTTTTCGATTTCATCCTCAGAAATGGAAAGCTTTGCGTCCTGCGGGGCGAGGTTGAACACGCCGAGCAGCTTCTCAAGCGTGGCTGCCGCGGCAAGCGCGTCCATCTTCCCCGCGCTCGTGTCCGAGCACGCGGCGGTGATTTTCTTGGCAAGGGCAAAGAGCGCGGCCATCGCGTTTGGCGAGTCGAAATCGTCGTCCATCGCGGCTGTGAATGCGGTCTCGGCTTCGTGCGCGGCTTGCGCGAGCTTCGCAGTGCCATTCGCGGGAAGCGGGTAGCTTTTCGCGGCGTGGATTGCGGAGTGCAAGGTGGACAGCGAATTGCCAGCCGCGGCAATCGCGTCCTCCGAAAAATCAATCGGGCTTTGGTAGTGCGACATGGCAAAGAGCATCCTGATTGATTGCGGCGGGAATTTCGCAAGCGCGGACTCGATTGTCACGAAGTTGCCAAGCGACTTTGCCATCTTCTCGCCGTTCACAGTCAAAAAGCCGGTGTGCATCCACACCTTCACGAATTTCTTTCCGGTAGCCGCCTCGGACTGCGCGATTTCGTTTTCGTGGTGCGGGAAGATGAGGTCGCGCGCGCCGCCGTGTATGTCCAGCGTGTCGCCGAGGATGGAGGTGCTCATTGCCGAGCATTCGATGTGCCAGCCGGGTCTGCCCCTTCCGAAGGGCGAATCAAACGTGACGCCCGGCTCCTCGCCAAGCTTCCAAAGCGCGAAGTCCTGCGGGTTTTTCTTCTGCTCGTCGACTTCGATTCTCGCGCCGGACTTTATCTGCTCGGTGTCCTGATGCGACAACCCGCCATAGCCGCCGAATTTCATGACGTCGAAATAAACTCCTGATGCCGTGCGGTAGGCAAACCCGTTCCTCTCAATCCTCTCGATTAGCGTTATTATCTGCGGCATGAAGCCGCTCACCTTTGGCGATTCGGTGGGCTTCATTATCCCAAGCGTCTCGAACTCCTTTTCCGACAGGTCGTTGAACTTTTTCGAAAGTTCAAGCGGCGCCATCTTGCGCTCGTGCGCCCTCTTGATTATCTTGTCGTCGATGTCCGTGACGTTCTGGACGTAGGAAACTTCAAATCCCCTAAACAGCATGTAGCGGCGGACGATATCGAATGCGACAAGCGTGCGCGCGTGCCCGAGGTGCGAGTGGTCGTACGGGGTGATGCCGCACACGTACATCCTGACCTTCAATTTTTCCTGCGGGGCGAACTCCTCTTTTTTGCCCGAAAGGGTGTTGTGTATTTTCATGCGCCATCAACCGGCACAATCTGGGCTGGAAAGCTTAAAATCCAGCCCTCCCTGCGCCTCAGAATCATAATTATAAAGAACAATAGTCAAGGGCTTTGCATGGATAACATGAAGTTTTTCCTGGTTGCTCTTCTTGTCGTGTCATTAGTGCTGGTCTCCGGCTGCGCTTCCAATTACAATCCGCCGGCAAACGTAGCAGTCACGCTCCCCCACTCGAATGAAAGCGTTGTCCTGAATCTAAAAGGATACACTGTCGATTGCAACATTTATTGGAAAGATGGGGCAGAGAGGGTCGAATACAAAATATGCGGCAATAGAGGCGGGGGCTACGAGTTGGTGAATTTCACTAACGGCTCCATGGAATACGAACTAATGACCACTTCGACCTCCCCTCCGAGCACAAGCGCAAGATACGTGTGTAAGACAGAACCCTGCGAATTCGCGCCAACGGAAGAAAAATTTGCGCGGGATTATTTCAACCCCGCAAAGTGGATGGATAGGCATATTGCTATCGTATGCTTCAAGAACGGAACTTACCTCGGCATCGGTTCGAGTTATCCTTCCAAGAACATCGGCTCAGTGGCATTTGGATATCCGGAAAGTGAAGGGGGTGTATATAGTTATCCCAACGAGCTGCTCTTCAAATCCCCATATGGCATGGGAGCGGATGGCTTCAACGCCGCTCTTGTTGCATACAATCGTGCGAACAACGCTTCGGAGAACATATCCCTCACGCAGAAAGAAGCGCAGGATTTGTCGAGCGGGACATCAATCACCCGTTTCCCCTACGAGGTATATTCATTCCCGAATCGCAACGGCTCAGTGTATCTTTTAGCCCTGAAGGCAAAGCTGTGGGTTGAGCGCGGCGACGGCTGCCCGTCGCTTATGCGAATCGGGTAAAAGAGTTCACAATATTCAGGTATGCTTCAGACAGCCCTGACTTCGACCGTTTTCTTCGCGTAATTCAGCACGTGCGAATAGTCGCGGTAGTGGTGGCTGACTGTCACGAGCACGGCGTACGTTCCAGGCATGGTGGAGACGTTCGAGCATATGGAAACCGAGAGCGTTTTCTCCTTCTGCGGGGGAAGCTCGCCCATCCTGATTTCCTTTATTTTCGTCATGCCGACGTTCTCAAAGCCCAGTGACTTGGGGACCTCGACCGACACGGACGCCATTATCGGCGCGCCGGTCACGTTCTTCACGGTCACGATAAGCTCAAGCGAAGACTCCTTGCGAGCGTTTAAGCGCACGGGGCGAAGAGCGGTCGTCACGTTGAACGGCAAGCCCTCCCTTGCGGGCGCTTCCTTGTTTCCCAAAAGCCCATCTAAGAATCCCATGATTTCCCTCCTGTTTGCGGACTAATCAGCGTTTTTTCCTGCCCCTGCCTTTGCCCCTTTTCGTTTTCGCCCTCGCCTTTGGCCGGGCTGCAACCTGCGCCTTTGCCATCATCTGCGCCGCAGGCTTCGCGTGCGAATGGTGCCTTGATGACTCGGTGATATGCTGGAACGAAGGCACGTCCTCCATCGCCAGCGTGAAGAATACGTAGAGCATGCCGAGCATGGCGTATATCTCGAATATGCTCGAGAGGAATCTTGCGAGGTTTGCGGAAAGCCCGTACTGCACGCCCGCAAGCTCCACCGCGAACCCGATGGCAAAGCCCAGTGACGCGAGCCCCAGAAGGACCGCGTGCTTCACCGACCTCCACTTGGTGTAGAAGAAGTGCACTGGCAAATGCCTCTTCGCCCTGTCCCAGTTGATTTTGTAGTAGGCGAATATCAGGACTGCGAGGATGGCAAGCACTGCCTTCACGAGCAAAAGCGCCATCACGATTTCATTGGAGTCAATGCCGTATGCCATGCGCAACATTCGGGGGCAAGCAATTAAATCCTATCCCAACCCCGCCCGGAATCATGCCTTGATGCACATGTCCGCGAGAAGGTGCGAGAGGTAGCCAAGGAAAAGCGCGAGGGCGAAGAAAACGCCGAGCGCCGCATACGCCGCAACGGAAATCGCGCAGAGGAAAAAAAGCCCGTGCATAACCCCTCTGTGCCGCGGGCGGATGAGCAGGTCGAGAGCCATGGCAACAACCGCAAGCGCGACTGCATAGAAAGCGAACAGGTCGGGCTGGATGCCCCCGCTTTTCCCGGAAAGCGCGGCTGCCGCTGCGAGTATTGCGACTGCTGCTGCGAGGTAAAGAAGCTGGGAGAATTTGCTTTTCCTCAAATCCAAATCAGGCAGGAGGGCGGCTACTCCGGAAATGGCGGAGAAGAGCGCAAGGGCTGGCAGCTGGAGATTCAGGATGGAGCTTCCGCCGACTGCCCCGAATATGCAGCCGATGAGCATGTGCGCTTTCCAGTCCATGGAAAATCAGCCCGGGAAAACAGGATTGATGGCGCAAGCGCGCGTGTTGCGCCTGTGCGGTTTCGCCGCAAACCGCGGATTGCCCTTCAGTCCGCGGCGTGCAGTATCTTTGTCATCTGCCTCGAGTAGTTGCGCAGGTGGTGCTCCCCTTCCCGCTCGGTCATTTTCTCGAGGTTCGCAGAAAGCGTCATTATCTCGTAGTATGCCTCTCCGAAAGCGGACTGGAGCGTGAGCGCCTCGTCAGGCGTCCCGCACGAAGTCGCCTCGCACAAAAGCGAGAGGTATTGCAATTGCGAGAGGGCGTCGGAGCCAAGCCGAGTCAGCCTTGCCCGCGCGCGGCGGTTGCGCCCGAATTTCCTCTTCAGGTGCGTTATCGCCATTGAAAGGTAGGCGTATATCGTCGAGAAAAATGACTCGCTTCTCATCGCGCCCTTGGGGGCGGTCGCCTGCGCGATTTCAAGAGATATTATCGGCGAAACGGTCGTTTGCTCGGAAACCAGAAGCGTGCGCTGCACTTCGCGGAACGGGTCCACGAACTTGTGGTCCTCCATCAGCGATTTGGGAAATGACGGCCTTCGGACTGATGAAGGCTGCTCAAGTGAGCTAGGCTGCCTAAGGACTGTTTCCATGCTGGTCGCACTAGCGGATTCTCAGGCAAAGTTTAAATAGCGGACTGGAATCCTGCGGCGTAAGCCGGATGCGGGCGGGCAAAGAAACAAAGAAGAAGGGAAAAGAAAAAAAACAAAAAAGAAAGGAAATCAGAACTCGGGCACCAGCGGCGGGCGCTCGTCCGTCGCAAGCAGGAAGTATATCATTACCTGCGCGTATGCGGACACCCACGCGTTCACGAACTTCGCAATGGCGCCTTGCCTCTTTCCGAGCAGGAGTATGTGCAGCCACTGGATGAGCGTCGCGATGTATACGAATATCCCGATTATCCCGAGGATAATCACCGCGATGAAGTACCATATGAACCTGATGAAAAGCTCAAGTCGGCTGGCTTTTTCGTCAGATTTTATGGTTATTTTCACTGTTTCCATAAAACCCCTCCATAGGCTGCCCGTCATCGGGCGTCGTTTCCACTAACGAAGAACATCTTTATAAGAACTCATGCGGAGGGCGCGAAGCATCACACTTGCGATGTTATGTAGTCCTTCTCCTTTTTCGAAAGCTCGGATGTCACCGCGTCCTTCCCGAAAACCGCGTTGAGGTTGTGCCATGTGCGCCACGTGCCGGACGCGTCGCCCTTGCCCTTCTCGGACTCCTTGGTTATCCCGTAAAGCGTCTTTGCCGCGTCGGGCACTATCGCCTGCCAGTCCTCGAGGCTGCCCGCCTCCACCATGCCGTTGTTTATGCCCTTCAGCCCGTAAAACGCAATCGTGTATACATCGAGGCTTGAGACGAACTTCTGCTTCTGCGCGTCGTTTTCAAGCTCGTCGTAATCAACATCGAGGTTTTTCGCCAGCCGCTCCATCGCAGACACTATCTTTTCGTTCCCCTCAAATTCGCCTGCCGAGCGCCTGAAAATTGAGCCCATTGTGGACAGCATTCCGATGTCCTCCTGCAGCGCGGCTGGGTCGGTCTTGCCATCCGCGTTCTCAATCTTGGTTGCGATGTTGCCAGCAAGGTCTTCCATGGCATTGCGGATGCCCTCCTTGTTCTTTCCGTCAAGCGACCATGCCTCGAACTCCTGCCTTACTGTGGAATACGTGCCGGCATAGCTTACCGCTTCGCTGAATTTCCCGAACGCCTCCTGCTGCGACTTGCCGTCGGGCGTGCCATTGTTTTTGATGAGCCGCGCAACGGCTTCCCAGTCCGCGTTGAACCCGCCCTCGCGGAACGACTTTGCAATCTTGTAGGCGTTCTCCTGCATGGCAAGAAGCGGCTGGTATCCCGGATACTGCCCTGCAATGGTTTCTATTTCCTTCTTTATCGCAAGCCGCTCATAGCGGAGTTCCGCGGCAAGCTCCTTTGAAATGCCCTTCTGGTCGAAAAGCCGCAGGTAGACGAAACTGTCCGAAAGCCTGATTGCGGACTGGTTGATGAATTCCGCGAGCTGCCCCTCAATCGGCGTGCCCTTGTATTTGCCGCCCTCAAGCTCGGCAACCGCGTCGTCCATTTCCATGCGGGCTACCTTCGATGTGAATATCGTGTATGTTAGCTCGTTTTTCCCGAGGTGCTCCCGCAGGCGCCCAGCGAGCTTTTCGTCGCTTCCGGACACGGCTGCAAGCATGCTTCCAAGGTAAGTGAGATTGGTGTTGAGCGCCTTGAGGTCCTCCTTCTCGATTTTCCCCCACGATGTAAGCTTGGACAAGAGCCGCTCGTTCTCCGTAATTGCGCCCTCCACGTTGTTCCTCGCGTCCTGCGCCCACGCGTCGCTTCTGCGATAAACAGGGGAAATAGCCTCCACAATCTTTGCAGGCACGGAAAGCACGTCATGCACCACGTCCTCGAAAAAGCCGATTACCTTCCCGAAAAAGCCCTTGTTTTCATTTGTGTTCTTGAAGCTTCCGATGTCTTCGAAGAACTCCCATGGGCGAATGATTCTCCCTGCGCCAAGAGGCACTCCGACCGACAGTTCGTCCGCGGAAAAAAGCCCTGCGAAAAGCGAGGCGACTCCCCCGCCCACTCCTCCGGATTTCATCGCGTTTTCAAGGAACCCGAATGTCTTCATGCCGGATGAGCTGAGCCGCGCCTCATCTTGCATCTGCCGCATGGCGCCGACTGTTTCTGACGCGAAAAAGCCCTTGTTCTTGTCAACAGCTTCCATGACGCGCTCCCAGTCCGCGAGGTTGAACTTGTTCCCGCCCGTCGAGATTGCCAGAAGGTCGGTTGCGAAAAGCTTGGTGAGCATTATCGCAGCCTTGCGCCTGTCCTCATGCTCGCCATGCTCGTATTGCAGCACGGACACGCAGTATTTCACGCCATTCCCGCGGTCGACCACGGGCTTTTGCCCGTCCGAGCCGTCCTGCGAGGCTGTCCCGTCACGCACGTGCTGGAGCGCCTCCTTTGTAGGGGGGCGGTCCCCGCCGAGCTTTATATCAGGCCAAATCGCCTCTATGCCGCGCTTGAATATGGAATATCCGCCGTCCACAATTGCTTTCGCGCCCGCAAGATAGGTGTTGAATTCTCCCGCGCCGGTCTTGAGCGCCTTGACGAAATTGTACATGCCGTAGCTGTCGCCAGCGCCTCCGCCCTGCGATATAAGCTCGAGCTTGCCGTCAGCGAGCTTGCCGAAGTAGTCGTAGTAAAGCCCGATGCCGCTGTTCAGGGTGACTCCCAGCCTGCCGCCGCTGACCGAGAACGCATTTTGCGAAAGCCCGAAGCTTGCAGAGCCGTATTTGTTGTAAGTCGATATCCACGGGGAGACGCCGGGCTTTTCGCCTTTCGAGAAGTCCAGCCTCACGCCGGCGCCGGTTTTCTTGTAGTTCAGCCCGGGGATGACATAGAAGCGCAGCCCCGAGGTAGATGCTTCGGTGCCGCCCTCGATTGAGGGGTGCAGGCGGTTGTCCTCCCTTTTGGCAACCATCTCCACGCCGTATCTTTGCGGCTTGTTATATGCTTGGAAAACGAACATGCACAATCCACCACGCAAGTGCCCAGATTATGCATTTCCCCCCTTTTATAACTATGGTGCGTTTTTGCCCGCCCTATTCGTGGGAATGGGAGTTATTTATGGAAATGTGTGTTTTAATAGGAGGTATTAAATAGGCAGATATTTATATATCAAGCCAGAAGCAAGCAACAGCGTTTCCGAGGGGTCTACATGTTCTTGTTCCAATTAAGGCAACAGTCTCCGAAAACAGGTTTGCCGGACCTCAATGCCCATGAAAGCGACATCGGAAAGCGCGTGCAGAACATCTCCTCTTGGGTAAGGGAGCAAATCGCCCCGCTTCAGCACACGGAAAAGAAGCAGGCGGTCTACGACGCGGTTTCCAACCTCGAAGCCTGCGGCAAGAAGTTTTCCTCGTCCACGCCCGAGCAGCATGGCAGGTTCTTTGCCGAACTGCAGCAGGGCATCACCCGCCTCACCAACGCGCTGTCAGACGCGCACGTCCCGAACGAAAAGAAGGGCGAAAGCGTGTTCGAAAAGGTCTACTCGGGCAACTTCGACTCCTACCTCTGGCAGACCTCCTCCATGGCGTACAACGGCATAAGCAAGCTCGCAGAAGGGCAGAGGATGGGCAAGCTTGGGGAGGAGCTGTGGCTCAACTCCCAAGTAAGCGCGCACAACGAGCAGATAGAGGTGATGAAAAAGGAAGTCGCCTCGAAAATCAAAAAAGAAATTGATGACAACAAATTTTTCGCCCCCTCAACGACAAACGTGGTGTCGGTCGGCAAATACGGGAAACGAAGCTCGTCGGACTCCCCGCAAATCAAAGAGCTTGCAGAAACGTACAAGCAGCTGGACGCCTCCCTTCTCGGGGTAACCCTCAAGAAGGTCAACCAGCCCACCATAAGCGACGCGAACAGCCCGCACTACAGGGAAGAGCCGCAGTTAAGCGTTGACTTGCAGTCGAACATAATTTCGTCCACGCCTCCCACCAAACTGGCATCCATTGGCAGCAACCTTCTGGATTTCATACCGTTCAAAAATGCGGTGTTCAATATCACGGACGGAATGCTGATGATTTTCCAGAAGGAGGGGGACTCCTACAAGGGCGTCGGGCTGGTGATGCTCGGGGTCGCAGAGGCGCTGGTGGACTATGCTTTCACGAGGGGCGTATTCACGCCAAAAACCCTTGCCGCAGGCAAAGTGGGCGCGAAGGAATGGAATCAGGCGCTCAAGCAGGGGCTTGAGGAAGGCGTGTTCAAATTCGAAAACAACAGGCTGGTGGTCAGCGGCATCAACGGCGCCAAGGAATATACATCGCAAATAGGCAAGAACACTTTCAAATTCAAAAATGTCGGCGGACGGGTGGTGCTCGAGAGCCAGGGCAAAACCGCCGGCATAAACATAACCAACGACGCGTTCAAGCAGCTCACAAAGGTCAACAGCGTGTTCTCGGAAATCACGAGAAACACGGCACTGGTCAAATCCAACGGCGAGGCAGTCGATGCATTCAAGAAGAGCGTGGTTGCCCATCTGCAGAAGAGCAACCTGCACTCAGACGCAGTCGAGCAAATCGGCGGTTTCGTGGACAGGATGGCGCAAGGGGAATCTTTCGAGTCCGTCATCAAGAGCGGCCTGTCAATCAGCGGCGAGAAATACGAGATATCCTTCGTCAACAACCAGTTCAGGGTAATCGGGCGGCATTCAAACAGCGTCACCGAGTCAATAGACCAGGTGCTCAAGGCGCTCAAGACCAACACCCCGAAATTCGAATCGATTGCAAAGTCGAACGCCGAGGCGTTTTCAACCCTCCAGAAGCTTGGCGCGCAGAAGTTCGAAACCCCGCTGCTTTCAGGGACCTCGTGGGGCTGGGAATCCCCGCGCACCTATTCGCGCCTTGGCAACAAGACGCCAATCACGAGCCTCAAGGCAGAGGGGGACCTCGGCAAGGTCATCAACGAGGCGTTTATCAAGAACGAATTCAAGACCGGCACATACGCAA
Organism: Candidatus Micrarchaeia archaeon; assembly: GCA_041665945.1. Classification (GTDB taxonomy): domain Archaea; phylum Micrarchaeota; class Micrarchaeia; order Anstonellales; family Anstonellaceae; genus UBA10161. The sequence continues at coordinate 23,318 of JBAYHU010000008.1, forward strand.
TCGACGGCGTCGATTGCGTCGTGAAAAAAATAACAATCGGGAAAGAGGAGTTCCTGGCAGCCGAATTCAACGGCAAAGTCTACACGGTCAAGCCCGGCAAGGCTGACAAGATACTCAAGGCGTTGAACTCCGGAGACAAGGAAGGAGCGATAAAGCTCGTCAATAACAACATAAAAATCGACCAAGCCGAAACGCTTCTCAGCAATGTGGGGAAGGCCGTCAATACCGGCAAGACCAAGCTCGGCTTGGGTGAGAAGGTGAATCTTGTCGACGAGGAAACCGCCAAGACAAGCCTGAAGGATATGGCCAAGGGCACGATACTCGGGCGCCTCCCGGAGAAGTATGGCGGACGGAGCCTGCTTGAGAAATATGGAGGAAATATCCCCCTTGAAATGCAGGGTAAGCAGAAAGGATTCGAGCCGTTCCTCCTAACAGCCAAAGGATTTGAGAAATTCATGGCGAAACCTCCACGCGTTCCCGCGCTGTGGCTGCCAGTCAAGTCTGGGAGCACGGGTCTGGGTATTATCTACATCCCGGAAACGGCGGGTCGTTTCCTACTCGACTTGGGAGCGGATGTGATTGCCGGCCCAACCGAGTTCCTGAAATATCTCGGGACAAAAGACGCGGGCAAGCTGAAGGATTTCTTCCAGAAGGCTTGGGCGAACGTGCTTGCCGGGCACCCCTCGTCACTCACGCTCCCGTATGTCGGTGAAAAGCTCGGCTCGCAGTATTTCATCTACAACACAAACGAGGGCCAGTCAATGAAATGGCTTGAGAGCCTGTTCTCAAAGACAGAAGGGCTTCAGGAGACCAAGACAACCACTGCAAAAACCGAGGAAACAAAGACCGTGGAAGTGAAAAACCAGGGAAGCTTCGGCAGTCCAAAAAGCGCGGAAAGCATCGCGATGGACTGGGTAATCGGGCGGGGCTCGGGCAACGAGTTCGCGGCAAACGTCAGCGTCCTTTCGGCGAAAAACGGCGGGAATCCCGTGCAGGCGGCGAAAGACGCGATAGGGAAGCTTCTTTCCATGGGGCTGGACGAGACGAAAACGCGCGAAGAGATAAATGGCATGCTCGAAATCCAAAAAACCGTGGACATCTCGAGTTTCAGCAATGAACAAATGAACACCTTGCGCCTGCTAATCTCGAAGGGTTTCAGCCATGAGTTCACGGTCAAGGTCAATGCTGTTTCAAATAACCATGAGTGGGACGCCCTGCGGGCTGCAACATACGTGGCGGACCAGCTTGGCGTGATGGTAGACGAGTCGAAATCGAACGCCGAAATTACCATAGCAATTACCATAGCATTTGGTCTGGTGGAATAATTATTCAAAAATGAAAACTGAGGTGCAAATATGTTTGTCTTCCAAGTGGCATTCAAGCCCGATACAAAGGCGTTCAAGGACGACCCGGGCAAGTGGTTCGACTTCCAGCTCAAGCTGGTCGCCGACCTGAAGGCGGACATCAACGCGCTCAAGTCCAAGCCAAACGACGAGAAACTGCAGAACAACGTGCTCATAAGGGCAAACGGCCTGATGAACAACCTCGAAAAGCAGTATCCTGACAAGACCAAGCGCCCCTCGCAGATAACAAACTCACTTGACGCGCTTTCATCCATAATCAAGGGCGAAAACGGCGGGGACCTCGCGGAAGAGAGGAGCTCCGTTTCGTGGAAAAAGACCTTTTCCAACAGCCAGTACAAGTGGAAGGACGGCCTTACTGCAAAGGATTACGAGCGCGCGATTTTCAAGCTCGGCAACGTCGAAACCAAGCTGAAGGCGGTCGAGCAGGAATTCAGGAAGGAAACCGGCAAGTCCAACGAATTTTTCAACAAGGGCAAGACGCAGGAGAGGATAAAGCAGGAAACCCTCCTCAACAGCGAATTCGGCTACGTAAGCGCGTACATCCTCGGCAACCAGCGGCTTGAGATAAGCGGCGGCTGGGCGACGCTGTTTGAGAAAGGGCAGAAAATAGCATACGCGCAAAAGGGCGCGCTTGACAAGGTTTCGGACGAGAACCTCGCCAAGATAAACGGGGTGCTGATAGACGGCACGCGCTGCTGGGAAACAGTCAAGGGCAAGCTCGACGCGGCGGATGAGAACAACACGGTTTACAGGAAGGGCGACTTCCGAGTGGAGGTCCAAAAAGTTGACGGCACGGCGTGGGCGACGCTTTTCCAGGGCAAGGAGGACAAGATAGGATTCGCATCCATGACTGCCAAAAATACCGAGATTTTCGTGGAAAAAAGCCACGTGAAGGGCTTCTCCGACGCAGGGCTCATTTACCAGATGCACCTGACCATGGGCGGCAAGGGCACTGTCGAAAAAGAGAGCAAGACGAAAATCGAGCCCACGAACATGTCCAATACCAAGACCGAAATCAAGGGCAAGAACGAGGAAAAGATCAAGACGGAAGTCAAGGGCAAGACGGAAGTGGCGGAAGACAAGGGCACGAAGACCGAGGTGAAGGAAGAGGAAAAGGGCAAGAAAACCTCGGTGACTGAAGAGGAAAAGGGCACGAAGACCGAAACCGACATCAAGGACAAGGTCAAGCTCGTGCCTCTCAACAGCATAACGTGGCTGCCTGAATTCGCCGGCAAGATGGCGTCCGGCTCGGGCTCGATTTACGAAGTCGAGGATTTGGGCGACGGGCGCCTGTGGAACCCCGCGCGGCAGAACACAATCGCCAATGACGTGTTCGCGCGCATGCAGAAGATGGGGCTTGTGGCGCAGGAAGAAGTCAAGGCAATCCACGAAGGCGCGTGGAACGACGCGGCAAAGCTCACTGACGCGCAAAAGCAGCAGATTGCCATCTTCAAGCTCATGTTCTCCTATGAGGGGACGCGCGGGCCTGACTACATGGACAAGCTCTCGGCTGGCTTGAAGGACAAGAAGCTTTCAGACGTTGTCGCGCTGATGCAGAACAAGGAGAAGGACGGGATAGTGGGCCTCATGGGGCTGAAAAGCAATCAGGGCAGGCGCTTCTGGAGCGGCATAACCGCCGATATTTCGAAGGGCGTGCCGGTAACCGCGGCAGTCGTCAATACCGAGGAAACCCAAAAAACGCTTGAGCAGCTGCTCGAGGAGCACCCCTCGCCGCTTTACGACTACATCAGCAAGACTGGCGGCGAGCCGGCACTCCGGCTTTCCAAGCTGCTTGATTCCGACACAAAATCTGGCGGAACGCAGCTTTCCGAAGAGGCTTGGGACATGATTAAGGGGGAAACCGGCAGCTTTGACGTGGAAAAATTCAACACCCTCGTGCAGGAAGTGTCGGGCATCTACGCGGACAAGAACGCCTTTTTGAAGACCGCGCCGATTGTCGATTTGGTGAACCTGCAGGGCTTCGATGTTGAGAAATGCAAGGAAGGCAACTACTATTCGATTGACAAGGCATTCTTGCAGGCGCAGGAAATCGTGAAGGCGAACAAGGACAACATGTTCTTCACGGTTTCGGTGGCAGAGGGCAAGGCAAGCGAGATGGCGTTAATGGAATCGCTTGCCACCTACTCTGGCAAGAAATACGCGGACGGAAAGCAGGGCGTCCGCAACGACGAGGACGGGCTGCAGGAGGAACGCCTCGCGCTTCTTGAGGGTCTCGAAAAGGCGGGCTGGCTGGTAAAGGACATCGTAAGCTTCGAGGGCTACGATGAAACCGCGAAAATCGGGGACACGAAATACTATGTCCAGCTCACGGGCGAGGGGCGCAAGGTAGCCGAATCGCTCGGCGTTGACGTGGAAGACCTGATTGAGGATTTGTTCCACAACACGAACAAGGGCGGCGACAAGGAAACCGCGCTGTTCCTCCAAGCCGCGCAAGTCTCGCTTGAGGTTTCAACCGGCGTGCGCGAACCGAAGGAAAGGAACTTCAGCGAGGCTGCGCAGAACCTGAAGCTCCCGCTTGACACTCCTGAGCAGAGGATTCAGGCGGCAAAGGAGCTCAACAAGGGCGGCAAGAAATACACGGATCAGGTCTACCAGATTCTTGAGGAAGGCGGCGCAAGGCCCTTTTACTACAACCCGAACGGGACATTCATAACCTCTGCCACGCAGGAGCAGACTCAGACCGACGCAAAGGAAAAGGTCACGACCGAACCCAATGAACAGCCTCAGGTCAAGACCGAGGAAAAAGTGCCTGAAACGCAAACGCAGGTTGCCGGACAGGAGGAGCGCCAGAAGCTCGAAAGCCAGCTCTTTTTGGCATCCAACACGGCGTCGGTCTATATCTTCGGCAACGTCTCTGGAGAGGGCGTCTCGGACGGGACCGGTTATGGCGACCCGAACAACGTGCTTCAGAATGTATCCCCTCAGGTCAAGGACATACTGCAGAAAGGCGAAGCCAACTACAACGCGGTTGTCAAGCCCAATCCAGAAGCGGTCACAGCTTACAACGAGCTGCTTTTGGCGGCATCGGAAAACAGGAAGAACCTCGACCTCCAGGCGGGCGGCGCCGCGGCAACCATCGACGAAAAGGTGCTTGTGCAGCTCGAAAACGCAATCGGGAAGTTCCAGTCGGCCTCCAAGCTGACCGGCGGCGAAACCGTGTTCAAGTTCAGCAACCCGCAGGAAACCGCTGTTCCGGAGCAGGTGGAAACCAAGCAGCCGGAAATCACGGCAGGCACGGTTGACATATCTAGCATCCTTTCGAACCAGTCGGAGCTTGCGTCAGTGCAGGAGGCAATCTCCAACCGCGCTGCTGAGTTCGTGAAGAACAATTCCGGCTACGATGCGGCGCAGACCATCGACGCGATAAGCAAATTACTCCTGTCCCTATACATGGACGGCGACAAGGCAACAAAGGAGACTCTCGACGCCGATATGAAGATGTTGACGGACGGCGAGGTCCAGAGAATCGTGGTGAAATAAAGCGGCATATCAGGTGAATATCATGGGCAACCTCATCAGCGTGAAATCCTCCGCAACTGGCGAGGAGACTTTGAACAAGATAAACAGCGCGCTCAACTACAAGCTCGCCCCCTATATGGAAGACCGGAACCAGCTTTCCGCCCAGCTGAAACAAAACGTGATAAAGCCCCTGAAGGAAGCCGCCGGAGAGCTTTCGAAAATCAAGAACCGCACCCCCAATCAGGAGGCAATCCGCAAGGAGGCAATCCTCACGTATGTGGGACTCGAGGCTATTGCCAATGAGCTGGACAAGATAGAGAAGCCGGACAGCAAAGCCGGCAAGCAGAAGCTGAAGGACCTCTCCTACACGGTTCGGAAGAACATCGCGCTTGGCAAGACTGCGCTGCAAATGCTCCAATCCGCGCCGCAAACGCAGACGGCTCCCGAAAAGCAAGGCTTCACGGTGAATGCGAAGGCTGAAAGCATGGAGTTCGAGCGCCTGCTCGTGTCCACCATGCAGCGGATTACGCTCAGCCAGCAGCTCCTCTACGGGGTAACCAAGGACGAGCGCTCGCCTGCCCTTGCGAAAGACCTCCTGATTTCCGACAAGGGCGGCAATGTCGAGCTCGTGAAAAAACTCATCGAGCAGGACTCCGAGCTTTCCAGCAAACCCAAGCTCAAGGCGATACTCCTTGGCTGGGACGAAATGGTTCAGGGCAAAATGGTGCATATTGATGGCGCAGTGGAAAGCAAGGACAATCTCACGGACGTTTTCCAGCAGCTCACATTCACCCAGAAGGCGATTGACGGCATCTCGCTGATGATGAAGGGTAAGTACGGCGGGGTGAGCGTGTCCTCCGCCGACTTGGAGCAGTTCTTCGGGAACCTTTTGGTCGAAGATGACGAGCAGAACATACACGAGATGAAGGCTGTGCTTGACTTTGCGAACGGCAAGTCGAACAACGGCGCTGCGGTAGTGGACATGATTTTCTCCCGCTTGCAGTCGCAGGGGAAGATTTCTCAGGAGCTTTGCGGCGCGGTTTCCTCGCTTGTCATAGACTCGAACTTCGGCGAGAACGCAGCCGGCCTCCAGGTTCTGATTGAGAACATGGGCGGTGCCTACTCAAACGGGCAGGGGAAGAGTGTTGAGAACCTCAAGGCGTTCTACGAGTGCCTTGCCGGGACAAAGGGGCTCGGTTCGACCGAAAACACAAGGGCATTTGACATGCTCGGCTCCACAATCACCAACCGATTGCTCAACGAGACAACCTATATCGGAGACCAGACAAGCGGCACGCGCAGGGACAAGTTCGACATCTCGCTCCTCTACGCATTCGCCTACGCTTCCAAGAGCAAGGACGGCTATGTTTCAAGCCCGATTTTCAAGTCGCAATCCAGCCAGTTTTTGGACATCGTATCCGGTGGCGGCAGCCTGCCATCCGCGGTCCCGCTGACAATCGTGCAGAACAGGGAGACACTGGACTTCATGTACGACAATTTCAGGCAGAACGAATCCGGCTTCTTCGACATCATGTCCGCCCTGACCAACAGGGTGACCTCGATTTACTCCCGCCCGCTTGAAAGCAGGTTCAATCCGGCGGCAGGCGTTTCCACGCGTTTCGAAGCCGCTGACATGCTGGTCAGGAAAATCGCGGAGCTTCGCGGCAACGCTCTCCTTGACGACATGGTTTCCCGCTTCGTGGACACCACGTACGCCGAGGACAGAAACATGATAAAGCTCAAGAACCCGTTTTCCATGGTGCTCCTCGGGGGCCAGCAGGAGGACTGGAACAATATCCGCAATTTCCTCAAGAGCATGAACATCAAGCCAGCGGAATACTCCCAACTGGAAGAACAGTACAGGAACATCCAGCAGTTCGCGAGGAACAACACGCCGGGCGTGGATTTCGCGCGGGCGCAGGAAATGAAATTCAACCTGCTTCGCAAGCTTCCGCAGACCTACCTTTACGGCATGGACGAAATCTACGGCAATATCGTCGCCACGAGGGAATACTTCAAGCCAAGCCAGGTGACTGGCGCAGGCAACGCCAATTACACCCGCGAGACGACCGACGTAGAGGACGGAAGCGGCAAGATAGAGGAAGGGCTGCTCCGCAAGGAGACGAGCAAGGGCACGGGCTCGCTCGGGGTTTCCGGCCCGGTCGGCTCGATTCTCACCAAATACGACGCCTACACGGTGCGCGACATAAACGACGTGCGCACAGGCACGGGCAACGAAACGATATTCACCCGGTCGTCCACAGAGGCGCGCAACATCTACCTCGGGCAGACCGAAATCAACGAGGCATTCCTCAACTGGGCGGAGCAGAAAAACAGCCAGCTCCAGCTTGAGGGCGTCACCCTGACCAACGGATACTCCAACGACCTCAATTTCAAGCTGCGCGGGATTTCGTACGGTGCGGGGCTGCTTCTCATGGGCGAGAGGCGCTTTGACGACAAGGGGAACTCCAAGCTCTACATCGAGGCAGTCATAAACGACGGCGACAGGTACCTGCGCGTGGTGAACCTCGACAAGTTCGTGAATGACGCGGGCTACAAGGACATCGAAAAGAAGGTCGAGGCGCACATGAAATACGTGGAGACATGCCAGTGGGCTCTGCCCATAGGCACCTATGCCGCTTACGAAAACCAGAACAGGAACGTGCCGGTCGGCTATCTGGGCGGGAATTATGCCCTCAACCCGGACGGCTCGACGCAGACCATTCCCGGCACGCGAAACGGCTTCATTATCGGCGCGGGCAACGTGCTTGGCGACCACAGGCTCGCTGGGCTGACGGTCAAGACAGTGGACGGGAGCGAACTGCACCTCGGCGAATACGGGAACTTCAAGTCCGCAACCAACTCAAGCGCGCTTGTGGTGACCGGCGGCTACATGCTCCTGCGCGATCCGACCGACCTGTTCGGCAGGGACGCGAAATACAATTACAACAGCCAGGGGCGGATAAACACGACCGTCGCCGGCTCGGAATTCATGTCCAACAAGCCGACCTACCTCTTCTCAGCGATGACCGACAAGTTCTACGGGCTTGCGGTGGGCAACAAGGAAGTCGCAGGCGGGCAGATGGGCACATCCATGCTTGGCGGCAACCTCAGCGTGGGCGGCATAATCCGCTACGAAGGCGGCCCCCGCGCCTACATGTACAACGGGCAATATTTCGGCTCGGGCTTCTCCGCAACCGCATACACCGAGGGCGGGCAGGACAGGCCGAACACCTCAAGCGGCGTTGTCAACATAAAAATGGGCGACGGCTGGGCGCTCAACCTCTACGGGCTTTCAAGCACGAACAAGGATATCCGCTCGGGCACCGGGCTTAACAACATACAGTCCAACCCGCAGGCAAAGATGCTTCTCAACGGCATTTCGAGCCTGAGCGACAAAATCGCAGCGGTGGTTGATAACAAGGAATCAGCGTGGAAGACGATTCCTCTCGAGCAGCGCAACCAGCTCCTCCGCGAATGGACAACCGAGCTTGTGGGGTATCTTGACCAGGCGAGCCAGTTCCTCCCCTCGGAAGCGGTCGAGAGCCTCAGGAGCCAGTTCTCCATAGGCATAGAAAAGCCAGGGGACGCGGAAATCAAGCTCTCCATAGTGAAGCTCGGCGGGCAGGACGCCAAGTCGGAGGAGGGCACCTATCTGGTCACCATGGACCGCATACGCGCGGGCAAGAGCATCATAAGCTTCACTGCCGGTGTTCCGATTCCTGCGAAGGACAAGTATATCGGCGAGAACATGGTGCGCAACTTCGCGGGCGTGCACCTCAATGTCGGCAATCTCACGTTCGGAGCAACAGGCTACAACTTCGGCTCATCCGAGCCAACCGGCATGAAATTCAACGTGGTCCACGTGGACGACGAGTTCGCGAAAGGGTTCAGCGTGTCGCTTTTCGGCAAAGGCGCGCACAGGGAAACGCTTTTCCTCGGGAACCGCATATTCAAGGTTTCTCTCGGCAACACGAACGCAAAGGGGCTTACAAGCAAGGAAATAGCGGCTTCCTACATGCTCGCCGCGAGATACAACATCGGCGCCTACTTCAGGACGACCGGGCAGCAGGTCTCGGGCGAAGAGGCGCTGCGCCTCAAGGAAGCAGGGCTTACCTTCAACTACACCTCGCTTGAAGGCCATTCAGTTGGCGGCGAATTTTTCATCAACCACGGCAAGGGCGGCAAATCCGGCGACGTGATGGTGAAGAACACAGACATAGGCATGCGGTTCAACTTCAGGCTGGCTTTCTAAGCCGATTGGAAAAAAGAAAAAGAAGTGGACTCAGGGGGATTGACGGCTTCGCCGGCACCAACATCGGGCGGCGAACCGCACGATGTCTGGTGCATTTTGCCCGCGAAGGCAAAACGCACAAATCTTGCGCCAGCAAGGCTTTCGAACCCCCGGCCTCCTGCTTGCAAAGCAGGCGCGCTACCACTGCGCCATGAGCCCGTGCTCTCTACTTGTTTATGAAGTGTTTTTAATCCTCTCGCCCAATCCAACTTCATGGGATTCTTCGACCTGCTGTCAGGGATGTTTTCAAGAAAGCCCCATGCGGACACCAAGGCAAAATGCCCGAAGTGCGGCGCGGACGTGAAGCTCGGCATGGAGCGCTGCCCGTCATGCGGCACGCACATAGACTCTATGTTCAGAATCCAGTGCCCCAAATGCAACGAAGCCAACGACTTGGACGCGGAGAAATGCAAGAAGTGCGGAACCGCGCTGGTTGCGCAAGCCCCGCCGCCCACGGCGGGCAAAACCCAGTACCGCTGCCCCATGTGCGGCTATGTCGCCGACTATTACATGCTTTCCTGCCCAGCCTGCGGCGTGAAGTTCATTTAGCACTGGTTCTGATTAAGGGCGGAAAAAGAAAAACGGGAAACAAGTGCCAGAAACAAAAAAGAAACTGAAAGAAAAAACAAAAAGACTAGTCCCTGTTCAGCGGAGCCGAGGAGCACCTGCCAGAGCCGTCGCCCTTGGCGATTTCGCCGAGGTTGATCCGCAGTACGTTCTTTCCGAGGCCTTCGAGAAGCGCGCCCATTTCCTCTGCCGCTGAGTTGAGGATAGCGGTGGTCCTGTCGAGCCAGAGAAGGTTGGCGCCGAGCGCCTTCCGGGTGGTGTCTGTCACCTCTCCGATTATCCTGCCGTAGTTGCTCTCGAGTATCGCCTTGGTCGTAGCCGGGTCAATGAATGCTGCCGGGAACCAATAAGCTCCCTCGAAAACCCCAGGAGTGCTTCCCGGTATGGCGCCGAATACGCAGTCGCCGTGAAGGAAGGAGAATTCCTGCCCTGGAACCTGCGTAATCTTGTGGAGTATGTCTACTGACCACTTGCCATTCTTCGATGCCATGTTCATTATCCCGACCGCTTCATGTATGGCGGCTTCCTGCGTCCGGTCGCCAGTAGTTACCAGCACCTTGCCGGGCTTCACCACGAAGAAGTCTCCGAACTCGAGGTTGCCGTTCTGCGGCGTGCCATGCGCGCCGATGACAACGTGGGTTTCGGGAATCCTGACTTTTGCGGTCATGTTGCCGCGCAGCCCGTATGAGCCAGCTACCACTATCGGGTCTCTAGTATATACTCCTTCAGGGCGGATTGGCCTTCTTATGTGATGTCCAGCACTGTCAACGTCATCCATCAGGTCATGCTTCGAGCCGGTGTAGCCGATTATTACTTTTGCTCCTGATGCAAGCAGCATGTCAACGAAATTGGCATGCTGCAGCGTGGCGTCAAGCCGGTTGGGGCGGCTTCCCTGCATCGCGGCTTCCTGCGCATTGATGGGGGCGCCCCAGTCAAGGTTGTGCGGGAAGCGCACGTAAACAGTATTGAGCTTTCCGAATTCGCTGTTGACGCGAAGCGTCTGCTTCGAAAGGTCAAGCGTATCAACTATCTCGACCATCGGATCCTTGGCAAATTCAGGTATTACGTTTTCCTTGACGAAATTCCTCGCCCTCCAGTCGATTTCACGGAAGTCCGTGGGGTTTTTCGCTTCCGGTGGCTGGCGGTATTTGCTGAAGTGCTCGTATGCCTGGAAAATGCGTATCATGCGCTCGATTTTCGCAGGGTCCTCGTGGCTGAGGATGTTCTTGTGCAGGGCTGTTTCACCAAGAAGTTTCGCCGATAGCTTCTGCACGAATGCCTGGCTGTGTATGGGAACTTTCTCGTTTATGGGGTAGGTTCTGACTTTGCACATTGTCGTCATCCAGTCGCCTCCACACGTTTGTGGTAATATTTCTGACAAAGTGTTTAAAAAGGCATGGATATTTCTACGTCGTTTTATTTATAAACTTCGGCAAGCGTCTAACAGCTACTTTTTCTTCGCGGAAGGCACGGATGCCCCCGCGGGCTTTGCCTTCCTGCAAAGGCGGAACTTGTAGCCGTAGTGGATGAGCCCCTCTGCCGAGTCCTCCATTATCTTGCGGAAAATCATCTCGACAGAATCGCCGATTTTGATGTCCTTTTCCGTTATGCCGACGACCTGCGCCGTGATTCGCGGGCCTTCCTCAAGCTCCACGATTGCAAGCACATAGGGCGATTCAAGCTCGAAGCCAACAGGGCCGGTCGCCACTTCGGTGTATGAATAGACCTTTCCCCTGCCGCAAAACCGCTTCGTGGAAATCTTCCCTTTTCTCCTGCACTTGGGGCAGAGCTTCCTCGTGGGGAAATAGCTGGTTTTGCAGTTTTCGCAAACCGAGCCCTCCATCCGGTATCTCTCGGGAAGGCGCCTCCACGTTATCGCAAGATTTTCAGATGGCATATCAATAACCTCTCAAACATCATTTTTCGGCAATCAAGCCCGTTTCATTATGTGCACGACAGAAGTCGCGCCCGAGCCGCCCACGTTGTGCGTCATCCCGACTTCGCAGTCCTTCACCTGCCTGCCTTCCGCCTTTCCGCGGAGCTGCCAGACCACTTCGACTGCCTGCTTGACGCCTGTCGCGCCGACAGGGTGGCCGCAGCCTTTCAGCCCGCCGGACGTATTCACCGAAATCTCGGCGTTGAGGGCAGTCTTGCCTTCAAGCGACGCTTTTCCTCCCTCGCCCTTCTTGAAAAATCCGAGGTCCTCGATTGCCGCAATCTCGGCAATGGTGAAGCAGTCATGCACTTCCACGACGTCGATGTCCTTGGGCGTTACCTTCGCGGTTTCATACGCCTTTTTCGCGGCTGCCTGAGTCGCCCTAAGCGAAGTCATGCTGGCGCGCGAGTGGAGGGCGAGCGTGTCGGACGCCTGCGCGGATGCCACGATTTCAATGGGCTGCTCCACGTATTTCTTCGCCTTTTCAAGCGGCATGAGAACGACTGCCGCCGCGCCGTCGGTAATCGGGGCACAGTCGAAAAGCTTCAGGGGCGTTGCCACATACTTGGACTTCATCACAGTGTCCATGGTTATCTCGTTTTGGAAATGAGCGTACTTGTTCTTCGAGGAGTTGCGGTGGTTTTTCACTGCAACGGATGCCATCTGCTCCTCGGTCGTCCCGTATTCAAGCATGTGCCTTCTTGCCATCATGGCATAAATCGCAGGGAACGTCGCTCCCATGAAAAGCTCCCACTCCTGGTCGCCTGCCCCGCCAAGCGCGGACGCGACTTCCTCTCCGGGCGTGTCGGTCATCTTTTCCACGCCGCCCACGACCACGCAGTCGTGCATGCCTGACGCTATTGCCATGTATCCCTGCCTGAGGGCGACGCCGCCTGATGCGCACGCAGCCTCGACACGGATTGCGGGCACGGGGTTTAACCCCATGAAGTCCGCGACAAGCGCGCCTATGTGCTCCTGCCCCACAAGGCTTCCGGGTGCCATGGTCCCGACCACGATGCCGTCTATTTCCTCGCCGTGCAGGTTGCAGTCCGCAAGCGCGCGGCTGCCAGCCTCAATCAGCATGTCCCTGTATCCGCGGGTCCACTCCTCACCGAACTTGGACATTCCGGCTCCGACAATTGCAACACGTCTCATGAAAATCAACCTCGTATCCTTGCCAATCCCTCACAGGCTCTTGAGCTTGCGGCGGTGCTTCACGTAAACGCCGTAGTCTATGTATTCCTTGTCAGCTATGTAATCCGCAAGCGTGTAGCCCTTGTATTTCTCCCTCTTCGCTTTCATCCCGTCGGTGACACGGATGGAGAATGAGTCCGAGCCCGCGCCCGAGCCAAACGACGTGACAAGTATTCTCTGCCCGGGCTTTGCGATGTCAAGCACTCCGGCAAGCCCGATTGGGGACGCGCCCGAATAGGTGTTCCCGATTATGGGCGTGAACAAGCCAGGCTTCACCTTCTCGACGTCTATGCCCATCTTCTTTGCCGCCTCAAGCGGGAACTTCCCGTTGGGCTGGTGGAAAACGAAATAGTCATAGTCAGCGGCTTTTGTGTTCATCTTCTCGAACAAACCCTGCGTCGCGCCCATGACATGGCGGAAATACGCCGGCGTTCCGGTGAACCTGCCTCCGTGCGAGGGGAATTCCGCGTGCTGGCGGCGCCAGAAGTCTGGCGTGTCTGTTGTGAACGAGAATGTCTCCTCTATTTCGGCTACGAATTCAGCCTTGTCCCTGCCAATCAGGAATGCGGCTGCCCCTGCGCTTGCAGTGTATTCGAGCGCGTCGCCGGGTCTGCCCTGCGAGGTGTCCGAGCCGACTGCCAGCCCGTAGCGTATCATGTTCGAAGCGACCATGCCCATGCAAATCTGTATGCCGGCTGTCCCTGCCTTGCAGGCGAATTCCAAGTCTGCTGCAGTAAGGTCGGGCGTCGCGCCAATCGCCTCCGCGACTATGCTTGCCGTCGGCTTGACTGCGTAGGGGTGGGATTCCGAGCCCACATAGACCGCGCCGATTGCCGGGGCTTCTATGCCTGCCATGAGTATCGCGTTTCTCGACGCTTCGACCGCAAGCGTGCCCGCATCCTCGTCAACATCAGGCACGGATTTCTCAAAAACGCCCAAGCCCTTCTTTATGCGATCCGGCTCCTCTCCCCACACGCGGGCTATCTCCTCTGCCTTTATGCGGTATTTCGGCACGCAGGTGCCGTACCCGACTATTCCGACTGGTTGTGAAATCATACAAACACTCTCCATAAACAGCGCATTTGGGCTCAAATCTTGTTGAGCGCATCCTTCATCTTCGCGAGGTCCATGTTCGTGGCAAGCACGGGAATCTGCTCCCTTTCGGCGATTTTCACGGCGAGGGGGTCGACTTCCTTTATGCCGTGCAGCACCACGACCGAGGGCTTCATGGGGGTTACTCTTATGACCACCATGGGCGAGCGCCCTGTGGAGACCTGCGTGAATACGAACGCGCGCTCGGACATGCTTCCGTAAAGCTTTGGGAACTGGTTGAACGGCATTTCGAGTATGATTTTCAGCGACTCCATGAGCGTGTAGCCGTAGAGCTTCTTGACCTTCATCAGGTCCTCGTTTGCCACCACTGTCGCTCCAATCATCTTCTGGAAGTCCACTGCCGCGATGCTTGTCGCGAACTCGTGAAGCTCGAAATACTCCTCGGTGCGCGCCACGCCCTCCTGCATCTTGGAGAGTATGGGGTTGCCCCGCTCATTGTCGATTTGCACAAGGGCATTGACGAAGCGCTTGATGACTCCTGAGCCGGGCGACTTTCTCCTGTTGCCCTCGTAGTCCGAAATTGTCGAGGGGGAAATCTTCAAGAGGCCCGCAAGCTCGGCTTGCGTGATTGCGAATATCTCGCGCCACTTCTTCATTGTCGAGCCCGGCGTCTGGGAGAGGGTTATCTCGCCCGCCACTTCGCTCTTTAGTTTTTCCACTGTCATTGTATCGGAAAAATAAGCCAAATCATCCTTTTAAAACTAACGGAGTCGTGTTGGACGCTTGACGAAGCCGCGAGATAGCCCGACGGCGGTTTCACTGTTTCGCCAGAACTGCCTGCGCTCCCCTTTTTTTGACAAGGTCGTACCAGTTGTTGAACCTTGGATTCAATAAGCTCCTGCTTTTCTTCAGGTCATGCTCCTGCGTGCCTTGCGGCAGGCGTCCGTCCCTTTCCTTTACAATAGCTTCGGACGCTTCGGCAGGCCCGATTGATTTGCAAATCATCCGCAATCTCTTCCTGAAATAGAGGTTGAGTATGGTTTCAAGCCCGTATCCCTGCGCTGCCTCGATGAAACGCATCGCCGGCTTGCTTTTTGCGAAAACCCATTCGCCTTCCGGATTTTTTACGAACAGGAATCCAAGTGCATCCATCCTGATTGCCCTGAAGCCCGAATAACTGGTGCAATAGCTGTAATTCCCGCCGTTCTGTTCGCCCCAGGGGTGCACCACCATCTCGGTTTTCCTGCCTATGCGCCTTGCGGCTTCGCTGGTTGGGTCGTCCGGGCAGACTGGCGGAAGCTCAAACTCGGCAAGTATGCCATTCACCTGCTCCTTCGTGAAGCCGCGGTGCAAATCCGCGTCAATCATGAGGAAGATTTCCGCCCCGCGCTTTTTCGCCAGAAGCATGCCCTGAAGGATTGCGTTTCCCTTGCCTGCACGCTCCCTTATGTCCAGCACTTCCGCGCGCATGGACTTGGCAATCCCCACTGTCCGGTCTGTCGAGCCGTCGTTTACCAGCACAAAATCCCAGATGGCGCCGCCCGATTTCAGTTCAGCCGCCCTGCCAAGGACGTAATCAACCGTCTTTTCCTCGTTGAATGCCGGGATGGCAACTAAGACTTTCTGGCGCGGCGCTTCAACCAATGGTTCTGAATGAGCGAACATATCCGCACCCTAGAAAACAGCCGCGACTTTTTGCACAATCTGCATGCCCCTGCGTTTCGTGAGCGCGACTAGGCGATTGTAGCTTCTCATGTAGCATTTCTCCTCGCAGTCGCGTATGTGGCTTCGGATATGCCTTTTCGTATTGTCATTCCCCCTTCCGAACGGGAGGGTCTCAAGGCAGGAATCAAGCCTGGCAAGCATGCGCGTGCTTTTCTTGAAGCGGTAGTTGAGCATGGCTTCAAGCCGGTAGCCCTGAGCGTCTTTTATGAAGCGTTTTGCCGGGAAGCTTTCCGCGAATTTCCACCCGTTCCCGTCCGGCAATGGCACGAACAGGAAGTTCAGCCCCTCCATCCTCACTGCGCGGAATCCCGAATATTCATCCGTCACGGCAATGTCCCCAGTTCTTTTGTCCTTCCAGCTTTGGGGATAAACCGCCATCATGATTTTGGGCAGGGACGGCATGCCTTCAAGCTCTTCAAGAAGATGGATTACTTGCACCTGCGTCACTCCTGCTACAGTATCGGCATCCGCCAAGACGACTGTTTGCGCTCCAGCGTTTTTGCAGTGCAAAAGCCCCTGCAGCACGGCGTTGCCCTTGCCGCGGTTTTCAGGGACCCGAATCACGGTCGCGCCGCCCAAGGCTGCGGTCCGCGAGGTATCGTCCTTTGAGCCGTCGTCCACCACCACGAACTCGGATATCGTGCCGGCTTTTTTCAGCATGGCGGCCTGCCTGAGGATGTAGCCTATGTTTTCCTCTTCGTTGTAAGCCGCGATGAGCATTATGGTTTTCTCTGAGGCAACCATGGTGCATTATTGTGGTAAAAAGTATATAAATACATTATATGCCCCGCAGCCGCCAAGTTATTATTCTTGCTCTTCGTTGTCCACTCATGGTTCTCTCAGACGCGGATATCAGACGCGCAATCGCCTCCCGCCATCTTCGCTTCTCGCCAGCGCTCAAGCAAGACCAAATAGGCGCGGCGTCTGTCGACCTCACTCTTGAGGGCAGGTTCTGGGTTTTCAAGAAGAAATACGTCGCCAACAAGCCCGTTGACCTCTCGCGCGTGGATTTCCGCGAGGCAACAGAGGAATACGAGACGAACGCAATCACACTTCCTGCGGGCGGCATGTGCCTTGGCATCACCCGCGAGAGGATAACAATGCCTGCGGACATGATAGGCACGCTTGAGGGCAGGAGCCGCTTTGCCCGCATGGGGCTCGCCGTGCACGTGACATCCGCCTTGGTGATGCCCGGCTCGGACAACCACCAAGTCCTCGAAATAGTGAATTTCGCGCCCTTTCCCGTGACCATCCGCGCGGGAATGAAAATAAGCCAAATCATATTCGAAAAGCTCGACAGCAAAACCACGAAGCCCTACGCGAAATTCGGAAAAATCGCGAGGAGGCAGTAGTCGATTCCGCGGATTGCCAAAACCATTTTCCCTAGCCAGTGCCGGTTCGAATCCAATCATAGAATACTGGGCATGGGTTTCCACCATACGTGACCCAGCTGGCTTCGCTATCGCCCTTGGAGAACTCTTTCGCAAACTGTATGTAGGCGGCTCTCACGGCTTCAATCTCTTTCGTAATGCCAACCACCTCATGTTCTTGGCTGCGATTTACATACGCGATGCCATCTTTCCCGAGTTTTCCATGCTCCTCGTAGGCAAGCTGCTTGTCTTCCCTGAAACACCGTATGGCTTCGGTCTTTCCAGCACCATTTTTTATCCAAAGGTAATACGTGCCGCTATCGTGATACGCCGTCAGCATCCCGGTTGAGCGGTATTCCGCATTCGGCAGGTTAAGCAGCAATATCGTGGCTCCGCCTTTGTATGAGCGGACGTCCTTGAATTCTTCCTTGAACCTGGCAAATCCCAACTCTATTTTTCTAAAGTTCTCCTCGCACAGGGGCTGGAACTTCGCATTGGGCTGTATGCACCAGAGGTCGTAAGTAGTTTCCTTCAGGCTGCTCGTGCGAAGCAGCAGCGGCGTTTTTCTCGTCAGGTCGAACACTGCCATTTCCGCCTCTTGCAGGCTGCATACGCCGAACTTCTCAGTTTTTGCAGTGCCCAGCCTGCCGGTTTCCTCAAGCAGCTTCAAGCGCCTGACTCCGTCCAGCTTGTTGTACGGCCTGTGCTGGCTTTTGTTTGCAAACAGCATGGAAATATTGTGGTAAATGGTATTAAAAAGAGATACCTAAGAAGCAGCAGGAGGATTAGAACAGCGGCTTGCTCGTAATCCCAAGTATCTCGTCCAGCGCGAGCTTCTCATCGTCAGTCATGTCCTTTCCGCAGGAGGCGATAAGCTCGTCCGCCTCCTTCCTCGTGATGTAAACGTAAAGCGAATCCCCTTCCGAGAACGCCTTGCCGCAAATCGCGCCTTCCACTGAAATGGCGAGCTGCTCGCCCCTCTTTGCCTCGGCAACGGGCTTGCCCTCCTTCTGCATTTCGCGCACTTCGCCGATTATCCCCCCTTTCCTGTCCATTAGCCGCACGCCTTTCTTCAATTTCCCCGCGGTTATCTCCACTCCGAAAATGGCTGGCTTGCTTGCGCGGAAGGTGCAGCCCGGCATGGCGAGCAGTTTCGCGGGCGAGGGCAGCCGTTCTGCTGCGGATTGCGAGTTCTTCTTGGTCTCCTCCGCCATCCACGCCGCATAATCGTCGCAAAGCGAGTAAATCACGTTGGAGGTGAAAACCTTCACGCCGGCTTTCGCAGCCTCATCGGCAGCGTCGTCAGCCACTCCCACGGAAAACGCGAGCACCGCGCCTTTGAGCGGGTCGACCGCGCGCACAATCGAGGCATCCACGATGTCCTTTTTCGCCACCCTGCCCACGCCCGCGCGCTTTATCTCTATCCCCTGCGCGGCAAGAAGCTTTCTCAGCGCCTCGACAGAGCCTAGCGTGTCTGCCTTCACAATCACACCGTTCCCTTCGGACTCGGTAAGTATGCCCTTTATCATGTCGTCGATTTCCTTGAGCTGGTCGGTGTTCGGGTTGCCGTCGTCCACAAGCAGGGGCGAGCCAGACAGCGCGTTTTCAAGCCCGGATGCATAAACCTTCACTCCCGCAGCCGCGTGAACCTCGTCAACGTATTCGAACCTGTCACCGTCCCCTGTAGGGTGGAGCTTTGGCTTGAGGATGCCTCTCACGCGCGTCTTCGCAGCGCCGTTCACCGTGCCGAATATTATCTCGTCGTTCTTGCGAAGCGTGCCCTCGTAGATGATAACATCTATGGTCGTGCCAAGCCCCTGCTCCTCCTTGACTTCCAATATGCTTCCGCTTCCCACGGCGCTCTCCTCCGTCTTGAGGGACTTTTCAAGGAAGCGCTGGGACAAGCCCGCGATTGAAAGGAGAAGCTCGGACAACCCCTCGCCGGTTTTCGCGGACACTGGCATGATTGCGATTTGCTTCGTGAAATCCGTCACGCGGTCGAAGCGCTCGGATTCAAGCCCGTATTCGCTCAATTTCCCGACAAGCACATACATGAGCTCGTCGAGGCGCATCTGCACCTCGGGCCTCTGCTCGTTTATGTCCGCAAGTATGCTGCATGCGGCAGGCGTGATTGCACCCTTGGGCGGCGTCTTCCAGCCGGTTACCAAATCCACCTTGTTCGCAGCGACCATGAACGGCGTCTTGAAGCCCCGGAGTATCTTTATGCTCTCGATAGTCTGCGGCTGGAATCCCTGCGCGATGTCTACGACAAGAATTGCGATGTCGGCAATGGAGCCGCCCCTCTCGCGCAAATGCGTGAATGACGCGTGCCCCGGCGTGTCTATGAAGAGAAGCCCGGGTATCGTGAAGTCTATCTTCTGCTTCGAAAGAAGCGCGGCGCAGGACTCCTTGATGTCGTCTATCCCGACTTCGGAAGCCCCGATGTGCTGGGTAATCGCGCCTGCCTCCTTTTTCGCGACATTGGTGCTGCGTATGGCGTCAAGTAGCGAAGTCTTGCCATGGTCCACATGGCCCATCACCACAACAATCGGCTGCCTGAGCACCATTTTCCACACCGTCAAATGAACTATCTGTTTTCCCCTTTGTATCTCCCGTCGTATCCCTTTTCAGCCGCGGCTTCAAGCTTCACGAACACCAGCTGCATGACTTTTGCTTTCTCATGAAGAGTTATTCCGTGCGGATTATGCACCACCAGAAGCGACTCGCTCCGTCCGTGGTAGCCCGGGTCCCAGACCGCGCAGCGAACGTCCGCCCCGCAGCGAAGGACCGATGAGCGCGGGAATCCGAAAGCCGCGCAGTCAATCGGGATGTTCACGTATTCATTGTAAATAATCTTGTAGCAGCCGGGTTTCAGGTGAAGCTTCCCGCCCTCGAATTCAAGCTTCCTGCCTCCGGAAATCCTCCTCTTTGAATTGTCAAAATCAATCTCGCCGGCGTCGGAGAGCTCCTGCACTTCGCGCAGTGTCATGTCTATTCCCGCTGGCTGCGCCTGGCTTTCGTGAAGCAGCTGCTCGACCAGCTTCCCCTCTGCGGCTTTTGTTCCCGGAACTATCATTTCTTTCCCCTCTCGGCAGATTAGCCTTCGAGGATATTAAAAAGGTATTCCGAATCAAAAATCGAAAACACATTTAAACACTTACTATCAGAAAAGGGAAGAGGCACGCCATGCAAACTGCATCACCCACAGTCCAAACCAACACAATAATCGCCAAGAACAACGGCAAGTTTCAGTCGTCGGTGTCATCCACTTTCACGGAAACTGCGATGAAGAAGCTCACTCCGCGCGAGGAAGAGGCACTTTATCTGTCCCTCCTGAGGGCGATAAAGAAAAGGAACCCGAATCAGGTGAAAAGATGCAGGGAAATGGGTGCCAACCTGAAAAAAATCTACTTCCACTTGCCATTCACCGGCGTCTTTGACAAGAGCTACAACGCCAAGAACGTGCATGAGATAGTCGCGCACGAGCTTGAGCGGTCGCCAAACAACAGGCGTCTCCTCCAAATTAGGGAAATCCTCTCGGCGCCCTAAATCATCCGCCAAGCAGCCTGAACCCCACCACGCACACGACGGCGATGACGAGGTTGTCGTCCATGTCCGACTCGAAGCTCTCGGCAAGCGCGGCAACTGCCGCAACCGCGACTGCAGGCAATCCCGCGAAATAAGCCGCGGGCAGGGATGCCATGAAAAACGAGAGCGTGCCCCCATATGTCTTCTTGCGGTTGTGTGCGAGCTTCCTTTTGCTCCTTCTTCCGACAAGCGTGGAGGCAGCGTCCCCCACTCCCAATATGACAAGGGAAGCCAATACGTTATCTGGCTTGGAAATCAGTGTCATTATGGCAAGCGTGCCAGCGGCGATTGTCAGCGCCCCGTAGCCCGGCGTTGCCCCCGGGCGCTCGAAGCGCTGCACAAGATGCTCCAGGGGGCCCAGCCGCGCCCCAGACAGCTTCAGGTGCACAAGGACGAGCCCGAGTATGAGTATGCTGCCGACAACGTAAGTGGCAACCTGCACCCCCATAAACCACACGAGCGCCATGGAGCAGAGCCCAAGCGCTATGTGGAAAACCTGCCGTTCATCCTCATTCATGCCCATAACCCCTCGTCAGCTCCGAATCCTCGCCGAGTCGTGCCGCATGTGCACCACGCGCGGCAGCGCCCATTTCATTCTCCTGAACAGAAGTTCGCAAAGCACGCAGGCGAAAAACGCGAGCGCAAGCCCGGCGGCAACCTGCGTTATCGTATGCACCCCGAGATAAACCCGCGAAAAAGCCACGAAAAGCGCGTAGAGGAGGAAAATCGGGAACGAGCGGTTGCCAAGCGAGACAATGGCAAGGGTGAATGCCAGCAGGGCGTGGAGCGAGGGCAGGGAGAAGTCAAGCGGGCAGGGTATCTTTCCCGGAACGGCAATGCACGGGCGCGGCTCCTGCAGAAGCGTCTTGAAGGAAAACCCAAGCAAAAGCGCGATTGCAAGGGCGCAGAATAGAAACGGCAGTTCGCGCTGTTCGCGGTGGTAAAACAGGACTGCGAGCATGAAAAGCAGGGTGAGCGCCATGCCCGCCCAAACGTCGTTGAGCGCGATTGACGCGAGCTTTATTGGCTCCCTGACAAGCCCGAATAGGGATACTATGAGCATTGCAGCGTCCACGCTGCATCTTCCTGCTTTTCATTTTTATTGGTATTGCAATTGCGATTGCAATAGCAAAAAAAGTCTGTTCGCAGACTTTTTTATTGTTTGCCCTTGAAAGGAGGCAGGGAAAGGCGATAATGATGGTTGAAAAGGTCAAAGGGAGCAAGGCAAGGCAGGCGAGCCTCGCGGAAGCGGCAGAGGAAAAGGACAAGCCGGATTCTCTTGACAAGCTCGCGGCGCAGGCATTCGACTCGGACCCCAAGGTCCGCCTGCGCGTCGCAGAGGAGCTGGGCAAAAGCGACGACCCCCGCGCCATATTCGCGCTCATCGAGCTTTCATCCGACAAGGAAGAAATGGTGAAAATAGCGGCACAGAAGTCCCTCGGGCAGTACAAGGAGGCGGAAAAGGAGACCATCGTCTCGCTTGAGAAGCTCTTCGCCGAGCGCAAGGAGATGACCACTCCAGAGGAAATGCCCGAAGTCCGCCAGAGGATGATGCCCACTCTTGAGAAGCTCTTCGCGCACTATGAGCCGAAGAAGCGCGACTCGGTCAAGCGCAAGCTGCTTCCTTCGATTGAAAAGCTGTTCGGATTCCACCCGAAGCCGCCGGCAGCCGCTGACCCGCTTCACGGATTGGACAAGATTGCCGCGCCGCAGCCGCCCGCGCAGCTCTCCACGACCGTGCAGCAGGAGAGGCAAACCGAGCACATTCCGGCTGAAAACGCGCCGAACTTCCCGTTCGGGCAGAAAAAGGAGCCCGAGCGGATGCCAGTCAGGCAGGACTCGGTCGAAATCGAGCAGGAAGACCACACGGTCGCAACCGAACCCCTTCCCGCCGAGCGGGAATTCGAGGACGAGGCGCAAAGCCCCGAGGAGCAGGAGCACGAATCCGAGCTTGCCGAAAACAAGTACTACTCGCTCGCATACAAAATCGCGACCACACCTGGAATGGGAAAATCCGAGCTCAAGCGCGAGCAGAACCGTATCCTTTCGAACTTCAAGAAGGAAATAGGGCTGGCATTCAAGATGGCGGAGGAGCGCGCGTCCGAGGAGGGGCTGGCGAACTTCTCCAACCTCAAGCCGGGCATGAAAAACCTGTCGTTTTCCGAGATGGCAATCGTTTCCATTTCAGACACGGGCTTTGGCGCGAAGAAAAAGACGTTCGCCAAAATTCGCCTTACGGACGGGCACAAGGAAATCTCCGCCCTGGTTCCGCACGAGCGCGCGCACGGGATAACGGGCCAGGACCGCCTCGCGCTCAAGGGAGTGTCCGTGGACTTTTTGGTCGAGTCAAGCGAAGTCGTGCTGGTCGTGAAAAACAAGAGCAAAGTGGTAGTCGTAAAGTAGCTATTTTTTCGCCTGAAGCTTGCCTATGTCCATGCGCATGTGCGGGAGAATCCACCCGTAAAAGTCCTTGGAGATTATCGCGAGGCGTGCGCCCTGCTTTTTCACCCGGAAGCCAAGCCGCATGAGCACCATCTCATCCACCCTGTCGCCGATGATGAATGGCATCTGCCCGCCGGCGACCGAGTCCGCCCAGCCGCCCTTGGCGTCAAACACGCCAGCGAAGTAGCTTGCCGCGAACTCGTTTTTGTATTTCAGCCGGATGTCGCGCTTGCCCATTTCCTCGTCAAGCCACGTGCGAAGCGAGGTATTGTAGAAATAGCACTTGTGCAACGGACCCTCCTTATACTGCACCTTGTCGGGCTGGCAGAGCTTCTCCTTCAGGCAAAGCTGCAGGAATGCCATGCAAAGCTCGCGGTGCCCGTCAACGCCGACGCCCTCCGCGGTCCTCCTGCTCTTCCACATGCCCAGAAGATAGGCGCGGTCGGGCGACATCGTGAATTTCATGTTGGGATTGGGGTGCGGCAAGATTAAAAATCAGAGTCAGCGGCGCGAATCAGTTCCCGAACTTCGGGTGCCTTTTCACACGCGCATAGTACGGCTCGATATGGGTGAGGACGTCGGTGATTTCAGGGAACTTCTCCATGAGCCGCCCCTTCACCTCGTGCCCGAGGGCGTGGCTTTTCTCCAAGGTCATCTTCGGGTCAAGCTGCAGATGCATGTCCACCATCACGTATCCGGAGACGCTTCTCGCCCTGAAGCGGTGGAACGTCTTCACTCCCTTAACCGACATTATTACCTTTCCGTACGCCTCCAATTTTTCCTTGGGCGGCGAGGCGTCGGTAAGCTCGTGGAACACGCTTGAGCCCACGCTCCAGACAACGCGCAGCATCAGCATTGCCACGAGAAGCGCGGCAATCGGGTCGGCGATATAGATGCCCATCCCTGCCGCAGCCAGCCCCACGAATACCATGGAGTTCTGCATGATGTCCGAGGCGTAATTGCCCATGCTCGCCTGTATGGCGGGGCTCCTGCCGTCGGCGCGCCTGCGCAGGTAGAAGACAAGCGCCACATCAACAACCACGGTAAAAAGCATGAGCGCGAGGTCGGCGGTGCCGATTTGGAGGGCTTTCGGAAAAACAAGGCGGTGCGCGCCTTCGTTGATTATCAAAACCGCGGTCATGCCAATGAGGGCAAGCTGCGCAAGAGAGGAGAGGGTTTCGTATTTTTTGTAGCCGAAATGGTAGTTCAGGTCAGCGGGCTCCCCGCCCTTTTTCACGCCGAGATACGCGATTATCGAGCCGGCGAGGTCGAAGCAGGAGTCCACCAATACCGCGAACACGCCCAAGCTTCCAGTGAGAAGCACGACCGCGAGTTTCACGGCAATGAGGGTTAGGTTTGCCGCGACGACGATCCTCGTCGCCTTCACGTTGACATGCTCTTCCATGGGATTGGCTTTCGCTGGGAGGTTTATAGAGGTTCCGTCCTTTCACGCGCTATCGGATTTCAAAATCTTTCGGATTGATTTCAAACGGCTTTATCTTCGCGAGCATTTCAAACAGCCTGTCCTGGCTCTCGTAATTGTCCGCATATTTGAGGAGGTTCTGGATGGCGGCGCCCTCAAGCCCCGCGCGCGCCTGCCATTCAATCAGGATTTCCGCGCCATAGCGGTTCTCAAGCATTTTTTCAAGCGGGGCGAACAGCTTTTCCGCCTCGTCCGCCCTCCCATTTTTCACATGGTACATCGCAACGAGGGCAGTCGCTTTCACAAGCGACGGCCAATACACGCCGCCGTCCCTCGCAGTGCCGATTTTTTTCAGGATTTCTCCCGCCTCGGCAACCTCCCTCCTGTTCAGGCGCCCCATGATAATCCAGCAAAATGCCATCTCCCTGTCGGATTCGCAGTCCATCTTCTCCGCGGCTTTCAAGGCGGCATCGAGCCGCCCGCCCATGACATCCTGCGTGACGTTGTTCCGCATTTCCTTAAGCTGGTAGAAGAATGCGTTTACAGAGAAGGCGTTCAGGAACTGCATTACGGCTTCGGCTTCCTGCCAGTCTATGCCGGTCGGCAGGTTCGAAAGCATTGGCTCAAGCTCGAAAATGAGCTGCATCTTGTCTCCCTGCACGTCACCCAGTATCTGCCTTGCTGTCGGATGGAGAACAAGCCCGAAGTCCTCGGGATTGATGGCGCGGTTCTGCTTGCAGGTTTCCTGCGCAAGCTGCCGAAGCGGCCTTTCCGCATCCGCCTTCTTCACATAAATATACGGGGTGATTCTCAGCCAGAGATTGTTCTTGAAATAGAGCACAAGCTCGTTTCTTGCCTTGAGTATGTCGTAATCGTTTTTCGCAAATGTTTCCTGTATGAACGGATGCTCAGCCCCGGGGAACATCCCGAGGTTGTGGGCTTCAATGCAAAGAATTTCGTCCAATTTGAACATCTTGCCGTTGTTCCCGACCGCAATGGTTTCGGTTTCCGGTTGCTTGTTCCCAAAAGGCGTGGCTTTTTGCCCGGGCTCGCAGTTTTCCCTTTTGGCGTCCTCTTTCATGAGCCTGACAGTCGGCTTTGAGAGGGGCATGTTCCTGCACTTGGACGGGAACGGTTCATTGTCCCTGAAACTGCCATAGGGAGTGTCCACTTCCACAGGGTAGCCATTCTCGTACGATGCGTTCGCCCTGCCCATCCCTCTTTTTGTCGAGGCTGGGACATTCTTTCCAGCCGCCTTGTCAATAAGCGCAAATTTTCCCATGTCGCCTTTTCTGATAGAAAGTGTTTATAAATACTGGGAAGTCCTGCGCACGGCTAAGGAAGAAAATAAACGCATTTCCCGGCGCCCTACTTCCTTCTTTTCGGGGCGCGCGGCTCCCGCGGCTTTTTGGCAAGCGACTCGATGAGCTTCATCGCGTCTGTATTCGCGCTCTTGCCCTTCGCCTTTTCCGCAACCCACGCGTCGGCTAAGAAAGCAAGGCTCTTGCCCGCGTCAAGCGTGGCTTCCATCTGGAGCTTTTCCATCGCGCCGTAAAGCGCATCAGTCTGCTTCTCGCCAAGCTCGCCCACTTTCACGCCGTGCAGCACTTCCGGGCGGAAAATCAGGGATTCGATGAGCGACATCGCCTTGGCGTTCCCCTTCGCGCCCTTCTGCTTTTCGGCATGGTAGCGGTCGGCGATGAATGAGAGCGTCCGCTCGGAATCCAATACCTCGTCGGCCTGCAATTCCTCGAGCGCGCCGTAAAGAAGGTCGGTTTGTTTCCTGTTCAAGTCGCATACCTTCATGCCGCGAAGCTCTTCAGGAAATGCCATTTGCGCACCGGTCGTTTAAGCAACTCGTTCTTTCTATATAACTTTTTCGGTGAAGCTTGCGCTAGGGAAGAAAATATCGTGCAATCGTTTTTCCGTTTCTCAGAAATCTGGCTTTCGCTGAGAAAAATAAATTGCACGCTTCAGGATTAAACTTAGAGAAAGCAATAGTTGAGCCTACATCCCTTGCGACACTTCTAACTATACTCCAATCAACCTTGACTAATCCATCCGAAGACAGATTCTCCAAGTGATTTTTTTGGAGGTGATCTATCCGCAGGTTCCCCTACGGATACCTTGTTACGACTTAGCCCCCCTCACCAACCTCTGGTTCGACAGCGCCAAGAAGCGCAGCCTCACCAAAAACTAGCTTGGGTGACTTGACGGGCGGTGTGTGCAAGGAGCGGGGACGTATTCACCGCTCGATGATGACAAGCGATTACTAGGGATTCCAGCTTCATGAGGGCGAGTTACAGCCCTCAATCCGAACTTGGGTCAAGTTTGTGAGATTCGCTTCTCC
The DNA here is from genome assembly GCA_041665945.1 of Candidatus Micrarchaeia archaeon. Lineage (GTDB taxonomy): Archaea > Micrarchaeota > Micrarchaeia > Anstonellales > Anstonellaceae > UBA10161. The sequence continues at coordinate 50,104 of JBAYHU010000008.1, forward strand.
TTTCGGAGTCGCAGCCCATTGTCTTGACCATTGTATGCCACGTGTAGCCCGGTGAGATTCAGGCCATACTGACCTACCGTCGCCCTCTCCTTCCTCCCACTTAACGCGGGCAGTCCGAACAGGGTGCATCTCCCCCGGAGGGGAAATTAGCAACTGTTCGCGAGGGTCTCGCTCGTTACTCGACTTAACGAGACAGTTTGTGCATCGCAGACACGACTCTCGGAAACGAATTTCTTCGCATCCGCGATATCGCACCACGAGCTGACGATGGCCATGCAGCACCTCTCGGCTCGTCTGGCAAGATCTTCAGTCTGACCGTCAACCTGCCGTCTCCCCCGGTAATATTCCTGGCGTTGTATCCAATTGAACCGCAGCATCCACCCCTTGTGGTGCTCCCCCGCCAA
>JBAYHU010000009.1:0-46467 GCA_041665945.1 Candidatus Micrarchaeia archaeon
GTGAGTATGCAGAATGAAAGCTCCTCGAAAAGCACGCGCGGATGGGAGCGCCCGACTTTTTCGAAGTAGGAGAGCCGCTCCACTATCTCCTTGCGCATCTTCCTGTGCTTGCTTTTGAGGGCGGCGCTCATTCCTTTTCCTCCAACTCTCCGTGTCCAGGGCAAAGCAGCTTGTACGGTATTTTTTCAATAAGAAGCAGGCTCGCAGCCATCTCCTCATCGCTTCCGCCCAAATCCGTCCTTCCCCATATTCCGTCAGCGAACTTGGTGTCTCCGGAAAACAGGAGTCCAGTTGTCTTGTCAAAGATGCAGATGCTCCCGTCTGTGTGCCCGGGCGTGTGGAAAAACTCGAGCATGTGCGAGCCGAATGCCATTGGCTTCATGGGATTGGGTTTGGCGTTTTTCGGCACATGGATGTGCGGCCCTCCAAATGAAAATTCGGCAGGGTGCAGAAGCACCTCTTTCCAGTTTTCCTTCACGCCAGTGGAGTGGTCGTAATGCCCGTGCGTAAGTATGCACAAATCAGGGGCGAAATCCAGTTCCGCAAGCTTTCCGTCTCCCGCGTCGATAACCAGCCGTTTTCCCGCCTCTTCAATCAAATAGACAGTGCCGCATGTGCGCTCTTCCGTGCGAAGCATGGATGTATGGGTTGCAATTTTTTCGAACATGCCGCCGCCTCCGCTTCACTTGCGCTCCTTTATCGAAAACCTGCCAGATGGCAGCGCCAAAAGAAGCTCGTCCGGATTGATTTTCAGCAGCCACGCTATCTTTTTGACAGCAGACCCCTTGTCGTAATTGCCCGGCGCCAGCTCCGCTTTCAGTTTTTGGGCGTCCGGATGCACTGCTGGCAGGCAGATTGCAACGCCGTCTTTTTCCCCGACTGCAAGCCCGAGTTTTGTCGAGTAGAACCATTCCCGCTCGCCCTCTATGGCAAACCCTCCTGCGCCGACAAAACCGCCGGACGCGTGCTTGGACAGCTGCCCCTTTTCAACAGCGTAAACGTCAACTGCCGCCACCCCGGTTTTCCAAGCCGAGGAATGAGATGCCGCGAACTGCGCAGTCTCGTTCTTTTCCTGCGCGCTTGCCCCTTTTCCGCCCGCCAGTATGGTCGCAGGCGCGCCTTGTATGTCCGCGTGGAAGAACAGGTCGGCATCGGCCATCTGCTTTGACACCAGCATGTCGTTTTGCTTGGCGTCCCTGCCTGCCACGACCAGCTTCCCGCCCGAAGTGTAAAACCAGCGGAATTTCTCGAACCATTCCCGCTTGCGCTTCATCACCGGCGACTTCTTGGCAAGGGTGGCTTTCTTGCCCTCCTCTTTTGCACCTTCAATCTCCTTTTTGGTCTGCGCAATCGCGTGCATGGCGCCCTCTTCCTTCTTGGCGCACTCCTTTGCAAGCGAATAGAATGCGGATGCGTTCTCCCGCGCCCCCTTGCGATAGTCAAGCCGGATTTTCATGCTAATTTTCCCTCCAGCAGATTTTATATGCGCCTCGCCCTGCGGGCGCGTCGTCCCTCCCTCCCAGCACAATTTAAAAACTCTATTCGCCCAACACAATCAAGGTGGCACAATGAGGTCAAAGAAGTTCCTAACGATTGCGGCGCTCCTGCTTTCAACAGGAATGACCTTCGCGCAAACCACGGCACTCAAGGACGCCTTGTCCGCGCTTTGCTCGGGCTTGAGTTCCATGGTGCCGGTCGCGGCAATGCTCATGGTTCTCCTCGCTTCGGTCATATATGCGGTCGGGCAGATGATGGGCGCGGAAACAAGGGCTCGCGCCAACGTCTGGGCCACCTCCTGCCTTACTGGCGCGCTCATTGGCATAATGATTGCGGTCGTGGCGCCGGGCGTGCTCCAGATAATCGCGGGCAACGGCGTGCAGATAATCTGCAATCCTGCCTGATTGCGGCAGGGCCCGTTCTGCTTTCTTTTTAAATTTTGGACCCTCTTGCTAGCATATGGAAGCAGCCCTAGCCGTTGGCATCAGCATAACTGTCATCATGCTGACCTCATTGCTATTCGACAGGCTCAAGCTTCCCAACATATTGGGCGTGCTCTTCGCCGGCATCCTCATGGGCCCCTACAGCCCGCTTGCCGGCGTTAGCCTGTTCGGGCTCGACTTCGGGAATATAATAATCGCCGACCCCTCGCTTGTCAGCGTGTTCGCGGTCATGGGCTCTGCGCTCATCCTGTTTGGCATCGGGCTCGAATTTTCCGTCATCCGCCTCGCCCAGCTGGGGCTGTTCACATTCATCGCCGCCGCGATGAAAATCGGGATAGTCTACCTCGCGGCTTACGCGTCACTGTCCATTCTCGGGCTCGGCCCGCAGGCATCCGCCCTCGTCGCAATCGCGCTGTCCTTCTCAAGCACACCCATAATCATCAAGCTCCTCGAGGCGTCCGGCAAGTCGCGTCGCGCGGAAATGCCGTTCATCATGTCCATCCTCATTATCGAGGATTTGCTCGCGGTGTTCTTCCTCGGGCTCATCGCCGCCCCCGAAGGGAGCGCAAGCGAATACTCGTTCGCCATATCGCTTCTGCGCGTGGTGCTCACCTTCATCTTCGCCTACGTCGTTCTTTCGAAGCTGATAAACCGCTTCCTCGCGCTCGTTTCGCACAGCGACGAGCTCCTCATACTCTCGACAGTCAGCCTTGTGCTGGTGATAGGCTACGTTTCCGAAGGCGTCGGGCTTTCCTTCTCGGTCGGGGCTTTCCTTGCTGGAAGCACGATTGCCGGCTCGGAGCACTCGCGCAAAATCGAGGAGATAATAAAACCGTTCAACTCGCTTTTCTCCGCGTTCTTCTTCTTTTCAATCGGGCTTCTGGTGAATGCTGGAGCGGTCCTCTCAAACATCCCGCTTCTCGCGCTGTTCCTGGTAATCGGCATGGCGGTCCGCTTCATGGCATCCGGGTTGTCATCGTATTTCATCGGCTTCCAGGGGCGCAATGCGTGCTTCTGCGCTGCGGCATTCCTGCCGATGTCCGAGCTGTCGCTGCTCCTGATAAGCCAGGGCATGGCAATGGGGATGGTCTCCCCCGGCCTTCTTGGCAGCTTCGCGACCGCGATAATCGCATCATCGTTCCTCTCCGCGTACCTTGTCAATCGCGAGAACGAGTCCTACAACGCGCTGCAGAATTTCACTCCCCAGATAATAATCAAGAACCTGCGGCTGCTGCGTTCCACCATAACCGGCATGCGCCGCGCGGTTTCCGAGACCTCGCGCTACTACAATGTGGTGGACAAGCTACCCTCCATCTCCCACCCGACCGAACAGCTCTCCGCGCGCGAAACGCTCATCCTGACTTCGAAAAACGCGGTAATCCTCTCGTTCATCTCCTCCGTGTGCTTCGCCGCGATTTACCTGATGCAGGTGCCGGACTGGAACTTCCTCGAGGAATTCTTCATATTCATATTCGCCGGTTTCTTCATCTCGTCCGCGATTTTCATAGTGAACGTCAAATCGGCATCAAGCGCGCTTCTTGCGATGATGTTGCGCTCAAGCTCTGGCGGGAAATACGCTGCGCTCGGGCACCTGTTCTGCGCCATCCTCTTCTTCTGCCTCTCGATGGTGTACCTGCTCGCCTACAATCTCGCGCCGGCATCGCTTGCCATAATACTGGTGCTTCCGCCCGCGGTCTTCTTCTTCCGGAGCTTCATCTCGGCTGCAAAATTGGTGTATAGCGGCGGGATGAGGCTTTAGGCAGGCGCAGGGCTTCAGAAGAGCATGTTGGATACGAATTCCCTCAGGTCGAATCTCGGCTTCCCGGTGCCATTGGCGGCGCGCCCGCCGGTGCCTTCCTGATTTTTGGGTGCGCTGCCCTGCCCGGCACCGTCGTCATTTCCTGCCGGTTTTGCCAATCCGTATTTTTCCTCAAAAGAAGATATCGCAAAATCAATTGCGCCCTGCAGGGTTTCCGTGCTCTTCCCCCCGACAAGGAAATGCATCCTGTCTTCGCTGTCCCGCACCTTTACCAGGTCCCCGATGATGCAGATGTCCTTGCTCGGAATCAACAGCGCGTCTTTCACATAGCCGCCGTGCTTGGCAGCGAGGTGATTCATTATCGCCTTGTTTATCTCATGCTGTGCGACCCTGCGCGCCATTTCAAGAAGCTTGTCCGCAACTTTTGCGAAGGATTGGGCAAGAGCCTCCTCGCCCGCTTCGGGGGAGGGGTGGGTCCATACGAGGACCTCAGTCTTGACGTTCTCGCCCCCTTTGAGGAGCATGAGGTTGCTTTTTGCACTATTGAATTTCACCCGCACTAGTTCCGGGTTGTGCAGTTCATCCCCTGTCTTGAATTTTATCTTCAAGCCCATGCGGATGAGTCCGTCGTGGCTCGACTCCCAGCACCTTGTGGCAAGCGAATAATTGGCGCCCAGTTCCAGCCCAACATTACTCATGCGTTTTTCACGCGGGAGCTCGGCTTTGGACAGGTAGTGCCCGATTCTGCCAAGTATGCAGGCTACGCAGGCCACGGCAACGCCGTTCTCCTTTACGCACCTGGCTTCCATCGGAGTTTCTCGCTTCTTCACAGTATTGATGGTGATGACGGTTCCAGCCCCAAATATCTTTGGGGTTGCGTTATTTCTTCCAGATTTCAGCATTCAGTTCCACCGACATCCCATTTTCTGCAACAAAGTGTTTTTATTCCTGCGCCCGGTGGGAAAAGAGTGGACACGAAGAAGGAATGAAAAAGGAAAACAAAAAACGGGAAAGGCGCCTACTGCACCTTTCCTGCGGGCTGCTGCGGGCCGAGCTGGATTCTCGGGGGCACAATCGGCGGGGAGAGGTTCACCGACCTCACCACGAGCGTGCCGTTGGTTCCGCAGGCGTAGTTGATGGCGTTGAGCACGAGCTCCGCGTAGTTGTCCGGGAGCTTCTTGTCCTTCGCCCACCTGTCGGTTATCTCCTTCGCCAGCTTGGGATCCTCCTTGGACGCGAGGGTGCCGGACATCTTCAATTCGCCCACTCCATCTAGGTAGGTTGCCGAATAGTTGAACTCGATTGCGACGTCCCCGCCCTTCGCGGCGACCTTGTCCACGCCGATGTTGATGTTGAGCCCCGCGACTTCATTGTCCGAGTCCCTGTGGGCTTCAACCTTGGTTATCTTGATTCCGGTTATCATCCAAATCATCTCCGTTCCTTTTCCTAAGAGGGCAAATGCTTAAATTAGAGGCGGATTTCCTGCCCTGGGCGAAGCGCCACGCCCTTTGTCAGTCCGCCCAAATCATTGGTGAATTCCGCGGGGTCCTGCGTTATGCGGCTCGTGGTGTTGTAGCACATCGGCACCGCCACCTTGGGGCGCATTTCCTTTACTGCCGAGTTGGCAGCGAACGGATCCATCATGCCACCGCCGCCTATGGGGACAAGCGCCACGTCGCACTTTATCATGCCCATGTCTGAAAACGAGTAGGTGTCTCCGGCGTGGTAAATGGAAATTCCGTCTCCCTTCACCAGATACCCGACCGGGTACTGGGACTGGGGATGTATCGCCTTGATGACCTGTATGTCCACTCCCTTTATCGCGAACTTGTCGCCGGTCTTCACTTCGATTTTGAAGCGGTCTGAAACCTGTATCTTGGAAAGCGCGGGCTTCGCGGCAACGACAGACGAATAGCAGCGCTCGGAAATCTCGCGCACGGTTTCAGGCTCGCAGTTGCTCGGGTCTTCGTTTGAAAGGAAAATGAGGTCGCACTCGCGGACAGAGTGCGGGTTCAGCGCGGACTTCACGGTGCGTGCGTTGCCTGCAAGCGGGTCGGCAATTGCCGGGTTGAAGAGCATCACGACGTTGCCAAGCCTGACTTGGAAGCAGGAATGCCCAAGATACTGTACCGAGCGCATGCCCTTTTTCTCTCTCCTCACATTTAAATAGTTGCTCCCCTCTAGGAAAATCATGGGAAAAACCCCGCTTTTCGCCGCAGCAATCCTCTTTTTCGCGTGCGCAGCATACGCTGATTTTTCCATGCGCTCGCTCGGCGTCTACGTCGACATCGCCAAGGACGGAAGCGCGAATGTCGAGGAGAGGCTCGTGCTTGTCATGAACACGACAATCTCCCGCGACTTGTACGAGGCGACGCGCTCGGCTTATTCCGACATAGCGACCTGGCAGAATCGCACAGGGCTTTCCGAGATGCGCCACCACATCAGCCGCGCCAAGGCGGAAGTGACTGGCTTGCGCGTGACGCCGCAGTCAATCGACAGGTGCAACGCGATACTCGGGCTTTGCTTCGCGACGGTAATCATAGACTATTCCGTCCCGGCGGGCTTGAACGGCTCGGGCTTGGTGAAGGTGGACCGCTACAAGCCGCGAACTGCACTATTTTCGCTCCAGCCCGGCGCCCTATCCTTCGAGCAGACCAAGTCCGGCGACCTGGTGCTTCCTGACGGGACCAACATCACCTTCTCCATCCCCCAGAACGCCGAGAAGATTTATTTCTCGTCCCCCCCTCAGAACCTCATGGAGGAGGGCGCGGTGAATATCCGCTACTATAAAGGCTGGACGCGGCAGTTCACATGGACCGGCAACCTGCTTCCCAAGTTCCAGTTCACCTATGAAATCGAATCCCCGCTTGAAGAGGAGGTAATCGGCTTTTTCACGGACAGCCAGAAGGGCATAATGGGTTTCCTGTTCGGTCCAGAGGGGCTCGCGGCAATGTTCATAGCGGCAGCCGCAATCGTGTCGGCGTACTACCTCAACAGGATAAGCGCAAAGTGATCCCATGGCTCTCCATCAGGCAGAATCGGCAATCCTCAAAGTCCTTGCGGGCAGCCTGAGCGCGGAGGAAGTGGCGAAGAAGGCGAACCTTCCGGTTGATTCAGTCCTTTCATTTTCACAGTCCCTCCGAGAAAAGGGGCTTATCGGAATCACGGTCGTTGAAAGCCGCAGGCTGGCGCTGACTCCTGAAGGCGTTCGCTCAGTGAAAGACGGGCTTCCCGAGCAGCGCGTTCTTGCGGCTGCCAAGAAAGGAGCCATGGTTTCCTCCCTCCAGCCCGAGGAAAAGACGGTCGGGCTCGTATGGGCGCTGAAAAACGGCTGGGTGAAAATAGAAGCAGGCAGGCTCACTGTTGCGAAAGAGCCGGAAGGCACGTATCCGCTCCAGAAGGTGCTTCAGGGCATAGCGTCGGGCAACCCGCCGGCATACACTGACGCGCCTCTTCTTGAAAAGCGGCACCTCGCCCACTCCAAGACGGAAAAGTCAATTACCATTTCCAAGCTCGCGACGCAGCCTGCATCCGCGCAGCCGCAGGGGGCGGCACAGGCGGGCGCGGCGATAAATCAGCTCACCCGCGACATGCTCCTGTCCGGCTCGTGGCGCGGCAAATCCCTCCGCGAGTACGACGTTTCAGCGCCGGCGGAAATCCCGCCGCCTGCAAAGCGGCACATGGTGAACCGCCTGCGCAAAAAAATATCCCGCATTTTCACTGACATGGGCTTTGAGGAAATGTCCGGCCCCGAAGCGCAGTCGTCATTCTGGAATTTCGACGCGCTTTTCCAGCCGCAGGACCACCCTGCCCGCGACCTCGCTGACACTTTCTACGCAAAGGGCAGCATGCCGCTTCCAACTGACAAGGCGCTGGTCGAAGCGGTGAAGAATGTGCATGAAAAAAGCTGGGGCGGAAAGTGGCTTGAGAAAAACGCGGAGAAGACGGTTCTTCGCACTCACACCACCTCGCTGTCAGCCCGTTACCTGCACGAGAAGTGCCGCACTGGCGCACCAAAGAAATTCTTCGCAACAGGCAAGGTCTACAGGAATGAGGCAACGGACTACAAGCACCTCGCTGAATTTTATCAGGTGGAAGGCATAGTCGTATGGGAAGGCGCGACCTTCCGCGATTTGCTGGGCTGCCTCAAGGAATTCTACAGCAAGCTCGGATTCGAAAAAATCCGCTTCCAGCCCTCATACTTCCCATACACCGAGCCCTCGCTTGAGATTTCGGTTTATTTCGACAAGAAGGGGCAGTGGCTCGAGCTTGGCGGCGCGGGCATATTCCGCCCGGAAGTCTCCATCCCGCTCTGCGGAAGGTATCCTGTCCTCGCGTGGGGGCTGTCCCTTGAGCGCCCGCTCATGCTGTTAAACGACATGGATGACATCAGGACGTTCTACAAGAGCAACGTGGGCTGGATAAGAAAGCAAAAGCTGAAGTGATTGGGCGCGGGCGCGGCTTCCCATCCATGATACGCTTAAATATTTCCTCGAAGTTGATTTTGCATGGCATTTCCACTGGCTGCGTTTTTCCTAACCTACCTGCTTTCGGTTTCGTCGGCAGACCAAATCAGTGTGAATGTCAGCACAGTGCAAAAGCTCGTGGACTACCGCTACACGACCGAGCTTGGCGAGCTTCTGCCCGGCATGCGCTACAACAATTCGATAAACGTGACATGGGCTGTCCGGGATTCCGCGCTGCGCGGGCTTGAGGGGCAGGTTGTGATAATCAAGGTCACGGCAACCGCAGCCAACGGCTCGGACATCTCATTCCCGACGTCGCTTGGCTTGTCGCAATCAAGCGCGGTCGCATACCTCCAGTGCATAGTGGAAAACAGCACGTGCTCCAACTCCTCCAACCTGTCCGCGGAAATCCCGCTGACAATCACCCTGAAGGAGGGGCAGGCAAGCGAGGAGATAATCTCGCTGAAATCCGAGATAGCCGCCGGCAGCGTCCAGAGCATGGACACAGCCGAGATACGGAAAACCGCCAGCGGGCTGTTCGACTACTTCAAGAACGTCTTTTCGCAGGGCAACAACTCGACATCCGGGCAGAACGACTCTGTTGCGCCTGCGCACAACGCAAGCGCAAACAACTCATCCAACAACTTCCTCGACTCGCTCAAGCCCGAGGGCGACTCGAAAAACCCGCTCGAATTCCTGCGCTCCAACCCGCTGATTTCGATTGCCGCGCTGGGAATAGTAATCATAATCACCGGCGCGTACCTTGTCAATGCAAAGGACTAGCCCTGCCTCGCCGCCATTAGTGTTTTATACTGCTCCAGCCCTTCTTTTCCCATGTTCGAAATCACAATGCTCGGCACGGCATCGGCGGTACCAACCACCCAGCGCGGGCTTTCGGCAATCGCGATGCGCCGCGATGGCGACGTCTTCCTTCTTGACTGCGGCGAGGGCACGCAGAGGCAGATGATGCGCTTCGGGGTTTCCTACATGAAGGTAAAGGCGATTTTCATATCTCACCTCCACCTTGACCACTTCCTCGGGGTTTTCGGGCTTGTGGAGACAATGGCGCTCAACGGCAGGAAGGAAAAGCTCACGATATACGGCCCGCGCGGCTCGTCCGCGGTCTTCAACCGCAAGGACTTTGTCGAGATAGTGGAAATCGACGGGAAATTCTCGCGGCAATTCGACGGCTTCACTGCAAGCGCATTCCCAACAGGGCACACCAAGGAAAGTTTCGGATTCGTTTTTGCCGAGGAAACAAGGCGCCGCTTCCACGAGGACAAAGCAAAGGGGCTCGGGCTTAAGGGACCAATGTTCTCGCAAATAATGGAAAAGGGCAGCCTGAAAATCGGCAAGAAAACAATCAAGCTCAAGGACGTCACTTACGAGCAGGAAGGGAAAAAGCTCGTCTACACCGGCGATGCCGTGGCTTCCGCCGCGATTGCAAAGGCGGCAAAGGGCGCTGACCTTCTCATACACGAGGCGACTTTCTGCTGCGACAGGCAGGAGGAGGCTAAGGAAGCGAAGCACTGCACAGCGCTTCAGGCAGCGCAGGTGGCGAAAAAAGCCGGCGCGAAAAAACTGCTCCTCACCCACATTTCAGGAAGGTATCTCGGCTCGCAGCAGCTGCTTGACGAGGCGAAAAAGGCATTCGAAAATACGGCTGTCGCCGAAGACGGGATGAAGCTTTCAGTGTAGGTGCCCCTTCCCTACGCCTTACGGAAAAGCCATGATTATAAAAGCTGGCGGGCATAGCCGTGCATGCGTTTTTTTTGGCTGGCAATACCCTTGCTTCTATTCCTCCAGCCGTTCGCATTCGCAGAGACCAATTCCTCATCGGCAGAGCCGCCGCCAGCCGCGCCTGACGTGTCAAGCGTCATATTCTCGCGCGCGGTTTTCTCCAACGGCTCAATCGTCCAAAACATGCCGCTTGTCATCCTCGCGCGCGGGCAGAGTTCAGACACAGTCTACCGCGCAATCACCGACAATTCGGGGCTTGTCATCCTCTCGCTGCAAAACGGCAGCTATGAAATAGACGCGCTGATTGATTCGCCCTCGACGCAGGGGATGGATTTCGCATCCACAACCTCGCTTATTGTCCCATCAGGCGGCAATGCCACGCTCATTTTCTATCAAGCGGGCAGCCTTGCCGGGAAAGTGCTGTCTGATGGCGCGCCGGTCCCAGGTGCCCGCGTGTCGGTTTCCTGCCCCTCATCCGCATTCGACTACGGCAGGATAAACGGTGGGGTGACTGCACAGGCTGACGAAGCAGGCAGGTTCCTGTTCCGCGCCCTGCCGGTCGGCATGTGCGTGGTTTCCGCATCCACCGGGGAGCTTGCCGGCTCCTCCGAAGCGCAGGTGGCGCACGGGCAGGCATCCTCGGCATCCATCGAAATAAGAAAGAAAGCCGCGGCGCAGGACAACTCGCTTCTGCTTCTCGCAGGCGCGCTTGCGGCTGCGGCAATCGCAATTTCCCTTTACTTCTTCGCGCCAAGGAAACCAAAAGCACGGGAGATTCCCACTCGTGCCCATTCCGGGGAAACCGCAAGGCAGGCAAAACCCTCGGCTGCAAAAGCGGCGAAAAAATCCGCGCAGCCGGAAGAGGAAAGCGGCTTTGACGCGAACAGCCCCAAATCGCGCGCCGTCCTTGCAACGCTTTCCGAACGCGAGCGCGAAATAGTGAAATTCCTTTTCAAGTGCAACGGCAGGGCGAAGCGTTCGCAGATGCAGCACAAGCTCCTTATCCCCAAAACAAGCCTGCTTCGCAACCTCCGCAGCCTTGAGCGCAAGAACATCGTGACGCTCACCCCGTTTGGCCGAAACCTTCTTGCGGAGCTTGAGCAATCCTTGTTCCAGTAGTGACTCTCCGACGTGAAATTCTTATCGGACCGCGGAAGCTTTATATATGGGTTCCGCCCGCGTTCCGGCTCCTCCTTTTAAGCAAAAACCGGAGCAAGCCAGTTGTGCGGGTGCATGAAGCGCCCGCATTTTCAAATCAAAAAGGAGGTTGTCAAAATGGAGAGGAATATTTTCAGCGTGGTTTTCATCGCGCTTCTGATGGTGATGCAAGTCGGCATCGCCTCGGCGTCGGGGGCAGGAATCTCGGCCAATGCCGGGGTTGCAACTCCGGTTGCAACAACCGCGGCTTCCGCAACGGCTTCGGCGCAGATTTACGCCGCTGGCGAGGGCGAAACCTGCGCGGGCATAGCGAACATACAATGCGCCTCGGGCCTTGTGTGCACGGGCGTTGACAGCTACTCCGATGCTGCGGGCAAGTGCGCAAAGCCGATAGTTTCCGAAAACAAGCCGCCTGTGATTTCCGGCGGCTCCTCCCCGACAAGCCTTCAGGTCGGCGAAACAGGCACATGGTCTGTGAAGGCATACGACCCTGAGAACGGGCAGCTGACCTATTACGTAAGCTGGGGCGACGAGCCGTCTTACGCGGATGGCAACCCGACCGGCACAAAGGCGATTGAAGTGTCGCAGGAAGCGACCTTCACGCACAGCTACTCGAAAGCCGGCGAATACAAGATAAGAATCAAGGTTTCCGACAACGCGGGGCAGTCTGCCCAGACCACTTCCACAGTGGTTGTCGGGGCAGGGACGACCTGCATGACTTTCCCGACATGCGTCGTGGGATACACGCCGGTGTTTTCCCACTATGACGAAAACGGCTGCCCGGTCTATGCGTGCAAGCCGCTCGATGCCAAGACAAAGGTGGACGTTTCCATAAGCGTCCAGCCGCAGGAGGTCGCAATCTACAATTCCTTCCAGGTCTCCGGCAAGATAACCTACAGCACCGACCCTGCGCCTTCGCAGGACTCGGCTTCCAACCAGAGGAACTTCAAAGTCGTGACAAGCTACAGCGACTATGGAAGAACAGTGTCCGCCAAGGAAAGCTCCGCAAGCAAGGCGGCAATCCGGCTCTCCGAAAATGAGGGGCTCGTCGAAAAGCTGGTGCGCACAGTCCTTCCCACGAAGGCAAGCGCAACTGCAAAAACTGCAGTCTCTAGCGAGCAGTCCGACGAGGAAGGCTCGGACTCGGAAAAGGAAAGGGCGTCCTCGACTTCGGTCGCATCTGTTGCGGCAACAATCGCGCCGGACAAGAAAAACTCGCAGGAGCGCGTGGATTACATAACGCTCTCGCCCGGCGAGACTACCTTGGTTTCGGCTTACTTCACTCCGAGGGCGACCGGAACGAAGCTCGCTACCATAACAGTCTACCTGCTTGACACTGCCTGCCCTGCAAACGAGCTCATGGGCATGCCGTGCAAGCAGACTGAGAAGCAGGTCGCGCAGGCAATGGCGAAGGTCAGCGTAATCGGCGACACGCAGCCGCCAGAGCCGCCGCAGGATGAGGTGAAGGGCACAATCGCCCTTTACAGCGGCTGGAACATGGTTTCGGTGCCCGTCGACACGAAAGTCCAGATGGCCGACCTCGCGGCTTCATGCGGCTCGGACAGCGTTGCATGGAAGCTGGGCCCAAGCGGCTACTCCAAGGAGGACACGCTCGTGCCCGGAGCCGGCTACTGGGTGCGAAGCTCAGGCGACTGCAAATTCGGAGTGAAAGCGGACACGGCGACAAGCGCCATTGCATCGCTTTCGGCTGGCTGGAACCTCGTAGGCGCGCTTGGCAGCGAAAAGCAGGTTTCCGATTTTTCAGGCAACTGCCAGATAACGTCGGGACCGTGGCACTACAGCCCCTCGATAAAGAATTACGAATACTCCTCGTCCCTCAAGCCTGGCGAGGCGTACTGGGTGAAGGTGCCATCCGCGTGCAGCATGGGGAGTTCGAGCGACGCGGTTCCGCCCGCGCCGCCAGCCTGAGGTGTTGATTGATGAAAACAACAATCATGCTGGCCGCGCTTCTTGCGTCCGCGCTGCTATTCGCGGGCTGCACTGGCGGGAACCACCCTCCATTGCCAACGGGCAATGATTTCCCGCCGCCCCCTCCGGACAATTCAACGATAGGGCTGGCGGGCACAATGCCGCCTGCCAACAACAGCACGAACGCAGGCGCAGGGGGAGACCTTCCCCCGCCGCCTCCGGGCTGATTTTTTTTATTCTTTATTTTTTCCGATGGCTAGTGGTCACCATGGCAGACGAAAACAAAAGGCAAAGAAGGTTCGAAATCCCGGGTTTCATCTACTCGGCGGCAGCGCTATTGCTCGTCTCGATTTCGGGTTGCTCCCCGAAAAAAGAAGATGATAGGGCTTAGCCGAGGTAATGGGCGAACAGCGCCACCGAATCCTCAGAGATGGACTTCGGCTTGGGTTTCTCCGCCTTTATCACGGGCTTGTTCTCAAGCGCAAGTTCCTTTGCCTGCTCCTCGATAACCTTGCGCGCCGTTTCCACAATCGCCTTGTCTGCAGGGCGCAGGAAAACAACGGAATCATTGAGCATGAATTTCTCCACGAACACTTCGTCCTTCGCGGTTTTTGCGGGCACGTCGTTTCCATACGCGCTGACCATCTTCGCGCCCGGATATGCCGCCTCGACATTCACGTAGACCTTCGCATGGGGCGTGTTTATGTCAAGGACAAGCTCGCCCCCCTCGAAATCGGTCTTTTTGGTTTTTCCGAAGCTGTACTCGCAATTCGGCAAATGCCTGCCATTCACAATCACGTGCCCGACGCTTACGCGCGCGGATGGCGCAAATTCCTTCTTCGCAATCGTGCCCGTCTGCGTCCCGTTCCCGGTAATATTCGGCTTCACACTCATATTCGTAACGACCATTTTCCGCACCTCTACTAAACGTCAAATCAACCCAGCCCTTGGTTTCAGAGCAGGGCTGCCTTCTTCAGGAAACCGGTTTATATCCCTTCCTGCGATTTTATTTTATAACACGTATTTATAAATCTTGACACATTTTGCGGAAAAGACAGATGGCTTCGCCTGAGAATGAAAAAGAAAAAAGACGCTCAGATTTGCGCCCACGGCGCAAATACGCGTCTTTTTGTAAATAAAAAAGACGCTCCCAACGGGATTGTCAGCCGGAGGCTGGCAACAAGTTGTCGCCAGACAACGGCGTTTGAACCCGTGTTACAGGCTTGAAAGGCCCGCGTCCTTACCGGGCTAGACTATGGGAGCACCTTGGTGCTACCAGGTGGGGGACCGAAGTCCCCCGCATGGGAGCCCACGGGGATAAGCCCGCAAGCGATTAAAAAGCATTCTGCGAACCTGCATCATGCTCGAGCCATCGTCCATAATCACCGCGTTTATCGCGCTGTTCATAGTCATGGACCCATTCTCCTCGGTGGCGGTGTTCATCACGCTTACCAAGAAGTACGCCCCCCAGCAGAGGCGCGACGCGGCGACGGTCGCTGGCTTGGTCGCAGCCGGCGTGCTGATGGGATTCCTCCTCTTGGGCCCCCTTGCGCTTTCATTCATGGGCATCCGCTTCGAGAGCTTCGAGATTGCTGGCGGGATACTGATGCTCGTCATTTCCCTCTCATTCGCGCTTGGCATGGATTTCGGCAAAAAAGGAGACACGCCAATCGAGGCGGTGATTATCGGCGTGCCGCTCCTGTCCGGGCCTGGCACCATGCTTACTGCCATACTGCTCTCAACCACGCTTGGAACAGAAACAGTCATCGTGGCAGGGCTTGCCGCCTGCTTCGCAAGCTATCTCATACTCCTCGCCTCTTCGGCAATCCACAGGATAATCGGCAGGAACGGGCTTGAAATCCTCTCGCGCGTGACGGGCGTGCTTCTCGCGGCGTTCGCAGTGGAATATATCCGCAAAGGGCTCGGCATGTAATCGCCCCGAAGCAGCCGCCAGCCATTAACTTCTTAAACACTACTTACCACATAAGCGCCTATGTGCGCATCATACAAACTTCCCAACCAGATTTACCCGACCGGCAGGAAAACAGACTATTTCACGGCAAGGCAAATAGCGAAGGAGAAAAACGCGTTCCTTCCCTCGAATGTGCTGCATGACGATATCCTCCTGCGTTCGGACAAGTGGGTGCAGCTCCAGAGAAAGCACGACTTCTATCCTGCATGGGCGAACGAGATTTCCGCTCACCCGAAAAAGGGCGGCGTTTTTGCGAGAAGGCAGGACATCGTGGATGCGCAAACCGGCTGGACGATCCCGTTTTTCGAAGCGAACTCCTGCGCTATCAACGAGTTCGTAGGCGTGCCTCGCGTCGGGCTGATAATCACGCCAAAGGAGCTTACGCGCGAAGGCGGGCGGATAATCGTCCACCCGGAATCAATAATCGTTTTTACCAAGCGCATCGAAGTTTTCGGCGTGCCCGGGCAGGTTGATGAAAAGAACAGAATGCCTGTCGAGTCCAGGCTGGGCAGCCTTTCCAGCCAGACGAAGAAAAACCTCGACCCGCTTCCAAACGCCGACCTGCGCTGGATGTACTGCTTCGAAGGAGAGGCGGTCCGCCCGCTGAAACGCTATGTGCAGGACTTCAGGCGCGGCATATTCGAAATTTCTTGGAACGCCCCGGATATCGCAAGCGTGGGGCTGGTCTATCCGGTCTCATCCGACTAAGGCAAAGCGGCAATCCGAAAGCTTCACGTGCCGCAAAGCATGCGAAGCACGTCGCGGATTCCGGGCGCGAATCCCATTATTCCCACAACAATCAGCACGAGCGCGCGGTCGTGCGCCCCCATTTTCTCCTTTGACAGGAAATAGACGATAGCGGACGCGAGCGCGACTTTCACTGCGAAGAAGAGGAAGAATCCAAGCGGCGTCGCCCCTCCGATTCCGGACGAGAGCACGTGCTGCTCGAAATACTGCATGCCGGACTGCTTCCCGAAAATGTCAATGACTACGAAAGTGGCGGCACCGTCGAGTGCCTGTCCGCCTATCGCCAGCTTCTCGTGCAGGTCGAGTTTCCGTTTGCAGATTTTTTCAAGCAAGAGCGTTGCGGCAAGCCAGCCCGCAGCCGCGATGCAGATGGCAAGCGCGAAGAATGAGAAGTGCCCTGCGAAGGGAAGGAGCAGGAGGAAGCACGGCAGCCAGAGCGCAAGCCCTGCGTACGCGGGGAAGCGGCTGTTTTTCATCGCCCTGCCTGCGGCGATTGAAAGAAGGAAGAATATCGCGGTTATTACGTAGATTCCCGGCGTCACAGTCAGGTAGCCGTAAGTGAAGATGCCCGCGTTGTTGAGCCATGAATAAAGCGGAGCAAGCGGCCCGCCGTTCACCACCATGTACGAAAACGCGCCGGCGTCGGACAGGTCGGTAAGCACGCGCGAAGTGGAGCCGAAAAGCACGAATGCGCCGGCCCCGTAGAGGAAGTCCCTGCCGGAGAAATCGAATCCCACCTTGCGAAGCGCCCTCCATATGAAATAGAGGCACAGCAGCGCTATCGCCGCGTAGGCGAGCGTGTTTATCGCGTTGTAGCCTGTCCTGTCGAATATCGGGTTTATGAAATAGTCCCTGATAATGGCGTCCACATCCCACTTTCCAGAAATAAGGTTAAATTGCTTGGCAGTGAATTCGCCTCGGTGATGCTCATGGCAGATGCAATAGCGGCTTACAAGACGGCTTTCTCATCATTCAAGAAGAACATGATGGATTACGCGATTTATTCCATCCTGTTCTCGGCGATAAGCGCGGTGCTCGGCGTCATCGTGTTCGTCGCGTTCATGGCGTTCGGGTTCGTGACGGTCGGCACGTTCGCCGGCATGATATCTGCGGGCAATGCGTTTTCGCTCGACGCCGCCGGCATGGTGGTGACGATCCTTCTCATGCTCGCCGGGCTTTTCATATTCACGCTTCTGCAGTGCGGGCTTATCGGGGCATACCTTGAAACGCTCGGCGGATTGCTCTCCGACAAGAAGCAGACGCTCGTCGGATTCATCTCCGCCGTTCCGCGGCTTTCCGGGCACATGCTGATTGCGTTTTTCATCACCGGCATAATAACCGCCATTCCCACATCCGCGGGCTTCGCGATAGCGTTTTTGGTCGGGTTCTCCTCCATTCCCGGCATAGCCGCAATCATACTCGGGATTTTCCTGTCGTATCTCCTGAGCCTGCTGTTCATCTTCGTCCCGCCCGCGGTCGCAGTCGAGCGCAGGGGGGCGATTGAGGCGATGAAAAGCTCGGTTTCGCAAGTTGTCAAAAATCCGGTCGCATTCGTCATATTCCTCGTGATTTCGACGCTGATTGCAATCCCGAGCTTCACGGTCATATACGTGCCGCTGTTCCTCCTGCCGGTCGGGCAGGCGGCGCTGGTTGCTTTCCGCAAGAGCTGATGGCGGGAGCAAGCCCCGTTGTTTCGCCCTGCGGCAGCCATCGCCCTTTGTTTTATATCACTTTTCTCTCCAAGTGGAAACGGTGGGCCCGTAGCTCAGCTGGTTAGAGCGGCAACGTTGCGGAAGGGAACTTCCTCTCCGGCGCAGGTCTTATATGACACGCTCTCACACACGTGAGAACCCCGCGCAAGCGGGAATGTCTTGGACAGCTGTAGGTCACGAGTTCGAATCTCGTCGGGCCCACTATATTTCCATCAGCTAGCCCGACTTTTGCCGCTTACGCGGCAAAATCGTGCCAACCTCGCGGTTGGCGCTCGTCGGGCCCACTACTCTTTACTTAAGAACAAGAATTTCATCCAGCGCCAAGCATTTCCTTCCCCAGCGCAACCGTCCAGATTCCGGCGCAAAGCGCGGCAACCATCTCCGGAGTGGCGACGTTTTCCCCGAACGGGAAAATTGTCCAATGGACAAGCCATACGCACGCCGCGACTATGGCAAGGGCGAACGTGAGTTTCGCAAGAGCGGCTTTCCCGTTTTTCATAAGCGAAATCCCTATTGCCGCGCCGGCTACAGGGAACAGCACGAAGAACGCGACAGACGCGTAATAGTGCAGGAACCGCACGCCGCTTGGGAAAACCCCGATGGCGACAAGCGCGAGGGAATCGAGGAAGAATGCGGCTGCGCCGAGTTTTCCAAGCAACCCGTTTTTCAGAAGGAGAAAGAAGCCAAGAGCGAAAACCGCGGACAGAAGCCCGCCTATTATCAGCCCGCTGTTGAAGAAAACGCCTGTCTGCTGCCCTATGGCGCCGAGGTCGGACAGTGCGTTGTCCGCCCATGAAAACGCGCCGAAATTGGAAATGGCGAGGAATATTCCTGTAAACGCAACAATGGGGGCGAGAATACCACAAGCTCCGGAAACAATCAAGCCGTTCTTCAAATCAGCCATGCCAATCAATAGGTATTTATCGGTTGTATTTTCAACGCTATGCATGCCTGAGAAGCCAGGCTCGCTCCGCGAGCTGATTTACGAGAGGATTGACATACTCCTCAATCTCGCAATCGCGGCATTCAGGAAGGGCGAGGAGAAATACGCCAAGCGCTACGTGTATCTCGCGCGAAGGCTCTCCACCCGCTACAATTGCAGGATGCGCAAGGAAGACAGGGCGCGCTTTTGCAAATCATGCGGCATGCCCTCCGTGCTTGGGAAAAACACCAAAGTGCGGCTGAACAAGCGCACGAAGAGCGCGGAGTACCGCTGCTCGTGCGGCACGTCAAGAACCTTTAAATACTGAAATGGTTAAAATTGGTTATAGGTGGTATTGTGTTCGTGTTCCAATATGGGCAGTTGAGCAGGGGCATTGAAAGCACGAAGATAAGCGGCCTCAAGCAGAATCTGGACAGGGTTTCATTCGATTACGGCATGATGAAGGAAATGACCCTCCAGGCAATCGAGCTCAACAACACCATCAACCGGTTCGTATCGGATTACACCCGCAACGACCCGTCCGCCACCGAACGCAACCTGAAAAAAGGGCTGTCGGCAGTGTGGGCATCCACGGACCAATATCCCAAGCGGGACGAGGTCCTCTCCACAATCTTAAGCCAGCTCAAGCCCGCGGAAAAGCTGGTTTTCAACGAGTTGCAGTCGGTCCTGGGCGGCGGGTTTGCAAAAGCGGTCGAGGACAAGTTCAGCCAGATTACCGGCGGCGACAAATTCCAGGCCAAGGAGCTTGCCGACGGATACGTGAAATTCACGGCGTTCATCCTGACGAAATTCGTGGTTGCATACAAGAACCCGGGCGGCAATCTGCGCACCAGCCCGAGCGAAGAGCGGAGATTCCAGAAGGAATACGAGGCAGCCGCATTCGAAACCGTGAAAGGGGCGGACAACATAATAACCGCAATCAGGCAGGAGCTGCTGTCTTCCACAGTGTCGCCGCTGAGCCGCACCGGCGGCGGGCTGCAAGGGGCGCTTTCACTCGCATTTTCCGAGCCGGAAACGACAAAAACGCTCAAGGACGGCATAGCAAAAAGCTACGAGACTTTCAAGTCTTACAAGGAATACGAGTCCCTGCCGAATGCAAGCCAGGCGCCTCTCGCATCGAATCGAAACAGCAAGAAAACGGAATTTTTCATTTGAATAAGGTGTTCCCATGATCATGCCAAAAACCCCGATATCCCTGCTCAACTCGCAGGAATTCCAAAAAGCGATGTCCGACCAGAAGGCTTTCGGCGAACTTTTGACCAGCATCTTCAAGGGCGACCCGCAGGACAATGCGAAATACGTGGAAAGGGCGGGCAGGATACAGAAGCTCGTCAGCGAATACCTGCCGAACTTCACTGGAATCAAGAAGGAAATCGTGATTGAGGCGATGCGCGAGGTAATGTACAAATCATGGGAGATGTCGCAGCTTACCGGCAAAACCCCGGACAGGACAAAGGCGATATTCTCGCTCACCGAAAGCCTCACTCCCGAACAGGCCGCCCTCCAGGAAAAATTCGCAGGCATACTCAAGTCGAAGAATATCGTCGCGCTTTTCGAGGGCAAAATGGCAAAACACGCCGAAAACCACGTGGAATTCCTCGCCTACCTGCTGGTAAAGCAGGCCGACTTCCTCAAAAAAGAGGGGTTTTCGCTCAACGACTCGGATTACGAGCGCCTTGCAAAAAACATGTGCACCGGCATCTCATCGCTGGCAATCAGGCTGAAGGAAACGAAGAATGTCCGCGAATCGGTAAAGAACGCCAACCAGGACATGCTGGCAATGAACCTGAAGTGGTCTTCCAACAAGGAGAAGGATGCCAAGACGACCATATTCGCTTCCAATGAAAAAACGCAGCCCGGCAAGCTCTCCGCCGAGGAAATCGCGAAGGGCCAGTCGCTGTCCGGAAGCATTTTCGGGAGCAAGGAAGTCCAGGAAGCCTTCAAGTCGGCGGCTCCGCTGCTGTATGCTTGCACGGTGACATACTGGGAATACTCCTCTCAGGCAGTTGACGGGCTGGCCAAAAATATCTTCGCAAGCGCAGTCGACCAGTCAAATTCCCCGGCAGGGCAGGCCGCCACCGACAACATTTTCTGGGCGACGGTTTATGTCCAGGACAAGGAAACTGACGAGCGTGACAGGGAAATCGCAAAAAAGCACGGCAAAAAAACCGGCAAGGGCGGCAGCGGGCAGGGCAAAACAGCCTGAATCGCGCTTGGACGCCTTCCGGGCGGGTTTTCCGTGCCCCACCAGCAGGTTTTATATACCCTTATCCACTCTATAGAGGAGCGAAACTAGCATCCGACTGCGTATTTTCGCATTCTGTGGTTCATATATCACGCTTAGATGAGGTGTTCAGATGGTAACGGTTTACGACGTAACTCCAAACAAGCTCGTGGCGAAGGTCGCCGAGAAACTGAAGGGGATGGACATCCCGCAGCCCTCTTACATCGGGACGGTCAAGTCCGGCGCGCACGCAGAGCGCATGCCGCAGCAGAAGGACTTCTGGTACATCCGCCTTGCATCGCTTCTGAGGAACGCATACGTCCACGGCAACGTCGGCGTAGGCAAGCTGCGCACCCACTACGGGGGCAAGAAGGTCAGGGGCGTGAAGCCCGAGAGGAAGGTCCGCGCGGGCGGCTCCATCATCCGCAAAGGCATGCAGGCTCTCGAGAAGGCCGGCCTTATGACCAAGAAGAAGAAGGGCAGGGAGCTTTCGGCTGCGGGCAAGAAGCTTCTTGACGCGTCGGCGAAGGAAGCCGCGTCCTGAAGGAAGGATTGGTATTCATGCCGCAGGGAGAAGAGTCCGCACAGGATGATTCCCGGCGGCTTTACGAGCAGAAAATGCGCCAGATGCAACTGGAGGCGCAGAAAAAGGAATTGCTCCGGAAAATGCTCGACGAACGCGGCTACGAGCGGATGACGAATGTCCGCCTGTCGAATCCGGAGCTTTACGAGAAAGTCGTGCAGTCGCTCGCGTACGTCGCGCAATCCGGCAAGCACGCGGGGAAAATCCCCGAGGAGCAGCTGTACAAGCTGCTCCAGAAGATGACGTCCGAGCGGAAGACCTCGATTGAGTTCCGCCGCAAGTGAGGGATTTTGATGTATCACCCGGGAAAAATAATTGCAGTCCTTTCCCCGAAAGAGAAGGGAATAATTTCGTCCGACGCCTCCGTGCAGGCGACGCTGCGCATGTGGGACGAGAACGTCCTCACCATGCTTGTCGAGCCGAAAATCGCCTCGAAGATAAAAGAGAACGACATCGTGCTCGCCGACTACCGCCCGGAGAAGGGGCACACTGTCCCGGTGCCGCGCAACGTCGTGGTGAAAATCCTCAAGGGGAAGTCCGGCGACAAGGTGTGGCGCGAGTACAAGGAAGTGCACGACAAGCGCAAGAGGCACGACACGCGCGAAAAAGAGGCGCAGCAGTCGTACATCGGATAGGCAGTAACGTTTGCAAAGGTGAAATCATGAGCAAGATAAAAACCGCAAGAGCCAAGGCAACGCTTGGCAAGATGATAAAGAGGAACAGGAGGATACCCCTGTTCGTCATCGCAAAAACGAACCGCAAGGTCTCGCAGAACTCCGAGCGGCGCAACTGGCGCAGCCAGAAGCTCAAGATGCGCTCGCAGAAGCGCCACAGGCTCAACTAAGGTGAATTGAATGGCAAACCTCGAAAGAATTTACACCATCCCGATGGCGAAAGCCTACGATTACATACGCACCAAGAGGGCCCGCAGGGCAATCAAGGTAATCCGCGAATTCGCGCTCCGCCACATGAAGGCGGAGGACGCGAAGATTTCCGAGGGCGTGAACGCCGCGATTTTCAGAAACGGCATGCAGAAGCCCCCGCGCCGCATCAAGGTCAGGATTGTAAAGGGAGAGGACGGAGTCGCGAAAGTCTGGCTGATTGGCGAAGAGGAGAAAATCAAGGAAACCGCCAAGAAGAAGGAGGACGCGAAGAAGGCGGCGGAAAAGAAGCTCACCGAGGCGAAGCCCAAGGCGGACGCGAAGAAGGAAGAGGCGAAGCCCGCGGCAGCCGCCCCCAAGCAGGAGGCAAAGGACACTTCCCCCCGCCCGTCGCAAAACACGAGGGAAAAGCCCGCGCCGCTCCAGAAGCCCCATGAAAGAAGGGACGGGCTTTAAACCCGTTCATTTTTCCTTTTTGTTTTTCCAGAAAAAGCGCGAGGAGATTCGCATGCCCGTCTTGAAAGCCAGCAATTTCGGAAACCCGTACATCGGGCTGTTCGCAAGGGCGTCCGAGAAGCTCGTGGCTGCCGACATTTCATCCTCACCCAAATTCACTTCTGTGCTTGAAGGTCTGGGGGTTCCAGTGGTGAAAGCCACTTTCGGAGGCTCGGGCTTGGCGGGAATTTTCCTCGCGATGAACTCGAACGGCGCGGTCGTGCCGTCGTTTTGCAGCGACGAGGAAGCGTCCGTTTTCAAGAAGCTCGGCATGAACGTGCTCAAAATCGGCGGGCAGTTCTCGGCGGTGGGCAACAACCTCGCGGCAAATGACCGCGGCGCGGTTGCAAACCCGGAGATGCCCCGCCCAATCATCAAGAAGATTTCGGACTGCCTCGGCGTGGAAGCGGTTCCCATCCGCGTGGCGGGCTTCACGACAACCGGAAGCTGCGTGTGCGCGACCAACAAGGGGTTCATGGCGCACAACCGCGCCTCCGAGCAAGAGTTAAAAGAACTCCACTCCATACTCGGGGTGGAAGGCGCGAACTGCACCCTCAATCTGGGCGTGCCGTTCGTGACTTTATGCGCGGTCGCGAATTCGCACGGCGTGTTCGTGGGCGAGGCAACCACCGGCTTCGAGCTTGGGCGGTGCTCCGCGGCGCTGGCGTTCGAGTAAGTCATGTTCAAACGGTGATAAGTATGGCAAAATACATTGTTTCAGGGAAAATCGGCAGGGGCAAGGCAATGAGGCCTTTTGAAAAGCAGGTGGAATCCCCAAGCGAGAAGCTCGCAAAGGAGAAAGTCTACGCGCTTTTCGGCTCCAACGCAGGTCTTAAAAGGTCCGCAGTTTCCATAGAATCCGTATCGAAAATCTGAGGTGTGAACCCATGGCCGACGACTTGAACCAGCTTGCAAATGAAATCCAGATGCAGCAGGCGCGAGGCGACGCAATCCGCCAGCAGATGCAGGAGATGCAAAACGCGCTCGCTGGCATCGGCGGTGCCATAGATGCGGTTACAAGCCTCAAAAAGGCAAAAGGGGACACGCTCGTGCCCGTCGGCGCGGGAGTGTTCGTTTCATGCCCCAAGCCCGACCCGGAAGAAGTGACGATGAGCATCGGCGGAAACCTGATGGTCAAGAAGAAGCCCGAAGAGGCGGTCAAGCTCCTCCAGGAAAAGCAGAAGAAAATCGTCGAAACAATGAATTCGGCGCAGGAGGACCTGCAGGAGATAGTCAGGGCAATCGAGAGCCTGACTCAGCGGGCGAACGCTGCGGCGATGGCAGAGGAGCGAAATGTTCGGCCTTCTAAAGAATAAGCTGTCTAATTTCATAAGCAGCCTGGCCGGCAGGGAAGAGAAAAAGCCAGCCGAGGCTCCATCTGAAAAGCCGCAAGAGCAGCCAAAAGAGGACAAGGCTCCGGAAAAGAAACAGCCGGAACCTGTTTCAAAGCAGAAAGCCGCGCAGGTTGCGGAAAAAGAAATTCCCAAGCGCGAGCAAAAGCCAGTTCTCAAAAAAGAGGAGCCTAAGGCAAAGCCAAAACCTGCCGAAGCCCGCGCCGAGGAGGCGCCAGCGCAGAAAAAAGAGGAGCCGCTGCCACAGCCAAAACAAAAGCCGGCCCCCCAGAAAGAGGAGGCAAAAGCGGCACATCCGACTCCCGCGCCTGTTTTGGAAATCCCAGCAAAGCCGGCGGTTGCCACAGTTCCGGAAAAGAAAAAATCATTCCTCGATATTGTCGCAAGCCCGTTTTCAAGGAAACCGGAAGCAAAACCTGCTGAGCAGAAAAAGCCCGAGGCTGCGCCGCCAGAGCAGAAGAAGCCCGAAGCAAAACCGGTTGAGCAGAAGAAACCCGAGCCTGCCAAGCCGGAAGCAAAGCCGCCTGAGCAGAAAAAGCCGGAATTCAAGCCGCCGGCGCAAGTGCAGCCCGAACAGAAGAAGCCGGAAGCTCGCGTTCCTTCCCCTCATCCGCCAGTGCAAACTCCTATTCAGCCCGAGCATGACCTGTCGGGAATCGAGCGCCGCGCCGGCTCGGACAAGCACACAATAGCCCCGAAAATCGGGATTGGCGCGAGCATCAAATCATTCTTTTCAAATGAAATCACAATCGGCGAAGCAGAAGTCTCGGACCTGCTCGAAGAGCTCGAGCTTTCTCTTCTTGAAGCCGATGTCGCCTACGATGTCTCAATCGAGGTGATAACGCAGCTTCGCTCCTCCCTTGTTGGTATGAAGGTGCCCAAGGGCGAAGTGGGCAGCAGGACATCAAGCGCAATACAAGGCGTCCTCGAATCCGTCATGGACAGCGACAGGAAATTCGATTTCATGGAGCGTGTCAAATCGCATGATAAGCCCGTGAAAATACTTTTCGTTGGTCCCAACGGCGCGGGAAAAACAACCACAATGGCAAAGCTCGCGCACAAGTTGATGGGGGCGGGGCTTACCGTCGTGTTTTCCGCATCCGACACCTTCCGCGCCGCGGCAATCGAGCAGACTGAGGTGCACGGCGGCAAGCTTGGCGTCAAGGTCATCAAGAGCAAATACGGGGCAGACCCTGCATCAGTCGCGTTCGATGCGATAAACTACGCGCGGGCGAACTCCATCGACGTCGTTCTCATAGATTCAGCGGGCAGGCAGGACACCAATTCCAACCTGCTCTCGGAACTCGTGAAGATAAACCGCATAGCAAAGCCGGACATCAAGGTTTACATCGGGGAGAGCATAGGCGGGAACTCGGTAATCGACCAGATACGCGCGTTTGACGAATCAATCGGCATAGATGGCGCCATACTCACGAAAATCGACTGCGATGCAAAGGGCGGAACCGCGATTTCAATCGCAAAATCCACAGGAATACCTGTCCTTTTCCTCGGAGTGGGACAGGGATACGACGACCTCGTCGCATTCGACCCGCACAAGATAGCCTCGGAAATAATGAGCTGATGCGCGCAGCCCGCCCGCAGTTCTTCTCCTGCAAACCAATATTAATTTTCCAAGCGAACAATTCGCATGAAGCCCTCTGGACCAATTCTTCTTGAAGCGATGCCAGAGGAAATCGAAAAAAAGGCAACCAAAGTCCAGCCGGCTGCCAAGAAAAAACAGCCGCTTCCCCTGCTTCCGCTTGTCACTTACGAGCCGGTGGGCAATCCTCTCGCCAAAATGAACGACGCCCAGAAGCAGTTCTTCCTCGACTCGCTTCTTCGCGCAGCCCGCCCGATGCCTTCCATGCAATCAATACAATCCATGCCCTCTATGCAGCAGAGCGCCGCTCTCGCAAGGGCATCCGCCGAGCAATCGCGTTTTGCGCTTTCGACTGTGCAGCGCCAGTCCGCAATCCAAATCGGGCAGGCAATGGCCGAATCCCGCTCAAAGGAGGCTTCAAAAAAGGAGGCAAAAGAAACCCAGCTCAAGGAAACCCGCAGCAAGGCGGCGATTGCATCCTCGCAAGAGCGCGCGCTTTCAGAAAGCGCGGAAAAGCGGCGGCAAAGCCAGCCATCGCAGCTTCCGTCCTTCTCAAGTTCCGGAACCGGCTTCAAGGAGGCGAAAGACTCACTTGCCTTCGTGCTTGCGGATTATGCAAGAGGGGATGAGAAAAAGCTGCGCGGCGCGATGGACGAGTTCAATTCCCGCCTGTCAAGCGCCCAGCACAAGTCCGCGGACCTGATGGCAACCCTGCTTCTTGTCATAGAGGACAAGGCGTGGGATGCGGGCGAGGAGGGCGCAGCCGGCTCGGCAAAGCACTTCGGGGCGAGGATTGGCAGGGGCACGGAAGTGCCGGAAATCCTGCGCGAGTCGGCGAGGGATTCCGCGGTTGTCCGCCTCGCGTCAGTGCGGGAGATGCTGCGCCATTACTTCGAGGCGCATCCCAAGGAATACGCGTCCATCCTCGCAGCCGCGCTCGGCCTCACATCCGACCAGGAGGCGGATTCGACATTCATGCAGGAGCGGCTGGCGTCCGAACTTGCGCACATAGGCGGCTTCGCCTTCGCGCAAAAAATGCTCGCGGAGCTGAAACTGCGCAAGAAGCTTGACAAGGACAACGAAAAATGCCTGCTCCAGCTCGGCTACAGATACGACAGGAAACGGCGCGTCCTGGTGCTTGGCAAGCGCACCTGCGGAACCCCTGCCGAAGCCCGCGGGATAATCGCGCTCCTTCTTTCAGCGGCAAGGAAAGGAAAAGATTTCTAAATGGATATTTCCGCGGCGCAGACCGGCTGCTCGAGGTTGAAGCCGACAAGGACATCCGGCGCAACCTCTCCCATGAAGCCGGCTTTCTTCCCGCCGATATAAATCGCCGCGCACCTGCCTGCTATGAACGGGCCGAACTCCTCCTTTTTGATTTCGACTTTCCACCCGAGGCTCTCTGCCAGCGACAGCACTGCGCCTTTTATTTCGGAGAATGAGGCTTTGGGGTGCATGGATGCAAGCGACAGGCGCTGCTCAAGCTTCGGCACGGACACGCTGCCTGCCTCGTAAATCCTGATGGGCAATTTTTCGTTCTTGCTCTCGCCAAGTATGGTGAGGAGATTGGGAAGTATTGCTGTCCTGAAAACCGCGAAATCCTCGGTCAGCGGGTTTTCGATTTCAATCGCCTGCGTTTGGGGCAGCTTCGCCTTTTTCGCAATCGCGGGGTTGGACAGCGTCCAGCTCATCACTTCATCATAGCCCAAGCCCACAAGCACCTCGTGGCATCCGTGCTCCGGCTCCTCGCGCCCGACGGTGGATGCTGACGGCAGGCTCGGCTCGAAATTGTTGTAGCCGTACGCGATTGCCACGTCCTCGACCAGATCAACGGTGTTTATGACGTCCGTCCTGTAGCCCGGCACGAATACGCCCGCGCCGACCACGCGGTGCCCAAGCAACGAAAGAAGCGAGGCGACTTTAGCCTTGCCAAGCTTCACGCCAAGGAGCTTTTCGGATTCCGCAACCGGCAGCTTCCATTTCCTTTCCTCAAGAAGCGGGTAGGGCTTGCCGTTGATTGTTATTTCCTCGATTTTTCCGCCCCTATCAGCAAGCATGGAAACGAGTATGTTCACCGCCTGCCTCACGGCTTCCTCCGAGGTGCCCGTGGTGTCTATGAAAAGGTCGGCGGATTGCTGCGTGAGTTTCGTCAGCTCGCCGTTTATGATTGGCGGGAATGATAGGATGTTGCCCTTCGAGTCGGTTATCATGGGGCACTTCTCGCCCACGAGGTGCGCAAAGCCCACTCCCTTGGGGTGCTTTGCGAGTATTTCCTCCGGCGTCATTTTGGAGCGCATGTCAAGCGGGACAAAAGAAACACCCGACCTTCCGCACGCGAAATATTTGAACGGGGGCGTTACCTTGCCCAAGTCGTGGATGCCGATTGCGACCTTCCTTCTCTTCCTTCCAAGCGTTTCGTGCAGCTTTTCCTGCACCTGCATGATTGAGCGCACGAGCGAGTCGCTCATCTTCACGCCGCGAACTACTGCGCCGCCGAAAACAGGGCGGACATCCGCAACCGACTTGTCAACAGTTACCTTGACTTTCGGCTTGCCGATTGAGTATTTCGCGGGCTTCCCGCTCATGCGGCAGCGCAGCACGCGCGCCACCCCCTCGACGCAAAGTGCGTCCGGGCGGTTGGGCGTGACCTCGACATTCAGCCTCCCATCTTCCATCTCTTCCGTGGGAAAGCCGAGCATGGTAAGGGTGTCAATCGCCTCTGCCTTGCCTATCTTGACAAGCTCCTGCAAATCCTCAAGCGTGAATTGTAGCTGCGCCATATTGCAAGTTTTCAGGGAGGAGGTTTAAGAGGGTTATCTTGGGCGCCGGATTTGTAGCAAGCGTTTTATTCATTGTGGGAAACTACTGTTTCAGGTGGACAGCGTGCAATATATCGACATGGGGCAAATAAAGCGGGCTTCGACAAAGCAGCACAACAAGAAGACCAACAACGCCCTGCGCGTCGCAGGCAGGGAGCTTTCCTACGGTTTTCGCAGCCGCAAGGAGTTCCATGCGTTTGCAGGCAAGTTCCTCGTTTCGAAAAAGAATGGCGACGACAAGCTCGAATTCAGCGGGCTTACGCCAGAGGGCAGGCAATCCAAGGACCCGAAGATGGAAAAAGTGAGGGAAACGCTTGCAACCAGCGGGTTCGCAGGCACGCTTGAGGAGAGGATGGTGGGCGCTTTTAGGATAGCGGACCTGCTCCTTTACGGGCGCGAGCAGACTTATCCGGCAAAGGGCGCAAAATCCAAGTTCTTCAATCGCTCAATCTGAAAATAGACCTGCCTATCTTCCTTTTCCCGTCAAGCCCTGCATTCACGTATTCCAGAAGCATCTTCTTCACGCGCAGGAATTCCTCCCTACCGACCTCCTGATTGAGGACTGCGTAGCGTTTGCCCTTCAAATTGAAGCACAATATGCACGACTCGCAGCCTTCGACATTGTGGCAGAAGTAGCAGTCAATGCATTTGCTCGAGCTGTCCACCTCGAAGCACCGCTTGGCTTCCACCACGTCGTAGCAGTTCACGCAGAATTCGGAATCAAGTATGCGGAAGTAGCCGCCGAAAATGTACTTGGACTGTATCACGCCGGTTGAGCACGCCGAGCGGCTGGATGTCGTCGCGTCCCACTCGGACCACGACTCGGTGGAATCGATTGCCTGCGTGACTTCCGGCACTTCGCGGGATTCTCCCTCCACCATCTCCATGGTCATGGATGCTTTTTTCGCGGTCTCGGCGGCGAGTTTCTGCAACGGCAGCGAAAGCGTCTCTTCGGCAACAAGAGGGGAATTCTCCTTCATCGCCTCCCCTCGCGTGCAGAGTATCGCGGATGGCAAATCAGCCACAAGCGGGAGCTTGGGGCGGTAAGTCTTGCTTCCGAACTTGCCCTTCAGGCTCTCGACCGGAAGCGCGCGCTCCTGAAGATAGGGCGCGTATTGCCCGATGCCGCTTCTTTCCTTTCCAAGAACTATTTTTGCGGCTTCTGAAAACGCCTTTTCAACCGAAGCTGGCGCGGGAACAGTCGGTATGAGTGCCACGTCTCCCTCCTTGCTCTCAGCAACGCCCATGCGCGCGAGGTCGGATATGGAAAAGATTCGCTTGTCTTTTGCCAATATCTGCGCCATTTCGCCAGTGAGTTTCTTTTTGAGCGCGAGGTATTTGCCCTGCTCAAGCTGCACGTTCCCGATGACATGGCGCTTGCCGCGCAGGTTGAAGCCGAATATCACGTCTGAGCAGGCGTGGCAGTTGAACGAGTAGTACATGTCCGAGCAGCGGTTGCTGTAGAAAGTCTCGAACATCCTATTCGCGTTTATGCCCTCGAGGCAGCGGATGGAGTAGTTTATCTTCGGGAAGGCGGGGATTCCGAAAACGTATTCCGACTCGCGCACGCAGGAGATATACGCGCCCTTTTTCACGTTCCTCACATTGTGCGCAAAATAGACGTCTATGCAGTCTATCGCGTTGTCCACCGTCCCGATATTGTGGCTCCTGCCGAAAGTCTTGTTGCCGCAATAGGCGATGTTTTCGGATGCCGCGCGGAAAAGCGAGTTAATGTCCTTGATGTCGTTTATGGAAACAGGCTTGGCTTTCGCGGCAAGCTCGGCGGCTTCACCCGGGCCGACAAATCTCGCGCCCTTCGGGTAATAGGGGCTTGAGATGAACACTTCGCCGCCCGAGCCGCTCTTGGCTATGATGTAGGGCAGCATGCCTTCCTTGAGGTACGAGTCGAACTCCAGAAGCCCGCCGACTTCCTGCCCGAAGAGAATGGAGCAGAGCTTGCGGAAAGCCGCGTCAACCGGCGCGATGTCGAATTTTTGCGCTGCCACGGGCTATTCTTGGAGCTAAGTGTTTATTTTTGTATTTGTAAATCGCTTCGCTCTTTACAAATGCTGAAAAAGTCTGTCCGCAGACTTTTTCACGTTTTGGCTTTTAGCGGCGGAAATCAGGCTATCTCGTCCACAAAATACTTCTTGCCATTGACGCTGACCGAGGGGGATTCTGTCACGAAGTAGGTTTCCCCTGCGACCCTGACGGTAGGCACGACTTCCTCGAGCATCACCTTGAGCCGGTTGCCCTTCATCTCGAATGCAAGGCTTTTTCCCTCATACATATCCGTCATATTCCACAATATACAACATAGTATTTATAAAGAATGTGGTTTTTAGCGGAAATACAGGTGAAAGATGCGCGCCACCCGCCGGCGTCGGCTTTATAAAAGATTCGCCCAAATCTAGTCAAAGATATCCTATTCCGAAAGGTGATACTTTGAGCAAGATATTTTCCTCAGCAAAAGACCTGAAAGAGGGCAAATATGTCCTGATAGAGGACATTCCCTGCCGAATCGTCAACATCGATTCTTCGAAGCCCGGGAAGCACGGCGCGGCGAAGATGAGGGTGACTGGCATCGGGGTATTCGACGGGCAGAAAAAGCAGCTGCTCGTCCCCTCCGACGCGGACGTCGAGGTTCCCATCATCGAGAGGATGACCGCGCAGGTCGTCTCGGTCAACGGCAACACGGCGCAGCTCATGGACACCACGACATACGAGGTGTTCGAGCTTACCATCCCCGAGGAAATCGTGAAGGATGCGGCGGCGGGCAAGGAAGCAGAGCTGATGTGCGCGATGGACAAGCGGACGATAACAAGGATAAAATAAGAGTGGTATCATGGAACTCAAAATAACGAACAAGAAAGAGAACAAGGCCCTCGCGCGCGACGAATATTTCTGCGAGCTTTCCTTTGACAAGGCGATGCCCTCCCGCAAGACCATGCGCGAGGCGATTTGCGCGGCAACAGGCGCAATCCCCGAGCTTCTGGTCATTGTGTCCGCCAAGGGCGCCTATGGCACCAACAAGGCAGGCATTGTAGCCCACGTTTACAAGGACAAGGCGAAGATGTCCGCAGAGAGGCACTACCTTCTCGTCCGCGACGGGCTTGCGGAGAAGAAAAAGAAGGAGCCGAAGAAGAAAGCGCCCGCCAAGAAGTAAGCGAATAACCAAGGTGTGATTTATGGCAGATCCAAAAGCCAAACCAAAAAAGCATTTCAAGCCCTACGCGGCAAAGAAGTCGTGCCCCAAGTGCGGCTCGGGCGTCCGCCTCGCGGAGCACAAGGACCGCCGCGCGTGCGGCAAGTGCGGCTACTTCGAGAGAAAGTAGCTGCGTCCGGGGCGCAACTCTCGTGGCAGGGAAGAAAACTTTTCCATCGGCTCTTCTTCTGCCAATCCTATTTCTTTTGCCGCTGTTTTTCCTCTATCTTTTCACCGACGGGCGCTCGACAGGCGTCTATATCGTTTCATCCTTCCTGCTTGCCCTCGCCCTCGCGCTTTCCTCGTGGGGCATCGGGCTGCAATCTGGGCTGAAGTACATCGGAATCCTCCCCCTGCCAAAAAACGGCGCCGAGATTGCAAAAACCCTGAAATGGGCAATCATCGCCTTTTTCCTCTCGTGCCTTGCAACAGGCGCGGTTTCATTCGCGCTTGAATCGCTTGGCATCCTCGACAGCGCGCTTGTGGAAAAAAAGCTCCTCACGCTTCCAGCAATAGCGCTTGTGCTCGCATTCACGCTCTCCCCTGTTGCCGAAGAGGCGCTTTTCAGGGGCTACTTCTTCAAAAAAATCTCCGAGTCATCGGCTGACAGGGGCAAAAAGCCCGGCTTTGCCGCCCTTGCGGCAGGCGCGGCGTTCTCCTCCCTCATATTCGCAATGCTCCATTATTCCTACGGCTCTGTGGCGGAAATAGCCGTGGCGTTTTTTGTCGGGCTTGCGCTGTGCGCAGTGACATACAAAAGCGGCTCGCTTCTTCCCGCAATCCTCGCGCATTCAACTTTTAACTTTCTCTCCATACTTCTGGCGGTGTTCCTGTGATTTCCATCGGGTTTGAATCGACGGCGCACACAATAGGAGTGGGAATTTGCGAATCCTCAAAAGGCGGCATCCGCGTGCTTGCCAACGCAAAGCGCCTCTACCGCCCGCCGCAGGGAGTTGGCATAATCCCCCGCGTGGCAGCAGACCACCACGCAGAAAACTTCCCGCTCGTCCTTCAGGAAGCGCTCTCATCCGCCAGCGTTTCCCTCAGCGATATTGATTTGTTTTCGTTTTCGCGAGGCCCCGGAATCGGGCAATGCCTGCGGGTCTCCTGCGCTGGCGCGAAATTCCTCGCGTCAAAACACGGAAAGCCCCTGCTTGGCATAAACCACTGCCACGCACACCTCGAAATCTCGCGCGGGCTTCTTGGCATGCGCGACCCTCTTTACGTCTATGTGAGCGGGGCAAACACGCAACTGATAACCGAAAACTTCTCAAGGAAAAAAGGCGAGCCGCGCTTTTCAGTGCTTGGGGAAACCCTTGACATGGGGCTTGGCAACCTCTTTGATGTGTTCGCGCGCGAGGCAGCATTCAAATACCCTCATGGCTCGGAAGTGGCTGCGCTTGCCGCGCATGGTTCGTATTTCCCGCTTCCCTACACCGTGAAGGGCATGAATTTCGCTTTCACTGGGCTCCTCTCAGCTGCTGTCCGCGAAATAGGCAAGCGCAGGACAGAGGACATCTGCCGCTCGCTCATGGAAACCGCTTTTGCGGAAATCTGCGAGGCAGCGGAGCGCGCCTTATGCCTCACGGAAAAGACGGAAATGACTGTGTGCGGCGGAGTGGCGCAAAACGCGATGTTCTCAGGAATGCTCTCCAAAGTGTGCAAGGGGCAGGGCGCAACATTCGGCGTCGCCGCGCCTGAATTCAACGCCGACAACGGCGCCATGATTGCCTATACTGCGCTTTGCGAATGGAAAAAAGGCAAGCGCGAGGCAATCCCAAAGCTCAAGCCCGACGGCTACTGGCGAATTGACCAGGTCGCCTGATTTTGCCTGCCTGATTCAACGGGCGTTCAAAGAAGAGAGAGTTTCTTCCCGTTCTTTTGGAGCACTACATCTGAGCCTTCGGTAACTTTTCCGACGATGCTCGCTCCGATTCCGTGCTTCTTGGCTATTGCCATCACTTTTGCAGCGTCCCCCTTGGGGCAGATTACGCACATGCCAACGCCAGCGTTGAATGTCCTGTAAAATTCGTAATCATTGCCCATCTTCTTCTCAAGCTCAGCCATCACGCCAGCGGTCTTTGGCATGGCATCAAGCAGGAAGCCAACCTTTGCATATGCGCCGATTCTCGTGAGCTTGGAGTAAGCCCCGCCTGTTATGTGCGCAAGCCCGTGGATGTCGCACCCTGCGAGCATCTCAAGCACGGGTTTTACGTAGATTTTCGTGGGCTCAAGCATTTGCACGCCCCACTTCTTCGCGTCGAGTATCTTTCTCGCAAGCGTGTAGCCGTTGGAGTGTATGCCGCTTGATTCCAGCCCCACAATAACGTCACCGGCTTTCATTTTGGCTCCAGTAAGCGGCTCGCCTTCCACCACGCCGACAACGGTTCCGGCAAGGTCGAACGCCTTCTCCCCTCCGCAAATCATGTCCGGAAGTATGGCGGTCTCCCCGCCTATTATCGCGCAGCCGGCTTGGGCAGCGCCTTCCTGCAACCCTTTCATGACTTCTGAGACAAGCGCGGCATCCTCATGCGCAAGCGCAAGGTAATCAACAAGAACAAGCGGGCGCGCACCAAGGCAGACTATATCATTTACGTTCATGGCAACGCAGTCAATCCCGACAGTGTCGTATTTCCCGACCTGCTCGGCGACCATTATCTTGCTTCCCACCCCGTCGCAGTGTATGGCGAGCACGGAGTTTCCCGACTTGAAAAGCCCGGCGTAGTGCCCCTTTATCGGCAGCACGAAATCAGGCATCGCTGAGAATATCGCGTCGTTTATAGCCGCGTGTATGCCCTTGACCTTCTTTATGTCCACTCCTGAGGAGGAATAAGTTGAGCCTGCCATGCAATTTTCCTTCCATTCAACCTTTTAAACATGAAACCCCGCCCGCCTTCAGATGCAAAACCGCGCCAAAAACAAGCTTTTTAAAAACAGCCCCCGAATTCCAATTCAAGGTGACTTAATGGGAATTGAAATCATCGGAATAGGGTTAGCAATAGCGGTTGTAAAGCTCGTGCTCGGGCTCGCCCTTGCACTTGGCTCGGTCTATCTCGGCTTGAAGATGTTCGACAAGATGACTGACGGCATAAACGAGATGGACGAGCTGAAGAAGGGCAACGTCGCGGTGGCGATACTGCTTGGTGCGATAATCTTCTCGATTGCAAACGTGGTCGAGGGGGGCGTCTCAGGGCTCACCTCCTCGCTCATGCCCGACCTTACGCTCATGCAGGT
Organism: Candidatus Micrarchaeia archaeon; assembly: GCA_041665945.1. GTDB lineage: Archaea > Micrarchaeota > Micrarchaeia > Anstonellales > Anstonellaceae > UBA10161. The sequence continues at coordinate 34,760 of JBAYHU010000009.1, forward strand.
TGTCGCAGCCCTCCTGATTGGGGTGGTGAACCTGATAATCGGCGTGCTTCTGTCCGTGTTCGCAATCTACGTCGCGCTGAAGGTGCTTGACAGGATAACAGTCGGCATCGACGAGTTCAAGGAGCTCAAGCGCGGCAATGTCGCGGTCGCGATAATAATGGCGGCAGTGCTCTTCGCGGTGTCCTTCATCATCCGCGGCTCGGTTGCGGGAATGGCATCGGCGCTTTCGCCCCAGAGCGTTGCAGCAGCGTTCGGATGGGCTTAAGCCCATCTGCTTTTTTTCTTTTTTTTATCTTTCTTTTTGCTTCTCCTTTCCCCCCATTTTTTATCTGAGCAGAATCCCGATTCTGCTTCTAAAAAACCGCCCTCGTGCGGTTTTTTATCTCTTTTCAAGGGAATAACTCCATGGTCAATTTCCTCCTTGTGGGCAACGGGGCGCGCGAGCATGCAATAGCGTCCGCCCTGTGCCGCAATCCGGAAGTGAAGCTCTTCGCGTTCATGTCCGCGAACAACCCCGGCATTGTGTCTCTCGTGAAAAAGTCGGGCGGCAAATCAGCAATAGGCGACATCCACTCCCCGCAAAAGGTCGCGGAATTCGCAAGGAACCATAAAATCGGGCTTGCTTTCCCCTCCCCTGACGCTGTTCTTGCAGCCGGCGTGACGGATGCGCTTCTGGTCGAGGGAATCCCCTGCGCCGCCCCGACAAAGGAGGCGTCGCGGCTGGAATGGGACAAATCCTACTGCCGCGAGCTTCTCAAGGATTACGAGGTGGGCGGTTCGCCGAAATTCGGGATATTCACGGATGAGAAAGAGGCGCACTCATTCATCAATTCGCTTGGCGGGCAGGTGGCAGTAAAGCCGTCCGGGCTTACCGGCGGCAAGGGTGTGAAAGTCACGGGCTACCAGCTGCAGAACGGTAATGAGGCAAAGGCATACGCATCCGAGCTTCTGTCCGCAAAGCTTGCCGGCTTGTCCACAATTGTGATTGAGGAGAAGCTCGAAGGCGAGGAGTTCTCGCTTCAGGCTTTCTCGGACGGGAACAAGGTTTATGGCATGCCCATGGTGCAGGACCACAAGCGGGCTTACGAGGGCGATGTCGGCCCGAACACGGGCGGCATGGGCTCTTATTCCGGAGCGGGTCAGCTTCTCCCCTTTGCCACGCAAAAGCACTACGATACTGCGATGTCAATAATGCAGAAAACAATCGAGGCTTTCAGGAAAAAGACAGGCAAGCCGTTCGTCGGCATCCTTTATGGCGGGTTCATGATAACGCAACAGGGGGTCAAGCTCATCGAATACAACGCGCGCTTTGGCGATCCGGAGGCAATGAATGTCCTTTCTGTCCTGAAGTCCGACCTGTTTTCCATATTCAGCCAGATGGCTTCAGGCAAAATAACCGCCCCTCCGAAGTTCGAAAACAGGGCAACGGTGTGCAAATACCTTGTTCCCGAGGGCTACCCGATAAAGTCGGTGGCTGACCAGCCCCTTGTCATCAACGCAAGCGCGCTTGCCAAGTCGGGCGCGAACGCGTTTTACGCCTCGGTCTATGAAAAAGGCGGCACGATTTACACGCAGTCCTCTCGCTCAATGGGTCTTGTCGGGATTGCCGGCACAATCCCTGCTGCCGAGAAAATGGCGGAAGCGGCATGCGGCGCGGTTTCAGGCAAAGTCTGGCACCGCACAGACATCGGGACCGATGCGCTCGTGCAGAGAAGAATTGACCATTTGAAGCAGATTGGCGCGCCCTAACTCTTCCTGCCTTTTTTCCAGTCGAGCACTACGGGGATTTTCTTCCCACAGTCCGGGCATTTGCCGCCCTTTGAAAGCCTGTTTTCGAGCATCTGCATGCCCTCGCGCTCAATTACCTTGGCATTGCACTTGGGGCAATAGGTGTTCTCGCCCTCCTCGCCCGGGCGGTTTCCGGTGTAAACGTAATTCAGCCCCTCCTCCATCGCTATTTTCCTTGCCCGCGCAAGCGTTTCAACAGGCGTCGGGGCTATGATCATGCGGTTTGCAGGGTAATAGCCCGTGAAATGGAGCGGGATATCGGAGTCAAGCTCCTTCACCCACTTTGAAAGCGCGCGTATTTCCTCATCAGAATCATTGAGCGTGGGTATGAGAAGAGTGATTACCTCGACGTGCATTTTCCCATGCAGCAGCTTGATTGATTTCAGCACCGGCTCAAGGCGCGCCTCGCCGCATATTTTCCTGTAGAACTTGTCGTCGAATGCCTTGAGGTCTATTCTCGCGGCGTCAAGCCACTGCATCTCCCTGATTGCCTCTGGCGTCATATACCCGTTGCTCACAAAAACATTGTACAGCCCTTTTTTCCTTGCGAGTTTCGCGGTCTCCTTCGCGTATTCGTAGAATATCGTCGGCTCGGTGTAGGTGTATGCCACGCCCTCCGAACCTGAGCGCACCGCCATCCCAACCATCTGTTCAGGCGAAATATCCTGCCCCATGATTGTTTTCGGCTGCGATATTTCCCAGTTCTGGCAATGCTCGCATCGGAAATTGCATCCCGGCGCGGCAAAGGAGAAAACCGGCGAGCCGGGAACGAAGTGGTAGAACGGCTTTTTCTCAATCGGGTCCACGCCATAGGACGCGCACTTGCCGAAGTTGAGCGAGTAGAGCTTCCCACCGTCGGTTTTCCTCACGTGGCAAAAGCCGGTTTCCCCGTCCTTGAGGTAGCATCTCCGCTGGCACAGGCGGCACGACACGGCGTTGCCCGGCATCTTTTCGTACAGTTCCGCCTCCCTCATGTTCACCAATACGAAGAAAGGCGTAATAATATTGCCGCAGGAAGCAACGCATGGAACCCGTGCAGACTTTCGCGAACCAGCGCAACACAGGGCTTGTCCACGTGCTTACCGGCGATGGCAATGGCAAGACCACTTCGGCAATAGGCATATCCGTGCGCGCCGTTGGCAGGGGCATGAGGGTGGCTTTCGTGCAATTCCTGAAAGGCGGGCTGTCAAGCGAGCTTGCGCAGCTTGCAAAGCTCGGCGTGAACGTGGTTTCGGGCACCAAGCACTGCCCAAGGCACTCGCAGCACGAGGCGCAGCTTGCCGAGAAGGGCTTCATGGTATTCTGCCGCGACTGCTTCGCCATAAACAACGACGACAGGAAGCTTGTGGCAGACGCGTTTTTACGCGCGTCCGGCTTTTGCAAATCCGGGGATTACGGGCTGGTCGTCCTCGACGAGATATTCTGGGCGATAAAGGAGGGGCTGGTGCCAGAGGCGGATGTCATCGCGCTTATCAAAGCACGGGCGCCATCATGCGAGATGATACTCACAGGCAGGGGCTCCACTCCCGCAATCGAGGAAGTTTCGGACTACGTCTCCTCAATCGAGAAGAAAAAGCACCCGTTCGACAAGGGAATATTGTCTCGCTCCGGCGTTGACTACTGACCGGCAGCCATTTTTTCCGGCGGAGACTGATAGCGGATTTAAAGCTTCACCATTAATCTAATGCCTGCATTTAGTGGTGGGTGTGGACAAGTGCGTTTCAGCGTTGCCAATATGTTTTCTTCAAATTCGGCTCTTCGCTCCCGTACCTACACTGCGAATATTGAAGTTGAAAAGCCGAACGGGAAAATGCAGAAGTTCACGGTCGAGTTTTTCATCGACAGGTGGGGCAAGGCCCGGCTTCTCGAAGAAAAAAAGCTCCCGCTCATCGTGAAGGAAAAATACCGCGGGACGCTTCTGGAAGGCATTCTTTCCCAAACCGATTACACCGTCGTGAAAGACCCGCTGGGATACCGCCTCAAGAGGAACGGCGAGGAGGGGGCGCTGGAATACGAATTCGAAATCCGCAAGCCCGATGCCCAATCAGGAATACCTTTCCACCTCCGCCGGCTAAGCCAAACTCGCGAGTACGGCGACCTGCGCAATATCGGGCTTTCCCCCGAACTGAATGGTGCAACGATAGTCATCAAGGTTCATTCGGAGCATGCCGACCTGAGGAACTCGTCTTACAAGGAGATAAAGCACGTTTTCAGGAAATACGACCTTTACAACCGCGACGGCTCGGAGACTTTGGTTTACAACACCCGCACTGATTTGCTTCCGCGTGTTTATCTCCGAGATTACGGCGAGGGGTTCCAGAAATGGCTCTTCTGGCAGACGTTGCAGGGGCAGCCCCAAAAACAATTCACCGGGTTCCAGATTCCCAATTTTGCAAGGCGCGAGCATTTCTCAAGTATGATGCCAATCGGCGAGAACGCGCAGCTTTCCGTCCCGTCTGCATTCGGTGCTGCCGGCGCGCACGTTGCGAACGCGGGCGCGTTCGAAGCATCTTTCGGCGCAGATAGGGGGCGCTTTGGCGGAGACTTTGGTGGCTATGAGAGCGACAGCAGCTCCGGTTCCTCTGGCTGGCAGGACGAGGAAAGTTCAGATGAGCAGAGCAAAGGAAGGGGCAAAAAACTCAAGCCCATCCCGCTTTCATCCCTTGCGGACTTCAAAGCCGTTATTTTCGACCTCGACGGCGTTGTTGTTGACAGCGAGGCGGCGCACCTGCGCTCATTCAACCAGCTTCTCGCCCAATTCGGCGTGAAAATAACCGAAAAGATGTGGCGCGAGAATTACACTGGTGTCGGCTCGCTTGCGATATTGAAGGACGTTTTCGCGAAGAACGGGATAAAGGAGGACGTTGGCGCGTGGATGGCGAAGCGGGCGGAAATCTACCACGACGTCGTGGTGAAAACAGGCCTGAAGGAAATAGCGGGCTTTTCGCAGTTCTTCAAATTGCTTGAGCAAAACGGCATCAAAGCCGCCGTAGCTTCGGGCGGGCACAGGCCGCACATACTCGCATCCATGATGTCAATCGGCATGCCGCGCGTGGAGTTCGTTGGGCTCGAGGATGTCAAAAACGCCAAGCCAGCGCCTGAAACATTCCTGCTCGCAGCCAACAAGCTTGGCGTTTCCCCGTCGCAGTGCGTTGTTTTCGAGGACTCGTTCGCAGGCATGAAAGCCGCGGCATCAGCCGGGATGCCCTGCATCGCGCTTTCAACCACGCTTCCCGCATCAGCAATCAAGGGCAAGGCGGCGCTTGTCGTGAACAATTTCGCCTCGCCCGCCCTTCGGCGCGAGATAAAAAAGCTCATCGCGAAAAACGGCGGAAAAAAGAGGGAAAAGGAAAAAGCGAAAACCCCGGGCTGGCTCTATCCTGTGAAATGCAAGGCAAATGCCGGTAGGAGCGCAAAGCCGAAGGCAAAAGCAGGCAAGCGCAAGAAGAGGAAGAATGCCGGCAAAAAGCGGAAAGCAGTTGTAGCCAACAAAAAGGCGGGCAGAAAAGCCAAGGCAACTCTCCGCAAGACCAAAAAACAGGAACGCTCACAATTTAGATAGCTTGTCCTCTGCTTCCCACAAAATCAGCCTCGCATTCTCATAGGTGACTTTTTCGGCAGCCTGCAGGTACGGCAGCCACGCGTATCCAACGTGCTCGTCCGAAAGATAGACTTCTTTTGCCGAAGTTTTTGCAAGGAAGAAAACGACTTCCTTCGGGACCATCCTGCCCTTTCTTTTGAATGAATATGAAATCGTCTTCCTGAAATCCGGCACGAATTCCAACTCCGAAATTCCCGTCTCCTCGAATGTCTCGCGCCTTGCGGTCTCCTCCTCGGTTTCCCCTTTCTCGACATGCCCCTTCGGCAAGTCCCAGTGCCCCTCTTCGTAGTGCAGTATGAGGTATCTCCGCAAGCCACTGTCCTCTGAGAAAACGACGATGCCGCATGATTTTTCAGCCTTGTGCATGGATGGTCTGTTCCGCAAAGCTTGATAAACCTTATTTGAGAATGTGGAATTGCGACCAGTGGCGCGTGCGACCGCGCTTCAAATAGAGGGACCGACCGCGTAGCGGGCGGGTTTTCGCCCGAAGGGCGAAACCGACGAGCTGCGAAGCGGCGAGGATGGATTTCCAATGGAACAAGTTGCCCAGCAAGTATCAGTTGCCAAGCTTACGCCACGGCAGGTTCATGACTCGGTAATGGGGTTCGGAGTCTCGGACCTTGACGCGGGGCTGGTTGCCGATTGCCTGCACGTCGGCAAGTCCACCACATGGATGAACAACGACCCGGTTTCAGACAACATAAACGAGCGGCTTTCCGGCTTCCTCAAGGAAAACGGCTACGGCTTTGAGATAACCGTGACTCCTGTGAGAATGGGCAAGTACATCTGGGATGTCAAGAAGCATGGTAGCAGGCAGTAAGGCTTCTTGACAGCCTTTTGGCTCGCAAGCCAAAATGGACGTTAAGAAGAATGGAAGCAGGCAGTAGTTTCTTTTCCTTTTAGAGCAGCGCCGCGCAAGATTCGCGGCAGAATTTTGTTTTCCCTAAATCAGGGACTCCTTTTCCGAAAGCTTCCTCGGCCCGTTCCCTGGCTGGCAGACCATCATCCTCTGGATTCCGTGGATGGAGCGGAGCATTGCCTCTATTTCCTCGGCGTATTCCTCTGTCGTGTAAATGTGCGCGTTGGGTCCCGCGTCAAATGTGTATCCCGCGCAGATTTTCCCCTTCTTCCTGTTGAATTCGTGCACGCCCGACATTATCTCCCTTGAAATGTCGTTCAGGTAGATTATGGGCGGGAAGGAGTCGAGCATGACCGCGTGCATGTGCGAGGACTCGCGCATGGTAAGCTCGAGGAAAGACGGCAAATCCCGCTTCAGGATTGCGCGGCGCATAAGCGAAAGTATCTTCGGGCGGCTTTTCACTCTCTCTGGGTAAAGCGTGCTTGTCCGCGTGGTCACTTCCATCCCTTCAGCGGAGCCGACCTTCTTCCTGTCGGGATTTGTTATCGCAATCACATTACGAAGATTTTGCCAGTGGCTTGCCGGAGCAATCTGGACCGCGTACGAATCCTTCCCGTCCTTCCTGCTTCCCATCTTCCACTCAGCGAACCCGCCAAGCACCGAGCGGCAGGCAGAGCCAGAACCCATCCTCGCGAACATGGAAAGCTGCTTTTGGCTCGCCTTCAGCCCCGCGGCATCCGCGGCTGCGCACGCAAGCGCGGCGAATCCCGATGCGGAGGAGGCGATGCCCGCGGCTGTGGGGAAATTGTTTTTCGAAACAACGTGCGCCTTGGTCTTTATGCCAGAGGCTTTCCGCACGGCATCAAGCACCCTGCTTGCCCGCCCAAGCTCCCCTGCGTGGGCTTCCTTCCCGTTGAGGACCAGCCTGTCATGGTGCAATAGCTCGTCGAAATGGACGGTCGTGACGCTGCGCAGGCTCTCGTCCATGGTGACTGAGATGCTGCCGTTGTCGGGCAGGTTGAGGAAGTTGTCTCTCTTGCCCCAGTATTTCACCACCGCTATGTTCGGGGTGGCGAGAAAAGTTGAAACAGACATGGATAAACGTCGGCGTTTAAGCTTTATTATTGTATTGCAACCGCGATGTTGTAGCATCTCGTTTGCAATAGCTGAAAAATTTCTGCGAAATTTTTCATGCTTGCCACTCGCGCCCGCACGCCTGTGCCGCAATCAGCCTTCGGCAAGCTCTTTCTTGAGTTTCGCAAGCTCCTCGTGTATTTCCGGGTGGCGCTTGAGCGGGTCCATCCTCGCCTTCACTTCCAGCTCGGAAATCTTCTGCTTGATGTTCGCGTGCTTGCGTGTCAAATCCTTTTTGCTCATTCCCATATCATGAATTCCGAGGCTCACGCTTTTAACCTGTGGGCTAAGGGTTGGAAAAAATAAATAAAAAAGAGAAATGAATCAAAGCCCTTCGTACGTGCCTACCTTCTCTATAATGCCGTTGACCAGTTGCTTCAAGTCGGTTAGTTCCTTTTCTATGAGGCCAATGTATCCGCCGCTCTTCGCGGATTTTTCAATGCCATCGAGGTTCATGGAAGCAACTGTCGCATGGTAGGACTGGTATCCCACCGACTCATTTTTCATGCCCTCCATGCTCTTTTTTGTGTCAGCCATGAACGCGATGTCCTTGGCGGTATTGTCCACGGCAGTCCGCACATCAATTCTCTCCTTGACATTTACTGCCTTCTCAAGAAGGGCGTTGCGCAGGAATATGCTTCCACCTATGCGCGTTATGTCCCCGTCGGGTTTGTCCGTCTTTACCTTGATGCCTGTCTTTCTGAGCTCCTCTATCATGCGGGGAGAATTGAAACCAAGTGCGTTGAGTTTGCCTTTCGTCTGGATAATCATACGACCACCGCTATTCTTATTGGTGGAAGGGTTTAAAAATATACCTATTATACCACTTTTTTACACATATTTGAGGCAAAAGGCAAAGCTAATCGAAGAAAAAAGTGAAAAAGAAAAACAAGGGCCTTCAGTCAGCAATTCCCTTCGGGGTGACCTTGAACACGCACTCGCCTTCGGGCATGTTCGGGGAGTCCACAAGGCGGGCAATCCTCTTCTCCTCCTTGCCTTTCCTCAGGTAGATTCTGTAGGTCGCCGCGTGCGCGAGCACGTGCCCTCCAATCGGGGTGGTGGGGTCTCCGAACATAATGCCCGGGTTATCCATCACCTGGTTGGTGATGTAGATTGCGATGTTGTGCTTGTCCGCGATTTTCTGGAGCGCGTGCACGTGCTTGTTGAGCTTGCCCTGCCTGTCGGACAAAGCGCCGCGCCCGACGTAATCCGCGCGGAAGTGCGCGGTCATCGAGTCAACGACAATAAGGCGGATGTTCTTCTCTTTCACCATCTCCTCAGCCTTGTCCACAAGCACCATCTGGTGGTCGGAGTTTATCGCCTTTGCCACGAAGATTTTCTTGAGAGCCTCGTCCGGGTCCATGCCTGAGGACTGCGCAAGCTGGGCAATCCTCTCCGGGCGGAAGGTTGATTCCGTGTCCACGAAAAGCGTGTTGCCGTTCAGCCCGCCCTGCTCCACAGGGCGCTGCACGTTGAGGGCGAGCTGGAAGCCGATTTGGGACTTTCCGCTCGAAAACTTGCCGTAGCACTCGGTAATCGACATGGTTTCCACGCCGCCGCCGATGAGCGCGTCAAGCTCCTTGCTGCCGGTGGTTATCCTGCCGATTGCCTTCCTGCGTTCGAGTATCTTGTCCGCGGACTCGTAGCCCATTTCAAGGGAGTCGCGCGCGGCTGAAATCGTGCGCTTTGCAGTCTCCACGCCGATTTCGGCAATCTCGTCAAGCTCGTGCGGGCTGCTTGCGGCGATTTTTTCGATGTCATAGCCGGCTTTTCGGAGCTTTTCGGCGGATACCTCTCCCACACCGGGCAGGTCCTCCAGCTCCTTGATTACCAGCTTCTTCTTCTCAACAGGTTCTTCGGTTTCGGTTTTTTTCACCATGAATATCACCAATCTATTCCTTGTCATTGTGGAAAACCAGCAGCTTGAGCTTGCCGATTTTCATCGTGTAGAATTCGTTGCCCGCCTTGCTCGTGTTGCGCCACATGGCGCCGACGTCCTTGAAGACGGTCTTGCCGAGCCGGCTGTCGTATTCGGGCTGCACAACCCTGAAATCGGGCTTCTGCCCCGCCGCTTTCGTTCCAGAATCAGACTCACTGCCTGCTTCTGGCATTTCACCCTCGCCAGACTTGTCCATGCTTCCACTCCACTAAATTTTCTCCCCGCTTCAAGCGGGTTCGGTGAAATTTAGCAACATATGGTTTTGCCCGCCGCTATATAAAGGCTATCTGGGTTGCGTGCCGGTGCCTTGGCAACGCTTTTTTAAGCTTCATTTTCCCTAATCCCTTATGGTCGCATACGACGTAGGCAAGATTGCCTCCAACTACTCAAGTCCATCCCTTGCAGTGATAGGCTCGCACTCCGCACTTGACATCTCATCCGGCGCAAGGGACTACGGGCTCCGCTCCATAGTTGTCTGCCAGAAAGGGCGCGAGCAGACGTACAAGAAGCACTACCTCAAGCGGAAAACCGCGCTTGGCGAGCAGGGATGCATAGACGAAATCATGCTGCTTGACAAGTTCTCGGACATCGCCGGCAAGAAGGCGGTCGACGAACTTCAGAAAAAGCAGGCGATATTCGTGCCCCACCGCTCATTTTCGGTTTACGTGGGCTATGACCTTATCGAGAACCAGTTCGCGGTCCCGATATTCGGCAATCGCTTCCTTCTCAAGGCGGAAGAGCGCAACACGCCGAAAAATCAGCACTGGCTGCTGGAAAAGGCAAAGGTGCGCATCCCCAAAACCTTCGACTCGCCCGACAAGATAGACCGGCTCGTGATTGTGAAGGCGTCCGAGGCAAAGCGCAAGTACGAGCGCGCGTTTTTCGTCGTCCACTCGCCCCACGAATACGAGCGCAAGAGCAAGGAGATGCTTGCGCAGGGGCTGATAACAAAGGAAGGGCTGAAGTCCGCGCTCATCGAGGAGTTCATACTCGGCGCGCAGTTTAACTTCAACTATTTCGTCTCGCCGCTCACCGGAGAACTTGAGCTTATGGGCACGGACTTCCGCAGGCAGACCAACCTCGACGGGCTCCTTCGCCTCACCGCTCCGGAGCAGACCGAAATATTGCGCATAGCGCGGATGAAAAACATCGAGGTCGGGCACGTCGCCTGCACCATCCGCGAGTCGCTCCTTGAAAAGGTATTCGAAATCGGCGAGAAGTTCGTTGAGACCTGCCGCAAGGAATACAAGCCCGGAATCATCGGACCATTCGCCCTCCAGGGCGCAATCGTGCCCACGGAAACAGGCGAGGAGCCGGTCATATTCGACGTATCATTCCGCGTGCCGGGCTCGCCGGGCGTGCGCTACACGCCGTATGGCGGCTACCTGCGGGGGAAATCGCTTTCTGTCGGCGAGCGGATTGCGCTTGAAGTCAAGCAGGCGGCAAAGGAAAAGCGGCTCGGCGAAATAGTGACGTAATCACATGGTTTATATTCACTTATGGGAAAACGCATGAAAACGGTTTTGATTCGATGAAAATTTCAAGGGAAAAAATCAACGGGGTGCTTTCGGGCTACGACAAGAAGAAGCTCTCGATTGCCACGATATGCTCGCACACGGCGCTCCAGATTTTCCACGGCGCCCGCGCAGAGGGCATAAAGACAATCGGCATCTGCACCGAGGCGCGCCGCAAGGTCTACGAATCCTTCCCGCTCGGCTGCCCGGACGAATTCATCGTCGTTGACGACCTGCGGAACATCCCCTCCGACGAGCTTGTGGAGAAGAACGCGGTTCTTGTCCCGCACGGCTCGGTGGTCGAATATTCCGGCGACAAGCTCTCGACAATGGAAGTTCCGATGTTCGGGAACCGCGAGTCGCTTGAATGGGAAAAGGACCGCGCCAAGATGTTCGAGTGGATGAAGGCTGCGGGCTTGCAGGTCCCGGCGACCATTGACCCGGAGAAAATCGACCGCCCGTGCGTCGTGAAGCTTGCGGGGGCAAAAGGCGGCAGGGGCTACCGGGTGGTGAATTCCCCTGAGGAATTCCACGAGCACTTCGAGGGCATGAATGTCACGGTGCAGGAATACTTGATTGGCGTGCGCGTCTACCCGCATTACTTCTATTCGCCGCTCTCCCGCGAGGGCTACCGCGCAAGCGAGGGCAAGGTCGAGCTCATGGGCGTTGACCGCCGATTCGAATCAAACATTGACGAAGCATACCGCTCGGAAAAGGTGGGGCTTTCATTCACCCCCTCATTCACGGTCGTGGGCAACGAGCTATTGGTCGTGCGCGAATCGCTCCTCGGCGACATAATGGAGATGGGCAAGAACACCATCGAAGCGGCTGACAGGCTGTTCGGCGGCATTCCAGGCCCCTTCTGCCTTGAGA
>JBAYHU010000010.1:0-44020 GCA_041665945.1 Candidatus Micrarchaeia archaeon
ACCTACACCTTCACGCAGAGCGGAACCTCGGACACGGTCAAGGTCCACGTCTACAAGACAGCGCCTGGATTTACCCTGAGCGCAAAGTGGGCTGAAATGGCCATCTACAACGATGAGATAACCCTCAAGGACGGCCAGAGGTACAACCTCGTTTCCTCGTCAGACGCTGACAAGGACTTCAAGGTATCCCTTATGTGGAAGAACCGTGACTACACGGGCTCCTCTGGTGGAAACGACTCAAGCGCGGACTCCCTGCGCGAAATTGTCATGTACAACATCGACGGGCTTGACACCAAGAACAAGGCCGGCGACGCAGTATCGTTCCCCAAGGGCACGCCGGTCTACAAGCTCACGTACAATGGTCTTGACCTTGTCGATGACGACTACCAGGCACTTACGTTCTCGGCACTCTCGCCTGACACCTACCGTGTCTCGGCGACGTCCGGTGACCAGGCCTGCGGCGCGACGAGCTCTGCTGACGCTTCGTACGCAAGTGCGAAGTGGATACAGATTTCGACGGGCGGCAACCAGTACATGGGCGGCTCCGGCTCCAACCTTATCGCTGGAGGCGTGATGATCGACAAGGCATGGTTCGACCCGATCGGTGTCGTCACCCCGCTTGTAGACCTGAACGTGAGCGGTGTGGTTGGAAACGCATCCACTTCGCTGCCGACGGGCTATGTGTTCGCCAACAGCACTAGTGTGATAGGCGGCACGACCAACATGACGGGAGGCTCAGTGTCCATACTGCAGCTCACCAGCACAACCTACAACGTCAGTGTACCCACTGGCGCGGCAGGAATTGAGGGATGGGTCAACTTCCCGCTGGCTGCTTTGGTACGAAACAACAACCTCAACGCCACCTACGCGCAGAATGCAAACGTGTCCAAGTGGGCGCCGAAGGTATTCTGGAAGCTGTCCGGAAGGGACTGCTACAACTGGGCAGACGTGACCTACCAGACTGGCGCAACCAGCGTAGCGTACACCACCGACTCGCAAGCAATCCGCTTCGACAAGGCAGGTGACAACACTGCGGCACTTGGTGGAATAGCTTTCACCAACAACGCAAGTGCAATCGGCGACGGAACACTCGGTTCCACCTTCCAGGGCGCAATAGTCGTCAAGGAAGACGCCGGCTACTATGGCCTCACCAGCAACAACCCGGTCTACACTGCGGTTCCGTTCATTGCGAACGGCTCAAGCAGCACGTCCGGCACCAACGGCCTGAGGTTCAAGTCGTCCGACTCGACGACCCAGAACGCCTACTACCTGCCTCTCGCAGGCACGGGCTCTTGGGTTGCAACCGAGCCGACAATCGTCACCGAAAGAGGATCCAAGATCCTTTCAGTCGGAACGAGCGACTTCAGCATGAAGGTGGCCAAGAAGATCGGACAGCCGAGCTTCACCTTTGCCAACGCGGACACCGCATCGAGCTCCAGCAGCAACGCTGAGGAGTACACGATGAAGGTCGGCGAGAGCAAGGTGTTCGGCGGCGTGACGGTCCTCGTGAAGGCAATCGACGCAACAGCGGGCTCCTGCTCCGTACTCGGAGCGGACGGCGCGCCTGCGTGCACGGTTGACTCCTCGAGCCTCACCGCGGTCGTGATGCCCAACAACGCGGCATCAGTCGTCGTGAACGAGCCCTACACTGGTTCAGTGTCTGGCCTGGTCATGAAGGACACCGACGGCCCCAGCGCGAACGTAGCCATCCTCGTGGGAGGCCCAATCGTCAACACCATGACGGCTGAAGCCCTCAAGGACGCGACGGTCGACTTCCAGAAGGAAGGCGTGGTCGTGAAGGAGATCGGCAAGAAGATCGTGGTAGCCGGATTCACTGCGGAAGACACCATGGCGGCAGCAGACCTGTTCGTCAAGGGCGTCCAGAGGCAGTAAGTTCGGAACACAATTCGGGGCGAAAGCCCCGAACCCCCTTTTTTATTTTAATCCGGCGCGGCTCCGCAAGGAGCTGCGTGCGGCATTTTTTATCCTCTTCAGCGAAAGCCCTCGCTCAAAATCTGCAACCTATATAAATAATGGGCGGCAGAATCCAAACGTCTGCAAGGCGACCACATACGATTGCATCGAGGGGGATATTATGAGATTTTCGGCATTGTTCATCGCGCTTATGATTTCGCTTCCGCTTATTTTCGCGGCGGAGTTCTCAATCACCCCCTATCTTTACGTCAACGAGAAGAACTCCACGGTCACCTATGCGACGTTCTCCACGGGCAACAACTCAACTGCAAAGCTCGCGTCAATCAACGGCGAGGAGGCAATCCTCCTTATCGACGGCAAGATAATCACCGACAAGGCGGTGATATCCAGCACGATAACGACCTATTACACCACCCAGTTCTACCCCTCGGACGCCGACATGGCGGAACTCAAGGGCTTCGCGCTCGCATTCAACAAGAGCAGGAATGCGCTGACGAAGTACGGGCAGGCGGAGAAGGTATGCTACGAGCAGGGGACGTTCCTCGCGCACAAGCCCTGCAGCGACATGACCTCGTGCATGGCGACCGCGTCGCTTGTCTGCACCATTTCCGGCGCAGAAGGATGCACGGTCGACCTGCTTGCCACGCACATCCTCGCATACTCCAAGGGAATCACTGCGCTCAATGCCGCTTACTCGAAATTTATCACTGGTTTCAACGGATTCGGGCCGACCACGGTCGCGGCTTCGCTTGACCAGATGGATGCGGCATTCAACGACATGAAAACCGCCGGGACGGACGTTTCCAAGAGCAAGCTCATCTACCCGGAGACGTACGCATGCAGCGACTGCCTTGGCATCTGCCCGGAGCCGAAATTCGACTACGCATCAATCACCTCCGGCAAGGCAAAGATTGCCTCGCTTCGCACAAAGACCGCGCCGTTCTCCAACATGGGAAAGACTGTCGAGAAAGTCGCGCTTTCCACCACCGACCGCATAGCGTACAAGGAAGGCGAGGAAAAGGCGGCAATCTACGTCCCGCGCTATGATTCGGCGAAGGCGAAATTCGGCGGGCTGAAGGCGCAGGCGGTGCTTGCGAAATCCCTCGCGGCCGACTCGGACTTCGTCTCGGCAGCCGACGCGTTCATCTCCAAGTCCGACAGCATCGAGAACGCGGTGGACAAGCGCAAGTTCGACGGCTTCGACGCGCTTCTCCTCTCGTATGAGAACACCGGAAGCGCGCTTGCAAGCGTGATAAACAACTCCACCGACGCGTATTACCGCGCAATCGAGACGCAGGACAACGCCGGCGACCTGCTTCTCCAGGCGATGTGGAAGGCGAACGGCGCCTCGCAGTCGGTCATCGACGGCTACAACGCGCTTGGCGCGCGCAAGCTCGCGCTCGACTCGAAATTCTCCCCGCCGATGGCGAAGACGGCGTACGACTCGCTTGCGCAGGAATACTCCGCGCTCGCAGCGGACGTGCTGAAGTTCACCTATTCGAGCAACAGCCCGACCGACTCCGTGTTCGCGGCGGGCAACAAGCTCGAGCGGACCTCGGTTGACGGCGCGATGACTTTGGCATCCAGCTTCGTGCCTATTTCCTTCAACACGCGGCAGAGCATCGCGCGGTACATCCCGCCAATCGTCCTCGGAGTGATAGACATTTCGATACTCGCAGTCGCGCTCGCGGTGTTCGCGGGGGTGTTCTACCACTTCCACGGCTTCTTCAGAAGCAAGCTCGCGATTTCCGGCTGGGTGCTTACTGCCGTCGGGTTCGTGTTCGTGCTACTGATTGGCTCGGTCGGGTTCTACGGGATTGTCATGTCCGCCGAGAAATACGCGACTTTCTCGGACTTCTTCGGGGCGGCAACGACCGCCGACCGCGTGGCGGTCATAGTGCGCGAGACCGGCGCGGATTCCGAGGCGGTCGCGGGCATGCACGCATGCGCCGAGCAGATACGCACGCAGATGGCGCTTTCCGGCAAGAAGACAATCAAATACTACATAGACGGGGGCGACTGCCACAGCTTCATGCCGGTTTCCGGCTCGACTTCGCTGTACGACGAGACAACCGGGCTTCTGGCTGAGACATGCCTTGACAGCATGCCGGATGTACCAGTATTCGACCTGCGCTATTCGGCTGAGAACCAGCCGCCGGCGTTCACCTCCGTGGTCGTCAAGCAGGCGATATTCAAGGGCAACACCGCGTATTACTCCAAGAAGCCGATGTGCGACGCGGCGAACGTGCTGGGCTGAGGCCATATCATGAAAAAAGAAACGCAAGCCCACGCAAAGAAGCCCGAGGCAAAGCCATCCGCGGCGGATGCAACGCCTTCCAAAAAGCCGGTGATTTCCGAGCGCGGCAGGAACGCACTCTTCGGCGTCCTCGCAATACTAGCCATCTGCGCCGCGGCATACGTGCTTTTCTTTTCCGCCCCGCAGGACAAGGAAGCCGACGGCAGCGGGTTTTACGCGCGCCTGACATCCTCGGACAAGGTCGGGCTTTTCTATGACGTCAGAGGGGCGCAGGGCGAGCAGGCGTCGGCAATCTACCAGTGCGGCGTGGACATGATAGGCAAGGGAAGGTTCGCGGGCAAGGCAATAGAGGTAATCGCCTGCGAGGATTCCGGCTGCATCGATTCATCCACGGACAGGAACGGCACCACCCGCATTTCATACGATGAGGCGAGGAGGAAAATATCCGGCGTCCCCTACATCGTCATAAATGCCGGCGAGCCGGCGTACAAGTTCTTCGAGAGGCACATGGAAATAACTATCGGCGCGAACGTTTCCGGAAACGTGACGTGCGACATATCCGCGACAGAGGGCTGAAATGGACATTGAAAGCAAACTCGCGCTTTGCACAAAAGCCCCGATAACAGAGGTCGTCACAAGGGACGAGCTGAAAGCCCTTTTCGAGGCGAATGAGCACCCCAAGCACTACATCGGCTTTGAAATTTCCGGCAAGGTGCATCTCGGCAGCGGGCTTCTGACCGCGCTCATGCTCAAGGACTTCATGGCTGCGGGAATCAAGCCCACGATTTTCCTCGCGGATTACCACGCGTGGCTGAACGGCAAGCTCGGCGGCGACTTGGAGAAAATACAGTCAGTGGCAAAGGGCTACTTCAAGTCGGCTTTCATTTCGCTCGGATTGACCGAGGACAAGGTAAATTACGTTTTGGGCTCGGAAGTTTACGGCAGGGAATACTGGCGCGAGGTCTTAAGCGTTTCCAAGGACACGACGATGCAGAGGATGCTCCGCTGCACCACCATAATGGGAAGGTCCCAGAAGGACGCAATCGACTGCGCGACCATCCTCTACCCGGCGATGCAAGTCGCGGACATCTCGCTACTTTCCGCGGATATCGCGCACGCCGGCATGGACCAGCGCAAAGTCCACATGCTCGCCCGCGAAATCGCTGAAAAGCACGGGAGGAAAAAGCCCGTCGCGCTGCACCACAAGCTCCTCATGGGACTGCTCGGCCCGCAAAAAATGGGCATGGAGCAAAATGAAAAAGAGGACATCGAAATATCCTCGAAGATGAGCAAGAGCAAGCCCGACTCGTGCATTTTCATACACGACTCGGTTGATGAAATAAAGCGCAAGCTCAAGGGCGCATACTGCCCTGAGAAAACCGCGGAGAGCAATCCCGTCATGGAAATGTGCGAGCACTTCGTCTTCAGGGATGAAAAAGCCGTGCTGAAAGTATCCCGCCCCGCGAAGTTCGGCGGCGACGTGGAATTCGTGTCGTACAAGGAGCTTGAGGGGGCTTACGCGGCAGGGAAACTGCACCCCATGGACCTAAAGGGCGCGACTGCGGATGCGCTTGCGAAAATCCTTGAGCCGTCGAGGAAATATTTCGAGAACAAGCCGGAGCTCCTCGCGCAGATTTAGGTGAAAACATGCATGCCAAAAACATCGCCCTGATTTTTGCATTGGCGTTTCTTCTTGCAGGCTGTGCCCAGACGCGGTATGTCGGTTATCTGGAAAAGGACAATCCAATCGGCTCGCAAATGCAGGGCAAATTGCCGCTTCTGTCAAAGGAAGAGTGCCTGTTCGGCTCCGGCGTGTCCATCATCAAGGCGGAGGATCCCTTGGTTTGCAATGGCCTTGAAGAGGGACAAGATTATTCGATTACCGGGAAGGTGTCCTCTTATTTGTCTGCGACGTCCGGAATGTCCAGTCTTGCCGGGGCAATCGTATCTTCAGAATTTGGGAAAAACGTCGTTGTCCGCATTTCCGTTCCTGTCGTGGCGCTCGAAGCCCCGAAAAAGCTGGAATACGAATCATCGGTTCTCGACTCGGTCCTGTGGGAAAGGAACGCCAGCCAGCAGGTGCAAATGGCGTGCGGCAAAGAATCCGTGGAATCGGAAACCGAGGTTTTCTTCGGGAACGGGAAGTACGGGTCAGTAAGCATCGAGCTTCCCGCTGCGGATGAGTTCAGCCTGAATGCCACCCTGGACAAGGCAACGTTCGGATACTTTGACATCGGGGAGAAAGGCTCCGCCAGTAGGATATGGTGGCTTGTGCTGAAAATCATCTGGCAGGACCCTTCCGCAGACGGCTTGGGGGCCATTGTGCGGACAGGAGGGAATAATTACGCCTGCTACCGGCTGCGTGACGAAGGGAACGCCAGCTACTACTCCTGCGAAACATATGGGAAACTGGAATACGCCGACCTGGAAAGGATAAGCATCGGCATGTATGTCCGGGAAGAAGCGGTGTGCAGCGGCGCAGCGGACATCAGGCACTAAGCACGGGCAGATAGCCAGCTTTAAATCCCTATTCTTCGAATTGGCTTCGGGAGAAAAATGTCCAGGCAAGCGCTCGCATTCATCCTATTCCTCGCCTTAGCAATAGCCATTTCCTTCCCGGCAACCTGCCCGACGGCGGAACGCAACATCTACCTTGCCGCGGTGACCGGCGAGAATTCCGGCGGCGTGTTCCAGTTGCACGTCGAGGTCAAGCCCGGCAACGGCACGATTTACACCTCAATCAACCCCAAGACCGGCTTCTCCACGCAGGAGTCCGAGGAGGCGGCGGCTAATTATGCGTTCTCCTCCACCGGAATAGCGAGAAAGGATTGCGACGTGCTTTACAGCATGAACGGGGATTTCGGCACCGATTCCGTGGACGGGCCCTCTGCCGGCGGCGCGATGACTGTCGCAACCCGCGCGGCGCTTCTGAACAGGGCAATCAGGCAGGACACCGTGATGACCGGCACGATTTCGCAGGACGGCAAGGTCGGCGAGGTCGGGGGCATAATCGAGAAGGGGATAGGCGCGTCGGACGCCGGGGCAAAATACTTCATCATTCCCACCCCGAAAATCCACGAGTCCATACTGCTTTCGTCAATTTCCAAAACCAAGGATTTCCACGCCATCGGGGTGGAAAACCTCTCCGAAGCTGAAGCAATCCTCTTTTCCGGCTACGGCTCGGTCTTTGCCTCCAACTTCACGCAGGAATCAAAGCCCATTCCCGCCGCGCTCCCGCCAATCAAATTGGACGCGGATTTGGGGCGCTTCTCGCTGATTGCGAAAAAGGTGGTGGGCGAGCTGCAGATGAAGGTGTTCACCGCTTATCCGCCGGGCGGTGAGAATGAAGAAACCGCGCGGCTTGCCGATTACTTTTCCGCAGAGGTCATGAAATACAACTCACTTCTGCCCCTCGGTTACGTCTTTACTGCGGCGAATTCCGCATTCCTCCTTTCCATCGATGTCGAATACGCGAAAATCGGCGACTCCGGCGTGGATTTGGGCGGCAGCATAGACGACGTGGCAACGTGCGTCGGCGCAATCCCGCAAATCGGGAAGACCAAGGAAAACATGCACTGGGCAATCGGCTCGAACCTGAGGCGCATCTGGGCATCCGAGCGGCTCAACCAGACTCTCGAGGCGCGTTCGGAGCAGGGCGGCTACGCAACATTGCGCGATTTGCTTTTCGTCAACAGCTGGTGCGGGATTTCCGGCGGGCTTGCGTCGCAGGCGAATGAAATCGGCGGCACTGCGGCAAACGAGTCCCTCCTCGCAGCCCTCGCATCAAGGGAGCTTCTCTCGGCAAAGGAGGCGTTTTCCTCCTCGGCAAAAACCGACTACGACGCGCTTTGGCACCTGCAAAACGCACAGGATGCGAACCAAAGCGGGGACTTCGGGGCGTCGATTTACGAGTCCGCATACGCCCGCGTCATGCAATCAGCGTCTTCCGGCAACGTGGAAAACACCACTTCCGCAGCCAAGGCGCTCCTTTCCACCCCCCGTAATTCGCTTTGGGGCAAAATCTACGCGGGGCACGGCGCATACCTCTATTACGACGCGATTGACAAGGGCTTCCCGCCGGACGACGCCTACAAGATACTGAAATATTCGCAGGAGCTCGACAGGGTATCCTCGGAAATAGGCGACGAGCTTCTGAAAATCCCGCAAGATGGCGCGCCCGCGCAAGAGCAGGGAGGCGAACAGACGCCCGTGCCATGCGCGCCATATCCGCTCCCCGAGCAGCTGCTGATAATCGCGTTCTCGCTTGCGCTCATCGCGTTTTCACTTTACTCCATCCGCAGATTTTCAGCAAGGGCAAAAGGGGGCTGGTAAAATGGACGGAATCCAAGGCAAGCTCGACACTCTCAAAAAAGAATTTTCCGGCGTGAAAAAAGTCGCGCTGTCGTATTCCGGCGGGCTGGACTCAGCAGTCGTAGGCACGCTTCTTGCGCAAGCGGGATTCTCCGTGCTTCCGGTCGCAGCAGACGTGGGGCAGCAGTCCGACTTTCCGCGCATATCGAGGAATGCGAAGGCAATGTTCGGCTCGTGCACGCCGGTGGACGCCAAGGAGGAAACCGCGGATGCGATATTCCGCGCGATAAAGGCGAATTTCGGCTCAGACGGCAGGATGAACGGAGGCGGCTTCATACGCCCCGTGCTTGCCAAAACACTCGCCGGCGTTGCAAGGAAAAGCGGCTGCCAGGCAATCGCGCATGGCTCCTCGGGCGTGGGGGACGACCACCTCGTCATGGAAAACTCGCTTCGCGTGCTTGCGCCTGAGCAGAGGATAATGGCGCCTGTCCGCGACTTGGACCTCAAGCGCGACGAGTCGCTCAAATTCGCGCGCGAGATGAAGTTGCAGACCAACCTCGGCAGGGCGTCGAGCTTCTCCGCCGACGAGTCGCTTTGGGGCAGGATGATAAGGCAGGGCGTATCCGTGGACCAGTCGCAGGCGATGCCGCCGGAAGCCTACAAGTGGTCGGTGTCCCCGGAGAAGGCGCCGGCAAAACCCGAGCAAATCATTGTCGCATTCGAAAACGGGATTCCCTCATCCGTGAAAATCAACGGGAAGAAAATCACTGGCAAGGCAGGGATGCTCTCCGCCCTGAACGCCGTTGGGGGGAAGCACGGCGTCGGCAGGGGCGAGGCTTTGGAGGACAAGGCAATCGGGCTGAAAATCCGCGAGGTCTACGAGTGCCCGGGGGCGAAAATACTGCTTCTTGCGCACCGCGAGCTTGAGGAAATGACTCTCACTTCCCGCGAGCTTTCCGCGAAGCGCGGCATCGACGCAACATGGGCTTCGCTTGTCCGAAAAGGGGGGTGGCACACGCGGCTTCGCAGGGCGATTGACGCGTTCATCGACGAAACGCAGCGCGCCGTTGACGGCGAGGTCACGCTCCAGCTTTACAAGGGCGGCATAAGCATGAAGGGGAGGCAAAGCCCGCACGCGCTTTACGACACGCGGCTCTCCGCGCGGGACTCCAAGGGCGTGTTCTCGCAGAAGGAGGCAAGGCACTATGCCAAGCTTTATGGCTTGCAGGACGTCATCGCATACATGATGGATGTGGATTAGGCGCGGCAGGGGTCAAAATCCTTTAAATACCTTTGTAACACAAAGTGCAACAGGAAGCACAGCATTCGTTTAGCGAATATAGTCGGCAAAAGCTTAATGGTAACTGGGTGTGAATATGAGCAAAATGGCTAACGGAGAGAAACCTAAGGGTGAAGCTGCATTGCTTAGGAGATATAATCTGCTTCTGAAGAAGAACGGCGGGGAGGTTGAGAGCATGGCCAAGAAGAGGAACGAGGAGCGGCTTTCAGGAGCATTCCAGCTGATAAAGGACTTCGCACTCAAGAACGGGTTCTCAACCCCTTACGAGGCTTTTGAAAAGCCGAACAAAGAACGCGACCAGTTCCTGTTCGATTACGTGAACAAGGCGCTGGAAGCCGGGCACAACGAGCTTCAAATCGCCCTCACCATAAAGAAATACCGCTATGCCCACAGGATAAAGAATTTCCAGGAAACTTCGAAAGACCAGTCTGCGGGCGAGATAGTGCTTTCCGCGAACCCGTTCAGGTGGTTCGACCTGATAGAGGCGGGCAAGCCCATCGTGGAGAACGGCAAGCTCCTCAATGGCACGTTCGGGAGGCGCTTCATCACGCTTTCAGCGGAAGACCCCAACATAGTGATGACGAACAAGAAGGCGGACATTCTTTATATCATAAACCACGACCAGCACGCGGAAATGCCCCTGCCGCCGTTTGTCATGTTCGCAAGCGTTGCGGAAAAGACCAACGACGTGAAGGAGGCAGGCAAGCTGGTCACGAAGCGGCGCGAGCTTTTCGAAAAGATGATGCAGGGGCTGGTGCACGACCACCACTTCAAGATGCCGGATGCGCACCACGACAGCACCAACAAGTTCAGGCTGCTCTGCACGGTTTTCAACAAGGAAACCGGCGAGCTTCTCGTGGTGAACAGGAACAACATCTACGGCGAAAAATTCACCGACTGGGTGGGCAGGAACCTCAACGACATACTTTCGGCAAGCGACGGGCAGATAGAGAAGATACGCAAGTTCGCAAATTCCACCGGGCTTGTTGGCATGCTGAAGAACCCGGAAGCCTCGAAAGACTACTCGCCATGGGAATACCTGAACAGGCAGCTTGGCGAGCTTGACCTTGGCGGCAAGGAAAAAGTGAGCGACTACAAAAAAGCGCTGAAGGTCTGGCGCTACGCGCTTTTGGAAGTCCAGAGGGAAAACGTCCTGGAATACCAGCAGCGATGGGAGAAGATAAAGAAGGTCCAGGACATAACGAATGCGATAATAAGGATAAGCTGCAACGACGGCAGGTCGTTTGACACGGACGTGAAGCTGCTCGCGGCCATACTTTCGGACGACGAGTTCAAGAGGCTCGTTTCCGAGGAGTCTGGAATCGTGCAGGCGATGAAAAAGATGTTCTTCACGCCTCACTACAAATGCGGCATGCTGACCACGGCGCACAAGATACACCTCGGCTTGGGCAAGCTCAACAACCTGCTTCTGGACGAGTTCAAATCCAACAAATCCCTCCAGACGGGCGGTGAGGACATCAACCCGGAGTACGAATTCGGGCGCGCGACAAAGAACCTCCGCGACTGTTTCATGAGCATAATCGAGGACGACACCACGCTGCCCTACCTCAACGTCGCCGATTACCTGCCTGCCAGCATCAAGGAAGAGTTCAAGGAATTTGCGAAAACGAACGGGGAGACTTCCAAACAGCTTGTCCACAAGGAAATATGCGGGCTGCTCTACAACCTTTTCGTGAACACCGACGACACCACCAGAAGCGCATTCAGGCGGGCGATGGAGGTCGGCATAATGACTTACGGCTCGGTGACCGAGATGCCGGCAATGCCTTCCGCAACATCGGTTTATGGGCTGATATCCGATTATCTTGGGGATGACCAGAAGAAACTCGACTTTGCCAAGATAAATTCGCTTGTAGTGGAGGAAATCGCAAGGACTACTCTCGAGAAAATGATCTCCCTCGCAAAGCAGTACAACGTAGACGCAGAAGTGGAAGGCATGATAGAGTCATATGCCACCGGGCAGTACCTCAAGATACCTCGCCGCCCGAGGACGCAGGAAGAGCTCCTGAACCTCGCCCGCGAGGATTTCTTCCTCGGCAAGCTCTACACAAAGGAAGAGCTCGGCGAGTTGGGGCTTGAGGAGAAGATAAAAGTCAACATGCCCTACTGAATTCCGCAAGTCCTGGATTTTTAGGCTGTTTCTTGGCACTAGTTGCCGCTTCGGCTCCAGGACACAGCGGCAGGCGCGCGGTTTAATTAGTTTTGTAACCTGATAGTTACGGGGTTTACGTGGCTGCAGAAAAGGAACAAGCAGACAAAACAAAGGAAAAATACGAGCTGAAAAAACAGCTGGCTCGCCTGCGCGAGCTTAAGGGCAGTGGAACCGAGCTTATTTCAGTTTACATCCCCGCAAACCAGCCCGTCCATGAAATGTCCAACAAGCTGCGCGAAGAGGCTGGGCAGGCGACGAACATCAAGTCCAAGTCCACGCGGAAAAACGTGGGCGACGCGCTTGAGCGCATCATACATCATCTCAAGACATACGGCAATACCGCGCCTCCGTCAGGCGTCGCGATATTCTGCGGGAACGTATCGGACAATCCCGCGAAAACGGAAATAGAGGTATTCACAGTATTTCCGCCCGAGCCCATATCCATCCAGCTCTACCGCTGCGACTCGCGCTTTTTCCTCGAGCCCCTCGAGCGCACGCTCCTCACGAACGACGCGTACGGAATCGTCGTGATGGACGGCAGGGAATGCACGCTTGCCGAGCTCAAGGGCACCAACACGCGCATACTCTCGCGCATACGCTCCATGGCGCACGCGAAAATCAGGAAAGGAGGGCAGTCCGCGCGCCGCTTCGAGCGTTTGATTGAGGAATCGATAGAATACTACTACAAGCACGTGGGCGAGCACATGGACCGCTATTTCGTCAACACGGTGAAAGGCGTGATTGTCGGCGGCCCCGGCCCGGCGAAGGAGAATTTCGTGAAAATGTCCCCGTTCAACTACCAGATAAAAATCCTCGGCGTGGTGGACACGGGCTACACCGACGAATACGGCATCCGCGAGGTCATGGCAAAATCAGGCGACATACTCGCAGGGCAGGCGGCGATAAAGGAGCGCATCGTCATCGAGAGGTTCATCCGCGAGGTGGTGAACGGCGGGCTTGCCACCTACGGCGAAGCCGAGGTAAGAAAAACGCTTGAAACGAAGCAGGCGTCATCGCTTCTCATTTCCGAAGGGCTCACATACAAGCGCGCGAAACTCGTGGACACGACCACCGGCGAGGCGCAGTTCATCACCGCGAAAAGCCCGTTCGACTTGCAGGAGAGGATAAAGAACATCGGCGGCACGGTGAAAGTGGAGTCAGAAGTCCCGCTTGTGGACGACTTAATCGACCTTGCCGAGCAGCAGGGAATCGAAACCGTGGTCATTTCGCAGGACACGGCTGAAGGCGCGCAGTTCCTCGGAAGTTTCTACGGTATAGGCGCATTTCTCAGATACAAATAAGGAAAAAATCAGAACATTTCCGCCTTCATCGCCCCTTCGGTCTTCGAATGGATAAGCCGGAACGAGCCGTCGTTTTTCGCCATCCAGCAGGCTTCCTCAACAGGTATCTCGTTCATCCTGAGCCAGCGGCCGGTCTTCTCGAATTTGCCGTATTTTGCTTCGGCAGCAGCCTCGATTTCCTTGACGAAATTCTCCATGTTCTCGACAAACACGATGTTCTTGGGCTCGTCTTTCACGATGCGGCTGTTCAGGAGGATTTCCGCCTCGAAGCGGGGGACAGGGTTGTAATTCTTCCTGAGGTGGAATGAATACGCATCATGGTTTTCCAGCCCGGAAAAGCCCGCGCAGGACAGCTTGGAGCGGAATGCGCAATCTTCGATTCCGCCAAGCGACAGCATGGCGTTCCACGATTCAAGCGGCGCCGCGCCGGAAGACGCAAACGCGCTCTGGCTGTATTTTACCCTGCATTCGAAAGCGAATGCCGCCCTGATGACCGCCTCTCCGTTGTCATATGAGATTTGCGTGCTCCAGGGGAGATTTTTCAATTCGTCTGGGTTCTTCCCCCTCTCCCTGAAAACCTGCAGCCCGCCGATTTTGGACGAAGCGCCATTTTTCCGGTCGTATACGAATATCGGCCACTCGCACATGCGCGCATCCTTGCCCTTCCGTATCACCAAGTCGCTTTTTTCAGGAAGGGCGTATGAGATGAAATCGTTTATCGCGTCTATCGTGGCGCTGCCCATCTTGGAGATGATTGCGAAATACAGGAAAGGATAAGCCGCCCCGCCTTCGATTTCAACGGGCGTTGCCCTGTTCGCCCCGCAGGTTGCGGGCAGGTCGAGATTTTTCAATTCCGAAAGAAGATTGAACATCCCGACAACCGCCTGCTCGGCGCGAAGCTCGTTGTGGAACGCGATATTGAGGAGGCGCAGGAATCCCTGCTCCTTTTTGAGGAGGAAATATTGCGCGTTCGCTTTCTGCGCGGGAGTTTTGAACTCTCCTATCGTGCCCGCGATTACCTTGTTCTGAAGCCGAGGTATGAGCCCGAGCTCCCCTTTGCGCGCATCCCGGTTGGCCGCAATCAGGAACGTGGCTGCCGCTTCCCTGAGCTTCGGATTGGCGACTGGAGCTATCTTCATGTTTATACTTCTATTATAACACTTTAAAAAGGTTCTGCCCGCCGTGCGCCTGTCTTGCGGCGCCTGCCGCTAATTTATCGCGCCTTCCGAATGCTTCAAAACAGCAGCCATTGCCGTCCCCACTATTTTCCTGTCCGGCTCCTTCTCGTTTTCCCCCTTGATGACAATCATCAGCTTCCCGTCCATGAGGTTGAATGCGGAAAACACGTTGGTGGGGCGGATGCTCTCCTCTTTTTTGCTGTTGAAAAGCTCGCGCACCTTCCCCTGCATCTCATACGATATGCGGATTGCCGCATGGTAGCCGCAGGAAGCGCCTATGATTATTGTTTTTTTGCCCGCCATGCCGCACACCGCCAGTCCGCCGCAAACTCAGTTTATCGTCCCGTCGCTGTTCTCAAGCGCGGCGCGCATCACGCGCCCGACCATCCGCGCGTCCGGGGGCTTTCCGCCAATGCCGCTGACTATGAAGAGGAGCGATTCCGTTTTCGGGGCGTAGTGGCTTACCAAAAGCGTCGGGCGCATGTTTTCCTGCAGCTTCCACGCAAGGGCGAAGGATTTTTCGGTCACCGCCGAGTTCACCTTGTAGTGCGCGCCATTGCCGCAGCTTGCGCCTATGAGCACCGCCTTCGGCTTCTCCCGTAAGATTGTTGCCATATGTCTAATTTTATGCAAAAGAGTTTTAAAGGAATTTCAGCGTTTCCCGAGCCGGTATGACTCGTTCAATCCCGTGAAAATGACCATCGCCTCGATTTTTTTCTCGAAGCTGCCGCCCTCCTCTATCCTCGCGCCGTAAATCACGTTCGCGTCCGGGTCTATTTCCCGCGTGAGAAGCTCGCCCGCGCGCGTAGCGTCGCCAAGCGTCAGGTCGCTTCCTCCAGTCAGGTGCAGAAGGACGCCCCTCGCCCCTTCTATATCTGTGTCAAGGAGCTTGTTTTTCAGGACTATTTTCGGCAGCTCCTCCACCCGGTCGTAGCCGGATGCCTCGCCCACGGCAATCATGGAAATCCCGCCCTTTTCGAGTATCGTCCTCAAATCCATGAAATCAAGATTCATAAGCGACGGCTCAAGTATGGTTTTTGTTATGCCGCGTATCGCCTTTGCGATTATTTCGTCAAGAAGCTCGAATGACTTTTCAATCGGCAGGTTGCCGGCGTAGGAAACGAGCTTGTTGTTGTCTATGAGGACGACTGTGTCGGCGACTTCCTTGAGCCGCGCTATGCCCTGCTTCGCCTTGGAAAGCCTCGCCTTCTCAATCGCGAAGGGGTAGGTGCAGAATCCGACGACGATTGCGCCCTTGTCCTTTGCCATCTGCGCAATCACAGGCGCCGCGCCGGTTCCCGTTCCGCCGCCCATGCCGCACGTGATGAAGACGATGTCGTGGTCGGCGACGTTCTGGTTTATCGCCTTTTTCGAGGCGTATGCCGCTTTTTCGGCGACTTCGGGCGAGCCGCCAGCCCCCAGCCCGCGGGTAATCATCTGCCCGAGCAGGCACTTCCTCGCCTTGCCATCCACGAGGTTCAGGTGCTTCCTGTCGGTGTTGAATGCGATAAGCTCCGCCTTTCCGACTCCCATTCTTACGAGCCGGTTGATTGTGTTGCAGCCCGCGCCGCCGACGCCGCAAACGGCTATGGTTGGCCTTCCTTCGTCATCCACTTTCCCACCGAAAGGAAAACGGGCTCAAACTATTTTAAGCTACGGCTCAACGCCGCTTGGCGCGCCGGATTGCTGCGATGGCTGCGCCTTGGCAATCCTCCTGCTCGACGCTATGATGTCCGCCTCATACATCATGATGACGTAATACATCTGCCAGCAGACGACCGAGCCGATGAACGCGAACGCCCTCGTGTTCATGTCGTTGCTGGTTATCATGAAATATCCTGACGCAGCAACGCCTATCATCAAAAACCATCTTATTGGCGTGGCGAGCATGTTTCCAACCTGTGTCCATTCTGATTCAGCCTAAGGCAACTTTCCAATCGCTCTTTCCTTCCGTTGCTATCTTTTTGTGTTGGAGAACGCCGTGCATTATTTTTGGCGGTTGTGCCTTTCCATAAGACGAGAAAGGTGGGGAGGAAAGGCACGAGGTTGTGGTTCCTTCGTGCTAATACATCGGCGATTCCCGCACTGTTCCATCTGAGCCCGCCACCATATAAGCAGGCGTTGTGTATTTTTACACAACTTTATATGCATTGGCGCGGAAATCGGTGCATGCAAACCGAGCGGCTGGTGGAATTCGGGCTTACGAGGCGGGAAGCCAGCGCCTACGTCGCGCTTCTTGAGCTTGGCGAGGCGAAGGCGGGGCAGGTGGCGAAGTTCTCCCACGAGGACAGGACAAACATCTACGACTCGCTGTCAGGGCTCGTGAAAAAGGGGCTTGCGAGCTATGTCATCAAGGGCAAGACCATGCATTACCGCGCCGAGCCGCCCGAGAAGCTCAAGGACTACATGTTCGAGAAGGAAAAGGCGCTTTACGGGATGCTCGCCGACCTGTCCAAGATTTACAAATCAGGGAACAAGGCGCCGATTGTCCGGACTTTCGAGGGCAAGGAGGGGCTGAAAACAGTCCTCCTGGACATCCTCAAGGAAGGCAAGGAGCTGGTCGGGTTCGGGGCGACGGACAGGATGGTGCACCTGCTGCCGCAGTTCACCGAGAGGTACCTCAAGGAAAGGGAAAAGCGCGGCATACGCTCGCGCCAGCTTTTCGCCGAAGGGGACCCCATCCTGCCCTGCAAGCTCACGAAATACAGGATGATTCCAAAGGAGTATTCCGGCCCCGCCTCGACAGTGGTGTATGGGAACAAAGTAGCAGTGCTCCTATGGTTCACCGAGCCCCCGCTTGCAGTGCTTATCGAAAGCCGCGAGGCGGCAATCGCCTACCGCAACAATTTCGACTTCATGTGGAAGCTCGTCGGCAGCGGAACCGGAAAAAAACGCCAACGTATATAAACAACCTGCCTTAGGAAATTAGACGGCAGGATAGGCGTGGGAGGTAGGGGCTCCCTGTCCGCAAACCCCCTTTGGCGGCGCCGAATGTCTGGCTTAGTCATGAAAGAGGCGTCAGGGTCCGCGCTTAAGCGTCGATGCCTTGCCTTGCCGGACGGTCCATTGTGCCAATCGGGTCAGGCCGGAAGGAGCAGCCCTACGCATTCTGTACCGTGCTGGCAAGTTCCAAGGCGGAGCAGCGGCGCGATCAACCTTGCCGTTTTTTGCATGGCATTCCGGGAATCCTGCCACAAAAAATATCATCAGCCCGAAGGCTGCCGCTATTTGCAGATAAAATAAAAGAAAAAAAAGAATCCGCAATCAGTACGCCATCACAGGCCCGCTTGCCACGTAGCCGATGGTGAACATCATGATTGCAAGCATGAACACGAGCGCCCCGAGTATAATGGGCGTTATGACAACTGCAATTGCCCTTATCTGGGACAGCTTGTGGACTTCCTTGATTGCGCGGTATTCGCTGTAGAACGCATAGAGCCCTATCAGCATGGTAGCAAGCCCGAATATGCCGCCGACCATCGGGATTGTTTCAAGGACCTGGAACGGCAATGTGAGCAATGCCGTGCCGCACATCACGAGTGCGAGTATGTGCGTCTGGGAAGTGTAGCTTCCCTTTCCGCCAAGGACCTTTGCAACGACGAAGTAAATCGCCGAGCCGACGAATCCCATTACGACATAGATTATCGGGGTAAGCACCGCAAGCGCAACGAGCGTGACGATTCCGCCGGCAAAGCCGATGCCGCCGCCAATCAGCCCGCCGATGCCGCCTTTCATCATGCTTCCCGCGGCAGCGCCGCCAAGCGACATGCCGACAAGCGCCATGATTCCTGATACTACACCGACAAGCAACCCTGCAATTGCGATGTTCTTCGCGGCATCTCCAAGCGAGCCTGACTCCTTGATTGCCGATGCGGGGCGGAAATACGCGCTGATCCACGCCTTGAAAGACTTGCAGGGGAATGCCGATGCAACTCCAAGGACCGCAGATTCAATCTGCCCGGGCTTTTCCGCACTCACCATAAAACCACCTCGTTCAGTTCGGTCCCAAAAGGGACAGGAGAATGACGTTGAGAATCACGACAAGGATTGCCGCGCAAACCATGGAAAGAGCGGCTCGCAGGCCGGAAAACCCGTGCACGGATTTGATGAGCCGGTAGAGCTGGTAAAACCCGTGCGCGAATACGATTGCCCCGAAAACAAGCGTTATCAGGAACGACAGGCTGGCTGCGAACGACAGCGCGATTTCAAGCGGCTGCTCGGCGCTGAAGAACGAGCCCGCCACGATTTCCACGGTCGCAAGGACCATTATCGCGGCGAGAATCGCCATCCATCCCGCGAAAAGGTTGGAAATGGCATAAGACTGCCTCGCATAATCCGCCTTGCCCCCCAAAAGCTTTGCAGGGGCGAAGATGAACAGCATGACAATCATCATGTTAAGCGTTGAGAGCAGGGGCTCGACCAGGAGCATGCTTCCGGCAAAAGCCGGGTCAAGAGGGTTCTTCACCCCCTCGCCAAGGATTGTCTGCGACGTGCCCATCGCGAAGAATGAAACGGAATACGTGAGAAAGACGATTGCATAATAGGGGAAATAGAATAACAGGAGATTGGAAACCGTCTTCTTGACGCCCGCTTTCTTCCCAAGCTCAGGCAGCATTTCCTCTGGGTTGAAGTAGGAGCGTATCCATGTTTCCAGCCGCCTGTTGCCGGTCTTGGCCGAAACGTCAATCAGCGCATCCCCTATTTTTCCTGTCCAGCCCTGTTTTTTGGCAACGACTTGAGGAGCCGGGGCAGGTTTGTGTTTCTTCGCCATCAAAAGCCTCTACTTCGGGGGGAATTTCTCCGCGTAGCACTTCGCGCAGAAGCTGTGCATGAACCCCTGCTTGTCAATCTGCTGCTTCTGGTTTGCGCGGGTAAGCTCGGTTTTGCACACTTCGCATGAAAGATAATTGTTGTACATCGTAGCACCTTCTCAAGACGCCATCCGGCGCTCGTGTTCAATTCTCCGCAAAGTAATATAAGCCTGATTTTGCCCTAATTTGCCGCCTGTTCTTCCCGATAGCGGAAGGGCGCGCTGGGGTCGCATAACCCGGTATTGCGGCAGGTTGCTAACCTGTTGGGGGGAAACCTCCGTACGAGTTCAAATCTCGTCCCCGGCATTTTTCCGCAGAAAAATGACGGAGCAGTAGGGCGGCAGCCCTACTCGCGCCGGCATTTCTTTTTTTCTTTTCCAGCCCACTTTCACGTCAGGCGCTTTATAAGAAGGATTATAAATCTCCGCCGATTTGCAATTGCATGCTGTGTGGGGCAGGTGTATCAGCTACTAGCATACCTTTTTCCATCGTTGCCCAGCATCCGCATTCGAATCCAGATGGCGCAGGCGCGATGGCGCAGGCGGAGTGTTGCTGATGGCGTGGTACGACGACATGTACATGTGGACCGGCTTGGCGGTCCTTATGGCCTCGGCGTTCATCGGCCTCGCATACATGCTGTCGCAGCTGCTCCGGCTCCCTATCCTTGAGGCGTGGGTGAAAGTCGAGCTCAACGAGCTTGTCTCAAGCATGATAATCGCCGTGTTCTGCGTGGCACTGATTGCGAGCGTCAACGGCGCCGCGCAGTTTCTGACGGGCAGCTCCTCCCCCGACATCATCACCTCCACCCGCGTCGATTTCCTGAGAAACGAGCTTTACGCGGACGGGCAGGCGCTGTACAAAAACCTCGTCGGCGCGTATTTTGAACTTTCCAAGGTGACGTCCTATTCCTATTCGGTCGGGGTGACGGTCGGCCAGGTTAGCATGGGGTACAGCTCGGCGCCCATGTCAGGGCTCTCCCCGCTGCAAATGCAGCTCGGGCAGGGGATAGATGGGGTGGCGAATTTCATGCTCCTCGCAGCGTCGCAGTCCGCGTTCCTCCTTTTCTTCGGAAGTGCGGCGGCATTCATGCTTCCAGTTGGCATATTCCTGCGCTCCTTCTCCCTCACGCGCAAGGTCGGGGGCGTGGTGCTTGCGGGCGTTATTGCCGTTTCGGTGATATACCCCTCAAGCCTGCTTCTCACGCGTGAAATCTACGACGGCTTCCGCCCGGGCATGCAGGCGCTCATATCGGACGTGCACGTGAAGGAGGCGCCCGACCCGCCGTGGTCCTCGGTTGTCTGCAGCGACGCCATGAAAATATTCGTCACAAGCCCGCTGCCCATTATAGGCGGCGAGTCGGGCTGGTTCTACTCGTTTTGCTGGACAATCGGGCAGCTGCCCTTCATGCAGTTCTTCTGCTCCCCGGCGTGGGCGTACATACTCGAAGTGGTCTTCTTCACGATAAACTCCCTGTTCCCGTACCTCATGAGGGGGCTCCTGATTCTCGGCGTGTCGCTGTTCGAGTCAAACAACGGCTGGAGCAGCGTGATGGAGGGGTATTATTCCCCGCTTTACGACAGTGCAATGCCCGCAATCACGCAGTACGCGGTGCTTTCGCTGGTGTGCTTCATCATCCCGATGCTCATAACCCTCTCACTCATCCGCAACCTCACGCTCATGTTCGGCGGCGAGCCGCAGCTTTACGGCATTTCAAAACTGGTATGACCATGGCAATGCGCATGCGTTTCGCACTCCTCGCCTTTGCGGCTCTCATAGCTTCGGCTTTCGCCACAAGCGTGCCCGCGGCATGCTCGTCCCAGCCGCAGTCCTACATGGACACCTGCGGCATCAACAGCTTTTCTGACTGCGGGGACGCGCCGGCTTTCATATCCGTCTCGTTCATGTTCGTGACTCTCCTCATCGCCTTGTCCTACATGTACGCCAAATTCCGCGGCGACATGCAAATCGAGGTCTGGGCGAAAGACGAGATGTTCAACCTGCTCATATCCGTGTTCCTCTTCGTCGGAATAATCGCGTTTTTCTCCGCGTCCTGCGCGATTTCCGAATCATACGTCGGTGAAAACCCGTTCGACGCCGCGGAGACTTACATCGACAATCTGGTGCAGGCGAACGGCGTCAATGTGCTGCGCACCCTGACTTACGACAGCATCAACAACCAGCTGGACGCCACGGCGTATTATTTCCAGAGCATGGCGCCCTTCTCAGGCTCCGGCTCGGCGTTCAACGCCAACCTGAAATCGCGCTCCGCGCACAAGGAATTCCTGATAGACCTCTACCTCCCCATACTTGCGAGCCTGAACGCGCAGAAGTTCCTGCTTGAGGCGCTGAGGTGGATTGGGATGTCCATCCTGCTCCCCTTCGCCTTTGTCATGCGGCTCGTGCCGCCTACAAGGGAATTCGGCAACGTGATGATAGCCGTGTTCTTCGCGGTTTACATCGTGGTCCCGTTCCTTTATTCCATGAGCGGTGCGGCGTTCCAGGAAATCGTGGACAACCCGCGCTGCGAATACACTGACCTCAACGGGAACTGCAATGTCCACAATTTCTATTCCCTCGGGGTAGACGGCGGGGATGCGACCGCCGCCGGGCGCGACAGCGGGCTTACCATGAAAAACGCGATGCTCTACAAGATAGGTTCCACAATCCCGCAGGCGATATTCCTCCCGAACCTCGTAATCATCATCGCGGTAACATGCGTGATGTCGATTTCCAAGGCGCTGCGGGCAATCGCGGCATGATATGGTGTGATTATGGATTTCCGGAAATTCATTGCACTGGCGCTTCTGCTTTTCGCAGCCGCGGGCGGGATGCTTTACGCCTGTTCCGCGTTCGGCACATCGTGCACCTCGGTTGCGTGCTGCAACGGGCTCGTGTGCGACAACGGGTTGTGCAACCAGCCATCCTCGCTTTGCGACAACATGCCCTCCGCGTGGCAGAATCCACAGGTGACGTCGGGCAACGGCTCGCCGTCAAGCCCCTATGATGCCGTGATGGGGCAGGTATATGGCAACGGAACCGCGGCGGTCGGCTCGTCAAGCGAATTTTACCGGCAGGGCTGGTTCTCGGACTGGAACTCGCTCGGGCTCGCAGGCGTCATGATATCCATAATCATAATCGCCATTGCCGCGATGATGGGGCAGGCATTCAACCTCACCGAGGTCAAGGCTTTCGCGAAGACGGAAATAATGCAGGCAGTGGTTTCGCTTCTGCTTATTGCCGGGCTGATGGCGCTGGTGCAGTTCTTCGACATCGTGGCAATCGAGGCGATAGAGTCGATGAACCTGCCCGTCTCCTGCAACCCTTCCGAGCCGTGCTACATCACCGCAGCGAAGGAATACATAACGAACATACAGGGCGTTGCCGACCAGTACGCCCAGAACAACTTGAA
Organism: Candidatus Micrarchaeia archaeon; assembly: GCA_041665945.1. Classification (GTDB taxonomy): domain Archaea; phylum Micrarchaeota; class Micrarchaeia; order Anstonellales; family Anstonellaceae; genus UBA10161. The sequence goes on from JBAYHU010000010.1 coordinate 22,676, forward strand.
GGAATCTTTCGACAGGATGCGCGTCGCCATGCGCGGCGCGAACGTGCAGTTCAACGTCTGGTGGGCGGCTTTCGCAGGGGCGAACACGCGCTGGAACGCCGGCGAATCCATACAGGCGGAGCGCGCGGGCGCGCTGTTCGATTCATTGTCCAAGGTGCTGGTTTCGCTCTACGCCCAGAAATACCTCATAGAAGTCGTCTCGTTCGGCATCGCCCCGGTCCTGCTGCTGCTCGGCATAGTGATGCGGACGTTTTATTTCACAAGAAAGCTCGGCGGGCTGCTTCTTGCGATAGCAATCTCCCTTTTCATAGTCTACCCCCTTACCTTCACGTTCGCATGGTTCACCCTCAACGTGACGGTTTACGGCGAGCGCTCGATAGCGGCGAACGACCCAGTGTGCCCGATTGAATGCACGGCGCGCTACCCCGTGGCTTTCTACACCAACTCAAGCGGGAACATAATCCAGTTCGAGACAATGCAGTCCATCCTCCGCGCGCAAATCAACGACAGCAACTGGGCAAGCAACCCTGTATACACAGGGCTTGTCGCGTGCAGGGACCTCTCCAATATAGGGATAAGCGCAACTCCGGCATGCCAGGGCTGCCCTGATTATTGCAGGGAAGTCCCGTTCCAGGCGGGGTTGCCCGGCTGCAGCATAACGCAATGCTCGACTTGCAACTCCGGTTGCAAGGTGATGCGCCAGAGGTACGATTGCCCGACGCTTTGCGACGCGAATGAATGCAGCCCGGAGTGCCTCACCACCCAGCCGGTCGAGAACAAGTGCTATTACAGGCAGAACCTTGTGGGCAGCCCGACTGTGGTGCCGGCGAACCTCTCGGTCTCATGCGCCGCCTGCGACGCCTGCCCCAACTGGTGCAAGATAGTGTTCCTTAATTCAAGCGGGCAGTACGAGCTTGTGAACAAGGACGAGGCGCCTTGCCAGATTTCAGCCTGCCTGCCGCAGGGCTCCCAGATGAACGACAACGACGGGGCGCTTGTCAACGGCAACTGCCCGATACAGTGCCTCTACGTGTCTGGCGTACTGGGCTCGGACAACAAATGCGACAATCTCTGCACCGACCCCAACACCGGCGCGAGGTGCCCGAATTACTGCCGCGTACGCGACCTGTCCTCGCTTGCCCCGTATGACACCAGCGACCCGTCCCTCATAGCATCGTGCACCGGAGACGAGTTCGGCAACGCGTGCTCGTTGTGCCCGGACTCCTGCAAGGTAAGCGCGCTTCCGGAGAATGAAACCTTCAACCTCACCCTTTGCGCACCCTATCCGCGGCTGGCGGCATCAGTCGAGAACTGCACGGCGTGCCCGCACTACTGCCGCTTCAACAACTACGCCAACTACAGCGGATTTTCCAATATATTCACAATAGCGAATGATTCGACATTTCCTGACATGTGCGACGCCCCGAAGATACTCGGGATGAATTGCTCGCCTTCCACCTGCAGCGTGAATTGCAGGGGGGCCACAACACCGCAGCTCTGCGAGGAGTACAACGCATCCGCGCCGGTGGCGAAATACTGCAGCCTGTGCCCAGAAGAGACGAGGGGGTTGACGCTGATGCACAACCTGACAAGCGGCGTGACCGAAACAATCACGCCGATATATACTCCCGCGGTCACGGCGGGCTGCCAGGACGCGGTCTGCGCAATGCAATGCAAGCCGCAGATGAACCTCACTGTCCCAGCCGAATGCCTTGCATACGGAGCGCCCGCGCCAGCCGCCCAGGACCTGTGCAACCTGTGCCCCGAGGAAGTGCGCGGGCTGTCTCTCCATCACATCAATACCGACGGTACGGAGCAGACGGTTTCGCCCGCTCTCATGCCATCCATCAGTTCGGGCTGCTCGAGCAGCTCGTGCGCCCCTTACTGCCAGCGGTCAGTCACAGTGGAAGTCCCCAACGCCACGGCAAACCCCGCGTGCCGCGACATAAGCCCGGCAACCAACACGCAGACTGCATACAACGACGCAATCATATATGGCAGCGGGACGTCCGTGATATCCCTCCAGTATCCCACCATACCTGGCACGGGCACGATGGTGGTCGAGGCTGAAATAATGCCGGGCACTAACATCTCCGTTAGTCTCAACGGCGTGTTCATAGGGAACATGACAACAAGCCCGCGCTCGTGGTCCGGAATTTCCGCCCTTGTCGCAGGCAACAACAACGTGGTGTTCTCCAGCCAGAACGCCGGCTCGAACATAACAAACACCACAATCACCTCGACATATGCCGACGAATACAACTGCAACATATGCCCGATTTCCTGCAGGGTGAATTTCGCGCAGGGCAACTGGCTCGACCCCTCGTGCAATGTTCCGGCGTGCACCGTGAACTGCCTGGCTTCATGCAAGGCAGACGCGCCTCCCGCGTCCTCGGTCCGCATGTGCAGCGACTACAACGGCGGGAGCATAAGCAACTGCCAGCAGTGCCCCATACGCTGCAGGCTCGTGATGTCGAATGACACCTGGCTCGACCCGGGATGCGACGTCCCCGCATGCCAGGACCCCAACTGCGAAATCGAATGCAAGGCTGATTCATCCTCCATGGCGCCGCCCCTCTGCCTTGGTTACATGGGCAACGGACCAGTGGACTGGCAGGATTACAGCTGCCGCGGCTCGTTCGAGAATTGCGCCACGTTCACCGACAACCAGACCTGCGTCGACAACGCATGCGCATGGACAATCACGCCGCCTGACACGAGCATCCCCATATACAGCCGCAGCGCGCCTTACAACGATGCTTCCAATTGTCAGCAGTGCCCTGAAAACTGCAGGGTGCGCTATGACGACGGCACGAACGCCTACACCGGCTCGTGCGGGCAGACGCCCGACGCGGCGGACGGGGTGGACTGCTCGCTTTCGGCATGCGCAATGAACTGCAGGGCGGAAATCCCGACCCCCTCGCCGCCAGCTGCGCTTCCAAGCATCTGCCAGGCAGCGGATTTGAGTTCCGGCTCATGTTCAAACTGCCCTGCGCTCTGCAGGCGCTACGACATCTCCGCTCCACCCGAAACACCCTACTGCGACCAGACCTATTGCTCGCAGGAGCAGTGCATAGACCAGTGTCGCCTGCCCGACCCGCCGAGTAAAATGTGCGAATCGTGCGTGGAGTGCCCGACCGACTGCCTCTACAGGCCCGCCACAAGAACCGACTGCACCGAGTACTGCTCGGACGAGGCGCTCGCGGGCCCGATAAACGTCGGGCCGCAGGACTTCATCAAGAAACTGCCGGGCGCGTACGGCAAGGAAGACGCCAAGGGCGTGGGCGTGCTGATGCTGCCCGCGCTCATCCTCCCGATGTTCGGGCTGGTAATGGTGATAGCGTTCATACGGGTGCTCTCCCCGCTTCTCGGCGGCGACATCGAAATACCCGGGCTTGGAAGGATAATATGAGCAAAAACAATTACCGCATTGCAGTTTCCATTGCCCTATTTTCCCTGCTGCTTTCCAACACCGCCCACGCCGCAATGGACGTTTCCTATTCATTCGGTGCGATAGTCGCGGGCATCGCGTTCATCGGATTGGGATATATGGCGACATACCTGTTCAACGCCCCGCAAATCAGGGCGATGCTGCAGGACGAGCTGGTGCAGGTGATGGCAAGCGGGGCGATGCTCCTTATCATCGCCGGCGTGGCGCTGGAGGTAGACGTGTTCGTCGTATCGGCAATGAGGGCGTCGGACCCTGCGGGAAGCTACACAGGCATAACGTCCGCCATGGACGCGGCAAACAGCGTGATAGGCGGGAACATCAACAATGCCAATTGGACTTACAATGCGGCGCATGACACGAGCCTCGCAATCGGCAGGGAGGGCTCCAAAAGCCTGTACTGCACCTTCATCGGCGTCGGCTATTCGCTGAACAACTGCGGGCAGCTCAACGCATTCCGCGGCAGCCTGACCACCATCGGCTTCGTGGCGTCCGCCGCGCTCGCCGACCTCTTCGCCCAGCAGGCGCTCATCTCGCTCGTGCGCAACCTGGCATTCACGTTCCTCATCCCAATCGGGCTTTTCTTCAGATGTTTCAAGGCAAGCCGCCGCGCTGGAGGGGCATTTATTGCAATCGGCTTCGGGTTTTACACGGTCTACCCTGTGGCGACTGTGGCTACCGACAGGATGCTGCAGGCGAGCGTTTCGCTCCCCGACCCAATCCTCCCGTCGGTCGACACCTGCGACCCGTATGAGACCGACAACTCCCGCGCAAGGGTGTATGTGCAGGATTACGCAACCAGGCTCTCGGACTTCGGCGGCGCGGAGAGCATCATCTACACGCTGCTTGTGCGCATAGTATTCTCATCAATGTTCTGCCTGCTAGTCACGCTCGGCTTCATCCGGGCGTTTTCGCAGATGATAGGGAGCGACATCGACGTTTCGTCGCTGGCGAGGATTTCATGACGGGCGGGAAAGCAAGGGAGGCAAACGCATTCCGCGCGCTTGCAGCTTCGGCTGTCTTCCTGGCACTTATTGCTGGCATCGCCTTTGCGGAGGAATCCGGCTTTTGCACGGGCACCGCTACGGTGGGATGCACCGGCGTTCCGATAATAAGCTGCACCCCTGCGACCGTGCCGACCTGCACTGTCCAGAACATCGGAGGCAGCTGCATCCCGCGCCCGGGCGGCTGGGATTATGCTGCTAACGCGCCATGCACGCCGTCGGGCTCCGCGCCCGCATCGTGCCACGCATACGTATGGTATTGTTCGGGGGGCGGGGACTGCTGCACGGGCACGACCCCTCAAAGCACATGTGTGTCCCCACAGAGCATGGGCGTGGTCGCGTGCGCATGGGACGGCACGGACACCTGCACAGGCACGTTTGAAGGCATGTGCGAGGATTACGACAACAACAGGAGCGTATGCGAGGGGCTGGGATGCACATGGACCACACAGTCGTGCTCAAGCGCGGCACAGTCCTGCACCGGAAGCGGGCAGGGGACATGCTGCGCGGGATTGACATGCTCCAACGGGTTTTGTTGCTCGGGAACAGGGCAGTCGTGCACCTCTGGCGGCATGCAGGCGGAATGCTGCGGCTCGCTTGCGTGCAATGCCACTTCAATGACCTGCGGCGTGCCGCTTTGCGGCATCCCTGTCCAGGGCAGGCCGCCAGCGGAATGCCTCTCGTGCCTGACTGGCGCGAACAACTGCACGTGCATCATCAACAGCGCGCAGGCTGGGGCAAAGGCAGCGGCAAGCAAGGCGCAGGCGGATGCGTGCGGATATTTCATGCCAATCGCTTCCGTGCCCCCTGTAGTTTCGGATGTCAAAAGCTGCATAGGGTATTCGACCACCGTGCCTCTTCCGCAGGCCACAGTCACGCAATCCCGCAGGTTCATCAGCTGCGACACATACGACTTTTTCCCCAACACCTGCACCATCCTCGACACTTATATCGGCACGAATTACAGCCAGGATGTCACAGCGCCCATAATCGGGCAGGGCGGGGAGGTAATCGGCAATTACACGATTTCCGACGGCTCGGTCAGCTACGCGGAGTGCGACCCGAGGTACCAGGGGACCATGAACCTCACGTTCGACCCGGCAAAAGTGCAGTCAGTTTCATCGGTCAGCATTTCCGGAATTTCCGGCGACGATGCATGGGACTTCGGAGGCGGGCAGGTAAGCTACAACTGGGCGTGCGGCGATGAATGCAACGCAGCGTCCTCGTCTCCAGCCACGACCGTGCATTTCAGCAAGGTGAACGACTGGAATTTCCAGCACTATTGGAGCATCAGGGACCGCTGCAGGGGCGGCGCCGGGCTCATCGCCACCTTCACGATAACATATATCCCCCTGAACACCACCTACCAGGCTGCGAACCTGACCTACTCGACAATCGGCAACTGCACGCTGTCCCCATGCATCGCGGCAATCGGCCCCTGCACGTCTTCGCCTGACAACTGCTGCAAGGTGACATCCGGCCTCGTGCTGCAGGACATGTTCTGCGACAATCTTACTGCCCCTGCAAACCCGCTTTGCTCATATTGCAAAAATTCCGTCGGGCAGATGTGCAGCGCACAGATGCCATGCTGCGCCCCGCTTTATTGCGACGGCGGCACAGGCACATGCATGCGGGAGTGCAACATATCCGGGCTATCCTGCTCGGCAGACAGCGACTGCTGCAGCCCGCTTGTCTGCGGCACGTCATCCCCCCGTGTTTGCACGTGCAGGGGGGCGGGCATGCCCTGCGTTGATTCGAGCTACTGCTGCGGGGGGTATTTCTGCAACACACAGACGAACCAGTGCGACACGCGGCAGCTTCCGGTATGCTCGTCCGAATCCTTCGGGGACGTGACGCGCCTTGCCGGCATAGCAGGAATCAGCATGATTGCGCTTGCGGCTTTCGTTTACATGGTGGGCGAGACAATGAGGAACCCCCGCATGCTCTCATGGGCAAAGGGCGAGCTTTGGGAGGTCGTCTTCTCCCTATTCGTGGTAAGCGTCACCCTCTTTTCGCTCTCAGCCTTCTGCAGCGCGCAGGTCGGCGAAGCCGGGCGCATATCGTCCTCGCTCCCGTCGATATATGCGGACAACGAGGGCGCAAACATGTACGAGGGGTCGCTGATGTACCTTGAAAACCTCGCAGGCGTGGGCTTGAGGAACATGGCGCAGCTGCGCTCCAACCTCGGCGCCTACGAAATCCGCACCTCGTTCCAGCTGTACGACTGCAAGGCACTCTGCTTCGTCACGCTGATAAGCATGATGCAGGCGAAATATTCCGGCGAGAGCGTCGACCTTGCGGTCACCAACAACCTGCTCGGCGCCGGGACGATATCGTACCTGTCAGTGCTGTTCCAGTATTTCACGCTTCAATACATAGTGAGCGGGCTGTTCGTGATACTGCTGCCGCTCGCGATAATCGTGCGCTCCATACCATTCATGCGCAATTTCGGCGGCGCGCTGATAGGGATAATAATCGCGCTTTACGTGATGTACCCGACGGCGCAGCTCGCAAGCTCCATCATGCTCCCTTACATGGCAAGCGGGCTTGGGAGCGTGGACATCTACAACGCCGACGACTCGAACTGCGCAGGGATAGCGGTGTTTTCCGAGCCTTCAGGCGCGTCGGCTGTCCATTGCAGGTGGCCAGCGTATTTCGAGCGCGACATGGGCGACAAGGGCGCGTCAGAGGACACGCTCCCGCAGGTCACCGACCTCAAAGAAGGCATAAAAACAAACGTGCTGATGTTCTTGGCGGGAGTGTTCATGCCCGCGCTCAATTTCATAATCATAGCTTCGCTGGCGCGCGACATCTCCGGATTATTGGGTGATGAAGCCGACATAGGAAGGCTGGGGCAGATGGTATGACGAATCTCCGCATAAAGGCGCTCGCCTTTGCAATGGCGCTCTTCCTCGTCTCCAACATTCTTGCCGCGGATTTCGCCAATGATTTCGAGGCGCATTTCGGCGACATATTCGCGAACAAGCTCGCCAACTGGCAGTGGTACGCGGCGCTTGCGATTTCAATCTGCTTCTTCTTCAACCTCGTGCTTTACATGGCTGGCAAGGCGCTCATGTCTGACCACCTCCAGAAATACGCCCTGTCGGAATTCATGCAGGTCACCGCAAGCGCGCTGATGATAGCGTTTGCAGTCGGGCTGCTGTACGGATTTTCCACTGGGCAGGGGGGTGGCATGGATTTGATGCGCGACGTCATCGGCACCAATAGCGCGGTGGCATGCGGCGAGGCGCCCAACGGCGTTTTCTCCATCTGGAAAGTCGACCCCAACTTCGGCGTCGGCCCGCTTGGCGCGTTCCGCTGCAAGCTGCAGGAAAAGATAACTGCCCTTGACGGGGCTTATGACATGGTATATGAGGGCAACAAGATGAACGAGGTGTGGAGCAGCACCTGCGTGATAGTGTTCGGAATCCCGATTTACTGCGGCGACTGGGACATCGCGGTGCACAAGCGCATGGAGGAGGCGCACCTGATTGAAACGAAGATAGTGAGCCTGCTCGTGCCCCTCCACGCGATGTATTCCCTTTCCATGTATATTGAGAACAACATGCTCGCGGTATTCCTGCCGGTCGGGCTCGTCCTGCGCATACTGCCGTTGACACGAGGGGTGGGCGGGCTTTTGATAGCGATTGCGCTGGGGATGTTTTTCGTCTGGCCCACGTTCCTCATCCTCACCGACCCGACGTTCGTCAAGGCGGAGGAAGCCCCTGACCCCAACGCCGCGAGAAGCGAAGGAATGTGCTTCACCGGCTTCAAGGGCACCGCCGTCCTCGTGCAGACGGTCGTCGCGCAGCTGGTAACCCCCGGCTCGGCGGAATCCCTCGCAATAGACAATGGCAAGACGCTTGTCTATCAGCTCACGATTTCAATAATGTTTTACCCGTTCGTAGCGTTCGTAATCACGCTCGCGTTCATACGCTCGCTGACTCCGCTTCTCGGCGGGGACATGGGCGAGTTCATGAAGATGGTCGGGAGGCTCGGATGATGGCAAACGCAGGCGGCAGGCGCAATCTGGCATTCGCCCTGTTCGTAGCCGCAGCCATGCTCCTGCTGTCCTTCTCGGGATGCGCCACTTCCAGCAAATACGTCCCATGCTGCAAGAGGGACAATATCTTCAATGTTTCGACGAACCCGCAGGTTCTTTTAGCCCAGCCGAACTGCACATTTTCCGATGGCGCAAGATACGGCCCTTGCGACGCCAACAGCACGGGCGACGGGACGATAAGGTGCCTGCCGGACGCGGTGCAGTGCAACAAGCCCATAACGCAGTGCACCAAGACCATCGGCTGCGTGTGGGAAGGCACATCTGCATCCGGTGCCTGCCGCCCGCTGCAGTGCGGCGACCTTGCCGACAACAAGAGCTGCACGGCCGCGAGGTGCCTGTGGGACGGCGCCAACTGCGCCCCAAGCAGCGCAGCCGCATACGTCACGATGTCCATCTGCGTGGATGCCGCCCCGAGCAGCTGCACGAATGAAAAATGCTCAGTCATGCTCTGCGGCTACAAGAAGCTCGTGCCCGCCCCGCCGGTCTCGTCCTCAGACTGGAACGACGGCACGTCCCAGCCCGCGGCGGCGGCCAACCAGCCCGAGGCGATAAACCTGCTGGGTACGAGCTGCACGTTCAAGAAAATGACCGAGAAGACCTACAATTCCGTGCGCAATTCGCGAGGCGCGCTCTGGGCGAACGCCTTCCGCTTCGGCGTGGGTTCGAGCTTCCTTGATTTCGAGGCGGCACGGTTCTTCTTCCCGCTCTCCGATAGGTTCTGCGCGGGAGTGGTGGCGCCATCCGCCCGCGACAGGTTCGTGACCTACGTCAATGCGCAGACAACGTGGTGCGCGCCGCAGAACACCAACGTCGTCACCTGCACGGAAAACAGGCAGGATTTCACTGACCTTGAAACCTGCAAAGCATACTGCAGGGATTCGGCAAACTGCCAGAACCTCGGGGCTACTGGATTTTTGTGCCTGGAAACCGGCATGGTCTATTCCAACAACACCACCTGCCGCTCGGACTGCGGAATCGTGGAGGACCCGAAGTCCTGCTCGCTTGACCCCGCGAAATACCCGTTCCTCGAATCCGACTCGCGCTACATGATGTCAAACGACGGCTCATGGAAGCTGAACTACACGTATTACCAGGAGACGCTGGAATCGCAGTACGGGATGGGGCTCGACAGGCTCTATGATTACGAGTGCGAAACCTCCGGCGACTGCATGAGCGGATACTGCGACCACACGAGCCACATTCGCGGGCTTTGCATAAACGCAACCGACACCCTGCGGAGGATAGACTGCGGATGCCGTGCCCAGCAGGTGGAAAGCGGGACAATACTCAACTGCTCAAACGCGCTTTCGGGCTACACCATTTACCGCTCGGTCATAGCCGCGAACCTTAAGGGCAGGTCGACCGGCACCACGTTTGAGACGGCAGGCGGCGCGCAGCTTTTCAACCCGTATGATGACAGCAGTAACATAAGGGACAACGAAATACAAAAAGTCGAAGGCGGCATACTATTCAGCCAAGGCACGGGCGGCAACATCGGGAACGTGGGGAGCCAGGACAACAAAACCTACCGCTTCTACGTGCTTGCCGACGGGCAGACCGAGCCGCCGAAACTTTTCAAGAATTGCGGCATAAGCAGGACTTCAAAAAACGCGATTTATTCCGCATATTTAAACGGGGCTTCCTCTCCGTTCAAGGGATCAGGCACGGTGCCCGGCTCTTCCGACGGGTACGGCCCGGACGCGGCCCCGATGTGCATGTACAGTTTCCAGAAGCACGATGTGGTGTGTGGCGGGGACGACACCAACCAGTACATGGATGCGCTCCTCCCGTCGTTTGACGGCTGCACGCTGTATCTTGACAGGGGAGACAGGTGGCCGGGCACAGGCAACACGCACTGCGTCACCTGCTGGACCGGCAAGTACTGCTATTCCTACACCGGCACTTCGTACGGCGCGCCCCACGACTACTGGATTTACGAGCTCGCCTTCGACGAGGACAGCCAGCAATTGGGCGAATGCAGCCTCATCGGAGACCGCGTCCCGTATATCAACGCAAAGGACATCGGCTGGTGCGAGGGCTGCACGTATTCAACTCTCGCCCCGCAGACAGTGTCAGATTCAAATTACGATGAAATCGCGGACAAGGTAAACGCCCGCGCGCCGCTTTACATGCAGTCTAACATAATGCCAGTCATCGACATACGCAACATGTCCATTTCGCACTACCACGCGGCAAATCCGTACTGCGCAAGCGGATATTACAACTGGGACTGGGACAGGTACACCCTGGAGTACGTATGCGACACCTACGACTACATCTACGATGACTGGACAAACTTCAATGGGCTGGGGCTGTGCCAGAACAACAGCGGCGCGGCGCTCTACATAGTCTCCGACCTCACGAAAATCGGCGATTACTCCGCGCCCGCCGCGTCGAAAGGCTCGGCAAACGCGGTCGCCGACCCGGTCACCTCGACAGAATCGATGTTCGTGCCATATCTTACAGTGAGCAACGCGGCGCCTTCAGGGGTTTCGGATGCGACTTCCCCGGATTACAACGCAGTATACCTCAATGGCTATTCCGCCTCGCTTTGGAAGTCGCAAATCCTCAAGAGCGGCTGCCCCAACGCCCCGCTCACCGCGATATTCCTCAATGGCTTTTCAAGCAGGGAAATCACGAGCAACCCGGCGCAGCTTTCAGCACTCATAGGGAATTACACGTCGCCCGGAATCCTGTTCAATTTCTTCTACAGGCTGTCCATGCCCGCCTTCAAGGAGGCGCCGGTGGAGATGCGCGCCCAGGCGGGGGCTGTGGACTATTACGCGAACAACGTCGATATCCTTGCGCAGGAATGGTATCCCATGTGCAACGCAGGCGACAACACCGCGGCGAACGAATTCGCAACGAGCGAAGCGACAAAAATAGAGTTCGAGGCGCGCATGAATTTCAGCCGCGCCCTCGCATCAAATTTCAGCAAGCCCTCGCTCGTGACCAAGTTCCACTTCCCGTCCGGAAGCCTGTGCAACCAGAGCGAATTCCTCGAATACATGTTCAGGCACAAGGGCGACATGGTGGACGCGGGCATAATGGGGCTGATTTACGACAACTGGAACAATACCTCCACTGGCGGCTACCTTGACAACCCTGTTGACATGCTCACAGGCAAGGTCGGCACGCCATTCTGCGCTGTTCAGAACCACTCCAAGCTGGTGATGGGGTTAAGCACCCTCACCTACGGGCAGAAGATAGTCGCCGAAAACCAGACCTGCATCTGCCAGCCCTGCGACACTGCGGCATACTCGACGGGCGTGTGCGACAGGCAGATTGCGCAGGATGGCTCGCTCCCGATGACGTCCGTTCCCTACCTGATGTGCAACGACGGGCAGTATTGCACCATGCCTGACCCGTCATTCACGAATTACTCGCGCTATTTCTGCGCGCCGCTCTGCGCCAACATATCTGCAGCCGACCTCTGCTCCGATCTCACGGACGCTAACCTGTCCTGCAGGATAGACACGATTTACAGGTCATACCGGACACTGAAGAATTTCACCGACCTCAACGACAAATACTGGAACCTGATTGCAGCGCTGCCGGCGCAGGACAAGTGCTTCCTTGAAATGTCGGTGGCGAATGAAACGCAAACATATACATATTTGAAGAAGCAAAGCGTCACCCAAAGGAGCGAGCTTTTGCAGTACCCGCGCAGGGGAGACATAGGAATTGACTGCGGCAGGACGCCGGACACCTCGTTCCTGACGTACTGCGGCATAGACGTCCCGCTGAACCAGGAGGAAACAACATGCTTCAGGGTAGAAGGATAAGGCACGCCGCACTGGCGCTCATCCTCGCCGTTTCGGCAATGGCATTATTCCTCCACCTGTCATACGCGGAGAACAGCGCGCTTGCCTGCCCGGTCAATCCCGTGCCTTCTTTCATGGACGTGATAATCGAGCCACCGCAGGGGGAAGGTTCCATGGTTTCCGTCCTCGTGTACAACATCTCCGAGGACGATTACATAAAGAACGGGATACAAGGCGGGCTGGTAATCCTTGTCAACCAGTCAGACAAGACCAACATACAGCTGATGTACGACATCACGAATTCCGAGGGCTGGTCACAGTTCAACTACAACAGCGAAACCGAGGGCTGCACGGACTACTGGTTCATCTTCTGCCCTCTCACGGATGCCATAAATTCCATCGAAGCGCGGCAGATGTGCCTGAACGGCACCAAGCTCTCACAGGACATAATCCAGGGCAATATGCCCTCTGCCAATCCGGCTCCGCCCTCGCAAGGCCACGGATGCGCTGCCAAGACGACGCAGGCAAGCTGCGAGAACGCGTGCAGCACGGGCAACCTCGCCCCGCCGGCGCAAAACACGCAACTGCCCCCTATCATGCTCTCGCCAGTGCCTGCGCAGGAGGAGGGCGTCCCGCTCACATCCGCAGGATTTTTCGTTCCATCGCCGTCCGGCGATACATCGTGCCAATCGCAGGCGTGGATGTATACGATCTGCAATCCGGATTCCCCATATGTGCATTCCGCCTGTACTTCCCTGAACCAGGGGCAATGCTCAATCCAGCCGGGCTGCAAATGGGACATAAGCGACGATGGGAATTTCGCGAATGACAAATGCACCAGCTGGGATTACCTCTGCGAAGGCTGCATGGCTGCGGTGGACAATCCGGATTATTGCCACCTCATATCCGACCCCGCGCAGTGCACCGAACAATTGCGCCCTGGCTGCTATTGGAATACTAATGAAAACAATTGCCAGGTCTACTTCGGATGCCCTGGCTCGCCAGATACGTGGCTGTGCAATGGAAGAAGCTGCTGTTCTAACGGGCAATGCACGCAATTTTCCTGGAGCCAATGCCCTTCCTACGCGCCCCAACTGCCGAGCAGAATCAATACGGTCTGCTCCAACTGCGCAAACCTGTGCGACTACATGGACTGCGCCCAGCTTTGTCCATGGGGACAGTCAATGAAGGGCGGCGTATTGTGCTGCCTGGATTCCGAGCACTACTGCACTGAAACCCGCACCTGCAGCGTAGATAACCAGTGCTGCTCCGCCGGGCAGACGCGCTGCAGCGACGGGGTGTGCCGCGATTCATGTTGCGGAGGAGAAGACCAGCCTTGCTGCGAAAACGATGTCTGCACTGCTCCGCTCCAATGCAACACCACGGCAGCAGTGAAAACATGCTATGCCTGCGGAGCTGCGGGGCAGCCCTGCTGCGAAAACGACCAATGCACTGTTCCAAACACCATCTGCAATGCGGCTCAAAGCTGCGTCGCATGTGGAGGGGAAGGCCAGCCCTGCTGCGCGAGTGACTATTGCGAATCCCCCCTCAGGTGCGACACCGCAGCCGCAGTGAAAACCTGCTATGCCTGCGGAGAGGAGGGGCAGCCCTGTTGCAACGGCCTTTGCACTGTCCAAAACACTGTCTGCAATGCCGCGACGCAAAGCTGTGTTGCATGCGGAGGCGCAGACCTGCCCTGCTGCGATGGGTCGATTTGCACCGCGACCGGCTCGACATGCGAGTCCGGAATCTGCACGGGCTGCACGCCCCCCATGGTCCGCTGCCCTGACGCTTCCTGCAACCTTCCGAGCCTCTGTTGCCCCGTGGGCGAGCACATCTGCACCTCCACCGGCGTGTGCAGCGAAGGCGGGGCATGCTGCGAAGCCGGGCAGACGCACTGCCCGGACGGCTCGTGCCAGCCTTCCTACTGCGCGTGGAATTCCGTTGCCGGCACATGCGAGGAGAGGTTTCCGCCGAACGCCCCTGGCTACGAGGTGCCCCTCAATGCGGACACTTCCCGCTATCTCCCCTCGCTCAACCAGTTCTATGTCTGCAACAAGAAGCCCTCGACATACGCCGGGCTTTGCTGGCCAGTCATGCTCATACTCGGGCTTTTGATTGGTGCGAGCTTCCTCGCGGGCAGGAACCCGTTCTCAGCGTTTGATTTCTCCTCCCCGCGCATGGGCAGGGGCAAGGCATACACCATGCGCAACCAGAACAGGTCATTCGACATAACGTCTGCCGTGATGATTGGGGCGAACAAGGCGCTTGAAACAGGGAGCGGAGTGATTACTGGAAAGGCGGAGGAGGGGCTTCTCACTAAGTGGGTGACCGGCGGAATAAAAGGGGTTATCGGCGGCATAGCGGGGGTATCGGGCACGAAAGTCGACACGGAAACAGGGCAAAAGGGGAAAGGCGGCGAGCTTGGCCCGGCAAGCGGCGAGGCTAACTTGGAAGGGCGCTCCAAGGAGGTCAACAAAACCCCGATGTCAACTTCCGCCGCATATATCGGGAAGGAGGCAATAGCGAACGCGTCCGCGCCAGACGACAAGGTCACGTTTTCCAAAGCAGGACTCCGCGACAAGGTTAACAGCGCGTTTGCCAAGGTCGGCTCGCTCAGCACGATTGGCACACCCAAGTTTTTCTCCAATGGGCAATTCCTGCAATTCAGCGGCACGCCCAAGTTCAGGGAGGGCGGCGAGCTGCAGGCGCTGTTTTCGAACAAGCAAAACCCGACGGCCGGAGACACCATGGCGTTCTTCGCCAACCGGGTCGGGGCGCAGATTTCGCAGTTCGTGGGCAGGATTACTAACGCCATCGAATCCATGTTCAGCGGCAAGAACGTGGGCGAGGTCATCATTAATTTCATACTGGGACTTGTGAAGCTGTACGCAATCGCCAAGGAACTCAACGACATTGCCAGGATGTACAAGAGCATTGCCAAGGGGCTCGGGGTTTCCAATATGGGCGCCAGCGAATCGCAGCGTGGCTTCGGGTTCATGGAGAACTTCGACCAGGGCACCTCGGGCATCAGGATTTTCGGCAGGGATATGACTGCGGGCGAAATGATACGCATGATTGATGCCGACCCGACGTCCTATGCCGGCGTGCTTTCCGTGCTCCAGCCCACCGCGCAGCTACTGCGTGACAAGGCGGAATACGATGCGCGGAAGGAAACCGGGCTGGCAGTCATCGGGAAGACGCTGAAAATCAACGGGAAGGAATACACCCTCACCTCCGAATACCTGCTTTTCGACAGCAAGAACCATGAAATCAATGGCGCAGACAAGGCCGCGCTGTTGGTCAAGCACAACCTCGCAAAAATCAACGAAGAGGGGAAGATGGACTATCTGGCGAAGTATGGCGACATAGAGGACATGGATGGAAAGAAGGACCAGTTCAAATATCTGGTAGTCGGCGCGAATGGCGTGGCAAGGGAAACGACCCTGCACGGCTACACCAAGGCCAAGCTGAAGGAGCGCGACGCGGAAGAGCTGCGCGCCCGCATGACCGGGCACATGCTAGACGTGAAGCACGGGTTTGGCTACGTGAACAGCGAGGAATTCAAGAAGGCGAACCTTGTCCACACGCTTACCGGGCAGGAGGACATGAAAGACGCGAAGAAGTGGCTTGACGGCCTGAAGGCATACGAGCTGAACGGCACCATGCCCTCTGGCCTGAAGCCGGAGGAGAAGAAAGCGGTCGCGAGGGAATACGACCTCGCGCTCAAGGCACTGAAAGAAGCGTACAGGGACGTGCCGGTTTCGGAGTCCATCGATTCGCTTTACTCGGTCAGCAGCTCGGACATCAAGAAGATGCTGGACACAAAGGGCATGGGAAGCCTTTCCGACATGGCAAACAACACCTGGCAGCTCGACTTGTACAACGCGCACCAGTCCAGCCTGAAGCGGGTGGAATTCGCCAATGCCAGCCTGCACACGCTTGGCATGGGCTCTGTAGGCAAGAAGGAGCACCTGGACCTCATGTATAACGACAACGCCCGCTTGTTGAGCTTCAACCTCGAGAAGCAGAAGGACGACATACTTGCGGACAACATGACGAACCATCACGGGATGGTGAATAGCCTGACCGAGATGCTGCAGGCAAAAACGTCCGTCAACGAGAAAAGGCTGAAAGACAACAACGCCCTTATCGAAAAGAACGGCCCCAATCTTGCGCTCGAATCGGAAAACAAGCTGCTCAACACGGTCATCGGGATACAGAATCACGCGCCGAAAGGCTCGGTGGACGCGCTTCTGACTGCCAACAAGATATACATGGAATACCGCAACACGCAGCTCACCATGTTCAATGAGCAGTCGAGGTGGCTGAACGCGTCATGGGATTCCGGCAAGGATCTGAGCGAGGTATCCAAGAACATGACCAAATCCGCCAGCGGGGCGGTGAAGGACTTCAACTCGTTCGTTGCCAACAGGGAGAGGGTTGTCGATGAAACCACTGCCTTCAAGAAAATGACCGACGCAATCCTGATGTCGAAGGGCATAAATGACAGCATAGAGAAAGACCCGACCATCAGGAACATGAAGTTCGACAAGGAAACCAGATCCGACCTCAAGCTGATGGACAAGGGGTGCGACGACGTCATCAACATCGGGGCGCAGGCGCTTGGCAAGCTCGGGACAAAAGACGGCGACTCGGCGCTTGGGGCGTTCAACTCCGAAATGTCCAAGTACGGGGTGAAGTACGAAGCCGTCGACCTCCACCTGAAGCGCGACGAGTCTGACATTGCGTTCAAGTACCTCAAGGAGGCGAAGGACCTGAAGCTGGATGACGAGATGGATGTCAGCCTCGTCAAGGCAACGCGCCTCCTTGCCCGCAGCAATGGAACTGACTACGCGGGCAGCCAGGTCAACATGACGTCGTTCAAGATGAACGTTTACGAGTTTGAAAAATACGTCAATGACCTGAAGCAGAAAAAACAGGACGGATTGCTGAAGAAAGGCACGGACGAATACGCCAAGGCGCTTGCCGCCCTCGAGGGCACAGCGCAGGCCGAGCCCGGCTCGGAGCAGCCGTGGAGGATAAACGTTTCAACCGGCAGGCTGGAGGACTTGACCACGAAATACGAGTCCGGGCTCCTATCGAAAATCGAGGAGCAGGAGAGCCGCGCCTACCGCTCGTCCTACAAGGGAGTGGACGCGATACACACAAACATGCTTCGTGACTGGGTGGCGCAGAACAGCGTGTTCGCCAACTACTACCTCGGGGACATCTACGGCAACCTGCTCAACGAGGCAAGGGGCGGCACGCAGAGCCACAGTTCAAGCAATCTCCTGCTCACCCCGTTCGCCTCGGGCTACGAGCATGAGGACATCGAGAGGATACACGCGCCTGTGGAGACCGACAAGATTGATTACACTCCAAAGGAGGAGAAGCCGCTCGAGCTTCCGAAAGTCGACATGCCAGAAATCCAGATGCCAGTCGAAACTCTGGTCTCCACCATGGAGACGAGGGTTTACATTGCGCACCTTGACGAACAGGGCAGGCAGGAAGTCAAAAAGCACGCCAAGGACATCGTCAGCCACTACGAGTCCGAGGTCAGCGGGAAAGTCGGTTCCGACGAGAAGGTGGTGGTAACGGTATCTGTCCCGTATGAGCGCGCCAACAAGGAAAACAAGTCCTACAACGAGCGCCTTGAGAAGGCGCTCGTGGACCAGGCAGTTGTGGAATTCAAGGCGGCGGGCATAGACAACGTGGAAGTCAGGGCAGGGGAAAACCCGACGCTGAACCTGACAAAGCTTGCCGACCGGGTGGATGAGGACAACTTCAAGAAAATCCAGTCGGAATTCAAGAAAAAGGGAGGCGTCCTGAACGATGATATGTCGCCGATTTCCAAGGAGCTGAAGAGCAGCGGCTTCGACTACTCCCAGATTACGGGCGCCAAGAACGCAGGCGAGATGCAATCCGCCCTGCGCGAGGCGAACACTCACCTCGGAGGCGAGCCGATTTACGTGCAGAACACCGCAGTATCGAAGGTCCTCATGGAAACCGATCGTGTCACGACATTCGCGATAGAAAAAGCAACCGACTCCCCGGCAGAAAAGAAGGGCAAGAAATAGCGTCGCCTAAGCCAGAATCAGGAAAGCGAGCGCCAGCGCAACGCTTGCAAGATAAACCGCCATGACCGGGCGCTCGTCATACGCTTTCCTGTTCACGAGCCAGAATTCAACCTCCCCCAATGCGAATGCCGCAAGGAATACGGCGGGCGCAAGCCCTCCTGCGGCTGGAACGATGCCAACAATCGCCCATGCGGCGAGAAGATAGGCGAGGAAGAAGGACGCCCCGATTGCAAGCTTGGCGTTTTCAAGCCCCAGGGCGACAGGCAGCGTCGCTATCCCCGTTTTTTTGTCACCTTCATAGTCCTTGATGTCTATGAAATTCGCAGCAAGCGCGAATCCGACGAGGAAAAGGGGGCAAAGTTGCCATGGGAAGCCGCCAATGCTTTCTGCGGCGAGCCAGTAGCCCAGCGCAACCATGAGCAGGCAGTTGAATGCCACCAAAAATTTCGAGAGAAGGAGCACGCGCTTGAGCCTGAGCGGAGGAACCGAGTAAGCATAGTAGATTGCGCAGAACAGAATGGCGATTGCAAGGGCAACAACTCCGGCTGCAAGGGAATAGATTGCGGAGAGCAAAAGCGCAAGCCAGCCGAGACTGCGGTACGCTCCCAAGCCAGCCTTGTTGAGCGGCAGTCCCTTCCTTCCCGACGCCTTGTCCGCCACCCTGTCCTCAATGTCATTGATCATCACGGCATGCATCCACGCAAAGAGGGTGCCTATCAAAATCAGGAGGAGCTTTGCGGGAAAATCCGGCGCAAGCTGCGCGCCCGCGATTTTCACGGCGATGGCAATGCCTGCTGCGAGCATGAGCCAGAAATTAAGAAGCCTCTCAGAACGGATGCCAAAAAGTGCGAGCCTGAATAGTTTCGAGGACGAATATGCAAGATAAGCAAGGGCTGGGAACGCAATCAGGAGATATGCTGAAATGAAATCAACAGTGTCCCCGAGCCGCACGCCGAGGGCAAGGTGGGCAATCGCGGGCAGCGCGATGTATGCGAAGATAAGCGAATAGGCAAGAAATGCGCCAAGAAAGCTCTTCGGAACGCCGAGCTTTTTTACCATGAAATATGCGAAGGAAAGCAGGACGGCAAGCGCGATTTCAAGGCGCATCCCCGGCGTCACCCCGACGCCCGAAAAAGTTCCGAAGAACGAAACGAATCTCGGCAACAGGCCCGCCGAATCTTCTGGGAATATGTATTCTATCCTGTATCCGCTTCCCCCTGTCAGCAGCAAGTCGGCCGCAGGGGCGAGAATTAGCAGGATGAAGAACGGAAGAACCGCGCGCGCAACTTTTTCCGCCGGCTGCCCGCTCAACAGCTTGAAGAGAAGCACAAGCCATGCCGCAAGCGCGACATAAGAGAGCATCCAGTGGATAACGATAGCGGCGTCGAAAATCACATCCGTGTTTTTGTAGACCGCAAGCTGGGTTTCAAGGAAGCAGCGCGCAAGAATTGCCGCAAAGAACACGAGAAGGTGCCATCTGAACGGCACTTTCGGGCTTTCAAGCAAGCCCACAACCTTCCTCGTAAATCCCGCGATTGCGCCGGAAGAGAGCATGTCTGGAATTCCCATCCACAGTTTAAAATGATGGCTTGAGCCTGCTTCCGCTAAGCAGGATAAATCCCGCGCAACTTTCCGGATGCCTCTCCGGCTCGCGCTAGGGAAAATAAAAATTCACACAGTAGTGAAGAGAGCAACTGACATCAAATTGAGCAGACATATTCAAAACGGCTTTAGTAGTGGCAGGCTGAATGCCTCGCGTTAGCTAAGCACTTACACCCCCACCCTATCAAAGTTATCTGCTATAACCGCCTACACCGACTAGTTTTGAGATTGACTTCGACCTTAGATGCTTTCAGGTCTTATCCAATAACGCGTAGCTGCCCGGCGATGCTTTACACAACCGGTAGACCAGAGGCGTCGGACCCAAGTTCCTCTCGTACTCATGGGTACTTGCTCTCAATCGGTGACACTCCTAGGAGATACTACCGAACTGTCTCGCGACGTTCTGAACCCAGCTCATGTAGGTCTTTAATGGATGAACAACCCAACCTTTGGGGGCTCCTGCACCCCCAGGATGACCTAAGCCGACAGCGATGTACCAAACCGCGGGGTCGATGTGTATTTGAGTCAAATACAAATCATAATATCGCGCGAAACTTCCACAACAGTCTGTGGACTGATTTATAGTATTCCTTTCCAGTCGTGCTTGCGCACGACTAGCTGTGCAAGGGCTTTCGCCCGTTGCACATCTCCATCCAAGACATCGACGTACTTGGACGGGGAGATAATTTTCTGCCAAACCTCATTCCAACAGCCTCGCTTTCTTGTTGCTTAGGCAAGAATGCAAGGGCAGAGCTGGAAATCAACAGTTAGGGCAGAGAAAAATCTTGGGGATATGGGTGTGCGTTGCACACCCAGATTAAATATATAGGGAAGTCTCGCGCATGCAAAAAACCGATTTGTATCGATCTCTCGCCCGCGACGAGCCTGTTACCCCCGGGGTAGCTTGTCTGACAGCTTGGACCCTCACTAAGAAGGTGCCAAGGTTCGTTAAGCCCGACTTTCGTCTCTGCATCCCACGCTTTTAAGGATACAGTCAGTCCAGCATTTGTCTTTAACCCTTACCGGCGGATTTCTGACCCGCCTAAGCTGAACATTGGGCGCCCTTGTTTCCTTATCGAGGGCGTACCGCCCCAGCCAAACTATCCACCTGACCCTGTCCCTTTCGGTAAAGCAATACAAGAAATGCTGAATGGTGTTACAAAATCGCCTATCCAACCCCCGGAAGGATTGGCATGACGGCTCCCATTTACGCTCCGCAGCACTCCTCGTATTACAAGATCAGGCTATAGTAAAGCTCCACGGGGTCTTCGTTTCCCCCTAGAAGTCCTCTGCATACTCACAGAGTAGTAAGTTCACCAGGTTCCAGCTAGGGACAGTGGGAGGCTCGTTACGCCCTTCATGCAAGCCACCAATTAAGCGGCGA
>JBAYHU010000011.1:0-35489 GCA_041665945.1 Candidatus Micrarchaeia archaeon
CCCGCTTGCGTAAATGGCTGAGCCTGCAAGCACCATGAGCATTGAGATTGAGGGGACTGTGCCGGTCACCCCTGAGCACAGTTCGCGCAATGCGACGTGCAGGCTGGAGGTGGGGTTTGCGGTGTCGGTGGTTGTCGAGAAGAGAGCTGATGAAAAGGAGAGAATGAAGGATAACAGGAACAGACAGGATATTGCAGGCATTCTCCTACGCATGGAATGAATTCGAAGTCAAGGAATATAAAATGAACTATGGTTATGAATTCGACCGAAGGCGCAGGCAGCGGAGTAACATCGCCATTCGGTCGACCGACAAATCGCATGCGATTTGTGGTCCACAAGTCCGATGCGTCGGACTTGTAGGAAATATTGCCAACTTCGCGCCGCTGCAAGCAGCGGAGTATCGCTCTCAGTTGGCAATGAACTTTGGCGGCACTTGCGCCGCAAACGGCGGTTTGATGGCTATTTGTGAAGAATATGGAAATGCGGTGGATGCCAAGTGGCAGAAGAAATGGGTCGAAGCAGGGATTTTTGAGCCTAAAGCCGGCGCAGGCGAGAAGTTCTATCTCACGGCGGCATTCCCTTACCCGAATTCCCCTCAGCACATCGGGCACGGCAGGACTTATACCACCACGGACATTTACGCGCGCTATATGAGAATGCGCGGCAGGAACGTGCTTTTCCCAATGGGATTCCACGTGACAGGCACGCCGATTCTCGCGATGGCAAAGAGAATCGGGGACCGCGACAAGGAAATCCTCGACATATTCGAGAAGATTTACGGAATCCCGCTTGCGACAAGCGAGAAGCTCACCGAGCCGCGCGAACTGGTCGCTTATTTTTCCCGCGAAATCGAGCAGGGCATGAAGGAGATGGGCTACTCGATTGACTGGCGCCGCAAATTCTACTCGTACGACGCGCAGTTCAACATGTTCATACGCTGGCAGTTCGAGAAACTGAAGGAAGCCGGATTTATTACGAAGGGAGAGCACCCCGTGCCGTGGTGCCCGATTGGAAACACTGCCATTGGCGCGCACGACACGAAAGGAGATGCAGACCCGCAAATCGAGGAAGTCACGGGCGTGCTGTTCGCGTTCATGGACGGCTTCCTCGCCTGCTCGACATACCGCCCTGAGACCATTTACGGAGTCACGAACATTTGGATGAACCCGGATGCGATTTACGTGAAGGCGCAGGCTGGCGGGCGCATATACTATATTAGTAAGGAAGCGCTTGGCGCGCTGTCCATGCAGCTTGACCTGAAGGTAGAAGGGGAGTTTCCGGCAGCCGAGCTGATGTCCCACAAGGCGAAAAATCCGATGACAGGTGCGGATGTTCCGATCTTTCCCGCAGTGTTCGTGGATCCGAAGCACGGCACGGGAGTTGTCATGTCCGTTCCTGCTCACGCTCCTTACGACTACCTCGCCCTGCGCGACGCGGGCTTGGAGGGGAAGATAAAACTCGTGCAGGTTCTCACGCTTGCGGGCTTCGGCGAATTCCCTGCAAAGGAAATCTGCGAGAGGATGAAACTCGCGAACCAGAAGGACCCGAAGACAGAGGAGGCGACAGCCGAGCTCTACAAGAAAGAGGCGCACACTGGCGTGATGGCTGTCGGCGAATTCAAAGGCATGAAAGGCATTGACGCGAAGGAGAAAATCCGCGCGAAGATGGTTGCCGCGGGAAGCGCGCTTGCCCTTTACGAAATTTCCAACGGGCCGATTTACAGCCGCTACGGCGGGCTGGTGGGCGTGAAGATTGTCAAGGACCAGTGGTTCATCAACTACGGCGACTCCGAGTGGAAGGAGAAGGCGACGGACTGCCTGCGCTCCATGAGCATACTGCCCGAAAAAACCCGCAAGGAATACGAATACACCATCGGGTGGCTGAAGCAGAAGGCATGCACGCGCTCGTCGGGATTGGGCACTGCATTCCCATTCGACGAGACAAAGATGATTGAGGCGCTTTCCGACTCGACAATCTACATGGCATTCTATACAATTGCGCACATTGCAATGAAGATGGAGCCCGCGCAGCTCACGCCCGCGCTTTTCGATTTCGTTTTTCTCGGAAAGGGGGACGGGGCGGGATTGCCGGACGAGGCAAAGCAGATGCGCGCGGAATTCCTGTATTTTTACCCGCTGGACTCGCGCCACTCGGCGACGGATTTGGTGCACAACCACCTTACCTATTTCATATTCAACCACGCCGCCGTGTTCGAAAGGAAGCACTGGCCCAAGCAGACAGTGACGAACGGCTTTGTCCTGATGGACGGCAAGAAGATGAGCAAGAGCATGGGCAACATCATGCCCATCCGCGCTGCTGTGAAGGAGTTCGGCGCGGATACTATCAGGTTCACCGTTGTTTCAGGCGCGGACTTGGCGTCAGACACTGACTTCAACCGCCCGGCAGTGGACGGCATACTCTCGCGCATGCGGCTCATGAAATCCGCGATGGAGAAATACGCCGTTTCAGAGGATTCCGGCGAGCGGGACTTGGCTGACAGGTGGATTCTCTCGCGCATGCACAAGCGCGCGATTGCCGCGCCGCAGATGTACGAGAACTTCCAGCTGCGCGAGCTTTCGCTTGAGATTTTCTACAACACGTTCAATGATTTGCAGTGGTATTTGAAGAGGGCGCAAAAGCCAAAGCTGCGCGAGTTCTTCGAAATGTGGGTGGGACTGATTGCCCCGTTCATGCCGCACTACGCCGAGGAGCTTTGGGAAGCCCTTGGGAAGAAGCACTACGTGCTCAATTCGCAGTTCGTTGCGATTGCGCCCCTGCCCGAAGGCGACAAGGCGAAAGTGGATGAGGGGCTTGAGAGGGCGGAAGATTACATATTGCGCGCAAAGGACGACATACAGTCCATATTGAAGCTCGTGAAGATGGAGAAGCCGAAAAAGATTGAACTGTTCGTGGCTTCGGACTGGAAGCGCAAGCTCCGCGAAATCGCGGCAAAGGAAAAGAAATTCGACTCCAGCATGAAGCTTGCCATGGCTGATTCCGAAATCAAGCCGCACGCCGCAGAAGTCGCCAAGATTCTCATGAACTACATGAAAAGCGCGGGCGCGCTTGGCGAAACGCCGGACGCGGAGTTCGAAAGAAAGGCGCTTGTGAGCGCAATCAAGCTTTTGACTGAAGAGTTCGGCGGAGCAGACGTAATCGTCTGCCTTGAGGAGAAATCATCCGTGCCAAAAGCAAAGTTCGCGCTCCCCGGCAAGCCGAGCATTCTGGTTTCCTAAGGTGCAACCTTGGTTCTTTGCGTAAAAGTGGAACGGAAAAAAGCCGAGAGCGTGCGCAAGAAACTTGCTGCCGGCGGATTGCTCAATAATTCCTTTACACCGGAACGCGAAGGCGATTTCGTATATTTTCCCGTAAAGAGCGCGCCTGCGGAAATGAAAACTTCCAAGCGCGAGCTTGCCAAGCGGCAGGAATTCGGGAAATCGCTTCGCGGAGAGCTTGAGGGCAAGCTGACTGCGCGCGAGGCTGATGAGCTTGTCGGCTCGTTTGATATTGTCGGCGATATTGCTGTTGTGGAAATTCCGGATGCGCTTGAAAAGAAAGAGAAGCTTGTGGCAGATGCGATACTGAAAAATCATCACAATATCAAAACCGTTGCCAAGAAGACAGGCGGAACTTCCGGCGAATTCCGCATACGCCCTGTGAAAGTTATTGCCGGCGAGAAGAAAACGCGCACGGTTTATCGCGAGGGCGGCTGCGACTTCGAGCTGGATTTGAACAAGACTTATTTTTCTTCAAGATTGGGAACAGAGCGCGGGCGGCTCGTGGAGCTTGTGAAAAAAGGCGAGCATGTGCTCGTGCCTTTTGCCGGAGTCGGTCCTTTCGCAATCAGGATTGGAAAGGCGATGCCAAGCGCAAGCGTGGTGGGAATTGAATTGAACCCTGACGCTACGGAATTTTTCGGGAAGAACATTGACAGGAACCGCTGCGCGAATGTTTCAGTGCTTGTCGGCGATGTTTCTGAAATACTGCCCAACGAATTTGCAGGATGGGCTGACAGGGCGGCGATGCCGCTTCCCATGGACGGCGGGGAATTTTTGAAATTTATCATCCCATGCATGAAAAAAGGCGGCGTGCTTCACTATTATTCGTTCGGGAAAACCGACGACCCGTATTCGGATGCGGAGAAGCAGGTAAAGAAAGAGGCTGCGAAGCTCGGAAGGAAAGCGAAAATACTTTTCAGGCGCGTGGTGCGCCCCTACTCAAAGGACACTGAGCAAGTCGTCGTGGATGCCGAAATAAATTGATTCGGGCGCGCGCGGATGCCGCCGCGTGCGGAGATTTTATAAACCTCGGAAGCGTTCCCCCTGCATGGCAAAAGCCGAACCGAAAGCCCTCATTGAAGTCTCGTCTGAAGCCGGAAGGAAAATCGGCGGAATTTACACTGTCATCAGGAGCAAGTCCCCGCAATTGCACAAGAAATTCGGCGACAAATATCTTCTTATCGGGATGCTGGACGAAAAGTGCAACGAGGACATCATGTGGGCGGAGCCCGATTCGAAGCTCGCGGAAATATTTGCCGAGCTTGAGCACGAGGGCGTGCGCTGCAAATTCGGGACATGGACCTACGGGGACAAGTCAAGGATAATCTGCGTGGACGCGACGGCGGCAAGCGAGCGAATCGTGGAATTCGCGGACGAGCACGGCTTGCAGAAGGGCAAGCAAATCAACCACATCAAATACCTCTTATGGAAGCATTTCGGCATTGACTCGCTCATGGAAAAGTCGTGGGATTTCACCGAGAACGTCGCGTGGTGCTGGGGCGTGGGCATGCTCATCGAAAAGCTCTTCGCCAAGGACGTTTTCAAGGAGGACAGCACGGTCATGCAGTTCCACGAATGGATTTCCGGAGCCGCTCTCCTCTACTGCAAGATGAACGGCATAAAGGCAGGCAGTGTTTTCACGACGCACGCAACCGTGCTCGGGCGTACGCTTTCGTCCGCGGGAGTGGACGTGTTCTCGGATTCGCTCAAGGCAAAGGAGCCGATTTCGCTTAACGTCGCCTACACCAACAGGGTGGAGGGCAAGCACCAGCTCGAAGCCGCCGCGGCGCGAGAATGCACGATTTTCACGACAGTCAGCGAAACCGTCGCCGAGGAAGTGAAATACATACTCGGAAGGAAGGCTGACGTGGTCACTGTCAACGGGATAGAATTCGGGGACGGGGAGCACGAGCAGGAGACATTGGACCTGTCCGAATACGCGAGAGGCGAGCTTCGCCAGTTCCTCGAAGCCTGCTTTGTCAGCTATTACCAGCAGACATACGAGGACGCGCTGTTCGTCTATATTTCCGGCAGGTACGAATTCGTGAACAAGGGATTCGACATATTCATAGACGCGATGGGGAAGCTGAACAACCGCCTCAAGAAGAACAAGAAGAACACGCGCCGCGTCTTCGCCTTCATTTTCGCCCCAAGCTCGGTGAAGGGCCCGAAGATTTCGATAATCAAGAACTACCTTTTGATGGGCAAGATAGGCGAGGTCCTCGCACGCGTGCCGAGCCTGAAGAACGAGAAATACGTGAACGTGCAGACCGCGATATCGAAACTCGACGGCGGCATACGCCTCGACTTGGAGAACATGGCGCGCGGCTTTGTAAAGGACGGCGAGAAGCCGCACATCAACTGCTACGACATCACCTACGCGAACGATTCGATAATACAGGCGTGCGTGGAGGCGGGCTTGGACAACCGCAGGGAAAACGTGGTCAAGGCGATTTTCTACCCGACATACATGAAGCCCAACGACGGGCTGATGAACCTGAATTATTACGACATAATCTCCGCGATGGACGTGGGGGTGTTCCCCTCGCGCTACGAGCCGTTCGGCTACACGCCGGTCGAGACCGCGGTGAAAATGGGAATCGCAATCACGTCGGACATGACCGGCTTTGGCAGGTTCATCATGAAGAAGGTGAAGGGCAAGGACAGCGGCGTGGGCGTAATCCACATGGCGGGAAGGACCAAGGAGCAGGCGTCTGAAGAGCTCGCGCGCGACTTGGAGCGGATTTACATGCTCCCGCCCGCGAAGCTGGAGCAGCACAAGCTCAATTCATACCGCAGCATGCGCTTCGTTGACTGGAAGAGCCTCGTGAAAAACTACTATCAGGCGTACTCGCTTGCGCTCGAGAGAAGCACGGCTGCGGCGAAGAAAGGATAAGGTGGATGGATGCCAAACAAAAACAAGAGCTACGATATAGTCTCGCCGGAAAGCGGCGTCAAGCAGAACATCCTTGCAATCGAGCAGCATATGGAGCGGGAGCTTAAGCGCGAGAAGGACCGGGTGCGCAAAAAAGTGATATACGCCCTAGCCCTGCTTGCCGCAATATACACAATCGCAGTCGGGGCTTACCACACGCTTGAGGGCTGGAGCTGGGAGGATTCGATATTCTTCACGACATCAACAATAACCACCGTGGGATACGGGGACATGGTGCCGCACACGTATTACGGCAGGCTTTTCACAATCCCGCTGATGCTTGTCGGCGTTGGCGTTGGCTTCTACGTGGTTTACAGCATACAGGATTACGGGCGCACGAAGCTGGACTCCGTGACAAAGCACGTGGACAACATAAGCGACGTTATCGCGAGACGGCGGAAATAATTGGCAGCTTTCCCACCTGTTTTTATACCCTTTGCAACAGCTAAATGCCATGAATTTTGCCACCCCCAACGCCGACGCACGCTACTTTCGGGTTTATGGCGAGGGAGTGGGGGAAAAGGCGCGCCAGCTCATGCTGAAGATGCAGCCCATACTGGACTCGGGCTTTTTCCTTGACAAGCGCAACGTGCTTGGCTGGAGCTTCTTTTCAGGTTTTCTCAAGCGCTGCGGCGCAGAGAGCGCGATTGTCGCAGGCGACCTGAAAGCCGCAAGGGAGCGCATAGCTGAGGGGAAATTCAACGACGGCGAAATGAAGGTGTTTGCAGAGATATGCAAGGACTTCTGCGAACATAAAATTCTTGCAGTGCGCTCATCCGCTGAAGGGGATGCGCTTGGCACTGGCGTTTACGACTCATTTTTCACCCTGAACAGTATCGAGAACGTTTGCGAATTCGCGAAGCGCGTGCTGGCAAGCCACTTCACGGAAAATGCCGCGCTTGTGCGGCACGACGCGAAACTTGATGACGGGATTGGCGTGATGATTGAACCTCTCGTGGCGAACGAAAGGGGGGAGCTGACTGGATACTACAAGGATAATCGGGGGCTTGACATGCCGAAAACCTCCCCTGTCTTTGCGCCGATGATTTCTGGCTTCGGAAGGACCTATTCATATGCAGCCGAAGATGCGCAGGTCGGCGTGGTGCAGGGGCTTGCCGCGAACTACGTGAAGGACCCGCGCTTCGGAATCGTGATAACCAAGGAAAACGCCGGCAATGGTTTCCAAGACATACTGATGGATATTATGATGAGCAAGAAGAACCACGCCCAGCACCACATGAAGGGCATGAACAAGGCATCGCTTGCGCTCGACGCGAACGCGAATGAGAAGGTCGTCGAGTTCTTCGACAACTGTCAGACGCAGGTGCTATACGAAGAGGTATTCGCCGATTTGTACGGGAATGCCGTAAAACTCCACGAAAACCTCGGGAACAGGGCGGCGTATTTCGAATATGCCACCAAGGCAACCGAAGGCGGGAGGAAGCACTTCATAAACCAGATTGCGGACGATGCGCGAAGCGAATTCACGTTCGAGCCCTGCAAGGAAGTTTCGCGGATTGCCGGGCAGGCGGTATTCGTTTCAGGCGGCGGGCAAAAAAGCGCGGCGCAGCTGGTGTACATCAACCACAAGAGCGGCTGGGAAAAACTGAGGCAAGCCAACAAGGAACACAAAAACTATTTCCTGATTTACGAGCAAGGCGCGAGCTGGAAGGGCGATATGGACGATGCCTGCACAGTCATAGGGTATGAACACATCAACAACGCCGCAGTAATAGGCGTGAACAGCCACGAGGTCAGGAAGGAGATGATGCTGGATTTTTCCGCGCACTTCGGCGGCATACTCGGGCTTACGGGCAAGATACTCCTCGGCTTCGAATACTACGACCAAAACTCGCTGATAATGGAAAAGATAAGGAGGAACGCAGCTGCGAAGAAGGAATACAACCGCGGATGCGTTGTCTACGAGCTTCCGCTTGAACTCCTCGCAAGCGAGAAGATGCAGTATGCGCAAATCATTCTGGGGCAATAGGGGAATAACCAACCGGCATCTCCCTGTCGCAACGTTTTAAACCTCTTCACCCCTTGCTTTCCCCATGCTCGACTACAAGCTAGAAGCTCCTTTCAAGCCGTCAGGCGACCAGCCCGAAGCAATAGCGAAGCTGATTGAAGGCGTGAAAAAGGGCGGAAGACAGACTCTTCTTGGCGTGACCGGCTCGGGCAAGACATACACGATTGCAAACGTCGTGGCGCAGACAGGGAAAACCTGCCTCGTGATTTCGCACAACAAGACGCTTGCCGCGCAGCTTTACTCCGAATTCCGCCAGTTCTTCCCGAAAAACAAGGTCGGGTATTTTGTTTCGTATTATGACTACTACCAGCCGGAAAGCTATATTCCGCAAACGGACACTTATATTGAGAAGGACGCGCAGATAAACGAGAAAATCGAGAGGCTGCGGCTGCAATCCACGGCGCACCTTCTCTCGCCCGGTCCCGCGGTCATTATCGCAACTGTTTCGTGTATTTACGGATTGGGCTCGCCGAAAGAGTGGCTGGAAATGTCCGTGAATATCCGGAAAGGGGCGACAATCGCACGCTCCTCGCTTCTCGCTTCGCTGATTGCTATACAGTATGAAAGGAATGAAATGGAGCTGAAGCCCGGCATATTCCGCGCAAAGGGCGAAACAATAGACATCGTGCCCGGCTACCAGCAGGAAATCGTGAGAGTGGTGCTGAACGGCGATGTTGTCGAAAAAATACTGCTTCTTGAGCCGGTTTCAGCAAGCAAGCTCGAAGAGATGGAGGAAATCCAGATTTTCCCGGCAAAGCACTATATCGTGCCGCAGAGCCAGAAGGAGAAAGCTCTGCGCGACATCCGCACGGAACTGGAGCAGAGGCTTCCCGAGCTTGGCGAGATGGAAGGCTACAGGCTGAAAACAAGGACAAAATACGACCTTGAGCTGATTGAGGAATTGGGCTACTGCAAGGGAATCGAGAATTATTCGCGGCACTTTGACGGCAGGTCGCCGGGGCAGCCGCCATATACGCTCATGGACTTCCTGCCAAAGGATGCGCTCATCGTGATTGACGAGTCGCACGTGACAATCCCGCAACTGCACGGCATGTATCACGGGGATTATTCGCGCAAGAAAAACCTGATTGACTACGGCTTCCGCCTGCCATGCGCTTACGACAACCGCCCGCTGAAGTTCGAGGAGACGGAAAAGCACCTCAACAACGTGATATTTGTTTCCGCAACGCCAGCGCAATACGAGCGCACCACAAGCGCGCAAATCGTGGAGCAGCTTGTGCGCCCGACAGGGTTGCTGGACCCGGTGATTTCGATCCGCCCCACAAAAGGGCAGGTGGAGGATTTGATGAATGAAGTGAAAGCGCGCGCGGATAGAAAGGAGCGCACGCTTGTCACCACGCTTACCAAGAGGATGGCTGAAGACCTTACTGATTTCATGACGCAGCGCGGCATACGCGTGCGCTATTTGCACTCGGAAATCGAGACGCTCCAGAGAACTGAAATCATCCGCAGATTACGGCTTGGCGAGTTCGACTGCCTTGTGGGCATCAATTTGCTTCGCGAAGGGCTGGACTTGCCCGAAGTTTCGCTCGTTGCGATTCTCGACGCGGACAAGGAGGGCTTCCTGCGGAATGAAACCTCGCTCATACAGACCATGGGAAGAGGAGCGAGGAACGCGAACGGAACTGTCATACTTTACTGCGACAAGAGGACGGAAGCGATAAACAACGCGGTTGCCGAAACCGAGCGGAGAAGGAAGGTGCAGGAGGAGTTCAACCACAAGCACGGAATCACGCCAAAGACAATCATCAAGTCAATAAGCGAGTCGCAGCTTGAGCTTCACGAAGAAGAGGGAGAAGGCAGCGGTAAGCTCACTAAGGGCGAAATCCGCGCAATCGCAATCAATCTCGAAATGGAAATGCAGAGGGCTGCCGAGGAATTGGATTTCGAGCGCGCAATCGAGCTTCGTGACCAGCTCTCGGACCTGCAGAGGAAGCTTGGAAAGGGGGGAAAGAAAGGAAACGAGGATGCCGCGGAAGGGGAAGAAGAGAAGGGAATCAGCAAGGAAGGCGCGGAGAGGAAAAAGCCCGGCAGGAAAGCCAAGGCAAAGGCGCCTGCGAAGAAAAAGGGAGACAAATGAAAAACCCCCTTGTCAGCGTCGTAATGCCGGTTTACAATTCCGAAAAATACCTTCGGGAAACGATTGAAAGCGTACTTGGGCAGGATTTCCCGGATTTCGAATTCGTGATAGTGGAGGACTGCCCGACCGACGGCTCGCCCGCGATAATAGGCGAATACGCGAAAAAGGACAGGCGCATCGTCAGGGTGAGAAACAGGAAAAACCTCGGCATTAGCGAAAGCCGCAACAGGGGAATCGGCGCGGCGCGCGGGAAGTACATCATGAACATGGACCACGATGACATATCCATGCCGGGCAGGATGCGCATGCAGGCGGAATACCTGAAACGCCACCCCGGCGTGGGGATAGTGGGCAGCGGCGTCATTGCAATCGACGGCGGCGGAAAAACCATAGGCAGGCGGGAATTGCCGGAAACCGACGCGGAAATCCGCAAAGCCCTCCCTCTTTACGCGCCGTTCTCGCACCCGTCCACCATGGTAAGGGCAAGCGCGTATGCAACAACCGGCGGATACGACAGGGAATTCGAGCCCGCGGACGATTACGAACTGTACTTCAGGATAGGCAGGAAATTCAAGTTCGCGAACATCGGAAAGCCGCTTTTGAAGCACAGACTGCACGAAGGCGCGACCACTGTGAAAAAAATCAGGAAAATGATATTCAAGACGCTGGACGTGAAGAGGAAATGGGTCAAGGAGTATGGCGGCGTGAATGCGGGGGTCGCCTTCGCCGCGCTGAAGCAGACCGCGCCGGCAATCCTTCCCTTGTTCATAACCGGCAAGCTGCTGAAGGCTTATTACAGGCTTCCGCCCTGATTCCCGCTTTTCAGTTCGGCAAGCGCCCGCCCGATGGGCGTCGGGCTCAAGCCCGTGATTTTTGCGAGCTTGGCGCAGGAAAGCCGCACGTCCGGGCGAAGCGCGGGAAGATTGAGCGAGGATGCGCTCACCGGTTTTGCCAGCACGGGGGGAATGCCGTATGTTTTTGCGATGAGTCTCGCCCATTCGAATCTTGAAATTCTTTCCTGCCCCGTGCAGTGGAATAATCCGCGCTGCTTTTTGCCGATTAGGGAATCCATCGCCATGAACAGGTCGGGAAGATAGGTCGGCTGATTGAACCAGTCTGAAACGACGTTGAATTCCCTGCCCTGCCTTGCGCGGGAAAGGGTCCACGCCACCATGTCTTGCTTCTGCCATTCTGCCCTCGGCCCGAAAGGCTGGTCGATGCGGAGAATCAGGAAATCCTTGGAATGCTCGGCCACGCACGATTCCCCGTGGAATTTAGACGTGCCGTATGCGTTTATGGGCAGGGGCCGCGATTCTTCATCCAGAATCCCGCCCTGCGAGCCGAATACGAACGATGTCGAGAGGAAAACGAGTTTTGCTCCGCTGGAATTCGCGGCTTCGCAGATGCCCTCGACCGCGGACGCGTTGATTTTTTCCGCAAGCGCGGGCTGCCGCTCGCATTCATCCACGTCCGTCATCGCGGCGCAGTGTATTACGGCGTCAGGGGCAGAATCGGAAATCGCCTTGCGGGCGGAATTTGCGTTGCAGATGTCGAACTGTATTTCTCCGCCTAGCCCGATTTTTCGCGAATGCGTTGCAGGGATGACGGCATGCCCGGCGGAAGCCAGCCTGGAGCACAGGTAATGCCCAACAAACCCGCTTGCGCCGGTAACAAGATAACGCATGATTCAGCCCACCGCAGAAACTTCGGTCTTCATCCTCTTTTCCTTCAAGTCGAACGTCCCGCGGTGCTCGTCCGGGTTTTTCGGGTCGTATTCGTGCGTCACGTAGTTGATGAAAAAGCACACGTCCGCCCCCGTGTTTTCGAAGCTGTGCCAGACGCCGGGCGGGATGGCGACCAGTTTCCAGTTGCCCTCGCCCATGATTATCACTTCCTTCTGCCCCCGCGTTTTGCTCCCCTCGCGCCCGTCCTCGAGGTGCAGCGCTGCAATGCCCTTGATTACCGCCATGTGGTCGGTTTGCTTCTTGTGGAGGTGCTTGCCCTTTATCACGGCGGGGTAAAGCGTGGAGAGGTAGACCTGCCCGAACGCATTTTTACCGTCGGCTTTTTCCTTGTCCGAGCCGCGCAGCAGCTCCATCAGGTAGCCGCGGTTGTCCATGTGCTGCACCAGCTCCTTTATTTTGACGCCTTCAATCATGGCATTACCCCCTAAACGACGTGATGCTCCCATGCGGGCCTGCTGTTGCAATACCACTCAATTGTTTCCCGAAGCCCGCCTTCGAATTTGATTTTCGGCTTCCAGCCCAGCGCGCGGATTTTCGAGGAGTCGATTGAATACCTGAAGTCGTGCCCCGCCCGGTCGGCGACGAACGCAAGCCCGCCTTCCTTCTTCCCCATAAGCCGCAGCACTTTGCGGGCGAGTTCCAAGTTGCTTAAGGGGAAGCCGGAGGAGACGTTGAACGTGCCGCCGTGCTTCCCGAAAAGAAGCATCCTGATTGCGCCGCAGTTGTCGGAAACGTGCAGCCAGTCGCGCACGTTTTTCCCGTTGCCGTATATCGGGATTTTCCTGCCGCAAAGCAGGCGGGTTATCATGCGCGGGATGAACTTTTCCGGGTGCTGCCTGGTCCCGTAGTTGTTCGAGCTTCGGGTGATGGTGGCTGCGAGCCCGTAGGTGCGTTCGTATGAAAGCACGAGCATCTCCGCGCCCGCCTTGGATGCCGAATACGGCGAGGAGGGGAGAAGTGGGGCGGTTTCGCGGAACGGGCGGGAACTGGCGCTCCCGTACACCTCGTCCGTTGAAACTTGGAAAAACCGCCTGTGCCCGGCTTTAAGCGCGGCGTCGAGAAGCGTTGCCGTGCCAAGCACGTTCGTTTCCACGAAGCTTTTCGGGCGGGAAAGGGAATTGTCCACATGCGTTTCCGCGGCGAAGTTGACGATTATGTCGGTGTCGCGGCAAAGCCTGCGCATTTTCGCCGAGTCGAGTATGTCCGCCTTGCAAAATACGTACCTGCCCCTGAAACGCTTCGCGAAATCCGTCCTGAAAATGCTGGCATACGTCATGTTGTCCACGTTCACTATTTCGGCGTGCGGGTTCTGCGAGAGGGCGGAATCGATGAAGTGGCTGCCAATGAAGCCGCAGCCGCCGGTGACGAGCATCCTCATTTGCCCAGCCCCGCTTTCCTTGCCATGCCCGATGCGGCATGGAGAGATTCGAACGTGCCCGCGTCCGTCCATTCGCCGGCAAGAAGCCTGAAGCCGAGCTTGCCGCGCCGCAGGTATTCGCTGTTGACGTCCGTTATCTCAAGCTCGTTGCGCCCCGAAGGCTCGAGGCTGCGCACAATATCGAACACGGATTTGCCGTCGTAGAGGTAGAAGCCGGCAACCGCGAGGTTGGATTCGGGCTGCGCCGGCTTTTCGATTATGGAAATTATCCTGCCGCCCTGCACTGTCGCCACGCCGAACCGCTCGGGCTTCTCGACTTCCTTGAGGAACACCATCGCCTCGAGCTGCGAGCTTTCGAAATCCCGCGCATGGGCCGCGAAGCTTTCGGTGAACACGTTGTCGCCGAGAATGACCGCGAACTTTTCCCCTCCTGCGAAATCTTCCGCAAGGGAGAGAGCCTCGGCAATGCCGCCAGCGCCGTCCTGCACGCGGTAGGTGAACGACGCCTTGAACTCCTTGCCCGAGCCGAGAAGCGACATGAAATCCCCCACGCACTCCGTTCCCGTGACTATGAGCATTTCAGTGATTCCGCATGAAACGAGCGTTTGTATGGGGAAGAAAATCATGGGGCGGTCGTAGACGGGAAGAAGGTGCTTGTTGGTCACCTTGGTGAGCGGAAACAGCCGTTTGCCGTACCCCCCGGCAAGAATTACGCCTTTCATGGATGGAAAATGCGATTAAAGGATTAAATAGCTTATAGAGTGCGGGAAAAGCCGGCTCTTGGAAAATGCTGCGTGGCGAGTGAGCGCAGCTTCCAGTAGAAAATCTCCGGCTTTCCGTTCATGAGCACCATTACCCCTGCCCGCGACAGGTGGAAAATCCGGATTTTTTGCAGGCTTACGGGGGTGTGCGTGTCCCATATCCCCACTGTGGTGTAAATCCACCCGGTTTCCCGGTGCTTATCCGCCAAATGCTGGAGCGTCGAGTAGTACTTGTCAGACATCGATGCGCCGCATGATGCATGATAGCATGGCGCAGGCAGCACATATGCATCAAGGCCGATTTTTTTGGCGCTCAGTGCGTAATCCACCGCATACATGTGCCAGTCATCGCAGGCATGCCCGTCGAATTCCAGCTTTTTGAATACCCGGCGCGGGATTGCCACGAGGCACTCGTCAAGCGTCTGGACCTTTTTCGGCCCGCTTATCTGTATGTGCCCCGCGAAGCAAGGAGGATAGTCGTGCACCATGTTCGACACCGCGCACAGCGTATCCTTCGAATTCCCGGCGACCCCGGCAATCCCGAGGCGGGGCAGCCCGTCCAGCATCCTTTCAAAATCTTTCAGCCACGTTTTTGATTCCAAGACCATGTCCTGGTGGGCAAAAACGATGTACCTCCCCTTTGCCTTCCTCCCGCCGTAATTCAACGCTTCCGCGGCGGACTTGAACCGCCTTTTCGTGTTATCCACGGCAATCAGCTCATGAGCCGCAGTCTGGGAGTCCAGGCTCCTGAATAGGCAATCTGCGAATATTTCCGCGCTGTTATACACGCACACGACAGATAGCATTCTAATCGAACCTCATGAAACCTGGCGTCGCGCCATCTTCAATCGCAATAGCAGTTCTCGTCCACTCCCTTGTGCAAGGCGCACCTGTAATCAGGACGAATCAACATGACCGCCGCAGGGAGGCGTTCCTTGTCCCCTGGCAGATGGTACGCCGAAAAGCACAGCACGGGCTTGAATCTCGCCAGCGTCTTCCTTGCGCCCCGCAGGACTTCTGCCTCGAAGCCTTCCACGTCAATTTTCAGGAAATCGAGCCTGCCGCGTTTTGCCATGAAGCCGTCCACCGTGCGTATTTTCACTTGCATGGCATGCCGCCGGCTGCCAAGGGCGACCAGGGATGCGCCGCCATCGCAGGAGGTGCTGTAGGACAGTTTTCCGCTGCCCGCGGCTTCCCCCAGGGCGCAATTGATGGGCACCACCTTGCCTGAAAGCCCGTTGGCGATTATGTTCCTGCAAAGCACCTTATAGGTGGGAAACAGGGGTTCGAACGCATAAATCCTGCGCGCGCCCATCCGGGCAGCCACCAGGGAGAACGCCCCGACGTTGGCGCCGGCGTCAATAAACACCTTCCCCCAGACATTTTTATTGGAAAGGCAGTAATCGTTCGTGAAAGCGGTTTGGTTGAGGAAAAACAGCGTGTTGGCGAATGCCGCTTTTTCATCCACCTGCATTTCAAGGCGCAGCCCCGGGCAGAATACGCGGCGCGGCCGGAACCCGATTATTTCCTCGCCGAGCCGGCAGATGTGCTCATCGTCCAGCCCGGATCCGAGCCGGAAATGCTGCAGAATCTTGCGCACACCCGCCTCGAAGATGAAAAGGATTGCAGATATGCGCAGCTTGAGCGTCAGTCCGCAGATTATCGGCAAAAGATGGACGGCGCTGGTAGGGAATGTTCCTGCGAAAAACAGCCGTTCGGACTCGGATATTCTCCGGCGGCTCCCATTCTTGCCCTCAATTTCAAGATAAAGATTGCCTATCGAAGCACCTGCCATGTTTTTTTGAAGAACCTACTGGCAGTTTACTGTAGCCACCCATATAAAGCTTGTTTTGCCTAATTAGGCGCCTGACGGGCAACGTCGGAAAGTTGGAACGTGTTTAGCATGCAAGACAAACTCATTATCAGGGGCGCGCGCTCGCACAACCTGAAGAACATATCGCTTGAAATACCGCGCAATTCGCTCACCGTAGTCACCGGTCTGTCCGGTTCCGGAAAATCCACGCTCGCCTTTGACACCATTTATGCTGAAGGGCAGCGGAGATACGTGGAATCGCTCTCTGCTTATGCCCGGCAGTTTTTGGGCGTGATGAGCAAGCCGGACGTGGATTCAATAGAGGGCTTGTCGCCCGCGATTTCAATAGAGCAGAAGACCACGAGCAGAAACCCCCGCTCCACTGTGGGCACGACAACCGAAATTTACGATTACCTCCGCCTTCTTTACGCGAGAATCGGCAAGCCCCACTGCCCGCAGTGCGGAAAGCCCATCACTTCGCAG
The DNA here is from genome assembly GCA_041665945.1 of Candidatus Micrarchaeia archaeon. Lineage (GTDB taxonomy): Archaea > Micrarchaeota > Micrarchaeia > Anstonellales > Anstonellaceae > UBA10161. The sequence continues at coordinate 16,524 of JBAYHU010000011.1, forward strand.
ACAACCGACCAGATTGCGAATGCCGTGCTCATGCAGGGCGAAGGGAAGAACGCGCAGGTCATCTCGCCCGTCATCCGCGGCAAGAAGGGCACCTACGAAAAGCTGTTCGACGAACTCCAGCAGAAAGGATACTCGAACGTGAGGGTGAACGGAAGCGTGATGGCGCTTGGCTCGAAAATCCCAAAGCTTGACAAAAACAAGCGCCACACCATCGAAGTCGTGGTGGACCGCTTCACGGCAACAAACCAGAACAGGCAGCGGCTGGTCGAGGCGATAAAGACCGGATTGCGCGAAAGCGCGGACGGGCTCGTGGTTGTGGCGATTGAGAAAAAGGAGCTTTTGTTTTCCCAGAAGAATTCCTGCCCGGAGTGCGGCATATCGGTCGGGGAATTGCAGCCAAGGATGTTCTCGTTCAATTCGCCCTATGGTGCATGCCCGGAGTGCCACGGGCTTGGCGTGAAGATAGAGTTCGACGAGGATTTGGTGGTGCCGGACACGAAAAAGACTTTCTTGGAGGGCGCAATCGCCCCGTGGAAAAGCAGCATAATGGGAAGCTACTACTCGCAGCTGCTGATTGGCTTGGGCGAGAAATACGGCTTTACCCTCAATACGCAGTTCAACGTGCTTACGCCCGAGGCGAAGAAAGCCGTGCTTTACGGCGCTGAGGGGAAAATAAACTACCACCTTGAATCAAAAAGCGGGGACTCGACTTACGAGGGAAGCACGAAGTTCGAGGGAGTCATCCCGAACATGGAGCGGCTGCACAGGCAGACCGCATCCGACTACCGCAGGCAGGAAATGGAAAAATACATGCGGGAGCTGCCCTGCCCCAAGTGCAAGGGGAAACGGCTCACGCCCGAAGTCCTCGCCGTGAAAGTGGACGGCAAGGACATTTCAACGATTACCGAGCTTTCCGTGGATTCCGCTTACGGGTTTTTCAACGCGCTTAAGCTTACGAAAACAGAGGAGACGATTGCAAAGCCCGTGCTGCGCGAAATATCCGCGCGGCTGGACTTCCTTTTGAATGTCGGAGTCGGGTATCTTTCGCTGTCGCGCATAACCGGCACACTGTCCGGCGGCGAAGCGCAGCGGATTCGGCTTGCCACGCAAATCGGCTCGAACCTGACAGGCGTGCTTTACGTTCTTGACGAGCCGTCCATTGGATTGCACCAGAGGGACAACGACAAGCTGATTGCCACTCTCAAGTCGCTTCGTGATTTGGGAAATACCTTGATTGTTGTGGAGCATGATGAGGAAACCATGCGCGCGTCCGATTATATGGTGGACTTGGGACCCGGCGCGGGAGTGCACGGCGGCAGGATAATGGCAATCGGCACACCGAAAGAGATTGAGAAAAACAAGGACTCGCTCACTGGCGCATACCTTCGCAAGGAAATAAAAATTCCGGTCCCGCAATTGCGGCGCAATCCCTCGAAATGGATGACTGTCCGCGGCGCAAGGGAGAACAACCTCAAGAAAATAGATGTGAGATTCCCGCTGGGGGTTTTCGTCTGCATTACCGGCGTTTCGGGTTCAGGGAAAAGCACGCTCATCAACGAAATACTTTACAAGGCGCTCATGAAGCGGTTTTCCGAGTCAAGGGAGGAGCCGGGCAAGCATGACAGGATAGAGGGCATGGAATTCGTCGAGAACACCATTGCAATTGACCAGGCGGCAATCGGCAGGACGCCGCGCTCCAATCCCGCGACCTATATCGGCGCATTCACGCCGATTAGGGAATTGTTCGCAGGCGTGCCCGAGGCGCGGGCGCGCGGCTACGAGCCCGGGCAGTTCTCGTTCAACGTGCAAAAAGGCAGGTGCCAGGCGTGCGAGGGAGACGGAGTGAAGAGGATTGAGATGCAGTTCCTTCCGGACGTTTATGTCACCTGCGAGGAGTGCGACGGCAAGAGATACGATTCCGAAACATTGCAGGTGAAATACAAGGGCAAGAACATACACGACGTGCTTTCCATGAGCGTGGAGGAGGCGTTGCAGTTCTTCACAAATATCCCTGCCATAAAAAACAAGCTCGAAACAATGGTGGACGTGGGGCTTGGCTATATTTCGCTTGGGCAGCCCGCGACCACGCTTTCAGGCGGAGAGGCGCAGAGGATAAAGCTTGCTGCGGAGCTTTCGCGCAGGGACACCGGGCGCACGCTTTACATTCTGGATGAACCGACCACCGGGCTGCATTTTGCGGACGTTTCAAAACTTCTCGCAGTCTTGCAGCGTCTCACGGACAGGGGCAACACCGTTCTTGTGATAGAACACAACCTCGACGTCATCAAGTCGTCGGACTGGGTAATCGACTTGGGGCCCGAAGGCGGGGACGCCGGAGGGGAAGTAATCGCCGCAGGAACCCCTGAGGACATCGCAAAGAACAAGGAAAGCTACACAGGAGACTATTTGAAAAAAGTTCTTTGAGATATGATTAAAACACAAACGACCCTAATTCATGCATGCAGGCAGGAAAAACAGGACGGACAGTGGCTGGGTCGCAAGAGATAAAGGCGGAAGCTGCCAGCCCGAGTTCACTCGCTATTTTGCTGCAGAAAAGCCAGCCCATTCTCCCTAATCTTGGATTGCACAAGCAGGGTAGGATGGAACTCGAAAAAGTATTTGTAACGCCGAAAGACATGCCGGTTGAGCATGGCTTTTACGTGAAAAAAAGCGGAAATGCACTCTTTGAGGGGATTGATTTTTGCAGCATTGCCGCGTACCAGCAACAAAATGCCGCCACCACAAATTCAGACATAACTGGATTGGTAAACGCTGTTCAATACAAGTGGGAAACGGCAGAAAAAACGCAGATTAAGGAAAACCATGAAATTCAAACTCCGTTTACGCGGCAAGTGGTGCTGGAGAACCTTGGCCCATACGAAAACGGGGCAGGGCGAGGAGATGCGCTGATAGGAGTAAGGGGCATGACAATACCCCAACTTCGTGAGCAGTTTGCGTCCGGAACGAGATTCTCTATTTCTTGGGCGCAGGACGAGTCAGTCATAAAAGTAACTCCCACTGCATTTGTCAGCAACAAAATGACCGCCAATGTGGATGTTGTGGATGCGAACGGGAAGCTTATCTATTCGGCAGAGAGGATTTTCAGGCTTGAGGACACCGTTGCAAGCGATACTGGCGAGCCAAGAATTGTCCTTTACTTAACTCCGGACTATGCCCACGAAAAACAGGTTGCAAAAGTAGTCTGGAGGCCTTTTTACATTGAGAATTTGCCATTGGGAAAATGGGGAGACATGGAACCATTAATCAAAGGAGTAACCGAGAGGTTCCATGAATTCGGGATACCGTGGGTTCCTCTGGAGCAGGGCGGCGTTTCCGGATTCGGATTGCTGGGCCATAGCACTGAGGACTACCATAAATGCTATTTGGTGGATGTGCAAGAATACGATAAAGGCGGAAAATTGCTCGATCGGTACATATTTGGCATGGTAATCTCGGACTCTTTTACTTTAAAAGGCGAAATGGGAGGGTGGTGTATGGTGAGTTTCACCACCAAGGCGGCATACGCGAACAGCGAGAAACTCAGTTTCACAGCAATAACGAAAAATCTTGCGCTTGGGCAATTTGACAACACTCTCCAGGACATTCGCCAAATAGGACCCGCCATAGTTGGCAAAAATCAGCTCACCGGCGTGCTTAAGCAAGACGGCCCGATAAAGAAATTTGCACTTGAACAAAACTACCCCAATCCGTTCAATGGAACCACGCAAATCACATATAGCCTGCCAAAAAGTGCGGACGTTTCTCTTCGAATCTATGACCTTCTTGGAAGGGAGGTTGCCATACTCGCGGACCAGAGGGAAGATGCCGGAAAGCACGAAATCTCGTTTAATGCGGAGAAATACCATCTTGCGTCAGGCACCTACTTCCTCAAGCTGGACGCAGGAAACAATACGGAAACCAGGAAAATGGTCTATGTGAAGTAAAGCCTGCGCTAGCCCATCTGGCTCTTTTTCCTCAGAAGCCTGTGATACAAAATCACGAACCTGTGCGCCTCGTCCCTTGCGTATTGAAGAACCTTCAGCGCGGGCGAGGAGCGCGGGAGCTGCAGGGGTTCCGAGCGGTCGGGGTCATAGATTTCCTCGAACTCTTTTGCAAGCGAGACACAGGGGATTTCGAGGGCAAGCTCGCCGAGTGCGGAAAGCGCGGCGTTCAACTGCCCTGCGCCGCCGTCAATGAGGATGAGGTCGGGCATTTGCGCTTTGTCTGCCTTGAGGTGGGAATAGCGGCGGAAGACCACCTCCCGCATGGAGGCGAAATCGTCCTGCTCTGATACTGTCCTGATTTTGAACTTGCGATAGCCCGACTTGTTCGGCTTTGCGTTCACGAACTGCACCATGGAAGCCACGATGTTCGTGCCGAAAAGATTGGAAATGTCGAAGCACTCGATTACGCGGGGAATTGTGGGGAGCGAGAGTTCGCGTTGCAGCTCGACTAACGCAGGGTCGGCGTTTCCGCTGATTTCGAGAAGAATGTTCTTGCGTAGAAGCTCAAGCAGCTTTTTCTTGTCGCCTTTTTCAGGCGCGATGATGGACACCGGGCCGCCACGGAGATTGGAGAGGTATTTTTCAAGCGCGCCTTTCTCTTCCGGCTCTTTTTCAACGTAAATCCGCCGGGGGATGCCCCCTGCCTCGTAGAAGCGCGGAAGGAATTCGGACAATTCGTCGCCTGAAAGAGGCGGGGCAAAGTCGAACTTCTTCCTGTCGCGTATCACGCCGCCAATCTGCCGGAAAACCTGCGCGAGTATCTTTCCCTTGTTCTCAGCAAGCGCCACGAAATCCTCGTTCTGCTCGCTGCCCAAATCCATTTTCTGCCGTTCGAGAAGCGAAGAAAGGGAACGGATGGAATTGCGAAGCTCCAAAGCGCGCTCGAATTTTTGCGCCTTTGCGGCATCTTTCATCTCCGCTTCCATTTCATCGATGACTTTTTCGAGCTTTTTCCCGCCGGAAAGCACTTCTTTCAGCTTTTCCACGTGCGCGGCGTATTCCTCCCGCGTGACAAGCCCTGCGCAAACGCCGGTGCAAAAGCCAAGATGGTATTGCAGGCAGGGGCGCTTCTGCCCGAGGCGGCAGGTGCGGAGCTTGAATATCTTGCGAAGGGTGAATGCGACAAGCACGTATGCCGAGCCGGACGTAAAAGGCCCATAAACCTTGCCTTTTGCGCTTAGCCTGCCCCCGCGGCTTCTGCGGATGAGAAGCATGCGCGGGAATTTCTCTTCCGTAATGAGTATGTAGGTGAATTTCTCGTTGTCCTTCAGGTCAATGTTGTATTTCGGGAAATAGCGCTTTATCAGCTGGCTTTCAAGCAAAAGCGCCTCTGCTTCGTTGTCCGTGACTATGAAATCGATTGATGTGGCTTGGGAAAGCATTTGTGCCGTCCTGTCCAGCACGTCTTTGGAAAAGTAGCTGGAAACGCGGTTCCTGAGGTTTTTCGCCTTGCCAATGTAGAGAATGGTGCCGTCAATGCCCTTGAATTGGTAAATGCCGGGCGATTGGGGCGCAGACTTGGCATAGTCGGAGAGCATAGGAATCCGTCGAGCAGTAATGAAATTAGGGGTTTATAATAGAGGGGAATGGTAGACCCGAAGGCTCCACTCCACCTCCCACGCTTCAAGCGAAGCTTTCAAAATCCCAAGTTAAACTTTATATATCAAACGGGGCGCACGCCTGAAAAAAGGGAATTCAGTCCTCGCCCTTGAGGTGGAGAATGGCTTCGGCAATATCTCCGCCTGTTTCCCGAAGCGCGTTTTGCGCCTCCTCGCGCGAAACTCCTGCGGTTTCCATCACCATCTTTATGTCGTCCTCGCCCGCGTCCTGCTCCTCGTGGACCTTGCCGGAAATCTGGTAGGACTTGTTGCCCTGCATTTCAATCTGGACAACGGAGGGCTCGAATACGACCAGCCTGCCGCCTTCCTTCAGCTCGATTATGACCTTTGTGGCGTCGATTTCCTCGCTTTTTATGCCCATCTGCTTCATGGCGCGTGCCATCTGCTTCGGATCCATTCCGGGTAACATTCAAAACCACCTTGTGAATTTCATTTCGAATACTTCATGAAAACCTTGTCGCAATATCTGCCGTAATGCTTTATAAAACCGGGCAGCCGCGCGCACTCCACGAACCCCATCTTCCAGTAAAGGCGTTTCGCGGGAGTGTTGCCCTCCTCGTATTCCAGCCAGATGTTTTTCGCCTTCATGGTTTTTTTCGCTTCCGAGATGGCGAGCTTCAGGAGCTTCTTGCCTATGCCCTTGCCGCGGTACGATTTGCCAAGCGCGATGCCGATTGAAACGTTGTGCCGCTCCTTGAAAGCGCCCCTCCTTGCCTCGGTAATTCCGGCGATGTTTTCCTTGTCCCAGCAGATAATCGGGAGGAACTCGCCGGATTGCAGCCCGCGCGCCCGCTCGGCCTGCCATGCTTTTTCCTGCTTGAGCGTGAATTGCCTGTCGATGAGTATGCGGCTTTTCTCGGAAACGAGCGAATTGATGTGCGAGAGGAGCGCGCGAGTATCCAGTGCCGAAAAGCGTTTTGCCGAGCGGATGACCTCGAAGCGGAGCCCTGATTTTTCCATATTCAATCTTCCTTCAGAAGCAAGCCGGCATTCACGAGCCGCGCCAGCTTTCCGACAATCGCCTTTTCCATTCTCTTTCCCCGCTCCACGGACTCGCCACCGACTTTCCCGGCGTAGCCATAACGCGTGAACTGGTCGCGGGGCATGGGGATTACCCTGCCGAAATAGCGCTGCGTTGGCGCCTGCCTTGCAACGCGGCGCTTCCAGCCGGTGAGCGCCATGACGATGGATGCCTCGTTCTCGTCCGCGTGCCCCGTGGCGCTTCCGCAGATTTTTTCAAGCTCGCGCATGTCCCACCACGAGACTATGCAGCCCGTGAAATCGAGTTCGTCGGCGAGTTCCTTGAGCACGTGCCCGGTTATCGTGGCGTTCGCGCCGTGCCCGTTCATGAAAAGTATCCGGTCAAAGCCGTTGCGCACAAGCTCTCGGGTTATGTCGCGGATTACAAGGGCGAACGTCTGGGATTTGAGCGAGAGCGTGCCTGCCCACGGGCGGAGAGTATAGCAGAAGCCGTAGTTTATCGGCGGCAGGACAAGCGCGCCTGATTTTGCCGCGACGCGCTTTGCAAGCTCGTATGGCGTTATGGAGTCCGCCCAGACCGGAAGGTGCTCGCCGTGCGCCTCGGTCGCGCCCATGGGGAGGATTACGACCGGCTTCTTCTTCATTTTCGCAAGCTTCGCTATTTCCGCGGAAGTAAGCTCGCCGAACAGTATGGATGCCATTTCAACTCACGACCTAATTCAGTATTTTCGCGAATGCCACGCCTGATGCGAGGCAGACCACGAGCCCCTGCGCGAGCCACGAAACCAGAAGCCCGAAGGGGAGCGCGAAGAGCAGGAACATGGACATCGCACCGGTAAGCGAGGTCAGCATGAACAGGAACATGCCGAACTTCAGCCCGATGTTCCAGTACTTGTCAGACCTGAAGGATTTCTTTGCAGCGAAAAGGTGCTTGGTGAGCGAATACGCGTCGGCGAAGATTGCGCCGGTTATGAGCGAGAAGAGGATTGAAACGGCGAAGAACTCGATGCCGGGCGGGGCTGCAGCGGGCATCATGACCTTGCTCCAGAGCCCTGCGTTCGCCGGGTCAGTGTAGTAGCCCATGTCGGCAACCGCGCCGACGGTATGCACCAGCTGCGAGATTATCGCGAATGCGAGCGCGGCAATGAACAGTTTGGCGTAATTCATCATTCCACCCCTGAAACCGGTTCGACAGGGAAGAATAAAAGAGTTCCGGCAACCCGGAACTCTTTTAGACGTAGGGCGGCGGGAATCGCTTGCGATTTCCGCAAGCAGAACCCGCGGGTTCTGCTGCGCACCAGAACGCAACTTGCGTTCTGGTCTCGCCCATTCGCGCGCAGCGCGAATCGGGAGCCCTACGAGGATGAAAAAGTCTGCGGACAGACTTTTTCAGCATTCGTAAATGTGCATTTTCGGTGCGCCGAAAATGCATCAGACATCGGCTCGCAGGCCGATGTTGATTGGCAAATTTACGAATATAATAAAAAACCGTCGGGCAGGAAAATAGCATGGCAAACGGCGTTGCCCTGCTTTATTCCCATGAAAGGAAGGGAAAGCTCAGCATACGCCACCCAAACGTGTTCAGGCATTACCTCGTTTTGAACGGCCCGGAAGACACGCACATCCGCTTCGACGGCAAGATACCTTTCCCTTTCACCGTAAAGGACGAGAAGCGCAATTTCCGCCAGCTTTTCGCTGACACCTACAAGAAGCTCTACGGCAAGGAAGAGCCGGCGCAGTGAAGCCCGCGGCTACTCCCGCGCGTTCAACCCTTCTTTAAATGCGTTGCGGGCAATCCATTAACAATCGTTAATTCTGCTCAGACAGAGGTGGGAATATGGAATTCAAGGAAATAGTGATGAAAAGGTACGCCGTGAAAAGTTTCGACGGAAGGGTTGTGCCCGAGGAAAAGATGCGCGAGCTTTTCGAGCTGATAAGGCATTCGGCAACCTCGTTCAACATCCAGCCCTACAAGGTGAAAGTCGTTACCGACCAGAAAGTGAAAGACGAGCTTATGGCGGCAAGCTGGGGGCAGCCGCAAATCGGCACAGCCTCGCACGTGCTTGTCTTCTGCGCGGACACCGATGTCGAGGGCGCAATCGGGCGGCTCAAGGGCCATCTTTCCAAGACTGACATGCCCGCGGAATCGCTTGAGGGGTACGTGAAGATGATGAATGATTTCGCAGGCGGATTGCAAGGCGAGGCACGCCTCGCATGGGCGCAGAAGCAGGCGTATATCGCGCTTGGGAACGCCATGAATGGCGCGAAATCGCTTGGTTTTGACTCCTGCCCCATGGAAGGGTTTGACGCCAAGGCATATTCGAAAATACTGGGGCTGCCTGCGAACCTTGTGCCAAGCGTGCTGTGCCCGGTCGGATATGCGGCGGACAAGCCCCGCCCGAAGTTCAGGTTCCCTGAGAAGGAAGTCTTTTTCTAGTTTTTTTCTGTTTTTGTTTCTTATCCTGATTAGCGGAGCTTTTTGTTTGCCTGCGCGCCATTTAGGCTGGATTCTGGAAATAATCACCCCAATCCGAAAAGCCCGAACGCGAGCATCATGATGCCGAACACGAATGCGAGCGACGCCACGTTTATCTTGTGCGCTATTTTTATGAGCACCTCGATTGTAAGGTAGCCGAAAACGAAGCTTGACGCGGCAAGCATGAGCCCGTCCGAAATCGGAAGCGCTGAAACGCCACCCTGCGCCAGCCATAGGACGACTTCCATGCAGAATACGGTCGGGATTGAAAGCAGGAAACTCAGATGGAACGCGGACTCGACGTCAAAGCCGCGCCAGACAAGCGCGGTCGTGGTCGAGCCTGCGCGCGAAATCCCGGGGATTGCGGAAAGCCCCTGAAGCGCGCCGGTGAGCACGCCGTCCTTCCAGCCGGCGGTTTCGTGGCTGCGCCACCTGTTCTTGTGCTGCGCGGTGAGCATGAAGCCCGTGATTATCAGCCCGATGCCCATCACCGAGAACAATGCGCCTGCGTCGAGGCTGGGCAGCACGAAATTTTCCAATAGGAGGATGGGGAGCCCGACAATGCCGGTGAACGCGAGCGCCGCTACGAGGAACCCGATTTTGCCCTCGGATTCGCGCGTTGCGCGCATGGACGCGGTTGCAAGAAAGCGGTTGCTGCCCGTGTGGCGCAGGACATCCGCGCATGCCGTGAAAAATCGCACCGTGAGCTGGAATATTTCCTTCCTGAAGTATATCGCGGCCGCCACCATTGTCCCTATATGAAGATAGAGGAGGAGCGGGAGGATTGTTGCCTTGTCGCCGTTGAAAAACTGCGTGTAGACTATGGTGTCCATTGTTTTCGAGGACAGCGGCAGCCATTCGGTAAGCGCCTGCACGAAGCCGAGGATGATTATTGCGATTATGTCCATGGGAATCCATCAGATTGGCTGCGCATGGTTTTTTTAAGGCTTGCTGCCGGCTGCGTGTTTTGCCCATCAGCAGCTCGGGGGCGAAGAATAGCAGCTGCCCCACCATACTATCGAGGTGCCGCACATGCAGTTGCTGTAGGGTCCTGCGCCGATTCCGCATGCAGGGAGGCATGCCACGCCCGCAGTGTAGCAGTAGGTGCCTGCGCCGCACACCGAATGGTATGTCTGCGTGCACCAGCAGTTGGTGCAGCCAGAGCCGCAAAGGTTGGCGACGCAGCTTCCGCTTGAGCACCTGTAGCCCGCGCTGCAGGCGCTTGTGGTCCATGCGCCGGATGAGCAGAGGCGCCTTGTGTACGTGTCGTAGCAGTCCGTGGAGACGCTGCCGCTGCTGTACTCTGCCGCGTTGTGCGCGCAGGCGGTGGAAGAGGAGGCGCACCAGCACTGGTCCGAGGAGCCGTCGCAAAGGCCGTCGCCGCCGTCGCCAGAATCGTAGTCGTCGCGGCAGTAGCCGGAGCTGCACACTCCGTTCGCTTCAGTGGAGCTGTCGGTCTGCGTGATGGAATAGTCGCAGGTCCCGCCCGTGGACTTCTTGGCCGTACATGCCCCGCCAGCCGCGCAATAGTTGCCCGCTGCGCAGTCGGAATTGGAGGTGCAGGTGGACGAGGTGCAGACGCCGCTCGTGCAGGTGTAATTGCCGGTGCATGTCGAACCCGAGCAGCATATCTGCCCGATTCCTCCGCAGGTCTGGCAAAGCGAGCTTGTGGTGTTGCAGGCATAGCCAGTGTTGCAGGTGTCGCCCGTGCAGCACGGCTGGCCGGAGACTCCGCACGCGGCGCACGTGCCGGACGAGCATATGTAACCGGAGTTGCACGTCGTGCCGTTGCAGCATATCTGGCTGCTGGCTCCGCACGCCTGGCAAAGCGAGCTTGCGTTGCAGGTGTAGCCAACGTTGCAGGTGCCGGCGGCCCCGTACTGGAACTTGAAGTCGGACTGCCCGTACATCGAGCCCGTAGCGGTGCCTGACGGAGTGGATAGCGTGCAGCCGGCTGTGGAGTAATAGAACGAATACTGGAGGGTGGCATTTGCAGACCCGTTGGACGACAGAGTCGGCATTGCGCTTGTCGGGCTGCCGTAGCGCCCTGTCCCTCCGGCAAGGCATGTCCCGACGTAGTAGTTTGTTCCGGAGACCAGCGTGATTGGAGTGCTAAGCGCAGTGCATGCCCATGTGCCCCCTGCCGAAGCGATGGACACGCTGCCAAGCTCGGTGAATGCGGTGTTCCACATCTTGACGGTGAATGTGCCTGAGCCCGCGTTGGTGCAAAGCTCGGTTGCCGTGCCGTTCGCGCCCGCAGTGAAATAGTAGCCCATGATGTACGACCACGCGGCGCTGTTAAGCGAGCCGCTTTGCACGTTGCGCCACGGGTAATTCGTGGATGTTGCGCTGCCGCCGCAGCACGCCTGCCCGCTCGCGCCGCACGCTGCAGCTGGCACGTAGCAGACCGGCGGGGAGGCGGTGGTGTTGCATGTGAGCGAGGAATTGGTGCAGTTGGTGAACAGCCCGCTCGTGGTGTTCCTGCAGCAGAGCTGCTCGGAGAGCACGCCGCACGTCTGGCAGCGGGAAGAAGTGGCGTTGCAGGTGTAGCCGGTGTTGCAGGTGCTGTTCGAGCAACAGGGCTGCCCGCTCCCACCGCACGCCGCGCACGTCAGCGTGGTGGAGTTGCAGGCATAGCCGGAGTTGCAGGTCGTGCCGTTGCAGCAGGGCTGCCCGCTGCCTCCGCACGCAACGCAGGTGCTTGCAGAGCAGGTATAGCCGCTGTCGCAGGTGCCTGCCGCGCCTGCCGCGAACTTGATGTCTGCCTGTCCGTACATGTAAGAGGTCGGCGTGCCGGTTATGCCGGAAAGGACGCAATTCGAAGCTGCGAAATAGAGTGAGTTCTTGATTGTGACGCTGCTGCTCCCATTCGCCGAAACTCTCGGCGTCGAAGTTGCGGTGTAATAGTAATTCGAGAGGCATGCCCCGACGTAGTAGTTTTGCCCGGCAGACAGGCTGATGGGCGTTTCAAGCACAGTGCACGCCCATGTCCCGGCAGATGAGACCGTCACGGACGCGCTGCCAAGCTCGGTGTATGCAGTGTTCCATATTTTTACGGTGTATGTGCCAGCCGGAGCGGCGTTGGTGCAAAGCTCGGTGACTGTGCCGGTTGTGTTGACGGTGAAATTATAGCCCATGATGTACGACCCGGATGTCGGCCCGTTCAGCCCGCTGGAATCCACGCTGCGCCAAGCGTAATATGGAGTTGAACCTGACTCGCCGCAGCAAGGCTGCCCGCTCCCTCCGCACGCCACTGCCCCGACATAGCAGATTGGCGGGGTTGCAGTGGTGTTGCATGTGAGCGAGGAATTGGTGCAGTTGTTGAACGAGAGGCTCGTCTGGTTGTAGCAGCAGAGCTGCCCGGAGAGCGCGCCGCATGACTGGCAGATTGCCTGCGGGGAGTACGAGATGTTGCAGGCATAGCCCGCCTGTGTGCAGTTGTTGCCCGCGCAGCAGAGCTGGCTTGCGTTGCCGCACGCCTGGCAGAGCGACGAGGTGGTGTTGCACGAGTAGCCGCTGTTGCAGGTGCTGCTGGCGCAGCACGGCTGTCCGCTCCCGCCGCAGGATACGCAGGTCGTGGTGGTGTTGTTGCAGGTGAAGCCGGAGTTGCAGGTGCTGTTGGCGCAGCAGATTTGGCTCGCGTTGCCGCAAAGCTGGCAGCGCACGCTTGTGCTGTTGCAGCCAAGCAGGGCGGTCGTGTTGCACGAATTGCCGTTTCCTGTGCAGCAGGATTCCGCGAGGTTGCCGCAGTGCTGGCAAAGCGCGCTTGTGGTGTTGCAATACGCGTAGGTCGGTGCGTTGCAGGTGTTGCCCGAGCAGCAGACCATGCCTATTGTGCCGCAGTTGCAGAATCCGTCGTAGCATGCGAGGGCAGTGCTGTTGCACGTGTTGCCCGGCCAGCAGCATTGCGCTGTGGCGACGCCGCATGGGAGCTGGCAGTAGCCCGTGGTGGCGTTGCACGTGAGATTGAGGCCCGGCGTGCAGGTCGTTCCGCCGCAGCATTTCTGCAGCGGTCCGCCGCACTGGCACGAGCCTGAAACGCAAGTGTAGCCCGAACTGCAGTTGCTGTTCGCGCAGCACGTCTGGTTCGCGCCGCCGCATGTCTGGCATATGGGCACCGGGCTTGCGGTCATGTTGCAGCCGAGCGTGGAGAGGGAACAGTTGTAAGTGCCGCTCGCCGTCAGGCAGCAGGGCTGGTTGATTGCCCCGCACTGGCACGTGCCGGACGAGCAGGTGAGGCTGGTGGAAGTGCAGGTGTTTCCTGTGCAGCAGACCTGCCCGGTGTTTCCGCACGCGTTGCACATGGGCGGGCTCAAGGACGTGTTGCAGAACACCCCTGCGCCCGAACAGGTGTAAGAGCCGTAGGAAACGCAGCATATCTGCCCGAGGAAGCCGCAGCGCGAGGGAAGGTAGGACATCATGCTCTTGGCGCAAAGCGAGGAGGAGCCGCCCGGGCATGCCGCGCCGGTTGATGCGGAGAGGGGGCCGTAAAACGTGAGCCCTGTGTCGTTGTAAAGCGCGCGCACCTCATCGGCGGAAAGCGCCTTGGAAAAGACCCTGGCCTCGTCGATTGTGCCCATGAAGTTCTCGGTGAAATAGTCCGGCCCGTTGCCTATCGCGAAATTGCTGTTCGCGCCGATTGAGGTGGAAACCGTGCCGTTGCCGTCCTGCTCGCCGTTTATGTAGAGTTTCACGTCGCCGTTGCGCCTTGTCGCGGCGACATGGAACCATGTGTTGGGCTGTATGCTGCTTGCGGACGAGGAGACGACATCCGAGCCGGCGGACACACCGAGCACGTTTTGGTATGCATAAAACTTGACGCCCTGGGGGTTGCCCGAGCCGTAATTGCCCATTATGTATTCCACGTGGCTGGAGCTGCTTGTCGGGTATATCCATGCCGAGAGCGTGAAGTCGGCGGTCCCGCTTACAAGCGGCCCGGAAAGCTGTATCTTGTCCGTTGACGCGAGGAAACTGTATGCGCCGCCTATTTTTCCTGCGGAAGTCCACGTTGCACCTGTTTTCGTGCCGAAGGAAAGCGAGCGGGAGTGGTCGGGTATTGCGCCCGAGAGGTCCGAGGACACGTTGGCGTCGAAGGGCATGGACAGCACTGTTTCGGGAAGCAACTTGCGCAATCGCAGGATGGCGTTGTAATTGGCGGACAGGTCCTTTGCGGAAAGCCCGCTTACGTTCGCGTAGCTGACGTTCATGTCCACGAGGCACATGCTCTGGTAGTAGCCGGCGTATTGCGCCGCGATTTCGGATGCGGAGAGCGCGCGCCGGTAGAGGCGGACCTCGTCAAGCACTCCCTTGAACGCCGCGCCGGAAGCGCCTGCCGAGCCGATATAGAAGCTGCCGGTGTTGTTGAGCCTGCCAAGCGAAAATGACGATGTGGAGACAAGGGACCCGTCAAGATACGCGGAATAATTGCCCGAGCGGTAGACCGTGAGCGCGAACATGTGCATGTCAAGGTCGGAGAGATTGAGCACCGGCGCGATTGAGCCGCCGTCCGAGCTGTAGACACCCATGCGCAGCCAGTTTGTGGAGTTGAGCGTCCAGTTCAGCCCCTGCGGAATGCTGTCCTCCGTGCCCATCTGAGAGAAGAGGACAGCGCCGTTCGTCTGGGGGTAGCCCGCGCGTATCCAGCCAAGAAGCGTGAAATCATATACTTCTGTCACCGACATATCGTCCACGAATGCCCGCGAGCCGTCGGCAGGGGGATAGATGCGAAGCTGCACGTGCGAGACGTTCTTGGAAAGCGTGTAAAACGACCTGCCGAACCTCGTGTATGAAAGATTGGCGGTGGGCGCGGAGAGGATGACGGAACTTTCGTAGCCCTGCGCATTTCTCGGGCTTGCCACCCACTCGCCCGTGCTTCCGAGATACGCGTCATTGTTCACGTCGTAAATCGCGTAGCGGACCGGGCCGTCCGTGCGGTTCACCCAGAATTCAACGTAATATACAGTGGAGTTGTTGAGCACGAGCGCGTTGTCGTATATGTAGGAATCCGGGAAGCCGCTCGTATTCATGTCAAGCGCGGTTGAGCCGGAGTGCGGGCTGATTGCATTTACTCCGAACTGCGCGTCGCCGACCACGAGCCACCCCGATGGCAGCACTTGGCTGACTGCCGAGGCAATGCAGCGGTAGCCCGAGGCGGTGCTTGTGCAGGAATATCCCGTGCTGCAGTTGACGCCGCCGACCGTGCACGCCGCGCCTATGGGCACGCTGTTGCGGCATGTCCCCGGAAGCCCGGAGCCCGGGTTGGGGTTGTCGGTGTCGCAATAGAGCGTCTTGTTGCTTGGCGGGGAGTTGCAGCAATTCGCGCCCGTGGAGCATGCACCGCCTTCCATGGAGCAGGACGGTGCCTGGACGAAGCAGGATTTCACCCCGGCAGAGTTGAACTCGCAGCGCGAGGAGCAGCATTCCGAGTCGCTGGCGCAGGCGGTCCCGTTCCCGAAGCACGAGGTGCAGAGGCTGTCGGTCGGGGAGCAGAACAGCCCCGTGCAGCAGTCGGACGAGGAGCCGCAGGCAGTCAGGCTGCCAGCGGAGATGCAGCTTTTGCACGACGAGTTGCCGCTTGCTTCTGCGCAGATGGGGCACGCAGGCCCGCATTCGGCCTGCACCGAGCACGCGGCGTTGCAGGCAAGGACAGTGGTGCATGCCCCGCCCGAGCACTTGCCCACGCAGCACTCGGAATCGGATGAGCAGGAAACCGAGCTGTTGGGCGGGACGCAGCACGTGCCCGTCGAGCCGCCTGCCGCGATATTGCACGCCAGCCCGGTGGAGCAGCAGCTTGGGATTGTGCCGTTCGCAGTGCAGGACGCGCCCTTTGCGAGCGTGCAGGTGGTGTTAGTGGCATAGGCAAAGCCGGAAAGCGCGAGCAATAATATTAGAGGAAGGAGGAAAGCCGCCAATCGCCTGTTTTTCATGCCCATGCTCATCCGCTCACGTTGTACGTCGTTTCGAACCCGAAGTTGTGCGTGCCTTGCACCGCCGCCGCCTGAGTCGCGTTGGGGAGCGTGCCGTTCAGGTATTTGTTGGAGCCGTTGAATACGTAGCAGCTGCCCGTCTTGCAGTCCTCGGACATTGCCGATGCGGGCGCGCTTGCAGCCGACCCTCCGCCGAGCGTGAAGTTGTTCTGGAAATCGGAATAGTCCTGCAGCCCGCCTGCTGAAAGCGACGCGTTGGCGTCAAATGGAAGGATGAGGTAGGCGCCGGGGCTCTTGGTGTAATTGATTGTCGTGGTGTTTTGCGAGGAAGGGGAGAGCCGGATTAGATAGGCGATGCGGGTGCCATCGTCGAAATTGACCGTGAGCGTCGCGTTGCCCTGCGTTGTCCCGGTCGCGGTCTGCGTGTAAGTCCTTCCGTCCTGCTCGCGGAAAACCACCCCGTAGGAAACAGCCGAGCCGCCCGTGCCCGCGAGTGCGATACTGCTTATGGACGCCACGCGCTTGTTGCAGTAGAAGGAGGCGTTCATTGCAACCGGCTGCCAGCCGGACGGGTGGGAATACGACGCGACGTCGCCGCCAATGCTGTTCTGCAGCGCGAACGAACCGGAATCCGGAAGCGTTATCACCGTCGGGGAATTGCCGGACACGTTGGCGGATATTGCCGCTTCCACTCCGCTTCCGCGAAGCGAGCTTGCGAGCGACTGCGAATACTTGCTCATGTCCGCTATTTCCGCACCCTCTTTTTTGAGTGGCAGCGAGAAGGAGACTTTCACCGCAGCTTCCGAGGTGCCCGTGCGCCGCACATCCGCGCTTGCGCCCGTCAGCGAGCGCATGTCGCCCGCGATTTTGTCCTTCAGCTTGACCGCGTCGGACGGGAGGACCTCGTTGTAGGAAATCTGCTGGGACTTGCGCCACTGCGAGGAGAAGAACGCCATGGAAATGAGGGTGAGCGCTATGAGCAGCGCTGAGAGCGCGAATGTGAAGCCGCGCCGCGCGGATTGTTTCGCTTTTGCCTCCACCACGATACCACTACCAACCGAGCGATAATAAATCTTTTGATTTCCTGCGCTTGCGTTTCGATTGCCCGTAAGGGCGGAGTCCGCGATTTTATCTTAGCATGACGGGGGCGAACTGTAGCACGTGCCCGACCACTGCACGCTCGTGCCGCACATGCAGTTGCTGTCCGGAACCCCTATTGCGCACGCCGGCAGGCAGGCGACTCCGGTTGTATAGCAGTAGGTGCCCGCGCTGCAAACGACGTGCACCCTGCTGGTGCACCAGCACTGAGAGCAGCCGGAACTGCAAATCGGATAATCGCACGAGCCGGAGTAGCACTCGTAGCCAGCGTTGCAGGTGCTGCCGCAGCAGGGCTGCCCGTACTGCCCGCACCCGAATGGAGTGAGCGGCGCATAGTCCACGACAGGCCCGGAAAGCTTGCCGCCCGCAGTCGTGTTGTTGTACGGGTAGCCGCTGCCCGATGAGCCAACGTACAATCCGGAAATCGATGAATTGGCCGTGCCATACACCGAAACCGCGCCGGAAATCACGTTGGGGTAGATGTTTCCCTGGTTGATTCCGTTCACCGTGGCGTTGAAGTAGTTGCCGCCCGTGGTGTCGGAAACGTAGTATGTGGCAGTGGAGGTGGTGAAGTTGTTGAGTGCGAACTGGTTGCCGGACGAGGTTGCCAGGGCAACAATGTATAATGCGGAAGGGGAGGAGAAGGTGTTGTTCGTGACGATGTTGTTGTTCGCACTGGAATAGAAGTAGGCGCTCATGCCCGTTGCCGAATAGAATGTGGAATTGGCAATCGTGTTGCTGGTGCCGCCTGTGATGTAGATTCCCCTGTTCGCGCCAGAGCCGGCGGTGGCGTTCCCGACCGAGCCGTTGATGATGTTGGAGGAAGACGAGCCGAGGTATATGCCGTGGCTGTCGTTGGATGTTCCGACTGAGTTGGAGATGTTGTTGCTTGCCGTGGAAGAGAGGGAGATGCCCACATTCGTGCCAGAGGTGCCCCTTGAGCCAGATACCAGGTTGGCGGATCCGCCCGCGAGAAGGATGCCCTCTCCAGATGTGGATGACCCATTGGAGCCTATGACGCGAGTGTATGACGCCTGCATGTTGATTCCGGGGTTGGATGTGGAGACTCCCCTGGAATTGGAAATTGTGTTGCTGTTCCCGCTTATGAAAATGCCGCTTGAGGCAGTGGAGGTTCCGGTTGACAGGGAGATTGTGTTGTTGCTGCTTCCGATCAGCACAATGCCCGAGCCCTCGCCGGAGGTTCCCGAGGAGCCGGTGATTGTGTTGTTGTTGCTGCTTGACAGAAAGATGCCGTAGCTGGAGTTGGAAACCCCGCTGATGGCGTTGAGCATGTTGAAATTGGCATTGGACCGGAGGTATATCCCGTAGTTCGAGCCAGATGTCCCGTTCGAGTTGGTGATGTTGGTGCTGGAGCTGGAGTAAAGCTGGATTCCGTAGCCGGATGAGGATGTGAAGTTGGAATTGGAGACTGTGTTGCCGTCCCCGTAGATGAAGATGCCATCGCCCGAGATGGAGGTGCCTGTGGAGTTGGTGACATTGCTGCTCGCGGCGTTCCAGAGATAGAAGCCGTAGCCGCTTGCGCTTGTTGTGCTTGCGTTCGTCCTGCTTATCGACCCGCTTGATGCAAGGAGAAACCCTACGCCCATGGAGAAGTTCGATATCCTGCAGTCATTCATCTTTGTGCCGACCTGGCCGGAATAGACGCCGTAGGTGTTGCTCGTGTTGTTGCCTGTTATGCTGTAGCCGTTGCAGTTGATTGTCACGTTCGCCGCCGTGACGTTGAAGCAGGTCGAGCCGTTTATCGAGACCGACCGGTTGAGCGTGTAGACCGTGTTGGGCGTGGAGAGGATGCCGCACGTCACCTCGCTCACGTTGAGGTAGCAGACGTGCTGCGGCGTTGC
>JBAYHU010000012.1:0-24968 GCA_041665945.1 Candidatus Micrarchaeia archaeon
ATGGGGGAATCGAGATTTGAACTCGAATCACCAGGTCCCAAACCTGGTAGCATACCAGGTTAGCCCATTCCCCCCTGGTTCGGGGGTTTTGCGCTTTTGCGCAAAAACTGGGCAAATCGCCGCGATTTGCCCATTCCCCCTGGTCGTCTGCGCTTTTCCGTTGTATCGTAGGAGATTAAAAAGCTTGAATAGGATTACCGGACTATGCGCGGATTCGCAATGCCATTCAAAGAAAGCTCTTCGATGCACGCGGAATGGGCAGCCGCGAAAAAGCAGTTCTCGGGAAAAATCACCGCGTTCTCCCAGCTTTTCAAGTCCCGGCATTACAAGACGCCCGACGACCTTTTTTTCACAATCGAGGATTTGCCGCCCATGGGCAAGGAATACTGGTTCCTTTACTTCTGCACGCCCCATTCGGACGAGCAGGTAATACTCACGCTCGGCAGGTCGTCCGACCCGGTGAAGGTGAACGGCACCGTTGTCTCCTCGTCCGACGTGAAAGGCGGCGTGCCGTGCGCAGGGGTCTGCTGGTATCACTCGAAGGGGAAAAAGAAAGTGGTGTTCGACTCGCACGCGGGCGTTTCGCTTGGCGGGGTGAAAGGCGCGCCCCACAGCATAAGCGCGAAGAACAGGGAGAACGGATTTTCAATCTCCGGCAAATACCCGTCTTACGATGTGAAGCTCGACGTGGGCGGCAAGCGGGTTTTTTCGGCAAAAGCGAAGCCGATGCACGGGGGCAAGCCGTACGAAATGGTCCACATGCTGAAGACCCCGATTGCTCCGAGGCTCGGGGCGTGGATGATAAACTACTATTTCGATTTCTCAGGCGAGCTTGAAGGGAAGAAGCTTGAAGGAAAGGCGTACCTCCAGAAGGTCGTCGCGGCAATCCCGCTCACGCCATGGAACTGGATACGCCTGGAATTCCAGTCCGGCGCGGCGCTTGACGTTTTCGCGGCAAAGCCGCTTGGCGAAACCGGCGGGGTGAAATTCGCTGCGAACGCGTATTTCGAGCACAAGGGCGAGCGGTTCCCCCTCAAGGGGCTGACGCTTGAATCGTGGCTTTCGGGCGACAAGCGGATATGGGTGCTTTCAGGCAAGAACGTGCTTGCGGTCATGGAAAGCTACGGCGTGCAGCCGTTCGTGATGAAGCAGAAGACGACCTTCCGCTACGACGAGTATATCGTGCGCGCAAAGGCGTTCGCGGTGCGGGCAGGCTCGCGCGAGCTTGCCTTGGGCGACTTGGGCGAGGCAAGGGGCATAGTGGAGGAAGCGAGCGGGTATCTCCTGTAAACGTCTGGTTTTTGGCGGAATAACGTGCAAAATTTTCTCTCCCATTTTATAAATTCTGCCATCGTCTATCCCTCGTGGAAGTATGGCTTTTAGGATAGAGACCGGAGCTAAGCCCGATTTCCCAGACCCGTCAGGCGACTCGCTGCTCCGCCGCGTCTCATCCGAGCTTGGAATCAAGGGGCTGAAATCCGCCCGTGTTTTGGACGTTTACACCATCGACGAGGAAATGCCGGAATCCGAGGCGCAAAAAGCCGGGCAGGAGCTTTTCTCCGACCCAATCACCCAGCAGTTCTCATTCAACGCCCCGCTCTTTTCGCCGTCCTCGTCCAAGTTCTCATTCGCGATTGCAGTGGGCTTCAGGCCTGGCGTGAAGGACAGCGTGGGCGAAACGTCGCACGAGGCAATCGGCGAGCTTCTTGGAAGGAAGCTTTCGGGCGGAGTATACACTTCAAAGCACTATCTTCTCTGGGGCGCAATCTCCCGCGCGGACGCGGAGCGCATCGCAAAGGAGCTTCTCGCAAACGAATTGATACAGCATTTCGAGGTGAAGTCCGCGCAGGAATTCGGGGAGGCGGGCTTTGGCAACATCGTCCCGCGCGTGCAGATAGCCGGCGGCGGGCTGGTCTGCGAAATCGATTTGGAAGTGCCGGACAGGAAGCTTCTGGAGCTTTCGCGCCACCGCGTGCTCTCGCTTTCGCTTCCCGAGATGCGCTGCATCCGCGAGCACTATTCAGACCCGGACGTCATGTCCGAGCGCAGGAAAAGCGGCATCTCCCCCAAGCCGACCGACGTTGAAATCGAATGCATCGCGCAGACGTGGTCAGAGCACTGCAAGCACAAGATTTTCAACGCGAAGATAACTTATTGGAAGGGCAAGCAGAAGCGCATCATAAATTCCATTTTCAAGACATACATCCGCGCCGCGACCGAGAAATTGTCCAAGAAAAAGAAGTGGCTGGTTTCCGTTTTCACTGACAACGCGGGCGTGTTCGAATTCGTGCCGGGCTGGAACGTGGCTATGAAGGTGGAGACGCACAATACGCCATCCGCGCTTGACCCGTACGGCGGCGCGCTCACGGGCATACTCGGCGTGAACCGCGACATTTTGGGCGTCGGGCTTGGCGCAAAGCCGATTTTCAACACCGACGTTTTCTGCTTCGCCCCGCCGGACTATTCCGGCGTCATCCCCCCTCGCCTCTTCCACCCGCGCCGCGTGCTTGAAGGGGTGCGCGCAGGAGTGGCGGCAGGAGGCAACGCGAGCGGAATTCCCACTGTGAACGGCTCGCTTTACTTTGACGAGCGCTACCTTGGCAAGCCCCTTGTCTATTGCGGAACCGGCGGGCTTATGCCATCCGAAATAAAGGAGAAGAAGACGCACATCAAGGCGGCGCAGCCCGGCGACAGGATATTCATGGCAGGCGGGCGCATAGGCAAGGACGGCATACACGGCGCAACATTCTCATCGGTCGAGTTGCACGAGGATTCGCCGGTCTCGGCAGTGCAGCTTGGCGACCCTTACACGCAAAAGAAGCTTTCAGACTTCCTGCTCGAAGCCCGCGATGCAGGGCTTTTCAGCGCTGTCACGGACGACGGCGCGGGCGGGCTTTCATCATCTGTCGGCGAAATGGCTGAGGCAGCTGGCGGATGCCTGCTCCACCTTGACCGCGCGCCGCTCAAATATCCCGGCTTGGACCCGTGGGAAATCCTCGTTTCCGAGTCGCAGGAGCGCATGACATTCGCAGTCCCGCCCGCAAAAGCCGGCGAGTTCGTGCAGCTCGCGCGATTGCGGAACGTGGAAGTTTCGGACATGGGCGAATTCACGGCAACTGGCTTCATGCACGTGAAATACGGCGCAAAGACGGTCGCATACATAGACATGGATTTCCTGCACCACGGCTTGCCGCAGATGGAGCTTGAGGCGGAATTGAAAACGCCGAAGCTGTCCGAGCCAAGCCCGGTGATGAAAACCGACCTCGAGTCCGACACGCTCTCGCTTCTTTCGCGCCCCAACACATGCTCCAAGGAATACATCATCCGCCAGTACGACCACGAAGTGCAGGGAAGCTCGGTTGTGAAGCCCCTGTGCGGCGTCGGCGCGGACGGACCTTCGGACGCCGGCGTTGTCGCGCCTATTCTCGGAAGAAAGGAGGGGCTTGTTGTTTCAAACGGGATATGCGCGCGCTATTCCGACCTTGACGCTTACCAGATGGCAGCCAATGCAATGGACGAGGCGGTAAGGAACTACGTTGCCGCAGGCGGCTCGCTTGAGCGCCTCTCCGCACTCGACAATTTCTGCTGGTGCGACCCGGTGCAGTCGCCGGACAATCCCGACGGCAGGCACAAGCTCGCGCAACTTGTCCTTTCCTGTCAGGGGCTTTACGACGCCTGCATTGCATACGGCGTCCCTCTTATTTCCGGCAAGGACAGCATGAAAAACGATTACAAGCACGGCAAGTGGAAGATTTCCGTCCCGCCCACGCTGCTCATTTCCGCAGTGGGGAAAATCGAGGACATC
The DNA here is from genome assembly GCA_041665945.1 of Candidatus Micrarchaeia archaeon. Lineage (GTDB taxonomy): Archaea > Micrarchaeota > Micrarchaeia > Anstonellales > Anstonellaceae > UBA10161. The sequence goes on from JBAYHU010000012.1 coordinate 3,806, forward strand.
TCCCGCGCGATGACATCCGACTTCAAAAACGAGGGCGACGCGATTTACGTGCTTGGCGAAACAAAGAACGAGCTTGGCGGCTCGGAATTCTACGCCATGAAAAACGAGCTTGGCGCGTTCGTTCCGAAAGTGGACTTCAAGCGCAATTTCGCACTTTACAAAAAGCTGCAGGCGGCAATCGAAAAGGGGCTGCTCGCCTCGTGCCACGACTGCTCCGAAGGGGGCTTGGCAATCGCGCTTGCCGAGTGCTGCATTGCGGGCAGGGTTGGCGCTGAAATCGAGCTTACCGCGCACGCGGGCAAATTGCTTGCGCATCAGGTCCTGTTCTCCGAATCCGCAGGCAGGTTCGTGGTGTCCGTGAAAAAGAAAGACGAGAAATCATTCGCGCGCGCAATGCGCGGGGCGAAATTCTGCCGGCTCGGCAGCGTCACTGCGTTCGAGAATCTTGAAATCACGCTTAACAAGGAAAAGCTCCTCTCCCTTCCTGTCGGGAAGATGCGGGGGGCTTGGCAAAAAACAATGGACTGGTGAACATTTGGCAAACCTTGACTCTGAGGGCGGAAACAGCCGGCGAAAGCCGGATGCCATCCGCATATGGCAGGCAAAAATAGGCGGTTGAGATGAAAAGGAAAAAAGTAATCGTTGCAAAAAAGAAAGTTGCGCCCTCCAAGCGCGAGCCATCCCGCGCGGTTCCCGCCAAGGCGTCTTTGCGCGCGGCTCCCAAGGCCGAGCCCCGCCCGCCAAAATGCCTCGTGCTTTCCGGCTTCGGGCTGAATTCCGAAATGGAGCTTGCGCACGCGTTCTCGCTTGCGGGCGCTGACTCCAAAATAGTGCACTTCTCCGACATTTCCTCGGGCGAAACAAAGCTTGAGGACTTCCAGATATTCGCAATCCCGGGCGGCTGGTCGTTCGCGGACGACATATCCTCCGGCAGGGTGCTTGCGAACAAGCTCAAAAGCACTTTCAGGGGCGACTTCGAAGCGTTCGTAACATCTGGCAAGCCCATGCTTGGCATCTGCAACGGCTTCCAGGTATTGGCAAAGCTCGGCGCTCTTCCCAACATGGCGCTTGACTTTTCGCAGGAGGCGACGCTTTCCAACAACGCTTCAGGCAGGTTCGAGGACAGGTGGGTGAACCTCAAGCCGCAGAAGTCCGCATGCAAGTATTTCGAGGGCGTGGATTTCATCAACTGCCCGGTGCGCCACGGCGAGGGGCGGTTCATCTGCCGCGACAGCGCCGTGCTTTCCCAGCTTGAGAAGAAAGGGCAAGTCGCGCTCAAGTACGTGGACGGGAACATGAAGGAAGGGGATTACCCAATCAACCCCAACGGCGCGGTGAAAAACATCGCGGCAATTTCCGACACAACGGGCAAGATACTGGGCATGATGCCGCACCCAGAGTGCTCGGTCTACCGCAGCCAGTTCCCGCGCTGGACAGCCGGCATATCACACGAGAAAAACAGCCGAAGGTTCTTTTCAAACATAGTGGAAGAAGGGAAGAAGTACATCTGAGGTGTCCTGGATGGGGAAAGTCACAGTCATCTTCGCAATCATCATCTCATCCATCCTCTTTCTTGGCTGCGTCGGCCCAAAACAGGACTCCGTGAAATCTTCGCAATACAGCTACGATCGTGAAATACGATTCACAGGCGGTTCGTACAAAGGGGCAGGCGAGTCACTGAACGGCGTAATAACCTACTTTACAGACCAAAAAGAGACAATCTTTTCCTTTTCAGGCAGTAGGAAAATTAGTGCTTCTGGAAATGAAGTCTCAAACCAGATCGAAGCGCATTATGCATTTGATTATGAAACAGCCGAACCGAGGGAAATCAACGATTCGGCTTTTCTGGATCTTGAGCAGGATTTGCAGCGACCAACTATATTCTCAAACTGGACTGAGATTGCAAAGAGCGATGGCTCGGTCCAAGTTATCAGCGAGCAAAGCATCAAATCCAGTTTCTGCCCGCCATCGAGTAATGCCCAAATCAGCTATCTTCTTCAGATGCGCGATGCAGAGTCCGGCGCTGCATCCACTATGGACATTCTCCAATGCCTTGGAACCGGATACTACTACTCCAATGACACCTACAAAGACATCCAGCTTCTTGCGTACCGCCTTGAACAGAACACCAGCCTCGGCAACGACACGATTGTGATGACTGCGGAATCACGCCTGCTTGGGTCTTCTTAAAAAAAATAAAAACGCAGTCGTGTTGCCGCAACGACTCGTCGTTGCAACGACGAGTGCTCCACTTGCGCTGCTGCGCAAGTTGGACGACTTGTTTTAATTTTTACTTCGTAAAAATAAAAACGCTCCCATCGGGATTTGAACCCGAGTTAGAGCCTTGAGAGGGCTCCGTCCTTGACCGGGTTGTCCGGCTCGCGCCGACGCACAATTGCGTCGAAGTCAGCCACTAGACTATGGGAGCGCATTAGCGCTACCAGGCAGGCGACGGATTCGCCTGGATGGGAGCGCACTTTCGATTTGAAGGGAAACGTATAAAAATTGCCCTTAGGGGGGCTCAAAAGGGGGCTATTCCTTCCCCTGCAGGATTGTTTCCGGATAAACGACCTTTTTCCTGTCGTATTTGTTGTTCCACGACGCCATGTTGACTATCGCCGCGTTTATAGCTTCCATCGCATTTTCGTACCTTCCTGCGAGCTTGTAAAGGAAAGCGGCCGTTATGGTCAGGATGACGGTGGATGCAGCAAGCCCCCACTCCTCGAAGGTCTTGGGGAGCGTTATCGCTTTTTCACCGGTGAACTTTATGGCTGTCGCAAGATACGAAACACCCATCACAAGCCAGCTTGCCGCAACCAGCTTCGGATACCTGCCGCGCTTTTCCGCTATCTCCGAAAACAATCCCGCGTCATGGTATCTTGCAATCTGGCTGGTCTCCTCTTTCACTATGCGGTTTATTTCCTCCGCAATCGGGGCTCTGGCGTCAAAGCCGTCCTTCTCTGCGTTCATGATGGCAGTCAGGACGTTCTTGTAATCAAGAAGTTCCGGGAAAAACCTGCTCTTGATGCTTTTCTTCGCCCTGCTCTCGAAAAGCCGGTGGTATGTCTTCACCCTGCCGATGAACTGGGTATCGTTGAATTTAGGGGGCATGCAATCACAAGCGCCAATTTCGGGAAATATGCGTTTAAAAACAGATTTATCCCGCCGGATAGTGGGCCCGCCCGGGATCGAACCGGGAGTCTTCGCTGTGTGAGAGCGACGTGTTAACCATTCCACTACGGGCCCAGCGCAAATATTTCTTGCGTTGGAATTAAATCTCTGCGTGCGAGAGCGGCGCGTTCGACGCGCGCAAGCGCGGCGATAGGTCGAGCGAAGCTCGACCGTATAACTCATTCCACTACGGGCCCGCAGGATTTCTTTCTCGTGCGTAGGTATTAAATTAGCTGTGCTGGCTCCCGAAGAAGCAAGATTGCGCTCATTCAAGCGGCAGCGGCTTTTCCTCGCCGGTTTCAAAGGAGTACCTTCGCTGCCCCTCGGACAGCACCACTCCGCTGTAGTTGCCGGAGTATCCGGAGTATATGCCGACCGCCTCATAGACTTTCTGGCCGGAAGTGTATATCTTGGTCCCGAGGGAAACATTGAGCTCCTTTTGCGCGTCAAAGTCGGAAAGCAGGAATTTTGCGTAGACCTTTTCAGGCTGGAGGAACAGGTCCATTGTCCTTACCGTCCAGCCTCCGGCATCGGCTTCCTGCCCGACGTTCACGGTCCTGCGCGTCCCGCCTATCACGAACGTCGCCCATATCCCGCCCTGCGACCAGTCGCTGTTGAACGATGCAAGCTCGAGTTTCGTCCCGTCGGACAGCATTGCCGTCCCGCCGGGCACAAGATAGTAGTAGTTCGCCCCCTCCTCATACCCCCCGAACCATGCCTTGGCAACCGCGCCGACAGGGGCAATGCCTTCGTGTTCCGCCTTCTGGCGTATCTCCACAAGCTTCAGCGAGCTGTTGGAGCCGTTCTTGGGCTGGAGCACCTTCGGGACGTCCGGAAGCTTCGGCAGCGGGTTGGTGGTTTTCGGCGCGGCATTCTGGCTTGGCACCTCCGCCACGTTCATCCCGTATTCCGCGTAATTTCCGTCATCCGGGCTCGTATTTTTTTCAATAGGAATGATGCTGGGGGGAACGCTTGCGCACCCTGCGAACAGGAGGACGCCGCAAAACAACAGGCAGATTACGAGCTTTTGCATTCCTTCGACCACAACATGCTTATTGCCAAAGCAAGAATATAAATTTTGGTAGTCAGACAGGAATTCCATGGACAAGAATGTTCTTCGCGCCGAATTTGGCAAGGACTGGGAAAAGCATTACAAGGTCCCTGCGCTGATTGAGCGGGGCTACACGCGCCAGCAGTGCAAGAAATGCTCGCGCTTCTTCTGGTCGGTGGCACAGCGCGAGATGTGCTCGGACTCCTCCTGCATGGGCTACGAATTCATCGGCAAGAAGATGGCAAAGTCCCCGCTCGGCTATGTTGAGACATGGAAGAAGATAGAGGAATACTTCACCAAGCACGGGCATTCTTCGCTTGAGGCATACCCGACGGTCGCAAGGTGGCGCGACGACTTGTACTTCACTATTGCATCCATTTCGGACTTCCAGCCCTACGCGGTGTCAGGCGAAGTGGAGCCGCCCGCAAACCCGCTTATCATCCCCCAGCAGTGCATCCGCTTCCCCGACATTTCAAACGTCGGCGTGACAGGCAGGCACTACACAACGTTCGTCATGGTGGGGCAGCACGCCTTCAACACGAAAAAGACCGGAACTTTCTACTGGAAGGACGAGGCGATAACGCACGACTTGGGCTATCTTTCTCACCTCGGCATTGACGAGAAGCACCTTGTTTTCAACGAGGACGTGTGGGCAGGCGGCGGCAACTTCGGTCCCTGCATAGAATATTTCGCCGACGGGCTTGAGCTTGGAAACTGCGTGTTCATGCAATACGAGGAGCTGCCCGGCGGCGCTTCCCGCGAGCTTTCCACAAAGGTAATCGACATGGGCGCCGGGCTTGAGCGCCTGTCGTGGATAACGCACGGCTCCCCTGTCAGCTACGACGTGGTTTTCGGCGATGCTGTTGGCAGGATAAAGAAAAAAGCCGGCATAAAGGTGGACGAGAAACTCTTCCTGCAATACGCGAAGCTGTCCGGCGTTTTGGACGCCGACGAGGCGGCAGACCGCTTCGGCGCGGACAAGTCCGAAATCGCGAAGAAGCTCGGCATGAGCACTGAGGAAATGGCAAACACGTTCGCCCCGCTGCACGCGTCATACGCCTGCGCGGACCACCTCAAGACGATTCTTTTCACTTCAACCGACGGATTGCTCCCTTCGAACTCGGGCGGCGGCTACAACCTGAGGATGATTCTGCGCCGCGTTTTCGGCTTTGACTCCGAGTTTTCCCTCGGGCTTGACTATGGCGGTGTCTTCGAGGCGCACGCGCACCATTTGCGGGAGATATTCCCGAAATTGAAGGAAGGAGTGCCAACCGCAATCGCTGTTGTGGAAGAAGAGCAGCGCAAATACGCGGCAGGCAAGGAAAAGGGCAGGGGCAAGGTCGCGAACCTCCTCTCGCACGGGAAAACCCTCGGCATTGACGAGCTGAAGAAGCTTTACGAGTCCGACGGCATCCCCGCCGAGCTTGTCGCTGAAATCGCGCGCGACCGCGGCGTGAAAGTGGAAATCCCAGAGAACTTCTATTCGCTCCTTCGCAAGGCGGACGAGACCGGCGAGCCAATCGAACCGAAAGTGGATGTCGAGGGGCACGAAAAGACAAAGACGCTCTTCTACGATTCGGTCGAGGAATTCGAAGCAAAAGTCATTGCCGTCAAGGGCAAATACGTGATACTTGACCACACCGCGTTCTACCCAGAGGGCGGCGGGCAGATATTCGATATCGGCACGCTTGACGGGAAAAAAGTGAAGAACACCCAGAAGGAAAAGGGCGTCATCCTGCACGAAGTGGAGCAGGCATCATCCTTCAAGCCCGGGCAAACAGTCCACGGCAAAGTGGATGGCGAGAGGCGCAAGCAGGTAGCGCGCCACCACACCACAATCCATCTCATCAACGCGTGCACGCGGGAAACACTGGGCCCGCACATCTGGCAATCAGGCTCATACAAAGACGAGCACAAGGCGCACATCGACCTTACCCATTACCGCAAGATTACGTGGGAGGAGCTTGAGAAAATCGAGCAGCTCGCAAACAAGTATGTCTCCGACGATTTGCCCATCAGCACCGAAGTGCTTGGCAGGAACGAGGCGGAAAAGAAATACGGCTTCCGGCTTTACCAGGGTGGCGCGGTGCCTGGCAAGGAGCTTCGCGTGGTTTCAATCGGCAATCTGGACCACGAGGCATGCGGAGGCACTCACAATTACAACAAAAGCACCGCCGAGCTTGGCATGGTGAAAATCGTCAAGCGCGAAGGCGTGCAGGACGGGGTGGAGCGAGTGGTAATCAAATCAGGCCCTGAGGCCATCAAGCACATTCAGGAGCGCGAGCGGCTGCTTCGCGACGCCGCCGAGGCGCTTGCCGTTCCGGAAGACCAGCTCAAGGCAACAGCCATGCGCTTTTTCAACGAGTGGAAGGAGAGGGGCAAGGAAATAGAGAAACTGCAGGCACTCCTCTCGCACGCGATTGCCGACAACGCGCAAATCTACGCCCAGAAGGAAGGCAGGAAGCTCATCGAGCTTACGAATGCGCCCTACACGCAGAAGTTGTCCGAGGAAGTCTGCGCGAAGCTCTCGGCAGCCGGCTACTCGGCGATAATCATAAACACCGACGGCTTCATGGCAGCAGTCGCGCCTGAAGGAAGCGGGCTAAACGCAATGGAGCTTCTCAAGAAACATGGCGGCAGGGGCGGCGGCTCGCCGCAGTTCGCCCGCGGCAAGCTTGAGAAAAAGTAATCGGTCGGCGTTCGCTAATTTTCCAGATGCGGGTAACGCCCAGTCTTCTTCTTCAGCAGAACATTTCAGGCTTTTCCAAAAACTCGATTGCCTTGGGGTTCTTTGCCACTTCAAGGAGGTTGCCTTTCTTGAATGGTTCGAAGCATCCGAACTGCGACGAGAACTTCGCCGAAGCCATCTCGCGCAAGCCGAACTGGCTTCCGTAATGCATTTCGTTCTTCACGAGCTTGCCGTCGAGCATTTCGTAGAAGCACGCGCCCCGGCGCTGGGCGTAAATCGAATAGTCCGCCTCGAAGCCGTCGGAGACGAGGTTCGCCATCAGCAGGTCCCCCTTCCCGGCGTTTATCGTGACGTGCCCGTAGCCCGGCGGGACAAGCAGGCAGTCGCCTTTCTTCGCGGACAGAAGCAGCGCGTCCTCCACGCCGCTCGGGATTATCTTCTGCAGCAGGAAATGCGCCTCGCCCGAGAGGACCTCGTAGACTTCGGACCACGGGGTGCCTGTTTTCGAAGGCGGGTGCACGTGCCCGAACGTCTTGTTCCTCTCGGTGCACAGGTCAAGGGACAGTATGCGCGTGATGTCGTAGCGTATGTTGCCGATCCTGTCGACCTCGCGGTACATGTAATACGTGACTTCGTCTTCCATGCCCTCGGGCATCTTGTCCGGCTCTGCGACTACGGGGAGCATGGCGCCCATTGTCCGGGTGCGGGGCTCCACTCTGTCCTTCCCGAAAAGCAGCGCGTCTAAATCGAATTTCAATTCTTCCATTCACTTCCTCCTCCGCTTCCCGTTCTTCTTCGTGTTCTCGCTTCTTGATTTGTAACTGTCAAGCTCCTCCTTTATCGGCGCCATGCCTGAAACGCCGGAGGGCGAGGAGTGCCTCGCAAGCTTCTCCTTTTTCAGCTTCTCGGAAATCAGGTAAAGGAATGATGAAAACTCCTTGAGGTCCACGTCGTATTCCTCGGACACCTTTTCGCAGCGCTGGAGCAGCCTCACCACATCTATGAGTATCTGCGGGTCTATCTTCCCGTCGTCCTGCGAGCAGTGCTTTATCCTGTCCATCAGGAGAAGCCGCGTCATCTGAAGCTCGCGCATCACGCCGTGCACGCGGTCCCTCTTCTCGCCGGTTTTTATCTGGAAGTCGGAGGACATCTGCGTAACCGTCTCCCATGAAACCTCGCCAAGCCCGTCTGACACGCGCAGGGGCAGGGAATACCTTGATGAAAACGGAAGCTCTTTTTCAGGCGTTCGCATCGTCATGTTTTCACCAGCAACATTCTCAGCCTCGGTTTAAAAGGTTAAGGTGATGATTCAACCCGTGAGGCAATGTCGCAGGAAGGTGAGCTTGGCACGGTAATCTCCACCATGGAGGGGCCGACCACAATCGAATTCTCATTCGTGATTTCCGACAACAGCGTGCGCAAGGGGCAGTTTGTCAAGGTGAAGCTCGACAGCGGGTTCATCCTCGGCTCGATATCGGAAATAACGCGGGCGAACCGCTATTTCGAGCGGGCGGAGTCGGTCGCGGAATACGAGCGCTCCTCGCCAATGTCCGAAAGCTTCCCGACCGCGGACTGGGAATACGTTGTCGCGAACGTTCGCGTGCACGGCGTTTTCGAGGGAGACAACATAACGCGAAGCACATTCCCCGCCGCGCCCGGAAGCCGCGTGCTTTGCGCCGAAGACGCGCTTTTGAAGAAATTCCTACATCTTGACGACAACGGGCTTGACATCGGCACGCTCCAGCACCACTCGCTTCCTGCGAAGGTTTCCATGGGGCGCCTGCTGCAAAAGCACCTTGCCATCCTCGCAATGTCCGGAAGCGGGAAATCCTACCTTACTTCCGTCCTTATCGAGGAAATGCTTGAGCGCAAGCCCAAGGACGGCAGGCTCGCCATAGTCGTCTTGGACAGCCACGGGGAATACACGGGCTTCCGCTCCACGCAGTACGGGGCGAGCGTGGACGTGGTTTCCTCCAAGAAATTCAAAATTGCGTTCCGCCGTGTGACGCCGCAGATGCTTCGCGAGTGGTCGCCCGAGATGTCCTCCACCCAGCTTCGCGAGCTTGTCCCGATAATGGAGAAGCTGCGCGCAGAAGCCAAGGAAAAGCACGAGGGATATTCCGTCGACGACCTCATCAGCCGCGTGGAAGCCGAGATGGCGGACAAGAAAAAGGACAATGTCAAGCGCCCGCTTATCGCGTGGCTCTCAGAGCTTCGCTCCCTCCGGCTTTTCGGGACAGCAGACTATCCCAAGCTCGAATCCATGGTTTCTCCGGGCAGGCTCACGGTGGTGGACCTGTCGGAAATAGAAAACTCGAGAAAGAAGCAGATAATGGTCGCGTACATTTGCAGGAGGCTCTTCAACCTGCGCAAGAAGGACAAAATCGCGCCCTTCGCGCTAATCGTCGAGGAGGCGCACAATTTCGCGCCGGAAAAGGCGGAGAAGGCGTATGCGCTTGCCAAGCCCCCGATAATAAAAATCGCGCGCGAGGGGAGGAAATTCGGCGCGTGCCTGTGCCTAATCAGCCAGCGCCCGGTGCAGCTTGCGACAACCGCGCTTTCGCAGTGCAACACCAACATCATCCTTCGCATAACCAACCCGTTTGACATAGACCACGTGGGCGAGAGCTGCGAGGGCATAGACAAGTCCATGCTCGATTCCATCACCACGCTTCGCGTGGGCGAGGCGCTTGTTGTGGGCGAGGCTGTGGGCTCCCCGATTTTCGTGAAGATTCGTAAGCGCAAGTCCACATTCTCCTCGAAAGGCAAGGACCTTGAGCTGATTGCCCAGCGCTTCGAGTCCGACAAGGAAAAGAAGAAACAGGACGTGGAAGCTTTCCTCTGAATCCGAGGCGCTTGTTTTCCGAGCGGATTTTAAGCTGTTTGCACAAATCAGCATCCCATGGGTGAATTCTTTTCCCCGAAGGTTTCAACTCCCCCTCTGAAATACATGGAGCACAACTGCGAAAGCTTTGCCGGCTCCTTCAAGTTCAACCGCGCCATCCAGCTTGAGAACTACATACTTTTCGGCGGGTTGAAGCACGGGGTGGACACGCACAAAATCACGTCCAAGAAACTGAACGAATTCACCTCTCCTTCGGATTCCATAACAAAGCGCTTCCACCCGGACGCCGGCGTGTTCCTTTACAAGCGGTTCATGGAGGAAGCCGTGCAGAAAATGAAGGGCAAGAAGGACCCTGAATCCAAATCCGGCGCAAGCGCATACGACCATATTTTCTACGCCTCTGACCTGCTCCGCGTGAAGCCAGCCGGTCTCATGGCACTCCTTTACTGCGAAAACAGCAATCTCAGGCACGAGAACACCTCGCGCAACCTCGTAAGCCGCCTCAAGGGCAACGCGGATAGGGGGCTGTTCCAGATTTCGGACGGCGCGCGGCTCTCCATGAACGAGCCCGCGTTCATACGGGAATTTTTGGGCGTGATGCGCGACAAGGACGGCGCATGCCCGCGGCTCAACGAAATGGCCGGCTTTTTCGGAATCAAGCCCGCCGATTACAACGAGCCCTATGAGCTTGCGAAGGCGCTCATCGGCAAGATAACCGAATACGACAAGGGTGAATTCAACAAGAGCACGAAAAAATACGGCGTTGTGGAGAAGGACAAAGTCTACGATATCAAGTACAACACGTTCGCCGCCGCAATGCTCTTTTCGGTGAACCTCGCGAAATACGAGGGCAACTACCAGGTCGCCGCGGGCTCCTACAAGCGCGGGCGCGTGGCTGTGAACAACTACCTCGAACCCAAGCCCCTGAAACTCGAAAAAAAGCAGGGCGAGAGCAGCAGGAATTTCATCAAGAGGGTGAACAGGGAAAAAACCAAGGTCAAGGAGCGCGAGGACGAGCTTGCGGACTATTCGCACAAGTTCTGGAGCTATTTCTCGGCGTTCGACGCATACCACTCGGGCACCGCGCATTTCAAGGAATTCAGGGACGAAGTGGCTTTCTTTTACGACCGGACCATCCGCGAAAACAGCGGTGGCATGAAGAAACATTAAAAGCCCAGCCGCAGTTGCATCTCAATCAGGCTTTCGAGGCGGTGTCATGGCTGAAAAAAACGAACCCGGCGCGATGAACAACAGGGTGGTGAAAGACGTCCTTGGCAGGCAGGTTGTGCAGACAATCGCCCGCGCAAAGCGCCCGCATGACTCCCCGAAACAGCGCGTGGCAAAGGTCGTGCCTCCTGAGAAATGCTTTTTCTGCCCGGGCAACGAGCACCTCACCCCGCCTGAAATCAGCAGGCTGGGGCAGGACGGCAAGTGGTCTGTCCGCGTCTTTCCCAACAAGTTTCCCGCCTTCTCGCGCGAGTGCGAGCATGCGTACGGCAGGCACGAGGTAATCGTGGAAACGCCCGACCACGCAAAAACGCTTTCCGAACTCCCCGCCGAGGCGCTTCGCGACTACCTGTCGGTGCTCCGCGCCCGCATGCAGGATTCGGCGGCCGACTCCCGCCTGAAATACACGTGCATTTTCAAGAACGAGGGCAAGGACGCAGGCGCGTCGCTTGAGCACTCGCACACGCAGCTTGTGGGCATGGATTTCGTGCCCAAGCACGTGCAGAAAATCGGGAAGAAAGCAGCTGCAATCGCAGCCATGCCCGCCAAGCAGGCGAAATCGGTATTCTACAAAAATGAATCATTCGCCGCGCTTTGCCCCAAGGGCTCGCGCTTCCTGCACGAGGTCTGGATAGTGCCGCTTGCCCCGATGCATTCGCTTTCCGCGATGGATGATTCGCAGCTTCTGGGGCTTGCACAAGCCATCAAGTCGTCCCTTTCCGCCCTTGACGCGGCAACAGGATACGCGCCCTACAACATACTCTGCCATTCCGCCCCGCACGGCGAGAAGGATTTCACCTTCCACATGCAGATACTCCCGCGCCTTGCCAACTGGGCAGGGTTTGAGTTCGCGACCGAAATCGTGATGTCCTCTGCTGTCCCGCGCGACTCGGCAAAGATGCTGTCCGGCTCGCTTGGCGGGATGAAGTAAGGGGAGCCGCCCCGTGCGCGCCAGTGCCAGCGGGCGGATTAGGAAAATCGCAGTTTTTCCCGCTATTTTTGGCGATTTTAGTTTTTCCACCCTCGGAAGTGTTACACATCTTTTTATACTCTCGCCTACACTAAAACAAGCACATACGGGGTTAGGTGCAGCAAGATGGCAGTCGCAAATAGGAATCCGCTTAGTCAAAATACGGCATATTTCAGTGCAGGCGTGCAAAACGAAGTGCACCGCCACAGCATACGCGACTTTTTCGAGAAATACGTCCGCCCCAAGGTTTCCCGCGCAAAGGACCGCGTCAGGAAGATAAAGGACATATTCCCGGTCTTCGTGCGCGGAAGGAAATTCACAAAGTTTGTCTACGAAAAGGTGTGAGCATGAACCGCTACGCAGTGCTGGCTTCGGAATACGAGCACCTAAGCTACCCTCTTGGCAGGAATGCCTCCAGTCACGGGCTTGTTTTTTCCGAGCGCAGGGAGAATTTCGTGCTTCACAGGGCTGAAAGTTCCGAGCACGCAAAGATGGTCGTTGGCGCGGGCGAGGGGCTCTCAGAGCACTGCTCGCTTCCCGTGGGCTATGTTGCAAGCGAGGATGGCGAGGTTTTCCTTGTAAGCAGGCTTTCAGGCAAGCAGCCAGATGCCTCGGTTCTCACAAGCGAGGAGAAATCTTCATTTTCCGTTTCAGTCATGCGCAGGCTTGCCGCCCTGCACTCGCAGGGGTTCGGCTGCGGCGGCATATCTCCCGAAGCGGTCGTTTATTCCGGCAAGGAGGCGAAGCTTTCCAACCCGTCGGCTGTTTTCGCGCTTGACGACTCGGACTCGCTTTTCTACGAGGCAGTTGCCACCATGCGCGCGCTTGCAGGCAAGGGGTACGCGAAACAAAGCGAGCTTCCCAAGCTTGCGTCGGCCTACCTTTCATCCTCGCCCATTTGCAGGCACGGCGTTGCAGCGCACATGGCAAAGCGCAAGGTCAACCGCCACTATCATGCGCGCGAACTCGCGGCTCACGCAGGGCGCCTGCTGGCTTACTTTTAATCAGCCCCGAAGCGGCACTTCAGATTCCGGCAACTTTCTCCACTTTGCTAGGCTCGTTCTTGCCCTTGTCGCGCTCAAGGCGGAAAATCGTGCCATCCCCTGATTCGCCAAGCGAGGCGTCGTGCGTGATTACGAAAGTCTGCTCCACAATCGAGGGTATTTTCTGCTGTATTGCCTCGGAGAGAAGGGAAACCGCTTCGGAGTCGAGATTGTGCGTGGGCTCGTCAAGTATGAGCCAGCCTATTTCGGGCGTGAGCACTGTTGCGAAAGCTATGCGAAGCGCGAGGCACAGGCACGCCCTCTCTCCTCCTGATGCAACTGAATCCACTTCAAGATAGCCCTCGCCTTTCTGCAAAAGCAATTGGTAATCCTTTTCGTCAGCCGCAAGCTTCACTGTCCCGTAATCGCCGTAGGGATAAACCGCGGGCCAGATTTCGGCAAGCGCCTGGTTTATCTCGTCCACAAGCAGGTTGCGCATCTCCTTTTGCACTGCCGAGAGGCTGTTTTTGTAAATCGCCATCGATGATGCGGCTTCGGCATATTTTTTCGCAAGGTTTTCCTTCTGCCTGAGGGCATCCAAATCCTTGCCCTCTATCTCAAGCATTTCCAAGAGGAGCTTGAGCTGCTTTTCCTCCCCGCGCAAATCCGCATCCGCCTTGGCTGCTTCCAGCCGCACGCCCTCGGCAGCCTTCCGCGCATTTTCGTACTCCTGCTCGCTGAATTTCATGCCGGACAGCTTTTCCTCTCCGGTTTTCAGTTTTGCGGCGGCATCTTCGAGGTCGGAGAACAGCTTTGCCGTGCGGGACGCCTCCTCCGACTTTTTCCTGCAGTCATCAAGCGCCTTCTCAAGAGCAACAATCTCCTTTTCGGATTTCCCGGCTTCTGCCTCAAGCGCCGCAGCGCCTGCGGACTTTGCACTAATCTGCGCCTGAATCGATGCAACATCAACGCCCTCGGATGAAATCCGCTGAAGCTCGGCAAGGCAGACTGCAAGCTCGGAGAGTGATTTTTCAGACGAGGCAAGAAGCGTTTTTTTCGCGGCTATTTCCGCGGCAAGCTTCTTTGCCTCCTCCCTGCTTGCCGCAATCTTCCCGCTTTTTTCCTTCCCTATTTCCTCTGCCTTGCCGCCGGCAAGGTCGGAGTCGCAAACAGGGCATTTCGCCTTGCCGTCGGACAATGCCTCGATTGCCTTTGACCATTCGCCCATCTCGGCATGCAGCTTCGCATGGCTGGAATTAATGGAATCGATTTCCGCCTTCAGCTTGGCAACATCTCCCTCAAGCTCCCCCTTGCCCTTGCCGCCGGAGAGCTTCTTCGCCTTTTCCTCAAGCTCGGTTTTCCTCTTCTGCCTCGCCTCTACTGTTTTTTTCTGGCTTTCAAGCACCGCGATTTCGCTTTTTGCGGCCGAGTGCTTTGCCTCTGTTTCCCTGCCGGCTTTTTTCGCGGAAACAAGCGCCGCATCTTTCTCCTTCCTCGCATTCTCAAGCGCCCCAAGCGCAATGGCATCCGGCTTTTCCTTGCCTTCTGCCTCCTTTTTCAGCCGCGCAAGCGCGCCCCTGTGCCGCTCGCACTCCGCAGTGGCGATTGTCCACTCTGCGCTGAGCTTCGCAAGCGCGGCAAGAGAGGTTTCCTTTTCCTTGAGGCTGGATTGTAGATTGCCCGCCGCCTGTTTAAGTTTCGCAATCGCGCCTTCCTTCTCCTTTTTCTGCCCGTCGATTTCCGCAATCTTCTTTTCCGCGCCTGCCAATTTCTCCGGCGGGGCTTCTGATGAAAACAATTCGGACTGCTCGGAGAGTTTCCCTGAAACCGACTGCGCAGCATCCCGCGCCTCGTCGAATTTTCCCAAGCCCAAGAGCCAGTCTATTTCCTGCTTCCTCGCCCGCGGGTTGAGGGAGAGGAGGTAATCAATCTTGTTCTGCTCCGAGTAAATCGCGCGCGTGAATAACTCGTAATCCACGCCAAGCGTGCTTGAAACGTAATCGCTCACCGGCTTGGGGCCTTTTTGCACAAGCTTGCCGCCTTCCCGCACTTCCGCCTCAGACATTTTCTTGCCTATTTTCCGCATAACGGAATATTTTTTGCCCGCGATTTCAAACTCTGCCGACACGGTTGCATAGGGCGCGTCCGTTCCCATGGAAACGAGGTTTTCAACCGTCTGATCGCGCCTGCTCATTTTCGGGAAGGTGCCGTAAAGCGCGAAGCAAAGCGCGTCCAGAACGGATGACTTGCCAGAGCCCATCCTGCCGAGAAGCACGTTCGTCCCCTTGCCGAAATGGAACTCGGACTTGGAATGCGATTTCCAGTTCTCAAGCGTAAGCGACGTTATCAAGATTATCCTCCCGCAGGAATTTGGCAGCAAAGCAATAATTAGCTTCCTTGCCGCCCCAAATCCCTAGATTATTTCCTCGATGGAGGTGCATCTCGCCTTGTAGACTTCGAGGTGCTTGCGGTGGCGCACGAAAAACCTGTCCGCCATCGCCTCGCCGGTGTCCTCCACGATTATGACTGACTTGGTTTTCGTAGGGTAAGTGGAAAGCCTGCTTTTCTTCAGGTCGTAGTAGAACATGCGCTTTATGCGGTTGTAGTCCTTGAGCTTCGTCTTCAAATCGTAGAAATAAATGAGCATGTAACTATAGATACATTCTGGGAATAAAAATAGTGCTGGAAAGGAAAAACACGAAGAAACAGAAAACTGAAAGAAAGAAGAAACTCAAAGCCTGTCCATGGACACGACTTCGACATTGGAGACGTTCGGAAGCTTTCCCGCCTTCTCCTCGAGCAGGTCTGCGCCGCCTGCGCCGTCCTCGACTACGAATGTCACCATCAGGGCGACGATTCCGAATGCGACTGGCTGCTCCACCATCTTGTATGGCTTGAGCTGCGAGGCAACATCTGCCTTGAGCTGGTCGAACTTGCCCATGTCCTCAGGCATAATCTTTATTTCAACGGCAACCTGTCCCATTCAAAACACCTCTAAGAAGCTTTACGGGCCCTGCTTTCCGCTCGACGGGCAGGTGTATGGGAGCGAAATCTTGCGGCAGTCGCGGCAGCGCACGATTTTCACGCTCGTGTCGTAGGGCGAGGGAAACTCGGAGTACTCCTTCGTCTGTTCGCCGCACGTAGTACAGTTTTTCAGCATAATCTTTCACCTTTTAGCAGCGTCTTTAGAGGGCAATAAGGTTTTAAGCCTGTCGGCGGGGTTACTTTCTCTTCTTTCCGCCCTTGGCTTCCCCTTCCTTTGAGAACTCCAGAAGCCCGTCAACGAGGTCGGAAATCGCAAGGAGCGCCGCGATGAGCATGACAAACGGCGTCACGCCCTGCAGGCTGATTATGAATATGTTGATGTTCAGGTAAAGCGCGAGCATCACTCCAAGGAGGACATAAGTCCCGATTACCACGTGAACAGTCGCGCCCATTTTTTTGAGAAACACATTACCACCTCATCTGTATCGGCGTTGCAGGTTTAAATTCCTGCCTGCTTTTCTGCACGGGCGGCGCGGGCACTGCCAGCCTCGCCGGGGCGCAGGCTCTCCTTCAAAGCCCTGCCTGCTTTTTGAGCGCAGCTGCCTTGTCAGTCTTTTCCCAAGTGAAGTCAGGATCCTCCCTGCCGAAGTGCCCATATGCCGCGGTTTTCTGGTAAATCGGGCGGCGGAGCTTCAGGTCGGTTATGATTTGCCCGGGCTTGAGGCGGAAGTTCGCGCGTATCAGCTCCACGATTTTCTCCCGCGGGACTTTCTCTGTGCCGAAGGTATCAACGAAAATCGAAACCGGCTCCGCAACCCCGATTACGTATGCCAGCTGCACTTCGCAGCGGCTCGCAAGCTTGGCTGCAACCACGTTTTTCGCGACGTAGCGCGCCATGTAGCATGCCGAGCGGTCCACCTTTGTCGGGTCCTTGCCCGAAAAGCAGCCTCCTCCGTGCGAAGCCGCGCCGCCGTAAGTGTCCACTATGATTTTCCTTCCCGTGACTCCGGTGTCGCCTGCCGGCCCTCCGAGCACGAACCTGCCCGTCCCGTTCACTACAATCTTTATGTCCTGCGTGAAGTATTTGCCAAGCACTGGCTTTACGACCTTTTCCACCAAATCCGCCTTCACCTTCTCCGCGGTGAGGGGCTTGCCTTCGAATTCCTCGTCGTGCTGCGCCGCAATCACAACCGTTGTTACGCGCTTGGGCTTGTGGTTCTCGTCGTATTCGACAGTCACCTGCGTCTTGCCGTCAGGGCGAAGATACGGCACTGTTTTTTTCTTGCGGGCAACGGACAATCCGAGCGCGAGCTTCTGCGCAAGCGAAATGGGAAGCGGCATCAGCTCCGGCGTCTCATCAACCGCGTATCCGAACATTATCCCCTGGTCGCCGGCTCCGATATTTTCGAGGTTCTCCTCCTTGACGCCCTGCGCGATGTCAGGCGACTGCGCATGTATTGACACAAGCACGCCCGAGCCTTTCGCGTCGAAATAGTATTCCGGTTTGTTGTAGCCGATGCCCTCGATTGTGCGCCTCACAATCCCCTCGACATCCGCGTACCCCTTGGTCGTGACCTCTCCGGCAACGACTATCAGCCCCGTGGTCGCAAGAGCCTCCACGGCAACGTGCGAGGACGGGTCCTGCCTTATCAGGTCGTCGAGAATCGCGTCCGAAATCTGGTCGCACACCTTGTCCGGGTGCCCCTCGGTGACCGACTCTGAAGTGAAAAGGTACGTCTTTCCTGCCATATGATTACCCCCGAATTTGCACTCCCACGCGGCTTATAAAACCTGTTATATGTTTTATTCTAATAAGAATATTTACTAAATTATTATTCTGTTAAGAATGTTGTTTTCAAGAGCGTTTAAATCCGCCCGGCGCGGCAAGCATGCTGCAGCAACGGGTGTTATTCTGGCAAATGCAATCATCAGCGGGAACTTCGGGGAGCCGCGCTCCCCCAACACGCTTCTGCAACTGAAGGCAGCTAACAGGCTGCGCAGCCAGAACAGGGGGTTTCTCCACAGGGTTCCCTTGTTTGAGCCGTGGTCAGTGCAGGTGGCTACCGACTGGGGCAACGACGGGAAGCGGCTTGAGGCGCAGGTGTGGAATTTCTGCGGAAGGAAGAAGAACGCCTCGGTCTGGGAGCTGTCCCATGACGTTCCGGCATTCGACATCGGGGCTGCGGCGCGGCTGTTCGAGTCCAACCTCAGGCTCGCGCTCCCCAACACGGTGTTCCTGTGCGTGGTGGACCCGGGCGTGGGGTCAGAGCGCAAGGCAATAGCCGTTGAAACCGGCAACCGCGCCTTTTTCGTGGGCCCGCACAACGGCGTTTTCGACCTCGTGCTTCGCGGACTGAATAGCTTGTACGGAATAGTGAAGGCAGTGGAAATCGGCCGCGCAAGCGCACACGTCATCTCCCAATCCGACGGAGGAGTCCGTGCCGTGGACGGGGACGCGGTGTTCGCCCCTGTTGCCGGTGCCATCGTGAGGCACAGGGGCATCCCCTCTGATTTGGGCAGGGAAATCCTGCTCTCGGAATTCGGCGAGGTTCTCAAGTGGGACTCCGCGGCGGTTGGCAAAAGCGGGGCTATTCAGGGGAAAATAGAGGACATAGACCACTACGGCACTTACGTCACTAACATTCCCGTGTCGCTTCTCAACGGCAACGGCAAGCCCGGCTCCATCATCTCGGTTTGCGGCGCACAGTCCAAAATCGAATTTACTATCCCATATTTCGAATATTTCGACGCTGTCGGCAAAGGCGAGCCGTTATTGCTTCCGCAGGGCAACGCGTTTTTGCACCTCGCGGTGAATCAGGGTAGGGCGTCCGAGAAACTCCCCCTGAAGCTTGGCGAGGACATATCTCTTGCTTCCTGCAACTGATTTTCTTCCAAGGGGACAGCCTTAAAAAGTGGTCTATTCAGATTTATTATGGTTAATATGGCGACAATAATCCTTCCCTCATCCAAGAACATCTCCGGCGTGCACCGCGAGCTCGCGCAGGCGCTTGGGGAAAAGGGCTTTTTTCAGTCAAGGGGCGTGCTCGCCGACCGCTATTACAGGAAAGGCGATACTGGCTCGCAGTCGTTTTTCATCTACAACAGGGGGCTGGACGAAAACGGCCTGCCGAATTCGAAATCCAATTTCAACGTCTGCGTGCTCGACACGGGCAGCCGGCTGCGCGTGTGGTTCTCCAATCCCGACGAATCAGTGGAAGCCGCGAAACTGGACTACAAGAAATTTGCGCAGTTCTTCTCATTTTCAAGCGGCAGGTCGGGCAAGTTCGTAGCGGATGTCGCCGACTCCGCGTTTTCCGCGTCGCTTCTCAAGCCCGAAAACGCCTACCGCATTTTCATTCACAGCCACCTCGCAGAGCTTTCCGGCGTGACTTTGAACAGCTCGGGCAAGATGTATGACGATGGCTGCTCAAGCGACGGCGCTTACCTTTACAACATCGCGCTCAACCACGGGGATTTGGCCGCGCTGACCTCCCACAATAATTTCCTCACCGCGGCATGGAAGAAGTTCGCGGCTGAATCCGCGAAATACGGAGTGAACATAATCCCGGGCTTTGAAGCCACGCTCCCGATTTTCCAGCACGAGCCGTGGCTGAACGGTTCGCCGGAGGAAAAAACGCACAACCCGAACGGGCCGCACACAGTCCTTCTCTTCAAAAGCCCGGAAGCTGCCGGCGAATTCTGGAGCAGGCATTTCTCCGGAAGGAAGCAGTACAAGTACGCGCCAACCGCCTCCTTTGGCGCGGAGCTTATGAAAATTTACGATGAAATCGAAGGCAGGTACAGGGGGGAAATCGCCCGCATGGTCGCCCACCCGGTCTGCGAAGTCACGCTTCCGGACGTGGGGATTGCTAATCGCGTGGCAAAAGGCGAGATAACCTTCAAGGAAATGGAGGGCATAATCGTCCGTTCGCAGGGCGTTGCCTGCTTCAACATGACGCTTGATGAAACGCCGCTGAACTTCAACCTCTACCGCGAGCAGGTTGATGCATGCTCGCATTTCGACGCAAAAGAAAAGGAGCGCAGGCAGAAAAACATCAGCGAAGCGCAGTCGTATTTCGCATCCCTTCTCGAAAAGCACTCGCTCGGCTCTAAATTCACCCCGAACAACGTGAACATGGCGCTTGCAAAGGAATTCAAGGGCAAAACGATTTCCTACGTGGATACCGACTCGCACAACTTCGACTGGGGATACACCGATGCGTGGATTGCAACGTGGATGATACGCTCCATGGGGCTGCTCTCGCAGGGGCACAACACGCTCTGGCTCCCCGCAGTTCCCGCCCAGAAGCCCACGGCTGGCGATATCGTGAGTTATCTAAACAAGCCGGAGGGCATGCCGGAAGCCAAGTGGTCGGCGCACATATTTTCCGAGATGAAAGACGGGCTCGTGAAAATAACCGACGCGAGGCAGGATTCCACATGGACGCAAAACGCTTTCAACTGGTTCGAAAAGCTGTATTACCTCGCCACCAAGCAGGTTCCGCGCATCGCCTCCGACACGGTCAAGTCGCTGTCCGAGCAGTCCTCGCTGCACGACCCTCTGGCAATGCTGCGCTCGTCCATCCCGGGCACGATTCCGAAGTGAAAACCCGGCGAGCCCTCAACCGCGATTTTTTATCTTATTCGCAAATCGGGCTGCTGCCCTTTCGCGATGTGCATTTTGCGGTGCGCCGCAAAACGCATCAGACATCGAGCCGGCGGCTCGATGCTGAATTCTAAAAAATCGCCCTCAACCGCGATTTTTTAAACCCTAGCCCTCTAACCACTCTCGCGAAAGCGCCCTCGTGGTATAACTTGGATAGCATGCGAGCTTGCGGAGCTTGAGATTAGGGTTCAAATCCCTACGAGGGCGTTTTTTATTTACGAAGTGTTCCAAACGGATGGTGAAACTATGAAACGAGGAAAAATGTCTGCAAGCGGGCAGAGGCAGTCAAGGAAAAGGGCAAAGAGCAACTAACTTCTTTCCATTTTTTATTTTTCAGGCGCTATTTCCAATCTTGCAAGAGGCTGAAAACTACGTCAATCGCTTAATATAACCTTTATTAATTTGAACAAGCAACGAATTCCCGTCAAGGCGACGAGTGGTTTTCATGGTTGCAGTCAACAAGGTAAGTTTCAAAATCGGCGGGCAGGCGGGCACGGGCGTGGCGACAGTCGGCATGCTTTTCGCCAAATGCCTGCAGCGCGCGGGCCTGGAAGTGTTCGGCACGAACGACTACCC
>JBAYHU010000013.1:0-21721 GCA_041665945.1 Candidatus Micrarchaeia archaeon
CACATTCTCGGCAACCGGGCTTCCATCAGGGCTTTCGATTTCAGCAAGCGGCACGGTGTCCGGAACGCCCACGACCGCAGTGGACCTGACGAACACTGGCTTCACCGCGCATGTTGTTGATTCCTCGGGCGCAAGCCTGTACAAGGGAATCGGCATCAGGATAAATCCTGCCGTGGACAACGCCCAGCCGTCAATTTCCGTTTCGGTTGCGCCCTATGGCAACAACGGCGGAAACGTCTACACAATCACGGCATCCGCAACGGACGCCAGCGGGATTTCAGAAATCAGGATATACCTCGCGCAGGGCTCAATAGGCGGCCACGGCGCATACACGATGGTCGAATCCTGCAGCTCCTCGCCGTGCACCTACACAAGCGGCGATAACTCCGGCTCCTATGTCTACTACGCAACGGCAACCGACGCGTCGGCAAACCACAACATCGCGACATCGGAAGTGAAAACGTTCATGCTTCCGTTCGATGCACAGTCCCTTGTCGTCACAACCCCCTCGCTTCCTGACGGAACAGTCGGCATGCCCTACAGCTATGCCCTTTCCGCAAGCGGCGGCACGCCCCCTTACTCATGGGCGCTCGTGCAGGGCGGCGCGCTGTTCGCAGGCCTCAGCATAAACAGCTCTGGGCAGGTGCTCGGAACACCCATCAACTCGGGAGTGGGGCTCGTGACGGTCCGCGTGACTGATTCAGCAAGCAGAACGACTGACAAGGCGCTGAGCCTCAGGATAAATTCCAACGGGACGCCAAGCAGCTTCATTATTACGACTGAAAGCCTCCCCAACGGGGCTGTCGGGCAGCAATACGCAGCGACAATCGGCGTCAGCGGGACAGCGATGGTCTCCTCATGGAGCATCCCATCAGGCGCGCTTCCGCCCGGCTTGTCGCTGGACGGTGGCGAGTCATCTGCCACCATACTCGGCACGCCCAACGCGACAGGAACGTATTCGTTCAAGGTGCAGGTAAGGGAAAACGGGACAAGCAGGGTGGCTGAGAAAGTCTACATCCTCACGGTCTCGTCCCAGTCCAACGGAGGCGGCTCAAACGGCGGAACCGGCAGCGCAGGCGGCTCGGTGGGCGGGCTTTACCGCACATCCACGAAAGTCACCGTGTCCTGCGCAGGCAAGGAATCCAAAATCAGCGTGAGATACCTCATCCCGACCGCGCCTGCCGCGCTGGTCGAAATTGCGTATGTCGAGGGGAACGCCAACTCCAAGGTCTTTTCCCGCCGCGTCAGCTCGACAACCGAGCTCTCGTTCGTGCCTGAAAAGCCCGGCGCCTACGAGCTTCGCGTGTCAATCGACACCACGCAGTCCACTTCGAGTTTCCTCGTGCCGGCATGCGGGCTTTCGACAACCGGGCCCACGGGCGGCGCGACGGTTGATTTGTCCCCAAGGCGCGAGCTTGTGTCAACCCGCACCGTGAATTACGGCGCAGGGTTCTCCAAGGTATTCAAGGTTTACCGGGCGACAAGCGGCGGAGTGTCCAGCTATTCGACTGAAATCACCATGACCTACTCCAACTCCGGTGCGGCAAGGCAGAACTTCTCGATTGCCGACTCGGTGCCAAAGGAGGTCATCTCGAGCGTGGACCAGATAATATTCGAGAACTCGCCATCAGCCCGCGAATCGCAGCCGCTTCCGCGCTTCTCGTGGAACGTGCGCTCGATTTCATCCGGCGGCAACGTGAGCTACGCCTACCGGCTTGAGCGCCCGCTCACCGACCAGATGATTGACAAGTTCGCGTCCCCGCGCATCCTCGCGCCGGGCGAGGCGATAAAGGTCACGGCTGGCGAATCGGGCTCGGCGACAAGCGACCTGCTTGCCGCAAGCATAGGCTTCGCGGGCTTTTCCGTGCCTTTCTCCACGCTTCTGGTGGCTGCAGGCGGAGCAGTGCTCCTCGCGCTCATCCTGCTCTTCGTGTTCGGCAGGAAAAAGGACGAGGAATAGGCGCTTCTTTTCATTTTTTTGTTTTTCTTTTTGTTCCTCTCTCAGCGCAAGCGCTTCCGCTGGGGATAAAAAAACAAGCAGGAAAGAAAAACAGAAACAGCCAGCTCAAAACTCGTCTTTGGAATATGTCAGTTCCTCAAGCACGCGCTTGTAGGTGTGAAGCTCTTCCGGCTTGAAGAACCTCGCAACTTCCTTCTGCGCCGTCTCGACCGAGTCGGACGCGTGGATGACGTTGCACTGCATGGAAAGCGAGTAGTCGCCGCGTATCGTTCCGGGCGCGGCCTTCCTTGCGTTGGTCGGCCCGCACATCGCGCGCACGGACTCGACTGCCTCCTTGCCCTCAATCACCGCCACCACCACAGGCGAGGATGACATGAACTTCTCGATTCCCGGGAAGAACGGCTTGTCGGCTATGTGGGCGTAGTGCTCGCGCAAAAGCGCGGATGAGAGCTTCACCAGCTTCATGCCCGCGATTGAAAAGCCGCGGGACTCGAAGCGCGAAAGAACGGAGCCGCAAAGCCCGCGCTGCACGCAATCGGGCTTGAGGATGATAAGTGTCCTTTCCATCCGCTCACCTTCACTTCTTGGCAGCCTTGTTCGCAGCCATCTTGGCGTCGATTTCCTTGGCGAGGGCCGACTCCTTCTTCACTTCGGCTTTCTTCTCGCTTGAGAGGATGAGGCTCTTGTTGGTCCACTTGACCAGCCTGCCCTCACGGTTCAATTCAATCGAGTTGGCTTTGCATTTGCCTGAGCAGAAAGGAAGGGCTGTGCCGTCCTTGAGGACGTAAAGCTCGCCGGTGCCTTTCGGCATTTCGTTGTTGCAAAAAGAACAGAACATAGTTTTCGCCTCACTTCGCCTTGATTTCCTTGGCTTCGCGCTCGGTCTCCAAAAGGAGCATTATGTCCCCTTTCTTGACCGGGCCCTTGACATTGCGGCGTATGACGCGCCCCTTGTCCTTGCCGTCGAGAATCTTGCACATGACCTGGTAGACCTCGCCGTGGATGCCGGTCTTCACGACCACTTCCACGACTTCCACCGGGCTTGGTTCTTGGATTGCCATTCAAAAGCACCTATTCCTTCTTCTCGGCGGGAGCGTCAGCCTTCTTTTCCTTCTTTGCCTTGGGCTTCTTCTCTTTCTTTTCACCCTCAGGCTTGGCTTCCTTCTTCTCCTCAGCCTTGTGCTCTTTCTTCTCCTCGTGTTTGTGCTCCTTCTTGGCTTCGGCAGGCTTTGCCTCTTCCTTCTTGGCTTCGGCCTTGGGCGCTGTCTTGCCCATCTTCTCGACAATCCCCTTCACGAGCTCCGCGGCGTTGCCGGGCTTCTCGATTGCGATTGCCGCGCACTGCACGGTAAGTCCTGCCGCCGCGCCAAGCTCTTTCTTGGTCGGGACATAGCAGTAAGGAACGTTCTTCTCATTGCAAATCATGGGGAGGTGCATTACCACTTCCTCCGGGTCCACGTCCTCGGCGATGACGACCAAAGTCGCGTTGCCGGATTCGATTCCCTTGGTGGTCTCGTTCGCACCCTTGCGGATGCGGCCAGTGTCGGCTGCGACCGTTATGGCTTCGAGCGCCTTGGTCTGCACGTCCTTCGGAGTTTCAAATTTCACGTAACTTTTTGCCATTTTTTCACCTCATCCGGCTTTCACCGGACTTCATAGGCTCAATTCTTGTGAGAATGAGCGTTCGTCTATAGGCGGGCATGGATTTTTAAAACATTCGCGTCAGATTTGGGGCTACATGTGTTTTTATGTGGGGTGGAGACATGAGTGGGAACATGGTTTATGGCACGACGAAGCGTTTTCTGAAGAACGACCCGATGCTGCAGGAACAGGCGGGTTCCAAAAACAAATTCGGCAAAATCTCCCCTCTTAACGACAACTCGCTCATGCACGTGCGGAACTATCGCACAGCCAAGCCAGAAATCAAGCAGAACCAGCCATTCAAGCTCCCGAAACAATACAAGCAGCAAATCAACAAGGTCTGCGCAAACATCCTCAAGGGCATACGCGAGTCTGTCAAAAAGGAGCGGGGCAAGGCTGACCCATCCATATTTTTCCCGGGGCAGGAACAATTCGAGAATGCCATAACAGAAATCGGCGGCTTCGAAAGAGGCGAAGTCTCCGCCTGTCACGTCCATTACGGCAAAAGCAAAAATGTCGGGCTTACGCTGCCCGTTCCCGGGGCAACCCGCATAAAAAAGCTCGACTATGTGGATCCGCGCAACAACGGCAGCTACGAAACCCACAATATCCACATAATCCTCGATTACAGCGACCTTGGCAACCTCACGGTGACGTTCACAAAATACCATTCCCGCGAAGGCAGGGTAAAGGATGAGGCGGTTTTCCCGCTAAGCGAGCTGACGGCCCGCATGCAGGAATTCGCAACAGAGCTCTATTCCATCAGGCGCGCACGCAAGACGGTCGGGCTTGGCTCCGGCCTGAAGAAGGAAATGACGGTGCTCAACAAGAAAATCTCCAAGGCGAACACGTATGGTGCCAGAGTGGCGTGCATCGAGGGCATCGGAGAATTCTTCGAACACGCCTTCGCAAAGCGCAGGGCGGATTCAGTGCTGCGGATAGATACGCCAAAGAAATTCGAAGTGGGCGTCGGAGACCACGATGTCAGGGTGAAAGTATCCGCGTCAGATTCACTTTTCTTCCAGCTTGAATTGGAGGGCAAGCTGGTTTATGGCGCAGACCTTCGCAACTGGATGTTGCCGAATCAGCTCAAGCACCTCGCCTTGGACATAATCAACTATGTGCCGGGCATGGATGCGCGGGAGACATTCACCCTCAAAAACGGGCACAAGCTGCAATTCTGACAATCCATTAGCGAAGGTATGGCATGATTTCCATTTCAGTAAAAAAGCCCCAATTTTTCTTCCAAGCCGACGGAATCGGCTCAGGGAACCCCCTCGGCAATGCCGGCCCTTTGCAGTCCAACGCAATCCGCAAGCGCGTTCTGTCCGAGCAGCAGGAAAAAGTGCTGAAGGGAATCCTCCAGTCAAACGTGAATGCGGTTCCGGGGGGCGAGTACCAAAAGCGCCTTGCCGAGATAAAAAAGCTTGAGGAGTTTTTCAAAAGCCTCGTCATCGGGGAGCGGAAAGAGGAGCTGGACAAGCTCGGCATAACGGCCAGCACGAAATCATGGGCCGAAATGGCCTGCCTGATATCTTCCGGGAATCCCAAATCCAACGTGACGTTGAGCATGTCCCAGGAAGGCAGGATAATCCTCCGGCAGTCAATCAGCTTCAGCCGCTCGCAATGGCCAACATGCGCTGCCTTGGCAATCGAGCCGTTGAACTGCGGCAAGGGCGCTCCTGAACCGCACGCAGTCCAATACTCGCAGGATTTGCAGGAAGGCGACAAGGCTTTCCTCAGCCTCAAAAACATCTGCAACGAATTCCTGAATTTCCTGCCCGCGGGAAAGCAGGGTTGATTCGATTACCCACCGGAAACTTCCAATAGCGCCTCAAGCGCTTCCGGAAGTTCCTTCGTCCCCTCAGACGAACTGAAATGCCCTCGATTGTGAAGAACGACTAGTTTTGCGCCGAGCTTTTCCTTCAGCACATTCCCGTTCTCCAGCGCCACATAATGGTCATTGTCGGAATTTATCGCGATGAACCTACCGCATCCTGCCCTGATTTTTTCCCACGCAAAAGGGATTTTGAAAAATCCGGCAATCTGCGGGATGTCCGGATTGTCCGTGGGCCCGGCTACAAGAACCGCCCCGCCAATCTTTTTTCCATCAGGCAGCCCCTCAAGATAATGGAGCAGCAGCACCACGCCCAAGCTGTGCCCGACAAAATACGTTTCACTATCCGGCTTTCCGACCAGCCCCTTGAGGGCGGCGAGCCACTCGTCAAGCTTCGGGTTCTCGGCGTTTGGCATCTGCGGCGAAAATACCACGAAGCCCTTCGCTACAAGCCCGCGCTTCAGCCAGCCCTTCCAGCCGCTGTCCGCGGTCCCGCCCCAGCCGTGGAGGATGAAAACCCTTTTCGCCATATCCACACCTTCACCCAAATGCCTTAAAAACCGTTTGTCGCAGATTAGCCACATTCGTGTGTGGGGAAAATGCAGCTTTCAACAAAAGCAGAAACAAAAGTTCCCGTCTCTTCAGAAGGCACGAAAAAACCGCTCCGCGGGCTTTACGGGCGCACGATTCCTCCTCTTATGAAGCCACTTGATGCCAAGACTTCGGAAAAACTCGACCACGCGCTCAAGCGGTTCGAGGAAAACGCAATATGCTTTTCGGACAGGGACAAGCCGATGCTGGAATCCCGCGCCAGCATAATCTTCGATTTCCTCGAGGGATGCGCAAAGGAAAACCCGGGCGCAGGGTGGGCTATCGAGCGCAGGAACGGGCATGCGGCCGCCATCGACTTCTCATCCGGCGGCTCGGGTTTCACAATCGTGCTTCGCGGCGAGTCGCCTTATTCGTTTTTGGACGTGCGCGAAATAACCGGCATGAACCCGAAAGGCACGCTCGACACGATATCCTGCGAATTCCGCGCTGGCGGAATAGACAAGCCCTCCAAACCGACCGTGGAGTTCATCGCGCAGCTGGAATACCTCGCAAGCGCCCTCATGCGCCGCGGCACTGAGGCCGAAAAGAACAACGGATTCTGAGGAATCCCGCCCGGTTCTTCCCCCAAAAACCTTTCCACTTATTTTATAAATTATCTTCGCGTACAGCTAGCAGTCGACCAGGTGTGTTTTCCGGATGCCTCCTGTACAAGTGGGTCAATTCAAGGCTAATTCCGCTGCGTTACACAAATCCTTCTATCTTTTTCTGGCATGCAATCCCGAAATAACAAAGGCATTCATGCGGCAGAAGCTGCTGGTGGAGGGGCGCATAAGGGAAAAGCCGCTTACCCGCAAGGAAACGCATGCGACAGTGGGTGTTGTGCGCGGGATTGACGGGAAGAACGAGGAATGGCGAGATATCCACGAAAAGCGGCTGTCCGGCGAACACATTCCCGGCATAATCGCGCAGTCCGAAGGCGCGTTCTCGCTTCTCATGTGCAAAACCGGAACCGCCATGTACGCCTCGCGTTTCATATTCGAGAGCATAATCAAGAGGAACAGGAACTGCAAGGGATTCACGGTATCGCCGCACATCACTTCGCTTGAAGTGAACGGGAAGTTCTTTTCCGCGGATATCCTCGCGTATCCGTCGTCCAACAAGCAATCGGCGTTCGAGCTTCGCTACACGGAATCGCACTTCAACAAAGTCGTTGTGGCAAAGCGCGAGCCGCTTACCGAAGCCAACCTCTGGCAGAGGCTGACTGACCTCGGGCTTGCGCTTGCGAATTACAATCCGCACCGCCCGATGCCGTAATCTTTTTTCAGCAGCAGCCGCAAGTATCGGGCGCGTGCTGCGCCAATCCGATGGAAATCTTCAGCACGAGTTTTGCGCCGCCGTCCTTTTTCTCGGCATACTCAGCTCCGGTTTCAATTGCCTCGAAAACAAGCCGCGTGTCGTCCACATCCTTGGGGTGCTCCCAGAAAAAGCGGTTGAGGTCCGAGAGGAAACGCCGCTTCACAGCCCCGCCCAAGTCGTCCGACTTTTTCCCGATAAACGTTATCTCCACGTCCCGCTTGTCCGAGTCGCCTGAGAGGAAATCCGCAGGGGACGCCTTCGGGCTGAAGCGCGAGTAATCCTTGAGGAATTCCTTCTCTCCAGCCACAAAATCTACCCGAGGAAGTTCCGCTTCCACGCCGTCTTCATTATCGCTTCGGTGAGGTTGGCGCGGTTGTCTGACAGCGCGATGTCAAGCACTTCCTTTGCCGCTTCGGAATATTCCGTGTCCTCCTTTGAGTCGAAGTTCTGCACGAGCTTGGAAAGCCTCTCGCCCACGCCGTTTGGCAGGCGCTTGAAATTCTCCCTGCAAAGGTATTGCGTGGAGTCCGACATGTCCTCGTCGAAAGCGACATACATGTTGCGCACCGAGTCAAGCTCCTTCTCGGAAAGAGCGGACAGCCCGAGAAGCTCCGGCGGCACGCCAATCGAATAAAGCGCGGAGCAGAACGGGATGGCGCGAGGGAGGGAAAGCCCCTTCATGGAACGCGAGTAGCCGAACAGCCCGATGTGCAATTTCCTCGCCCTGCGCGAGGGGTTGTATTTGGAAAGCGTGGTTATCAGCGGCGAGAGAAGCGAGACTTCCTTCTGGTATTCCTCGCTTGTCTTGTCCACAATCGCGTTCACGGCGCCCTCGTCCACGCGGAGCGGGTGCCTGCGCTTTGCGCCGTCTATTTCCTCCGTCCCCTCCCGCACCACGCTCTCGGGATAGTCGTATTTGTAGGACGACTGGAGCGTGAATGTCTGCACCGAGGGGTATTCCTTGAGGCAGTTTTGCACGTTTGTTGGCTTGAGGTTGCCTCGGAACGGGGCGGAACCCACGCCGATAATCGGGAGTATCTCGACCGACGTCTTCTCCTCAAGCGCGTGAAGTTTCTGCAGGCACAGCTTGTTTAGAAGCACCGCGGAGAGCGAGCCGTAGTTGAGCGCGGGGTCAGAGCGCGCGAGGAAAACTCTCTGGCACTCGAAATCCCTCCCTTCTATGAACCCGCCCACTATCCTGTCCGCGCCGGAAAGCGACGCGCGGTCCTCCACGAGCGGGATGAGCGATATTTCCGAGGGAGCGAAATCCCCGAGCCACTCCTGCACGCTCATGTTGCCCACGCGCGTGGTCTTCTTGCCCACCACGACCTTCTTGTAGTAATCGTAAATCCGCACAAGCTCCTGCGCCGAGGTGCACATGGGAAGGATTACTTCCCAGATGGGCGCGATTTTCTCGCCAGATGCCGCCGCGATGTCGTAGTTGCGCGGGATGGACTCCAGCGTTTCAAGCAGTATCTTGCCCTGCGCGCGCTCCACCGCGGGGTTTGGGACGCGGATGGTCAGGTAGAAATCCTTGCCAAGCTTGTTTTCCGAGAAGAATTTCGGGTAGCGGGAAAGGAGCTTCTCAACAACGTGGTTGTCCACTTCCTTGCCTTCGCAGTCCCACATCTGCTCCATAATTCCAAGATGCGAAAACACGTAGTAGGTTTCCTTGATTTCGGTCTCTCCGGCGAGGATTTCGCTGTCGGAAAAGAAGGGCGAGTTCACGTTGTCCGGGTGCTGCGTGCTCATGCAGCGGCTGACCTTGCGCCTTGAGTTTGCCATGCCCTCATCCTCCCGCAAGGATTGGAAAAGAAAAAAATAAGAAGGGGGCTACCTGATGGCAGCCGGCTTCCCCCTGCCGCTCCCTTCGTCGGCGGGCAACCAAACCTTATTAAGGACTGGCTGCGAAAGTCGCCCCGTGAGAAAATGGTAAATGTCAAATATTTCGCTTACGGCTCGGCAGGGCTTGCCATGGTCGGCGCCATGGGCACATTCATCTTCGGCGGCAACCCGATAATCACGATAATCGGGGGCGCGATGTGCCTCCTCGGGGCGGCGGGCGCGGTCGGCTTCTTCAAGTACGGCTACATCCTCGTCCCCATGCTCACGAAAGCCGGCAACATCGTGCAGATAATGGAGGGCGGCTATGAAATCCCGCCGTCCAACGACGTCATACTCAAGAACGTGAACGGCGTCTACTACGCCTCCAAGTTCCTCGGAGTCCGCATCTTCGAATCCACGTCCGAGAAGACCCCAGAGGAGAACGTCGTGTATTCCGAATACTTCGAGCGCGCCATCTCGTCCGTGAAATACGTCACCAAGTTCGCGATAATGGTCTACATGAAGGACATCACCGAGCACCGCAGCCGCATAGAAACCAAGCACGCGGAGGCGCAGCTTCGGCTTGCCCGCGAACGCGACAAGCCCGAGCCGGACGTCCTGCGGCTTGACAGGTATGAAAAGGAGGTCGCGATGTGGGAGAACCAGATTCACAAGCTCACGCGCGGCATCAAGCCCATGGGCATGATTTCCTACCTCATGACGACTGCAATCGGCGTCTCCAAGGAGGCGGCGACCGCCGCCGCGAACGCGCAGGCGAACGAGCTTAAGGCGACCATCGCCAACGCCCTCAACGTGCAGGTCGAGCCGCTCGCAGGCGACGAAATGCTGCGCTGCTTCCAGTGGGAAGCGATGATTCCGCCGACTCCGCAGGAGCTCGAGCAGGCGGTGCTTTAGACCGGGGCTTGCTATGGGACGATTGACTCTGTGCGAAGTGGACAATACGGACATCTCCAGAAGGAACTTTTTTGTCCGCCCGCCCGAGCCGCCCGAAGACGCGCTTTTAGCCGACCCGACCAACTCGATTTTCATCGGCAGGACGAAGATTTTCCACGTGCCTTTCTACTGGACGTTCCAGAAGACGACCAACCCGCACATCTGCATAGTCGGAATCACGGGGTCGGGAAAATCCTACTTCGTGAAAACTTTCCTCACCCGCGCCAGTTTCGTGTGGGGCACAAACGCCTTCATCATCGACTGGGCAGGGGAATACAAGGACTGGGTGAAGCAGACCGGCGGCAAGGTCATCTCCCTGGGGCGCGGCTCCACAATAAACCTTCTTGACACCGCGGGCATGAAGCCAAACGACAGGATAAAGCAGGTCATGAGAACGCTTGACATCCTTACCGACATCTCAAGATACCCTGAGCAGCGCCGCCTCACCGAGCTTTCAATCGAAAAGGCGTATGTGATGTCCAAATTCAAGCTGGACTCCAAGCTGCAAGTTGACGGATTGGGCCGCCCGCTTCGCCCGCCGACGCTTCGCGACGTGCAAAAGATTCTCGAGGACATGAGCGAGGCGGGCACCTACGAATTCCCCGCCGAACTGGAGAACGCGATTTACCGCATAAGGCAGTTCACGCGCGAGGGGGAGGACTTCTTCGCGCAGCAGTCCTCGGTGGACTTGGAAAAGCTCACGAGAATCGGGCTGGTCGACCTCGACTTGTCAGGGCTTCCCGACGAAACGTTCCGCGGGCTTGCCGCGCTGTCAATGTTGCAATTCATCAAGGAAAAGATGCGCGAGGAGGGCTGGTCCACCACGAAGGGGCTCAAGCTCCTCGTGGTGCTGGACGAGGCGTGGAAAATCGCGAAGGACGAGAACTCGGACGCAGTCATGATTGTGCGCGAAGGGAGGAAATACCAGTTCGGGCTGATTGTCGCGTCGCAAAACCCGACGGACATATCCGAAGCCATCTTCTCGAACGTCGGCACCACGTTCATCATGCGCGTGAAGTTCGAGCGCTACCTCGACTACATCCAGTCCACACTCAACTTTTCCGATTACCTGCGCGGCGAAATCGCCAAGATGGGCGTGGGGCAGGCGGCTGTCAACATGGCGTTCCAGGCGAACACCGATTACCATGAGACTTTCATGCTCGAAAAAATCGACGGTGAGGAGCCCATGCAGGAGTTCTTCCTGGACATGGACGCAGTGCTCTCGCGCGAGGAGCTTTCCATGGAGGGCGCGCAGCGCTCGGCGTCGTTCGAGAAGGACGAATTGAAAAAGAAGCTGCGCTCATCTGGAATGAGCGAGGAGCAGTCCGACGAGATAGTGTCGCTTTTCTCAAAGAAGGGCAGGC
This sequence comes from Candidatus Micrarchaeia archaeon, assembly GCA_041665945.1. Taxonomy (GTDB): domain Archaea; phylum Micrarchaeota; class Micrarchaeia; order Anstonellales; family Anstonellaceae; genus UBA10161. The sequence continues at coordinate 11,489 of JBAYHU010000013.1, forward strand.
GCATGGAAATGGGCTCGTTCGTGGTGCTGCTCTCCCGCTACGGAATCGCCCGCACGAATATCTCGGGCTTCCTCAAGGATTTGGGGCTGGAAGACGCGATAGTCGTCACCATACTTGCGAAGGCGGACGAGCTGGAAGTGACTCTTGGAAGCGACGACATCACGGACTACATACTGGAGTCGGTGGAGCCGAAGAAACAATAGGGATCAGGGGAAACGCATGGCAAAGACGATGTTTTTCATGAAGGAGGACTTGCGCAGGAGGCTGCGCGCGTTCGGGCTGGAGGAGGTCCGCGTGGCGGAGATAACCTCGGCGTTCGACAAGAACAACCGCCACATAGACGTGGTGTCATTCGTCATAATGATTGAGCGCTACGGCGTGCCGCGCCCGGAGATATCCTCGTTCCTCCACGACATCGGGGTGGACGAGAGCACGCTCATCAATATTTTCTCGAAAGCCGATTTCACGCGGCTCGGGATGAGCAACAGGGAGGTAACGCAGGTAGTCCTCGCATGAGTCGGCGAACAAACAGGGGTGTTATGATGGCAAAAGCATGCATAATATGTGCGAAAATCGTGCCTCACGGCGTTCCGGTCGAGGACGACCTGGTGATTTCCGGCATCAGGGCAATCAAGCAGAAGCTCGGCATAGCGAAGAACAACGAGCTTGTGGTCTGCCCTGCCTGCACCGAGGAATACAAGAAGAAGCGCGGCGAATACGAAAAGAAGCTTGTCCAGCACGTGGTCATTGCGTCAATACTGCTGCTGGTGTTCATCCTGCTTCCCATTTTCACCAAGGGCTTCTCGCTCTGGGCCGTAGTGATGGGCGTGGTCTTCGCGGCGGGCGTGATGCTGCTTTCCGTGTTTTCGCACTGCCCCAGGATTGCTGTCGGTGCGCAGGCAAAGGCGGAAAAGCCGTCCGCGGCGAAAGGGAAAAAGGGGAAAAAGTAAAGCGGAAAAGTGGAACCGAGGGTGTTTTGATTGGCAGACGCAAAGCAGACTGACGCAGGAGGCAGGCCCCAGCCCGGGCGCACGCAGGCAACCGCGCCGCCGCCGTCTTCCGAGCCGACGGTCAGCGGCTTCCGCGTGGCAGTCAGGCGCACCCGCGGGGTGAAGGACATGTCCGCGCGCTTCTCCGAATTGTCGTTCGTTGAGATGAACGTGGACGGCGACACGCTCAACGTCCTCAACGTCGAGTCGCGCGACCTTCGCAAGGACCCTGCGCTTTTTTCGATAATCCGATTCAGGTCCGACTCGGTCGAATGCACCTACACCTGCCTTGCGAACATGAGCCCCAAGAAGCGCAGGCTCGAGGTGCTGCGCCACTTCCTCAACATGCTCACGCTGGTCGAGGACTGCCACGAAGTGTCCATCAAGCAGGTCTACCAGATTCTCGAGTCCGCGATAAACGACATGAGCGAATACGTGACGCTCGACTACGAAAAGCTCTTCTCGCTTTACGACAACCTCAAGGCGGAATTCTCCTCCATGCAGAAAAAGGTCAAGGACTTCGGCGAGGCGAATTCGCAGCTTTCCAAGGAAAACTACGAACTGAAGAACCGCAACGACGAATTGGTCCTCAAGGTGAAGGCGCTTGAGACGCTTTCCGACAACGTGCTTACTCTCAAGATACAGGAGTGGCTTTCAGAGCACCGCGGCGAAATCAACATCGCGGAGTTTTCCAAGGTCTATAACGTTTCGGAGATGCGCGTGGAGCAGATGCTCAACAAGATGGTGACTGAGGGCTTCCTGGAGACAAAGGGCTAGCCGCCGAGCTGTTGCCGGAAGGGCGCTTCCGGCGGAATGATTCCCATGGCTGACGAAGTGCAGGACGAGGGGCTCAAAAAGCTCAAGATTTCCAAGAAGGCGTACGTTTTCGACGTGCGCAAAAAGTATTCGGTCAACAGGAATTTCCTCCTCAAGAAAAAGCCGGAAACTCCGGCAGAGGACCTCAAGGCGCAGCTGGAAGGGTTTTTCAACAAGAAAAAAAAACCCGCGCAGGCGGCTTCTTCGCAAGGAGCGGGCGCGCCAAAGCAGCCCAAGATGTCCACGTTCACCGCCGCGATAACGGTGGTCGCCGTGGTGCTCCTGTTCCTTCTCGGCGGGGTGGCATACGTCCTGTGGAAGGTCAATGTGCCGCCAAGCGGGACGTCTGAAGCCCCGCGCGAGGCGTCGTTCATAGGCAAGCTCTCGATATTCGTGCGCGAGGCGGACCTCCTCACGTCCACCACGAATGACAGGATACAGAGGTCCGCATACGCCCTGCTCGAGTATTCCACCGAGCGCGTCATGTCGATGAACTTCACGCTCAAGGCGTATTCCCGCAGGCCGACAACGCAGGTCTTCCTTCTCGACTACGCGCGGGACAGCGCGGACAATTACCCGGTTTTCCGGAAGCGCCTGCTTGACGGGCTGAAAGAGAAGCAGATACCCGTGGCTGAAATCGGCGTGGAGAAGCTCGCAGGGCTTCCCGCCGGCGCGATAGTGGTCGTCCCGACCGGCTACCTGCCAAAGGAATTCATCGGCATGGACAGCCCGTTCGACTACCGCTCCCTTCTTGCGCGCGGCAGCAACATAATCTACATCGGGCTTGAGATGACTCGCGTGATGGACCGCAGCGGCTCGACCATTTCCGCGAACCCGACCGAGCTCGTGTTCAAGCAGGCGAAGCTGCAGTCCACCGAGAACTTCAGGCTCTTCGACGGGCAGTACGTGGTGTCAGCCAAGCCGCGCGGCGACATGAGCAGCTCCCAGCCCCTTTACAACTCGGTCTCCGTGGTGTGCCACGGGAACGGGTGCATGATGTTCCTCCCGCAGAACCTCGACGGCGGCTGGCGCGGGGACGAGCAGTATTCACCCGGCGAGGTCGCGGCGAACGACGTCCTGCGCATGATTACCGATGAAAAATGGCTACCGGTGCTCTCAACTGTCACAGCCAACCCGCCGATCAGCGAAGGCGGGGCGAAAACACTCACATTGCTCACCCCTCCGTTCCCCAACAGCGTCATCTACGCCGAGCTTATCACGGAGGCGACCGACCTGCAGGGCATGAAAGGCCGCATGCTCGACGTTTTCAAGGTGGTGAAATCCACGAACGGCGAATTGCAGCCGCGCGAAAGCTACGCCGTGCCATATTACCTTTCAGGACAGCTCACGAGGCTCAACATGGATTTGTCCGAGCCGGACCCCACGCCCGTGAAGCTCTTTGTCCGCGTCTACAAGGACGGCACGGTGCTTCAGGACGAGGAGCTGGAACTCGGGCTCACCGTCCCTGACAAGCAGAAATCCAAGGACATACAGATGGACACGGGGCCGGGCGACTACATGATAAAAGTCACGGACAAGAACGGCAAGCCCTACGCCGCGACGGCAATCACGGTGATAAACCCCACGGTTTCCATCAACGGCTCGCCAAACTGGGAAAAGGGAATGTTCACGTTCTACGTGACTGCCAACGGGGTTTCCATGACGCCCCGCGCAATATCCGTTTCCATGGACAACAAAAGCGAGAAGAGGTACAGCCCGACGACTTACGTCTATTCCAACGGCAAGCCCTACATATACTACGAATACCCCGGGCAGATAAAGCCGGGCATACACAACTTCACGTTCACCTCGGGCAGCTGGGTTTCCACCGTGCCGCTGGAATTCCGCGCCCAGAAATACATGTGGGACAACCCGCTCGTTGTTTTCCTCGCAATAGTATCGGTGCTGATTTTCGGCGTGGCGCAGGTGCTCCGCAGGCCCGAGGTCCTCAAGTACGGGCTGGACATCCCCGACTTCCCGCCGCAGTCCACGCTCAAGATACCCGTCAAGTCGGAAACAATACTGCAGATTTTCAACGACGTCAACGCTGACTTCTCGTGGCAGTGGATGCCCCTGCGCCTCGAGGAACTGAAAAACGGCTTCCGCCGCCTGACATACAACGGCAAGCCCATACTCATCGGCGACTTCAACCTCGAGCGCCTGCTTTACAAGCTGCGCGACGAGGGCAAGATAAGGGAGGAGCTTGGCTACTGGGGGCTTGTGGACTGGGAAAAGCAGAGCAAGCACACCATCCGCTACCTGACAATCTACAGAATCATGCGCAACGTGTTCGTGAACAACGCGGTGAAGTTCTCCAAGCTCGACTCGATTGCGGAATGCGACGTGAAGGCGATTGCCGGCAAGGACGAGAAGTATTTCCACGTGATGGAGGGCGAGCCCGAGCGGATAATCCACCGCGCGCTTGCAACTGCGAAGAAGGGCACGACCATCATAGTGTTCGGGACGGACGAGGAGAAGGACGCGTTCCGCTCCACGCTCGTTTCCACCTCCAAGCTCGCAATCGCGGTCAAGATGGAGATGCACAACAACAACATCATGCTCATGCCGGTGAAAAACGCGATTTCCGCCTATCTCAAGAGCATAACCGCCTGATGCGGCGCCCTGGCGCAAGCCGCGCGCATTGCCATCCTGTTTTGCGGCAGCCTCTCTGCTAACTTTATAAACCACAAAAGAGTGGCAATTTCCGGTCGGTCTTATTATGCGCATTGCCATGCTTGGATGGGAATTTCCGCCGTTCGTTTCAGGCGGGCTTGGCGTGCACTGCTTCGAGCTTACGCGTGCGCTGTGCCGCAAGGGGGCGGAAATAGACTTCTTCATGCCTGTTTCAGGCAAGAAAATCACGCCCTCGTGCCCCAACCTCCGCATAATCGAGGTTGCGAAGACCGAGCTTGCGCCCTACCTCGTGTTCACGAAAAAAGGCAAGCAGGCGAGCTACGGCGACAACCTGATAGCCGCGGTCAACGAATACTGGACGAAATGCGAGGACACGGTGATGCGCGAGGCGGCGATAAAGCCATACGATGTCATCCACTCGCACGACTGGCTGACCTCCCGCCCCGGCGCCACGCTGCGCAAGAAGCTTTCCACCCCGCTTGTGCAGACCTTCCACTCAACCGAATTCGACCGCACGAGCTGGCCTTGGGACTATGTGCTTGACGTGGAACGCGCGGCAGCCGCGAATGCGGACCTTATAATCGCGGTGAGCCGCCGCACGCGCGAGCAGGTGTGCCGCCTCGGCGCGCCAGCGGACAAGATACGCGTGGTCTACAACGGCGTGGACCGCGAGCGCTTCGCAGGCTCGCAGGTCGACCTCCGCATGGTAAATTCCCTCAAGCGCGACAGGAAAGTCGTGCTGTTTTTGGGCAGGCTCACCGAGCAGAAGGGGCCGGTGCAGTTCCTGCACGCGGCAGAGCAGGTGCTCTCGGCGGAGCCCAACACGCTTTTCGTAATCGCCGGCAAGGGCGAGCTTCTCCCCCTCCTGATAAACATGAGCATAGTTCTCGGCATTTCGTCGAATGTGAAATTCCTCGGCTACGTGCCGGAGGAGGAGCAGTGCAAGATATACAAGATTGCCGACGTTTACGTGATGCCCTCGACCTCCGAGCCGTTCGGCATAACCGCGCTTGAGGCGATGTCCTCCGGCGTTCCGGTAATCGTCTCCAAGACATCCGGCGTTGCCGAGGTCGCAAAGTCGGCAATCAAGGTCGACTTCTGGGATATAAAGATGATGGCGCAGAAAATTGTCGCGGTGCTGCGCTTCGCCCCGCTTTCGCGGACCATGGTGCGGCTTTCCAACGGGGAGGTCAACGAGCACACGTGGGAAAAGGCGGCGGACGGCACCATGCGCGTGTACAACGAGGCAATCTCGGAATACGGGAAGCAAGTGCCGGCCCTGCGATAATCAAGCCGGCGGTTCCGATAGTTAAATATACAGGTTATCCCAAATAAGCCCACTTCGGCGTTTCGTATGGATGTCTGCATTTATTTCCAAGTGCACCAGCCGCTCCGGCTCGCCCAGTACTCGATTTTCGAATCCACCACGGTCTCGCCCGACGGGGGGTGGGCGCACAAGGGGAAGAAGTATTTCGATGCGGATTTGAATGCCCAGATAATGGACAAAATCGCCAAGAAGTGCTACCTGCCCACGAACGCGCTCATGCTGGAGCTTCTGGAGAAGCACCCGGAATTCAAGATAAGCTATTCGCTCACCGGCGTGTTCATCGAGCAGTGCAAGGAATTCAGCCCAGAGGTCCTCGAATCCTTCAAGCAGCTTGCGCGGACCGGCAGGGTGGAATTCCTCTCGGAAACTTATTACCACTCGCTGTCCTACCTGTTTTCCAACAAGGAGGAATTCATCTCGCAGGTTGACCTGCACGCCAAGGCGATTTCGGAATTCGCCACGCCTTCCAAGGTGTTCCGCAACACGGAGGCGATGTTTTCAAACGACATCGCCTACCATGTCGAGCGGCTGGGCTACACTGGCATCCTCGCCGAGGGGCTGGAGCACATACTCGGCTGGCGCTCGCCCAATTACCTCTACACTGTGAAGGGCTGCGACAGAATCAAGGCGCTGCTGCGCAACTTCAAGCTCTCCGACGACATCGGCTACCGCTTCTCCGCGAAATGGTGGAGCGAATACCCGCTCACAGCGGACAAGTACGCGAATTGGCTCTCGCAATTGCAGGGCGACTGCGTGAACATCTTCATGGATTACGAGACGTTCGGCGAGCACCACTGGTCCGACACCGGCATCTTCGAATTCCTGCGCCACTTCCCCGGGGAAGCCGCGAAGCACCAAAACATACGCTTCGCCACGCCATCCGAGCTGGTGGAGAAAATCCCGCCGCGCGACGACATCGACGCCCCGCAGGTTACTTCCTGGGCGGACATGGAGCGAGACACCTCGGCGTGGCTGGGCAACGAGATGCAGACCTCGGCGTTTTCCATGCTTGAGGCAATGGAGAATTCGGTAAAGGACAAGCAGGACCCGGAGCTCATGCGCACTTGGAGGATGCTTGGCAACTCCGACCACTTCTACTACATGTGCACGAAATCGCTGTCCGACCAGGACGTGCACAACTACTTCTCGCCCTACGACTCGCCCTTCGACGCGTACATAAACTACATGAACGTGCTTACCGACTTCAAGGACAGGATAGAAAAAAGCTGATGCTGCGTAGCCTGCTTCTGCTGCGGAAAAAGGAGCCTAGTTCAGTTGTTCGGGACTTATGTTCTTCAAGGGGACATTAGGATTCCTGCCGACCAATTCAAGGTGCGCCTCGTTGTCCGTGAACGAATGGTTGCCATTCCTCGGGACAAGCTTCAGCTGTTTTTCCTGCAGGTTCAGGCTGGTGGAAACGCCGACAGACTGCCAGCTGCCCTTCGTGGTAAAGGACACCGAAAACTCCGCCAATACCTCGAATCCGCAGGATTTCCCGGCAGGACTTGCCATCTCGCCGTTTTGCGGCGTCTGGAAAACAAAGGAGTAATTGGGGGGCGAATTGATTGCGGCGAGCGCTTCGCTTTCCACAACACCGAGGTTCACCAGAATGCCGGATATCCTCTGCGCGAAGCTCTCCCACGCGATATTCATTTTTCCAAATGCTTCCGAAAGATGCGCTATGGGTCCCAGCCGCGTCATCTCCCCCGGAATGCTGATTTTCATGGGCAGGCTCGTTATCTCGTAATGCTTGCTTTGTGCGTTGTAAGCGGCGGATATCGTCGGGAAATACTTCGCATCGGGCTCCAAAACCGCCTTATATACCCTGTTCTCACGGATGTCGAACCAGCCAACAGGCGCGTCCTGCCCCTGAAGATATATCTCGTTCTTTTCCGGATTGCAAGGAAGCATAAGTTCCTTTTCAGGGGGTAATATCCATTCGGCAAAGCTTCGGAGGACTCCAAGATTCCGCCCGCCGAAGCCGTAAAGCTTCAGCTCCTCGAAAAGCGAGGCTTTCACGCCGGAGCGCACGATTTCCAGAGGGGTTTTCGATTCGATGCCCTTTGCCTTGCTCTCAATAAGATTTACTATTTCAACAAGGGTCTTCTCATCTGCCGTCCGTTCAGCAGCATCAAGGAGGGCTGACAGGTCCTTTTCAACTGAATGCAAAACAGTCATGCCGATTGCGATTTCCCTCTTTTTGAGCGGTTCCATTGCCGCGGCGATGCCGTATGCCAGCTCGCGCCTTTCCTCGAGGAGTTTCATCATTTTCATGGGCATGGCTATGGTTTTGTAGTCCTCGCATATCCGCGCAGCCTTTGCGCGCAGTTCCTTCTTATGATTGAATCTCACGCTACATTTCCCCTTCCAACAATTTTTAAACATATGTATTTATCCACTTGTAACCACAGTGGCAAGCCCTACTCCTGTATTTTCGGCTGCTGCTGGGTTATGCAATGTATGCCGCCGTAGCCGTAAACCAGGTCCCGCGAAAAAACAGGCACGACTTCCCTGCCAGGGAAGCAGTTTTCCACTATCTCTTGTGCAACCTCATCGTTTTTGTCCTTGAAAACAGGCAGGAGCACGACTTTATTGCCTATGTAAAAGTTCGCGTATGATGCCGGAAGCGTGCGGTTGTCAACAGGGTCGATAATCGTTTTCGGCATGGGCAGGCGAAGGAGTTCCCAATCGTTCTTTTCGCAGGCAGGGGCAAGCAGCCGTTCGTTTTCAGCCAAGCGTTTTGTATTTTCCACCTTGCCGCTTTCTTCAGAAAGAAGAACCACGCCATCGGGAGCGAAGCGGCAGAAGTCGTCCACATGTCCGTCCGTATCGTCGCCTTCTATGCCGTCCTTGAGCCACACGACCGTGCCGCAGTTCAGGTTTTCCTTGAGCACCGCCTCGAGTTGCGCCTTCTGCAGCTTAGGGTTCCTGTTCTTGTTGAGAAGGCACTGCTCCGTGGTGATTACTGCACCCTTCCCATCCACTTCAATCGAGCCGCCTTCCATCACGACATCCGGGCGGAAAACCTCCGCGCCGCTAATCTTTGCAATCTCCGCGCCGGTCGCATTGTCGGGAAGCAGGTCGTCGTATTTTTCGCCCCACGCGTTGAAAGTCCATTTTACCGCGCCGAGCTTTTTCCTGTCCGCTGAAAGAAGGAACGATGGCGCATAGTCGCGCGCCCAGACGTCCGCGGATTTTATCCTCGTGAAAATTACGTTTGAAAAGTCCGCGCCTGATTTTGCGAGTTTCTTTTCAACCTCGCCTTCGTGTTTCTCATCATCCACGAGAAGGTTGACTTTCTCCCCGCCGGACAACGCGGCGATTATCTGGCAATATGCCTCTTCCGCGCCGCCTATGACGTCCTCCGGGAATGTGAGCGGGTTTTTCGGCCATGAAAGCCACGTGCCGCTGTGAAGCTCCCACTCGGCAGGCATCCTGTAGCCAAGCGATTTTGGAGTTTCCATAACAGCATCCTCTACTTCTGTTTTGTAATCGAGCCGTATGTTTCCGGGCGGCGGTTGTAGAAGAATCTCCAGCCCTCGGCGACGTCGCGTCCGTGCTGCAAGTCGATTTCGGCGATTATCACTCCTTCGCGCTTTCCCGCGCGCTTGAGGGTTTTCCCGAAGGCGTTGCACACGAACGAGCCGCCCCAGAAGTCCATTTCCCCTTCCGAGCCGACGCGGTTGGACGCGGCAACGGGTATGCAGTTGGCAATCGCGTGCCCGCGCATGACGTTCTCCCATGCTTCCTGCCAGTTCCCTTCAGCCTGCTCCACGTTCTTTACAGTCCCGATTGCCGTCGGATAGAAAATTATCTGCGCGCCTGCGAGCGCGGCGCTTCTCGCGGCTTCGGGGAACCACTGGTCGTAGCAAATCAGCACGGCAATCCTGCAAAACGGTGTGTCGAACACCTTGTAGCCGCTGTCGCCGCGCTCAAAATAATCCTGCTCGAAATACATCGGGTCGTGCGGGATGTGCGTCTTTCTGTAGATGCCCATCATCTTGCCGTCAGATGCGAAGATAACCGAGGTGTTGTAAAGGTGCGTTCCGGATTTTTCGTAAATCGAGCCGCCCACGAGCACGACGTTGTTCTTTCTTGCGCACTCGGAGAGGAAGCGCGTGGTCTTGCCCGGGATTTCCTCGGCCAATTTTTCCACCATGCCCTCCTCTTTCCTGTACTGGGCGAAATAAGGGGCGTTGAACAATTCAGGCAGGCACACGATTTGCGCGCCCTTTTTCGCAGCCTTATGCACAAGCGATTCCGCACGGGCGAGGTTTTCCCCCATGTCGCCGGACATCCGCATCTGCGCGAGCCCTATTCTGACCTTTTTTTCAGGCATGTTTTCCACTTCCCAGCAGGATAAACTCCCCTAGATATAATTATAATTGTCTTGCCCGAATTCCAAGCATGGGAGGGGCTAGCAGGACCGAGGTGCGCGGCATGAGCAAGCAGAAGGTGCTTGCGACC
>JBAYHU010000014.1:0-19738 GCA_041665945.1 Candidatus Micrarchaeia archaeon
ATAGACATAGGAGCCGGAGTTATCGCCGCTTGTGTAGGCGCAAGGCTCGCCTGTGCATGACTTCACCTTTGAAAATGCGCCGTGGCCGCCGATTGAGCCCTGTGCAAGGTAGATGCTTATGTCAGTAAGCCCGCTGTTGTCAGATGCATAGGCTGAAATCGTATAAGTGTTGCCTCCGCTTGGGGTGTAAGGCGCCACTGAAACCGAAAGCGAGGGGGGCGAGACGTCCTGGGTGTCCTGGGCCGCGTTTATCTTGAGCCCGATTCCCTTGTAGATTCCGGGCCCTACGCTGTCCGCGACATGGACTGTGAAGCCCGTGCCTGTAGCTGTCGGGGTTCCAAACACCACTCCGCTCGAGGAGATGGAAAGCCCGGATGAGAGGCCTGTCGCTGAGAAAGTGTAGGGTGGAACTCCGCCAGTTGCGGTAAGTGATTGACTGTAGGGGACGCCGACTTCCCCGTCTGGAAGGTAAGTGGGTTGGACATCGATGCTGTCAGCCGCGTTTATCTTGATGCCGATTCCCTTGGACATTCCTTCTCCAGTTCCCTCGTCGAGAACGGATACTGTGAAACCGATGTTGGTAAGGTCGACAGCCTGGGAAGGGGTTCCATAGACCGTGCCGTCAGACGTGATTGAAAGCCCGGATGGAAGGCCAGTTGCCGTGAACGAGAAGGGACCCGTGCCGCCAGTAACCTGAAACTGCTGGCTGTAAGGAACGCTGATGTAGCCGTCGGGGAGGTATGTCGGCAGTATGTCCATTGCCGACGCGGTGCCTGCCATGCAGGAAAGCAGCAGGAACGCCGTTATGATTGGTAAAAATCGCTTCATTTCTCCACCCCACTAATAGTCTTTTCTTGACACATTCGGTTTAAATATCTATGCCCAACCCTGCCGACGCAAAAACACGCCAGCCCGACAATATGGAATATATAATGAAGCGCCAAGAACCGTGCATGGATTCCTACGATGCGATAGTCGTTGGCGGCGGGCCTGCAGGCTCGTCCTGCGCCATGCTCCTGGCAAGAAGAGGCGCAAGGGTGCTGCTTTTGGACAAGGCGTCTTTCCCGAGGGACAAGCCCTGCGGGGATGCCATAGGCGGCAAGGCGCTCAACGTGCTTCTGGAATTGGGGCTTGAATCCGAGCTTAAGGAAAAGGGTTTCCTGCGCAATTCGGGCCTGGTTTTCTCATCCCCGAACGGCTCGCAGGTGGAAATCCCGCTTTTGTCCGACGGGCGCGAGATGAGCGGCGGGTTCGTCTGCAAGCGGCTGGATTACGATGCCATACTTTTTTCAGCTGCGAAAAAACTCTGCGATGTGTTGGAGAACGCGGAAGCCGTTGAACTGATAATGGACGGCACGCGGGTTGCAGGAGTGAAAGCGAAGATGGCAGATGGAAGCGTTTCGGAATTCCGCGCGAAAGTGGTGATTGGGGCAGACGGCGCGAATTCGCTTGTCGCGAGGAAAACCGTGGGCGCGAAAATACTGCCCGACCATTACTGCTCCGCCGTGCGCGGCTATTACAGCGGCGTCGGCGGATTGCGCGGCAACATAGAAGTGCATTTCCTGCCCGAGTGCATGCCGGGGTACTTCTGGATTTTCCCGCTGTCGGAAACGACGGCGAATGTCGGGGCAGGAATGCTTTTGTCCGAAATCACTAAGCGGAAAATCAACCTCTCCCGCGTGCTTGAGCAGTGCATGCAAAACAAGCGGTTTGCCGGAAGGTTCGGCAATGCGAAACTCGATGGCGAGGTGCGGGGATGGAGTCTTCCGCTCGCATCGGCAAAGCGTGCCTGCGCGGGCGAGGGGTTCGTGCTCATCGGCGATGCTGCTTCATTGATTGACCCGTTCTCAGGCGAGGGTATAGGCAATGGGATGAAAAGCGCGAAGATTGCGGCTGACACCCTCGCGCCGGCGATTGCAAGGGGAAACGTGGCGAAGGAGGATTGCCTGTCCTACGAGCGCGCGCTTTGGGATGAAATCGGCAACGACGTGAAATCCAGCCACACTCTCCAGAAGCTCGGCAAGCACGGCTGGCTTTTGGATTTCATAATAGGGAAAGCGGGAAAGAACGAACGCCTGAGAAACGAGCTTGCGGGCATGATGGCAAACCGCGAGGCGAAGAAAAAGGCGTCCGACCCGATGTTCTACCTGCGCGCGATATTGGGCTGATGGATTCCCGATTCAGGCTTTGAGGAAGAGGAACGGCTTTCTGGCTGCGCGGACCGCCAGCGTGTTTTTCTCGGTGAAAACGCCGATGGGCTGCCCGTCTATGAAAAGCTGAGCGCGCTCGTGCCCTGAAATCCGAAGCGTGCATGCCGTCCCTTTTTTGATTATCTGCGGCTTGAAAAGGCGGCGGAACGGGGATATCGCCACTGCCTGGTAGTCCTGCGAATTTTTGCCCATCTGCACGCCGCCGCACGAATACGCATATGCCGGCGAGCCTGTGGGAGTGGAGAAGAAAACGCCGTCGGCGCGGAATGCGAAATGGCGCAGTCCGCACTGCAGGTGGATTGAAATCACGCGCGGCTCGGGGTTTCTGATGCCTATTTCGTTCAGCGTCGGCGGAAGATGCCTGCCCCCGAGGCGGCAGTCAAGAAGAAGCCGTCTGTCAAGCGACGGCTTCGCAAGCGCGCGGGAAAGTTTCCTCTGCCAGTTCGAAAAGTCCGCCTGGCAGACAAAGCTCGTCCCGCTCCCGATTGAGAAGAAGGGGATTCCGTAATATCTCTTGGAAAAAAGGACCGTGCCGTCGCCGCCCACCGTGACGACGAGCTGCGGGCGGGCTGCGGAAACGGAAACCCCGCGCGAGCAGAGGTACGCCTCGACCTTTGATTTGACCTGCCTCGCAATGGGCTTGTTTTTGTTCGCCAGCACGATGGCGCGTTTTATTTTTTCCATTTTCCCGCCTTCGCGAATCATACCTTGAATTTCGAGACTATGAACCTGCGGGAGGGGAGGGATTGCGCGCCCTTGCGCAGCACCTTTGCCGCGGCGACCGCGTTTGCGAAGCGCACCGCCTCGTAAAGCGATTTGCCCTCGTTCACGCCAGCTATGAATCCCGCGCAGAACGCGTCGCCGGCGCCGAGCGTGTCCACGGGCTTCACACGGAACGGCTCGACTGAAAAGGACGACGCCTGCTTGGTCTTGACGATTATCTCCCTGCCGCCCTGCTTGATAACGCAGACAAGATTGTATTTTTTCGCAAGCTCGGACGCAGCGGACTCCTCGCGGCTGCCGGTTATCGAGAACAGCTCCTTGCGGTTGATTATCAGGTAGTCGCATCTATGCAGTATCGTCGAGAGTTTGCGCTCCCCGAGGCGGGATGCCGCCCTTCCGGGGTCGAATGAAATCGGTATGCCGGAGTCGTGCGCAATCTTGCTTGCTGATTCAAGCATGGAAAGCGCGCAGCCGCTCATGTGCAGGAATTTCGCCTTTTTGATGTAATTTGGGTCGATTGAGCGGCGGCGGTCCGCGACGCCCAGGTCCTCAATCACGCGCACTTCCGCGTCGGCGTCGATTATTATCACGGAAAGCCCGCTCATGCCGCGGAACACGCGCACCTGCGAATCGTCGATTTTCGATTTTTCCAAGTCGGAGAGGAGGAACTTGCCGTGCCTGTCGTTGCCCACGTTCGCAATCACCCCGGTCGAGAAGCCAAGCTTGGATAGATTGTGCGCCACGTTCGTCGCCGAGCCGCCAGTCCCCACCTTGGGGTGCATGCGCATGAGCGCGGTTGCGTCGGAGTCCGGGAATTTCTGCACGTAATTGCGTATGTCGTAGACGCAGTGCCCCACCGTTACTATGTCTGGTTGCATGACCTGCTTGCGCGTTCTTATATTAAAAAAGTTCGTGGCAAAAGCCGATGCACGGGGACGATTGGATGCACGGCGAACTTGTCGAAAAACTGCGGGAAAAGCTGGGCGCAGGGCTTGAGGGGGAAATCGACGATATCATCTCCTCGTTCGGCGGGCTTCTCACGCGCCATGCCGCAGTCCTCCTGCTTTGCAGGAAAAACGGGATAGATGTGGAGCAGAAAATCCCGCTCTCGCAGGCTTCTTCCATGCGCCTCCCCTTCTCATTCGAGGCGAAGATAACGCGGATTTTCCCTGCTCAGTCCTACGCAGGCCGCCCGGACAGGTCTGTGCGCGTCCACATATCAGACGGGAGCTGGGAGGCCACGCTTGTCCTTTGGAACGAGCAGGCAGCAGGAATTGAAAGAGGGGAAATCCGCGCGGGAGATAACATAGCCTGCAACGGCGCGTATTCCCGCTCCGGCGAAATCACGCTTGCCAGGGGGGGCGGCGTGCGAAAGCTTGATTCCGCGCAGGCGCCTTCGCTCTCATCGCTCCCAGCCGGCATCTGCAACGCAGAAGGCGTTGTGAAAGCGATAGATCCGGACCGCGAGTACGTTGACAGGAAAACGGGCGGGAAGAAAACCCTTTCCTCGTTTGCGATAGGGGACGGAACCGTGCCCTCGATGCGCGTGGCGGTATGGGCAAAGGTAAAGGAAATGGAAAAAATGGCGGTCGGCGATTCCGTGTTCCTTGAAAACGTGGTGTTCAAGAACAACGAATTGCACTTCAACTCCGGCTCGCGCATGGCGCTGCTTGGGAAGAAAGCGGGCGAAACCGCGGTCGTGGAGAGGATAGATGCCGGGGAGGACGAAACCCTGTTCGTGCTTGATGGCAGGGAATTTCGCATGAAAAACGATGAAGCCGCGCGGCTGGTCGGATTGCCTGCCCTGCCCGGGGTTTCTACAAGGGCTGCGATTGGAATAAAGGCGCAGGAAATCGTAGGAAAAAGAGCTGGGTTTGCAATCGAGGGCGGCAGGCTTTGCTCACTCACTTTTTAGATTAGGGAAGGAAAAAAATAAAGGCAAACGCCTAAAATAAAAAAGATAAAAAAGAAAAAACGGGGCTTTCCTCAAGTGTACTTGCCCACGAGACCCTTGGTTCCAATCTGCCTGGTGCCAATTCCGCTGCCGCCGTTGGTCGTGTAGCTGATTGAAACATTGTAGTCATACACCGAACCGGCAGTTAGATCCGTGCTCGGGCAGCCGGTGAGAGTGACCGTGCGGGTGTCTCCGGACGCCACTATGAAGGTTGCGTTGATTCCGGCGCAGGACGTAATCGATATGTTGTCCACGCGCATGGAGCCGCCGGCGTCAGTGTTCTGCATGATTATGGTGCCGTTGCCGCCAGTTGCAGCGAACGTGTAATCGGTTATTGCGAAGGGTCTTGCCTCACCTCTCCAATAAAGGTTTGCCTGCGTCACGCGGGCGTCAATCGCAAGGCTTGGGAAGAACCCAAGAAGCGCGATTGATACGAGTGCTATGATCAATACCACTGCCAGAAGCACGAGATATTCGGTCGCGCCCTGTCCTTTTCTTGAAAATTCCATCCCAAGACCTCCGGTCAAATGCCGCCTTGTTGATTGCTGACAAATGCGTCTGTTGATGGGAATAAACCGCAGAGAGTATATAAAAACTTTGCGATTTGCGCGACGGGGCGGTCTGCCAGCCGCACGCGTATTTTAAAAAAAGGCGTGCTGAAAGGACAAGCATGTCTGCCCGTATTGCCCCCCTGCTGCTTCTTGCCGTGGCGCTTATTGCCGCGGCCATGCCGGAGCAGCACGCCGCATACACAGAGCGCATAAGCGCGCAGGCGTTCGACCAGAACCTCCGCCCTGTCGAGGGGGTCGAAGTATACATCGATTACCGGCTCAATTCCGTGACAACGAATGCAAGGACAAAATCCAAATTCACGGATCAGAACGGGATTGCGAACGTGACATTCACCAATTACGAGGAAATCGAGAACGGCACCACCTCCAACACATATACGCTGTATATGAAATATGGGAGCCAGCTTTTCAGCTACAAGCTGATATCCAACCGCGACAACAAGACAAGGAACGTCGGGCAGGCAGACCTGAAATCATATTACCTGCAGGTCCGGGTGCATGACCAGAAGGGGCGCGCCCTTAGGGCTGCGCTGACAATCGGCAAGCAGACCAAGGTCGCTGACGCCACCGGATCTGCAAGCTTCCAGATGCCTCCCGGCAACTACACCCTCAAGGCGGAAATCGCGGATGCGGTGAAGAACAGGGATGTGTTCGTGGACCAGGACCGCGCCGTTGACGTTGAAGTCGGGCTGTATCCGTTCGAGGTTTACGTGAATGATGACAAGCACACCCCGCTCGTGGCAAAGGTGCAGGTCGGCGGCAAGGAGGGCGTGACCAACGAGAAGGGCTATGCCAACTTCACCAACATCACAGACGAGAGCGTGCAGGTCATTGTTCAGAACAACGAAAGCGTGAAGAAATTCACAGTCAATCTTGAAACCCAGAGCAGGCTGGACGTCGTGTTCGACAGGACAACGCCGGAGATAAAGGAGCTGCACGTGACGCCCCTGAAAACCGGCGCCGCAACGCTCCGCCTTTACATCGAGGACCCGGGGCAGGGGGCAAGCGGCATCGACACAGTCATTGTCACGTATGAAGCCGAAGGTGTGGAAAACCAGGTTCCCGCGTATTCCATAGGATACAATACTTACGAAGTGAAGATACCCATCCAGCCGCCCAAGACGTTCGTGAAATACGTTGTCAAGGTCAGCGACAGGGAGGGCAACGGCGCGTTCGCAAGCGGCGACTACGTGGTCGGCGGCGAGGGGGGGAATACCGAAATCCCGCCGGTCGTCCCGATTTCCCCCGGGCAGGTGCAGATAGGGGTTTTCAAGGGAGAAATGGAAATGATTGTCATAGGGGCGGTGGTCGCGGCTGTCGTGCTTTTCGGGGCATTCTACTACCTGAAGAACAGGAAGAAGGAGGAAATCGGGTTCGCCCCGCCCCCGCCGGCAGGAACCCTTCCGCCCCAAATACCGCAGGCTTGAGAGCGGCAAACCGCCACCTTAAATATACTTCTTCTCAACAGTTTTCCGCAGGGATGGCGGAGCCCGGTTTAACGCGCCAGTTTTTCTGGCAATTACCCGCCCGGAAAAGGCGAAACTCAAGATCCCGCATTTGCGATCCGCAATTGTGCGGTGCGTAATCTGGTGACTTAGGTCTTCGGGAGTTCGAATCTCCCTCCCTGCATTCCGTTTCACTCCATGCAGCTCGGGTTTTGCCCCGTCGGGCAAAATCGCAACAAATTGCTCGGCAATTTGTTGCTCTCCCTCCCTGCATTCCTCTTCTTTTTCTAGAACTAGATTTGCTCGAGGAAGTTCTCGATTATCCTCTCGCCGCCCTCGGTGTGCCAGACTTCGGGGTGGAACTGGACGGAAAAGATTTTCTTTTCAAGGTTTTCCATCGCCTCGATTCCGCATGTTTCGGAATGCGCAAGTTGGGTAAAGCCCGGAGGCATCTTCACGACCTCGTCGAAGTGGGACACCCATGCGTTGAAGCTTTTCGGCATGCCCTCAAGGATTGTGCCCTCGGAATCGACCTCGATTTTCGACACGCCGTATTCCGCGCTTTTCCCCTTCATCACGTTCCCGCCAAGCGAGAGCGCGACAAGCTGGTGCCCGAGGCAGATGCCCAAAAGCGGCTTGTTCGCCTTCTTGATTTGGGTTGGAAGGGAAAAGAAATTGTCCTTCGTGACCGAGGAGGGGCCGCCGGAGAGTATGATTGCGCTTCCCTCCGCGATTTCCTTGGGGCGGGTGTTCTTCTGCACAATCTTCGCTTCCTGCCCCAAGTCGCGCACCGTGCGCCAGATGACGTGCGTGTACTGGCTGCCCATGTCAACGATAAGGATTGCCATGAAACCACTTTGCACGAAGCATTTGTAAAACCGACGCTACTCCATCTCGACCGTCGCCGGTGGCTTGTTCGTTATGTCGAAAAACACCCTGCCAACCGAGCGGATTTCGTTCGTTATGCGGGTGGAAATCTTCTGGAGTATTTCAGGGGGTATGTGCGAGAAGTTCGCGGTCATCCCGTCAAGCGAGCGGACCGCCCTCACTACGACTGTGTACTGGTAAGCGCGCTCGTCCCCGCGCACACCCACTGTTTTCGTGGGGAGAAGCGCGGCGAAATATTGCCACGGGCGCTCGATTTTCCCGCCTTCGGATGCGGATTCGATCTCCTCCTCGACTATGGCGCACGCCCCGCGCACTATTTCCGCCTTCTCGGGAGTTATCTCACCGACAATCCGCACCGCAAGCCCGGGACCTGGGAACGGCTGGCGCTCGGAAATGGCAGGTGGCAAGCCAAGCGAGCGAGCCACAATCCGCACTTCGTGCTTGTACAAGTCGCGCAGCGGCTCGACAAGCGCCATGCCCATTTTTTTGGGAAGCCCGCCCACGTTGTGGTGGGATTTTATCGTGTCGCGGCTGCCCCCTCCTGACTCTATCCAGTCGGGCGCGATCGTGCCCTGCACGAGATATTTCGCGCCGAACTTCTTTGCTTCGGTTTCGAACACCCGGATGAATTTTTCGCCGATTATCTTGCGCTTGCGCTCCGGGTCGGAGACTTTTTTCAGCGCGGAGAAGAAAATATCCGAGGCGTCAACAACCGTCATCTTCACTCCAGCGGACGCCATCGCGGTTTTGACCTGTTTTGCCTCGTCCTTTCGCATAAGCCCCGTGTCCACGAATATGCAGCGGACGTTCTTCCCCACAGCGCGGTAGGCGAGCACTGCCGCAACCGAGGAATCCACCCCGCCGGACAGCCCGATTATCGCCTTGCCAGCGCCGATTTGCGAGCGCATAGATGCGGTTGATTTTTCGATGTAGGAATCCGGATTGAAAGGCATTGTAATTCACCTGTTGCTGTTGTCGGGCTTATTTGCGCTTGTGGCGCGCCTTTGCCCCCTCGGCGTGATGATGGGCGTGCCCGTGTTGCGCGTGTTCGTGCGGCTGCCCCTTGCTTTCGTCCTTCTTTCCCTCGCGCATGAGCTTGGCAGCGACTATTGCAACCACTGCGAGGATAATCAGGGTAAGTATCACGAGAACCGCCGCAAGCGTTGCCATCAGGCCGTTCCCGTCCGATGAGGGCGGGTTGGCTGTTTCATTCCCGGCTGGCGGGGTCTGGTTCTGGGCCGGGGGCTTGTTGCTCTCGTTTGGCTTGGGGGTTTCGGGCACAGCGACCGAAGTCGTCGTGGTCTGGTTGCCATATGCGAACGTGTAAACGCCGCCCTCGGCGGCATTGACGCGCGCTATGCCCTGCGAATCCGTGGTGGCGCTGATGGCGCCGGAGGGCGTGTTGACCGAAACCGCCTGCCCTGCGATGGGCTTGCCGCCCTTGGTAAGCGTGATTTCAATCAGGGCGAACTGCTGCACCTGCAATGGCGATGAGAGGACGACCGGTGGCTCCTCGGGAGCTACCGGTGCTTTCAGTGCCGCGTAAATCGGAGTGAACTCGGCAGTCGGGAGGAAAACCTGCACGCGCTCGGTTTCCATCCCGGGGGACTCGAAGCGCAATTCGTATGTGCCCTCATTGAGGTAGGAGAGGATGTAGAACCCGTCCTTGTTGGCGGAAACCCGCTTCACGACCTGGTTGTTCAGGTAGGCGGCGACGCTCGCGTTGGCAAACGTCGAGGGGCCAGTTATCTGCCCGTAGGCGTTCGCATAGTTTATCAGCTGGCGGCGCACTATCCTAACCTCGCTGTCGCCCGACACTTCCTTGTATACGAGGTATTGCGGGTAGATGACGCTCTTGTTCACCGTGATGAAATAGGTGCCGTCGCTCACGTTGAATTTCACGTATCCGGACTGGTCCGCCTTCTTGGTGTCAAGCACCACGCCGCCCGTGACAAGCGAAACAGATGCCCCGATGCTTGGGGTGTCCTGGTCCACGACCACCTGCACAGTAAGCACGCTTGCTGAAAGAATAGGCAAAAGCAATAACAGCGCAATCAGTGCGGGTATTCTCATTGGCACCACCATGACAAGCAGGCGAATGCAATCAATAAAAAGCATTCGCAGATGCTTTTTAGAATTCGGATGGCGAACCGCATGTTGCACCCGCAGTGCAACAGATAGTGGTGCGTTGCACCACTGGAGTTCGGCAGACGAATCAGATAAAAAGCATTCGTAAATGCTTCGCAATGCTAGCGCGGGCGGGAGCAGGTTATCCTTGCGGTTGTTGCCTGCGAGCCGTCCCAGATTGGGATGGTAAGCGAGATTTTTTCTCCGGCCTGCGCGCCAGGGCAGGGCCGCGGGGAAAGCGAGTCAGTCTGCGCCTTTATGCACATTCCCGAAAGGGCGGAAAGCTCCTCCGCCGCATCGTCAAGCGAGCCGTGCGAAAACGCGCCGGTCCTTGCAAGCACAATTGCCGCGTCGCTGCACAGGTAGAACGCTTCGGCATCGTAACGCTGGAAATTGAAAAGGAATAGCGAGGAAGCTGCGAATGAGAGGAACAGCAGCGCAAACATCGCCTCAGCGGACATCACGAACCCCCTCTTTGCCCTGCCGATGCATGCCGCGCCGGAATCCTTTCCTTTCCCTTTCATGAAATGCACGCCTCCAGCCTTGCCGCCTGCCCCTCGAAAACCGCCAGCCGCTCCACGCAATAGGTGCCCTTAGGCGAGGGCGAACCTGATGCAGGAGGGGCGAGTTCCCCTCCACTGGAGATGGCGAGTTTTATGCTCGCAAAACTCGCATTCATCCTGCCCATTGCAGAAGGCAGGTCAAACGACAGGAATTTGCCCGCGTCGATTTCGTTTGCCATATAGTGCCCGTCAAACTGCCCGCCGCCCGAAACCGCGGTCCGCTCAAGCACGTATGAGGAGAAGCGCAGCGCCCTGTTCTCCGATGCTATTTCAGATGACTGCGATTGCGCGGTGAGCGCGGAGGAGATGAGGGCTGCGGAAAATGCAACAAAGATGAAAACCGCGGTAAGGAACGCGAAAGAGGCGTCGATTGAAAAAAACGCGCGGCTATGCCGGCTCGATTCCATATGATTGCACCTTGTACCCGCCCGAGTCATACTTTATGTCGTGGAAAAAATCCTCTTTTGCAAAAGGATAGCTATCTGATGCTATGCTGTTGTTTTGCACAGTGAAGCCCTTTGGCGGGACTATGCCCGCGTTGGAGCCTGCCATGGACTGCGCAGCCTCGTCAAGGCAAAGCGCGGAATATGATGCCGAATACCGGGCCGTGGATTCGCCCGCATGCGCTGCGAGCCTCTGCCCCATGCCCTGCGCTGCGAAAATCATCACTGACAGCGCGGAGAGGAGGATGGCGAATGCAAGCAGCGCCTCAAGCGAGAGCTGCCCCCTGCGCATTAATGGCACGTTGCTGCGGCTATGGCATAGGCTTGACACAGGTAAACGACACCTCGTAAGTGTGCGGGAAGGCGGCTGCTTTCCCGATTCCGGTATTGCGGCTGTAAAGCGAAAAGCCGGTGTTCTCGAAAATGATGCGGCTGTTTGTCCTGTTGAGGGACACCCAAAAGACGCAGGGCGGGGGCAGGAGCGGGTTGAATTTGTTTGTGCCTGACGGCGCCACTGCGCCGGAAACCTCGGCCATTTTTTCCGACGCTTCCCTGCGCGAGTAATCGTCCGCGCTTCCACACCAGAGGGAAAAGTCGCTGCCCTGCGCGCGCAGCTTGGCGGCAAGGTCGTCTTCGAACCTGCTGGCTGAGCCGTAGATTTCCGCAATGATTATCGGCTCTTTGGGCGGCGGGATATTGTGTGCGGCTGCCGCGATATCCTCCAGTTCGTTTGCTTTCCTGCAGCCGTCCTCCGCTGCCTGCCTTGCCGACTGGTAGAACGCCTGCTTTATCGCGACTTCCCCAACAAGCGTGGCGCGGAAGTCCTCGAATGACAAGTCGGGCTGGCGGCTGGATACGAGCATGGCGGCAGGGATGAGCGAGAAGAGAAAGACTGCCGCAAGCATGAAGGAGATGAACCCTTTCCGCCGGCTGGAATGCCCGCGGGCAGGGCGGAAGAGCGCTTCCCCATCCGTCATCGCAAAGTGAAATGCCGCTTGGCTTAAGCCAGCTCCTCGATGAGCTTCACGAGGTAATTCGCAGTCTTGTCAATGTCGTCAAGCGCGCAGACAGCGACGTTTGAGTGTATGTAGCGGGTGGGCACGCAGATGGCAATGGATGGAATCCCCCCGCGCTCGCCATACACGCTTGCAGCGTCGGTTGCGCCGCCTTCTATCACTTCGAGCTGGTGGGGCGTCTTTGTCTTCTTCGCGACTGCGATCGTCGCATCGCGGAGCTTCGCATCCGCGACATTGCCCCTGCCGCCGGCTTCCACAAGGCAGATTGCCGGCCCCTTGTAGAGCTTTATGAGAGCCTCGTCCTCGGTCATCTCAGGGTGGTCGCCCGCAATCGAGGTGTCTACCGCTATGAATGCCGATGGCTCGAGGTTGTAGGCGGCAATCATCGCGCCTTTCCCGAAAGTGGATACTTCCTCCTGCGTGGTGCCGACCAAAACGACGTTTTTGTTCTTCACCCGCTTGGCTATTTCGAGAAGCACGTAGCAGCCCACGCGGTTATCAAGCGCCTTGCCGGTGATGAGCTTCTTGTTGAGTATTTTCGCCGGAAGGTCAAATGCGATGGAGTCGCCGATTCTCACTCCCATCTTCTCGGCTTCCTTCTTGTCCTTTGCCCCGATGTCGATGAAAAGGCTCTTGTTGTCGATTGCGGCTTTCATGTCCTCCGCCTTCTGCATGTGCGGGGGCTTGTTCCCGATTACCCCGTAAAGCCGCCCCTTCTCGGTCTGGATGACCACGCGCTGGTTGACGAGCACGCGGTTGTCAATCCCGCCGACTTTCACGAAGCGCAGGAATCCCTTGTCGTTTATGAACTTGACAAGCATCCCAATTTCGTCCATGTGCGCGCCGAGCATGAGCGGCTTTTTCTTCGCATGGGGCGAACGGGCGATTACGTTGCCTATCGCGTCAATCTCGACTTTGTAGCCGGATTTTTTCAGCTCGTCGGACATTATTTTCGCGATTTCGCCCTCGTTGCCGGGCACGCCGAACGAATCGGCAAGTTTTGACAAAAGAGACACGTCTACCATTTTACCACCTGTTGTTTGTGAAGATTGGAACTCGCTCAAAGGTTAAAAAGCTGGGCACTCGCCGAAAGCCGGGGGAAACCGGAAGAAAAATAAAGAATAGGAAAAAGGGAAAAAGGAAAGGCGGAGGCTACTTCTTCTCCTCCTTGATTGCCACCTTGACTATCATGAAAATCACGAGCGCGATTATCACGAAGTCGATTACCGCGCCCGCGAAGTCGCCAAGCAGCAGCTTCACAGGGCCGAGAAGGAATTCCGTCTTCCTCCAGTCGCCGCCCGGAACGAGCACTGCGATGAACGGCATTATTATGTCAGACACAAGCGCAGTTACCAGCTTGGATGCCGCGCCGCCCATTATGAAGGCAACCGCGAGCCCGATGACCTGGTGCTTTTTCAAAAAGTCCATGAACTCCTGCATGAAACCCATCCACCCACCTCGCAGTAGGGATGCTTGGGAAGAATAAAAAATGAGATGCCTGGAGGCGTCAGTTCCTTCTTCCGAAGTACTGATGGTTGCCGCGCGAGGAGTTCTCGCGCTTGGCAGTGGTGTTGCCAGGGCGCCTTCCGCGCCCTCCGTCCCTTCCGCCGCGGCCGCCATCGCGCCCGCCGCGCCTGTCTCCGCCAAAGCCGCCGCGCCCTCCGTGGCCGCCTTCGCGGGAACCGAAGCCGCCGTGCCTGCGGTCTCCGCCCCTTCCGCCATCGCGCCCGCTGTCGGACTCGTGCGGCGTAAATCGCACGCGCTTGGGGAGGAATTCTGGTTTGACGTCGATTTTCAGCTGCTCCATCTTGCTGTCAGTGACCTTTTCGATTGTGGGAATAAGCCCTGTCTGGTCGAACATGACGAACGATATCGCCTCGCCCTCCTTGCCCATCCTGCCTGTCCTGCCAATCCTGTGCAGGTAGACATAGGGGTCGTCGGTCAGGTCGTAGTTAATGACGTGCGTCACATCGGTTACGTCAAGCCCGCGGCTTGCAAGGTCCGTTGCGACGAGGATGCTGATGTGCTTCTTGCGGAACGCCTCCATGGAGCGGTCGCGCTTGTTCTGGGTCATGTCCCCGTGCAAGGCGAGCGATGAAAAGCCGCGGTCCTGCAATATGTCGTTGATGCGGTCCGCCCCGCGCTTGGTGCGCACGAACACGAGGGCAAGCGCAGGCTTTTTCTGCGCAAGCAGAATCAGCATGGCGTTGAGCCTGTCGAACTTGGATGTTTCGACGTAATACTGCTTGATGTTCTTCACCGAAAGGGAATCCTCGGAGACCATTACCTCCTGCGGCGACTTGAGGTACCGCTTGGAAAGCTCCTTTATCTGGGAGGGCATGGTCGCGGAAAAGAGAAGCGTCTGCCTGCTGGTGGGAATCCTCTTGAGGATTTTCTCTATGTCGTCAATGAAGCCCATGTCGAGCATGCGGTCGGCCTCGTCCATGACAACGACCTCGACGTCGCCGAGCTGTATTGTGTTGCGCTCGATGTGGTCGAGGAGCCGCCCTGGCGTGCCGACAACGACATCCACGCCGTGGCGCAGGGGCGTTATCTGCTGCTCTATGCTTTGCCCGCCGTAAACCGCGAGCGTGCGGAAAGGCACATATTTGCCTATCTTCTGCAATTCGACTGAAACCTGCACCGCGAGTTCACGGGTGGGGGTGAGCACGAGTGCGCGCACCTTGCCCGACTTGTGGCGCGTTGCGAGAAGCCGCTCAAGGATGCAGATGCCGAAGGCTGCGGTCTTTCCCGTGCCCGTCTGCGCCTGCCCTATGAGGTCCTCGCCCTGCATGAGAAGCGGGATGCCCTGCGCCTGTATTGGCGTTGGAGATGAAAATCCCATTTCCGTCAGTGCTTTCATTATGCTTGGGTTTAACCCGAGTTTGCTGAATCCCATTTCCGTCACCTAGCCCTTGGCATCCTGCTTTTGGCTGTATCTTTCTGCAGCCCAAAGCATTCGGCCAGGACTGCCTACGCACAAAAATTAGCCAAGTTGTACTATCGACGGTTAGGAAAGGAAGGGTATAATAATTAGGAGGGTAAGGTGGCGTGTTGTGGTGAAGTGCGGCGCGAACACGCTGAAAAGCCCCGGAAAAATCACGTCGATTTTACGCCGTGAAAATCGTTCCGTCGGAAAAAATCAGCTATGAAAAATTTCCGCAGAAATTTTTCAGCTGTTGCCCGGCAGGGCAACACAAATATATATCTTGAGGAGGTAGCTTGTTCCCGTATGAGACTAAAGAACAGAAAGTACATCGTAATCTTAGGCTCGCTCATGTCAGGGCTTGGCAAGGGAATCCTCTCCGCCTCCATTTCGAAACTCCTCCAGTCCAAAGGATTGAAAGTCTCCCCGATAAAATTCGACGGCTACCTCAACGTGGACTGCGGGACCATGAACCCCTACCGCCACGGCGAGGTTTTCGTGCTTGACGACGGGACCGAGTGCGACATGGACTTCGGCACTTACGAGCGTTTCCTCAACATAGACCTCAACGGGAAGAACAGCATAACCGGCGGGAAGCTTTTCCGCAACATCATCGACAAGGAAAGGAAAGGCGGATTCCTCGGCAGGGACGTGCAGATAGTTCCGCATCTCACGGACGAAATCAAGAACTGGGTGAGGAAAACCGGCGAGGAGCAGGACTCGGACATTGTCATTGTCGAGGTCGGCGGCACGGTCGGCGACCTGGAGAACGGCTACTTCCTCGAAGCCATGAGGCAGTTTGGCAACGAGGAGAAAGTGCTTTTCATACAGCTTACCTTCGTGCCTTCGCTCTCCGAGGGCGAGCCGAAAACAAAACCCACGCAGCACGCGAACAGGCTGATACAGTCCATGGGCATTTCCCCGAAGATAATCGTATGCAGGCAGGACGAGACTTTGAACCGCGAGTCGCGCGAGAAAATCGCGATGTTCTGCAGCGTGCCATTGCAGAATGTTTTCGACGACCCGCTTGTGGACACGATTTACGAGCTTCCGCAGGTCCTTGAACGGCAGAAGATGACCGAACTCCTCCTGTCCGAGCTGGACATTACGGTGAAGGACGAGGACCTCAAGGAGTGGCGCGCGATTGTCGACAAAATAAGGAGCCCGAAAAAGGAAATCACGGTCGCGATAACCGGTAAATACACCGCCGTGAAGGACGCATATGTCAGCATAAAGGAGGCACTGGTGCACTCGGGCGCCAATCACTCCACGAAGGTGAACATCAAGTGGGTGGAAACTTCCGAGATTGACGATGGCAAGGCGACTGCCAAGGAACTGCTGTCAGGATGCGACGGGATAATCGTGCCAGGCGGATACGGAAGCCGCGGGACCGAGGGGAAAATCGCGTGCATAAAATACGCGAGGGAAAACAAGCTGCCTTTCCTCGGGCTGTGCTATGGATTGCAGATGGCGGTCATCGAGTGGGCGAGGAACAACGCCAAAATGGAAGGCGCGAACTCCACCGAGATAAACCCGCAGACAAAATTCCCGGTCATCGACTTCCTGCCGGAACAGCGCGGCGTGAAGGACAAGGGAGCCAACCAGAGGCTCGGCGCGTGGCCGTGCAAGCTCAAGAAGGGCACGAAGGCTTACGCCGCTTACGGAACCGAGGATATTTCAGAGAGGCACAGGCACCGCTACGAAGTCAACAACGATTACGTGCAGAAGCTTTCGGAATCAGGGCTTGTCATTTCAGGCACTTCTCCGGACGGCAATATCGTGGAGGTAATCGAGTGGCCGGAAGGATGGGGAGTGGGAACGCAGGCGCACCCTGAACTGAAATCTCGCCTTGAGCGCCCCTCGCCGCTGTTCGTGGCTTTTGTCAAGGCGTGCCTCGAGAAGAAAAAGTAGCCCGCCTTGCATTTACTGCTTTTCAGGAATTTGGCTTGCGTCCAGCTCGAATGGCGCATCAACCAGCCACGCGGTGGTGTTGCCGGAGCAGATGTAGAGAAGCACGCGCTTTTCGGAATCAATGTAGTAGTCCGCAGGCATGGGATAGATGTCCGACACCACCCTGACAAGATAGGCGTCGCGCCCCAGCGCGGATGATTTCCCAAGCGAGGAGTAATTCATGCCGCTTCGCATGCTGACATAGCCGTTCGAGTATTCGCCAGACGCCCTCCAGCTGAAATCATCGGAAACCGCAAGCATCCACGGCAGGAAAAGCAATCCCGTGCTGTTTCCAAGAGTGGAATTGCGCTGCTCCGCATCGCCGGCGGCATTGCCGTTTGGCAGCAGGCATTCCTGCGACTCGTTGCCCTCATAGAGGACCACGCCCTTGCACCCCCAGAGCCTGCGCACAAAATATCGCATGGACTGCTGCTGCCCCTCGTGCTCGATGATATAGGAATAATTTTCCCCGACGGAGAGCGACAGGTTTGCATTCTTGTAAAGCGGGGCTTCTGTGAGCGTGAAATCGTATTTCTCGTCCATCGGGGGCAGCATTGCGTATATGAAAAAAAGCAGGAACGCGAGGATGCACGCGTAGAATATGGCAGATGTTTCCCTGTCAAGAAGCGGGATTTTCGGGATGCCGTTGTAAATGCCGGATAATGCGACGAGCGCCCCGCGGGGCGGCTGCGCGGCGGGCTTGCCCGGCACTTTCGCAGGAGACTGTTTTTTCGACATGCAATGCCTCAGGCCGCGCCCTTGCCCTCTTTGAGGTTTTCCTCCTCAGTCCGCCATTTCGTCTTCTCCGTGCGGGTGAGCGTCTGCCATTCCGCCCCTATCGCAGACCTCCACATGAGATAAACGAGCGCTGCGAGGATTACGCATGAGGCGGCTGCAAGCAGCGTGAGTTCATCCATAATGCGCACTTGCGATTGAAAGATTAAATAACCTGCGCGGGGACACACTTCCATGGAATTTTCCGCGTCAGCCCCCTGCAAGGCGATACTTTTCGGTGAGCATTACGTGGTCTACGGCTCGCCCGCGCTGTCCCTTGCAATCGAGCCGCGCAATGCAGTGAAGTTTTCCGATGGCGCAAAGGGCGTGAACCTGAAATCCGCGCTTGGCGAGGGCAGGATTTCCGGCGGAGGAAGATACATCGGGCAGCGGGAGATTTCACTTTACGCGGAAGTCGCGCGGGCGGTTCTTGGCGTTGGGAAAATGCCTGACTGCACCGCGGAATTCCTGCCGGCATGGAAACTGAAGGGAGTGGGGACCAGCGCCTCGCTTTCCGCGGCTTTTGCAGCAGGGCTTTACAGGCTGAAAGGCGAGAATGCCGATGCCGAGATGATATTCGCTGCCGCGCAGGCAGGAGACCTCGTCGCGCATGGAGGCAGGGCGAGCGGGATAGACGCAAAGACCGTGTCGCACGGCACTGCCCTCGTGTTCCAGCGCAGCTTCTCCCCTCTTGCGTTCAATTCAAGCGAAGCCGTATTCGCGCTGCCGGACGGCACCGCGCTTCTGCTTATCGACACCAACGTGGGAAAGAAGGACGGCACCGACAGGATGCTTGAAATATTCGCCTCGCAGTTCGGAATCCGCGTGCCCCCGCACGAGGCAAAGGAGGAGCAGAGGCAGAAAATCAGCAAGGAATACGCCCCTCTTTGGGAAAAGATAGAATCCGCCATGAAGGGAACTGATGCGGAAACGCTCGGCTCGCTCATGGACGAGAACCACTTGCTTCTAAAGAAAAGGAAAATGTCCTCCAACGGCATCGAAAAGGCGGTTTCATCAGCGATTGCCGCGGGCGCATACGGCGCGAAGATGACGGGCGGAGGCGGCGAAGGCGGAGCCGCGCTTGCCCTGTTTGACAGGGGGAGCATCGGGGCGGCAGCTGGGAAGATAACCGGCAAGACGGGCTTTGCCTGCCATATCATCTCGCTTGCGAAAAAAGGCGCGTGCGTGGATTAGGATTGCGAGCTGGAATATGCGGCTGGCGCGGATTGCCGATGGCGCGCGTCAGAGGCTTGAGAGGAATTCCTCCTCGAGGAAATGCAGCTTCGCGGGGATTATGATTACCGCGGGCGATGCCAAATCCCGCTTTGCTGCGCTTGCAAGCGCGGATATTTCGGAAAACTCGCGGCGGGCTTTGCCCCACCCCAAGCCCTGAAGGAGTATTATTTTCGTCTTCTGGATGAGGAGCTTTTTCCCGCCTGTTTTTTCCATGTCCAAGAGGAGCGATGCCGCCACGCTTGGCTTCATGGGCCCGAGTTTCTCGTCTATGTCGAGAAGCAGGAGCGTGTGCAGGTTGCGCGAGAGGTTTTCCACGATGACATCGTATGCCGCCATGGGCTTGTAATTCTCGCGCCAGTAGGCAAGTGTCACGGTTTTCCCGAACTTGTACGCCTGCAAGCCGGATTCCCCGATTGCCGCCGAAAGTATTGATGCCGCATGGAATATTTTCACGTCAGCCCCATTCTTTTTCGCGGCGAGGATGAGGGAAATGTGCGTTGTCGCAATCATGGGGTCTCCTGAAACCACGAGGGCGACGGATTGGGATTGCGCAAGGGCGTCGAGAATCGTTTTCTCCCCCTCGACCTGCTCGCGCGAAAGAAGGGTGATTTGCTTTCCAGCAAGCTTCTCAAGGCGCGCGAGAGTGCCTTCGGGCACGAGGTTGGTGTAGCCCTCGGCGAATATTTTCCCGCAGCCCTTCAGCTGCGTAAGCCCGGCAAGGGAAATCCCGTTTTCATCCGAAGTCCCGAACCCGACAAACGAGAGGACTGGCGCCTGCCCCGCGCCATCAGCGCTTTTTTGCAATGCCTTCGCAATTTTTTCCATAGCGGCAGATAGGTTGCGGCTTTTTTATAAAGCGTCATGCCGGAATTTTTGCGTGGGAAAGCTTTGCGACAACTGCAAGAGGAACG
>JBAYHU010000015.1:0-15137 GCA_041665945.1 Candidatus Micrarchaeia archaeon
ATTTCAACGCAAATCTGCACCACGTGCGGGGCAGCCGCAGGGCAGCCCTGCTGCAACGGCACAACCTGTACGGGCGCGAACCTTGCCTGCAACACAACGTCCCGCGTCTGCTATTCGTGCGGCGGCTTAGGGCAGCCTTGCTGCAGCAATGCCTGCCCGTTGGGCACGGCGGCCCAGCCGCTCTACTGCAGCGCCAACACCTGTACTGCCTGCGGCGCGAACGGGCAGATATGCTGCTCCGGGGCAGTGACTCCTGCGGGCACAAACTGCACCTCCCCGTTGTCCTGCAATTCGACAAACAGATGCACCAGTTGCGGCGGCATAGGGCAACCCTGCTGCGCAGGGAGCAGATGCAATTCCCAATCAGGTGTTGTCTGTCAGTCTGGCACCTGCAGGGCGTGCGGCAGCGCAATCGGGCAGCCATGTTGCGGAAGCGATTATGGAGTTCCAGTTTCGGCTCCCTATGGCTCATGTACGGGTCTTTTCGGATCCGCGGTCTGCTATCGGGCAGGCGGCTCATCGTGCAGTTACTCCACATCGTACTCTGACAACACATGCGTGCCATGCGGCCAGCCAGGCCAGCCCTGCTGCGGCCCAGTAGGCGGCGGCGGTTGCTATTATGGATGGGGCAGCTCCGGCGCCCTGAGCAGCTCCGGCACCGGCTGTTTCTCCACGTGCGGAGTTCCTGCTACGTGCGATTCGGGCGCCGTATGCCAGGGCAGCCCATCCTTCCTGTGCGCTACCTGCGGCGGAAGCGGGCAGCCCTGCTGCGCAGCGTCCCCCGGTCCGCAGTGCACTGCCTCTTTCCACACCTGCTCATCCGGCACATGCATCCCATGCGGTGCCACATACCAGTCTCTCTGCCCGACCGCGCCCTATTGCTCAGGGACCAATGTGCCCAATGGCGGCATTTGCTGGCCGCAATGCACCGAAGGGACAATATCGCCCGCAGGCTGCTTCTGCGGCTCATTGCGGACAAGCGGTTACTGCTGCTTCAACTCAGCCGGAAATATCCTCTACACTCCATCAACACCGTGCTGCACCCCTTCCGGCTGGGGGCAAAACTGCATCTGCGGAATTACGCCTGTTTCGGGCTCGACCAACTGGTGCTACAATGACCAGAACATAGTTCCTGATTGTGCCGACTCCACTGCGATTACATCTGCCTGCAAGTGCGGGAGCACATACGCGACAAATGGCTACTGCTGCAGCGGCACGTGGCGCGCGACCGAATGCCCGTGCGGCGATTACAACCAGCCCTGCTGCGCTTCGCTTCTGTGGAATGGATGGTACGGCTGTTATGCCGCTTACGCGGGTTGCGTCCATCCGCCGGGGGCCACAAGCGGTGGCGGCACGTGCCTGTCCGGCAACGCGGGTTCGGGCGGCGCGACGCCCGCGACAGCCGGTCCGTGCGGAAGCTCCAGCCGCTTCTGCTACTGGTATGGGTGCAACCCCCTGTACGACAAATGCACACCGTAATGGGGCATCTTTCCGGCGACGCGGGCGCAGCCCGACATGATAAGTATTATTAAACTCACAAGAGAGTTTTCCTTATGTTCGAGACCAAGATAGACAAGCTTGTCTCAATCGTGCAAAAGAGGGGCACGGTGGCGCTGGATGTCCTTTCCCAGCAGCTGCAAATGCCTCCCCAGACAGTGGAACTTATCTGCGCGGTCCTCGAGCGCGGCGGCATCATAGATTTAGTCTACCCAATCAACATAACCGAAAAGCCGCTCGTCAACTTCCACACGCTCCCCCAGGACGCGCTTTCGGCAACGGAAACCGAGCCCAAGGGCAAGGTGCTGGCAAGCTACTCCTTCGTGTCGGACGGCGTTCCCGCGAGCGTGAAAATAACCGACGCGGACACGGAGAAATTCTACAACGTCTACCTTCTCGAGCTTGGGATGGCGACCAAGATTTTCCTCGACCTCATAAAAGACGAGCTTCTCCGCGCAGTGCCCGTAACCCCGCAAAACGAGGTCTCGGACGTGGAGCGCGCGGCAGCCGCGAGGGAGGACTTCAGAAAGACAATCAGCAAATACCTCTCCCAGTTCAAGCTCGGCGAGGAAACAGAAACGGTAATCATCGGCGTGCTTCTGCACAAGCTCTTCGGCTTGGGCGAAATAGACGTTCTCAACCAGGACGAGTGGCTTGAGGAAATCATCATCAACAACGCGGTGAATCCCGTCGGGGTATACCACCGCCGCCTCGGCTGGCTCAAGACCAACATCTACATGCCGAACGAGGATTCCATCTTCAACTACGCATCGCAAATCGGCAGGCGCGTGGGGAGGCAAATAGCCAACCTCACGCCCATCCTCGACGCGCGCCTTGAAACAGGCGACCGTGTCTGCGCCACCCTCGCCCCCATCTCCTCTCACGGCAACACGCTCACCATCCGCCGCTTTGCAAGGAACCCCTGGACAATCTCCAACCTTGTCGGCGAGCCGGGCTTTTCCATGACGCCTGAAATGGCTGGCATGCTCTGGCAGGCGATCCACTACGAAATGAACGTCATCATCGCGGGAGGCACTGCTTCGGGAAAAACAACCGCGCTAAACGCGCTTGCGTCTTTCATCCCGCCCAACCAGCGCATAGTCACCATTGAGGACACGCGCGAAATCGTGCTTCCGCCCTACCAGTGGAACTGGGTCCCGCTTCTCACGAGAAACGCGAACTCCGAAGGGCTTGGCGAGGTCACCATGCTTGATTTGATGGTTACGGCCCTCCGTATGCGCCCGGACAGGATCATACTCGGAGAAATGAGGCGCCAGCGCGAGGCGGAAGTGCTTTTCGAAGCCATGCACACAGGGCACTCGGTATGCTCCACGCTCCACGCGGACACTGGCGCGCAGGCGCTCCACCGCCTCACCTCCCCGCCAATCAGCCTTCCGGCGTCGGACCTTGACGCAATCAACCTTCTTGTCGTCCAGTACCGCGACAGGCGAAAGAACCTGAGGCGCACGCTCGAAATCTGCGAGGTGACATCCGGCGAGAGCGCGAATGAGATGTCGGTGAACGGCATCTACCGCTGGCGCCCGCGCACCGACACGTTCGATGCCGTGGGCGAGCCGAACAAATACCTAAAAGAGCTGAACCTGCACACTGGAATGACGAAAGAGGAAATATTCCAGGACATCAAGAATCGCGCCATAGTGATAAAATGGCTCATCGCCAACCGGATGTACGACATGGAGTCCGTGGGCAGGATAATGGCGCTTTATTACGGCAAGCCCAAAGAGATAGTGGAAATAGCCAAGAAGGCGCTTGCCACCAAGGATGCCAAGGACAAGGAAAAGGAGAAAAGGTAAGCTGCCGAATGCTGCAATACCCGATAATCGGGCACTGGTGCGAACATGGTAGGCGCGATTGAAATAAAACGCATTCCGATGATGGTGCTGCCGCTGTCCACGTGCTCGACCATCGGCTCGCGCTACCGCGGAATCGGCCTGAAGATATCCTCGTTCTACCCGAGCATCAAATACGACCTGCGAAGCATCGGCGTCACCTACGCGCCTGAAAACTATTGTGCAGTCGCGTTTTTCTCCGCGCTGATATGGGGGCTGATAATCGGATTCTTCCTCGCCCTCGTCCTCTCCCGTGTGTCGTTCATCCAGCCCATGCTCCGCGTGTTCCTGCTGCTGCTCCTTGCCTTGATGACAACTGCATTCTTTCTGCTCCTGCACCTGTTCTATCCCCGCATGATAGCGAAAAACGTGGCAGAGCGGATTGACCGCGAGCTGATATTCGCCATGCGCGACCTTTTGATACAGCTCTCATCGGGCGTGCCGCTTTTCAACGCGATTGAAAACGTCGCGAATTCGAATTACGGCTACGTCAGCCGCGAATTCACCATCATTGCCACGCACGTGAAAGGCGGCGCCTCGCTTCTGGACGAAGTGGAGGCAATGGCCGTGCGCACGCAGTCCGAATACCTGAAGAAGACCGCGTGGCAGATGGCAACGGCAATCCGCTCCGGCTCGAACGTGACATCCACCATAAAAGGCGTGGTCAAGATGCTGGTGGACTACCAGTTCACGCTCACGAAATCCTTCAACGCAGAGCTGAACTTCATCGTCCTCATCTACCTCATGGTGTCATCCGTGCTTCCGACAATCGGCACCACGGTTCTCGTGATTTTCTCGGTATTCGGGATGCTCGGCGTGACGCCGGAAGTATTCATGATACTGGTGGGCATAAGCTTTTTCGGGCAGGCCGCGGTAATCGGCTACGTGAAACTCAAGCGCCCGAACCTGTTCGAATGAGCTAGGGGTATTGCAATGGCAAAATACGTCATCGAAAAGCGCTTTTCCAAGTTCTCCAAGGTGCGGAACACCAGCCGCGTGGCCCAGCTTCTCGCCTACGCGGGCATCGAATCCAACTTCGAGGTCTGGTTCGGCTCCCGCATGCTCATCGCATTCCTTTTCGGCATAGTCGGCGCGCTCATACCCCTGTCGGTATTCCAGTTCGTCACCATCACGGGCGTCCCGCTGTTCTCGGACCCGAGCCTTCCGGCGCGGCTTCTCGCCAGCCTTCTTCTGGGCGCGATTTTCGCATTCATCACCGCCGGGCTCATGTACATGCACCTCTATTACCTCATAGCCGAGCGCACCAAGCGCGTGGAGGAGGTGCTGCCCGACTTTCTGCTCATGGTCGCCGCGAACATGCGCTCCGGCATGACGCCATTTGCCGCGTTCCAGGCAGCCGCGCGCCCGGAATTCGGCCCCCTGCAAACCGAAATCAACTACGTATCCTCCCGCTCCATGGGCAGCGAGTCCTTCGAGGACGCGCTTCGCGAGCTGACGCAAACAATCGACAGCTCGATGCTTCGCAGGGTAATCGAGTTCATTGAGAACGAAATGCGCGCAGGAGGCAAGCTCGCCTACCTTCTCGAGACTTCGGCGGAGGAAATCCGCGAGGCAGAGGAGGCGAAGAACCAGATGATGGTGGCGACGAAAACATACGCGATTTTCGTGGGGTTCATCCTCGTCTTCGGGCTGCCGCTGTTGCTTGTCATTTCCACCCAGTTCCTGCTGGTGTTCTCCAAGTTCCAGGCGAACATATCCGGAGACGCTGGCTCGGGGATGCAGGGCAGCCTGAGCATGCTTGCCACCAAGAAGCTCAACATCGAGCCGCAATTCGTGGACAACATGGCATTCACGCTGATACTTGGCTCCACCATCCTCTCCGCTATACTGATTGGCGTGATAGCCGAGGGCAAGATACTCTACGGGCTGAAATACTTCCCCATACTTGCGATAGCCTCGTTTGCGTTCTTCCTGATTTGCAGGACCGTAATCGGAGGCTTCGTGTCCTCGATTGCATAAGGGGCGAGACGGGCGGAAGGCGGCGTTTTGTTACATGCCACCCGCTTTCCTTTTTAATTTTTCATAAGGAGAATGCCATCTATGCCAAAAGTTACCCTTCCTGACGGCAAGATACTTGACGTGCCCGCGGGCTCAACAGCAGCGGATGCGATAGGGAAAATAGGCCCGAAGCTTCTCGAAGCCAGCCTCGCTGCCGAAATTGACGGCAAGAAGGTGGATTTGTCGTTCGTTCTTCCCGAAAACTGCAAGCTCAAGGCATTCACGTTCTCATCTCCCGAGGGCAAGGACGTTTTCTGGCACTCAACCGCGCACATACTCGCGCAGGCAGTGATGCGCCTCTATCCCGACGCCAAGCCCACAATCGGCCCGCCGGTCGAGGTCGGCTTTTACTACGATTTCGCGAACCTTCCTCCCCTCTCGCCTTCCGACTTGGGCAAGATAGAGGAGGAAATGTCAAAAATAGTCGCCGAGAACCAGCCTTCCCGCCGCGTGGAGCTTTCCAAATCCGAGGCGCAGAAACTCTTCTCGAACAACCGCTTCAAGCTCGAAATGATTGATGAAATACCTGACGGCGAGCACTCGGTCTATTACAGCGGCGAGAAGTTCTTCGACCTCTGCCGCGGCCCCCACATTCCCTCAACCGGCATGGTAAAGGCATTCAAGCTCACGAAAGCATCCTCCTCCTACTGGCGCGCGGACTCCACGAAGGAATCCCTCCAGCGCATCTACGGGGTTTCCTATCCGGACAAGAAGCAGCTCGACGCCTACACCACGCTTCTTGAGGAGGCGGAAAAGCGCGACCACCGCAAGCTCGGGGTGCAGCTCGACCTCTACTCGTTCCAGCCCGAGGCGCCGGGCATGCCGTTTTTCCACGACAGGGGGAACATCATACTTGCCGAGCTTGCCTCCTTCATGACTGAGAAGATGAGGAAGCGCAACTACGAGATAACGAAAACGCCGATTATCCTCGACCAGTCGCTCTGGCTGCGCTCCGGGCACTTCGACCACTACAAGGAGAACATGTACGTGACCGAGATTGACGGCAGGCCGTTCTCCGTCAAGCCCATGAACTGCCCGGGCAACATGCTTATCTACAAGGCGAAGTCGCATTCCTACAAGGACCTTCCCCTGCGCGCAGGCGAGTTCGGGCTTGTGCACCGCCATGAGCTTTCAGGCGTGCTTTCCGGGCTTTTCCGCGTGCGCTGCTTCACGCAGGACGACGCTCACATATTCTGCACTAAAGAGCAGATGAAAGGCGAAATATCCGACCTGATAGCGCTTGCGCACGAAACCTATTCCACATTCGGCTTCACATACGAAGTCGAGCTTTCCACCAAGCCCGAGAAGGCGATGGGCGCACCCGAGGTATGGGAGTTTTCCGAGCGCACGCTCATGGAAGTGCTGGCCGAGAAGGGCATAAGCTACAAGATAAACAAGGGCGACGGCGCGTTCTACGGCCCGAAAATCGATTTCCACCTGCGGGACGCGATAGGCAGGCGCTGGCAGTGCGGCACCATACAGCTTGACATGCAGATGCCTGAGAAATTCGAGCTTACGTACGAGGGGGCTGACAGCAAGAAGCACAGGCCGGTCATGCTCCACCGCGCCATTTACGGCAGCTTCGAGCGGTTCCTCGGGATACTGGTGGAGCACTACGCCGGCAAATTCCCGGTATGGCTCTCCCCTGTGCAGGTGGCGGTTCTCGCGGTTTCCGACCCCTACAACGCAGCAGCCGAATCCCTCGCAGCCAAAATGCGCGCCAAGGGAATCCGCGCGGAAGCGAACTGCAAGCAGGAGACAATAGGGCTCAAGATACGCAACTCGCAGCTTGAGAAAATCCCCTACATGCTCGTGTTGGGGCAGAAGGAGGCCGAGTCCGGCAAGCTCGCAATCCGCACCCGCGACGGGAAAGTGGAGAACGACGTGCCAATCGACCTGTTCATAGCGCGCGTGCAGGACGAAATAAAGAGCCGTTCCTCTTGAGCAGAGGGACGCAGGGAAAACAAAACGCCCAGCGAATGCCCTTCCTTTCGGTAAGAGAGTAAAAACAAAAGGAAAAAAAAGAAAAACAAAAAGACAAGGGCACTACTTTACTTCTTTCCCTTGCCTTTCGCAGCCAGCTTGTCAAGGATTTTCCTGTGAGCCATCAGCCGGATTGCGTTTATCTTGATGAAGCCCACGGAGTCCTTCTGGTCGAATCCGCCCGCCTTGTGCATGGAGCCCAAGTCCTCGTCGTAAAGCGAGGTCGGCGACGTTCTCGCGCGCGTCCAGACATTCCCTTTGTAGAGCTCAAGGGTGACCTTGCCGTCAATGTACTCCTGGCTCTTGTTGAAAGCGGCTGTGAGGAAGTCCATTTCCGGCGAGAACCAGAAGCCGTTGTAGATTATCTCGGCATAGCGCGGCGAGAGCGTGTCCCTCAGGCGCATGACCTCCCTGTCCATTGCAATGGCTTCGATGTCCCTGTGTGCGGTCATCAAAATCGTGCCGCCAGGGGTTTCATACAATCCGCGGGACTTGATTCCCACGAAGCGGTTCTCCACCATGTCGATTCTTCCGATGCCGTTCTCCCCGCCGATTTTGTTGGCGTAGGTGAAAAGCTCGAGCGGGTCGGTCTTGGTGGTGCCGTCGTTCTTGTTCACGATTTTCACGGGTGTTCCGTCCTTGAAATAAACCTCAATCCAAGTGGACTTTTCCGGTGCCTTCTGCGGGTTGACTGTCCGCGAATAGACGCTCTCCTCCGGCACAAAGCCCGGGTCCTCGAGGATTCCCGCCTCGTGCGAAATGTGCATGAGGTTCTCGTCCTCGGAGTAGGGCTTCTTTGTCGTAGCCGAAACCGGAATGCCGTTTGCCTTCGCATAAGCAATCAAGTCGTCGCGCCCCTTGAACTTCGCGAGGAACTCCGGCGTCTTCCAAGGCGATACAACCTTGATGTCAGGGTCAATCGAGAAGTAGGTAAGCTCGAATCTCACCTGGTCGTTGCCCTTGCCCGTGGCTCCGTGCGAAACGTAAGCCGCGCCCTCCTGTTTTGCCACCATCATCTGGTGCTTTGCAATGACCGGGCGCGCAAGCGAAGTGCCGAGGAGATACCTGTTCTCGTAAATTGCGTTCGCGCGTATCGCCGGAAAGATGTAGTCGGTGACGAATTCCTTCTTCAAATCCTTGATGATGACTTTTTTCGCGCCGATTTTCATTGCCTTTGCCTCGGCAGCCTTGAAGTCCTCCTGCTGCCCGACATCCGCCATGAAGCAGATTACCTCGTATCCCTGGTCAATCTGCCACTTCAGTATGCATGACGTGTCCAAGCCGCCGGAATATGCAAGAACGAGCTTCTTGTTTTTGGCAGTCTTTGTGTTCAGGTTTTCGCCGTCGGATTCATCTCCCATGTCATTACCCCCACTAATGGTTTGTTGAAAAATTTCAATTCCGGCTATTAAAAGAACTGTGTTCCAATTGGGACAATTTCGCTCTACTGCATGGCTTCCGCCATTTCTGTAAGCAGCTTCTTCGGGTCCGGCGACTTCACGTACGCCGAAGCAAGAAGCACGCCCGCCGCGCCAAGCTCTATCGCCTTTTTCACGTCCCCGCCGTTGCTCACTCCCGCGCCGCAAAGAACAGGCGTGTCATTCACTTTCGCAACAGCCTCGACGGTTCCGCTTACCACTTCTGGCTTGGCGGTTGAAACCGAAATCCCGCTTCCGATAAGCTCCGGCGGCTCAACGGCGATGTAAGTGGGCTTGTATTTGGCGAGCCTCGCGGATTCCGCCGTGTCCTTGGTGCAAAGTATGCTCTCCAAGCCAGCCTCGCCCAAGCGCGCAATCGTCGCGGCAATAACCTCTTCAGGCAGCCTCTTTTCCGAGTGGTTCACCAAGCTTCCCTTGCAGCCCGCCTCCTTTATCGACTCGACTGAAATGGAACCCGTGAACGCGCCCTGCGCAACGGCATCCGCGTGCTGCGCGAAAATATCCCCTGAAATCTGCACCGCGTCCCGCAAATCGACAGTCTGCGGAGCGACGATTATCCGGACTCCGGTAAGAAGCGAAACTTCGGACGCAATCTGGCAAAGGTCAGCCCCTTTCTTGCCAAGCGATTCCGGGTATGTCTTCAGGTTCAGCGCGATTATCGGTTTCATGCAAAATCCACCCAACTAAAATTATTAAACCCCGATATTGTAGATGCTGCGCTTCAGCGTTTTCGCCTTCTCAAGCTCGGAGACGACCTGCGAAAGAATGAGCTTCTTGATTTTCATGTATGCTTCCTTGCCGACCTCGACATTCCCGATTGCGTAGTGCTTGCCCTTGGTGTTGAAGCAGAACATGCCCTCCTTCAAGTCCTCGCAGTTGTGGCAGAAGTAGCAGTCCGTGCAGTTGTTCGAGTCGTTGACCTCGAAGCAGCGGGCGAGCTTCGTGGAGCTGTAGCACCTTATGCAAAACGAGCAGTCAGTCAGAAGCGAGCCGCCGAATATGTTCTCGGACGTGCGTATCCAGTAGCTGTATGCGACGTATTTGGAGAACCACGTTAGGTTCACCCGCAGGCAGTGCTGCGTGGGCCCGTATGCCGAAGATTCCACGGTATCAATATTTTCCGAGTAGATTATTTCCGGCGTGGTGATGCTTATTTCGCGGAGAAGCTTCGGCGCATTCGAAAGAGTGAGCGTCTCCGCTGCCTTTTCTGTTATCTTCCTTTCCATTCCGAGCATAAGCGCCTCATCTGCCCTGACCACGCGGTCGCCAAGCGCAAGGAAGAATTTCGACGAGCCGGCATAGACAAGCTTTCCGCTGACCATGGATTTCTTTTCGTTTATCCTGCCTTCAGGCGCGTGCGAGATGAGCCATTCGCTGTACGCCTTGAGCGGAGCTAGCGGCTTGCCAAGCACGATTTGCGTCACGGTTGCGAACTGCTCCTCGATTTTCATGTCATTTCCCCGCGATTATGTCGAATATGGACGGCGCAGAGTGCTTTTCCACAAGGTCTGCCCTCGCCTCGGACAGCAACTTTGCCCGAAGGGCAGAATACTTCTCCCTGGGCAGCTCAAGGTTCCCGATGCACCGCCTCTTTCCCCTCAGGTTGAAGGAAAACAGGCATTCCTGGCAGTTCTCAAGATTCGCGCTGTATGCGCAGTCCGATGATGAATAGAGATAGTAGCACTCGAATATCCTGTTCGCCTCGAATGTTTCCGCACAGGCGATTGCGAACTTGGTGTGCTTGCCCGCGCTTGCGCAGCCGAAAACAGACTCCGCGTATTTCGCAATCTGCGTGTATGCGACGTATTTGCTGTAGATGACGTCCGATGACTGGAAAACAAAAGTGGAATCCACAATCCTTGTGGAGCGCGCGGTGTAGCCGGATTTCCCAAGCACGATATTGCCTGCGTACATCGAAATCTCGGAGAGCGCCTGCGAAGCCGAATCAATGTCCTTTATGGAATTGATGTCCAGCTTCACCTTTGCCGCCCTTTCCATGTATTGCGGCATCTCCTCGTCAAGAAGGAAGCGCGTGCCTTTCGGGTAATTGCCAAAAACTGTCACCGGCTTTCCGGAAATGGCGGACTTTTCAACATGGCATGGCTCGCCGTATCTTGTAAGATATTGTTCGAGTTCCTGCACCGGGCAGATTTCCCCGTCAAGAATTGACCTGCACGCGCTTGCCCACGCCTTGTCGATATGAAGAAGAGTCTCTTTTTCGACCTGGTTCAAGCTTGCCATAAAACCGTGTGTTTCCTCTGTGCTCTGAACGGTTTTAAACCCTTCTTCCATTAATCCTCGTTGGAGGCGGCTTTGCCGCCGATGACTTGAAACAAGATTTGCAACCGCGAAATAGGCGAGCTGAAAATCCAGTCGAACTGCGGTTCGACTGTCCTTTCAACCCGCTTCGCGTGTTGAAAGCGCCGACGTGGCAGAATCCGGTATCGCGCTAGACTCGAGATCAGATACAAGGTTTTGTCAAGAAATCTAGTGCCCCTCGGGGCTTAGGAGTTCAAATCTCCTCGTCGGCGTTAATTTTCACTTCGTTCAAATTAACGCCTCCTCGGTTTTGGCGCTTCGCGCCAAAATCCGTACAACGCTTCGCGTTGTCCGTCTCCTCGTCGGCGTTTATTTTTCCGCAGAAAAATGAAAACAAGTCGTATCGCAATACGACTGCGTTTATTTTTCTCTGATTTCTAAATCAAGAAGCCCCACGAGTTTTCCATCAGATTCGTGCTCGTCGTTGCCTTCGGCAACTTCGCATACATCTGCTTCGCAGATGTCTGTCGCACGAATTCTGGAAAATTCCCTACAGCAAAAAGCCCCAGGAATTTTCCATATTCCCCCAGCCGTGCTCGTAAACAATCTCCTCGCCTGAATCGAGCCGTATTACAAGTTTCTTCAGCACCGCGGGGTATTCGTTGTAGTGGAATTTCGATTTCATGGGAAGGGACGAAATCCACTTCGTAAAAGTCCAGCAGGCGTGCGAATAGCCTTCTGCAACCGCGGAAAGCTTGAATCCGTCCCCGCTTCCCTTGATTGTGTGGCGCCACAGCCTGCCGTATATTTTTTCAGGATGCACTGAAACGCCGCCCCGGTATACCTTGCCGGTCGGAGCGTGGTAGAAAAATCCTTCGGGCATCACAGCCACGGTCGGGCGCTTGAGCTTTGCCTCCCTGTTCCAGTTGCCGGCGAGTGCCGCCCTGCCCACGTATGGCTGCATGAACGTGAAGTAGCTTCCGTCCGGGAAATGATAGATGCCCCAATACCACTGGGGCGGGGGCACTGCCAGAAGGATTTTCTGGAAATAGGCGGTTCCGGTTATTTCATGCCTGCCTGTTTCGTCTTCCTCGTGCCCGCCGAGCTTCAAAACCTCGATTCGCGTGCCCTCGATTCTCATGCCGAACGGGAAGCGGGAGTCGCCGTGATTAGGGCCCACCTCTGGATTCATGTCCGTCTGCCTTGCACGGAATTCGAATTTCTTCGCGTCTGATTTTATCCTGACGACATATTCGCCGTCCTTTTCGTAAAATTCGGACGGTGTCGCTCCCGGCGCAATCAGGCTGCGCTTGTGGGGGTCGAGCCCCATGCCGCTTCGCTCAAGAACAAAATTCTCCCTCATGTGCTTGCCGTCAAAATACCACGCGGCAGCCGCGCCGTCCAGCGCCCACCTGCCGCCTCCAAGCGCGGAAATCTGCTTTTTCACCCTTATATCCAGCCCGTTGCAGTCTATCTGTGCGTCGTTTTTCACGGACCAGAGTATCATGAGCTGGCGGCATTTGCCGGTCTTGACAGTGTCCTTGTCGTGAATGAAGAAAATCCAGAACCACCACAGCCACGCGCCCTTGGGGAGGGTTTCCCCCTCAACGCGCCAGATGTTGGCAAGCATCTCCTTTGCTTTTGCATCCACACTGCCCGTCTCCATGCTGCTTTTTAAAATGGAATAATTTATATGCAGCAAGGGATTTTCGTGGAGATTGCTCACACAGATGAACGCTTTTACGATGCCATAATAGTCGGCGCAGGACCATCGGGTGCATCCTGCGCGCTTTTCCTCTCAAAAGCCGGCAAAAAGGTCCTTCTTATCGACAAGGCGCGCTTCCCGCGCGAAAAGGTCTGCGGGGACGCGTTCTCCGGCAAGTCAATCGGGATTGCGCGCGAGCTTGGGCTATTATCCGAATTCGAGCACCACCCGCACGCAATAATACACGGGCTTACCATGGTCGCGCCCAACGGAAAGGCGGTGACTGTCCCGTTTCCCAACGCAAACGGGGTGGATTTCGCGGGCTACACGCTCCAGCGCTTCCGCACCGACAACATTTTCCTTTCCGCGGCGCTTCTTGACGCGAATATTTTTGTTCGGCAGGATTTCACCGTGACTGGCTTGATCCGCGACGACGCAGGCGCGGTCTGCGGAGTGAATGGCAAGGACACGCAGTCCGGCAAGGACGTTTCATACAAGGGGCGCGTGGTTGTCGGCGCTGACGGCGCGGCATCAACGATTTCACGGCTCGTCGGCCTGCCCAATCAGCCCCTCTCGCACGTTTACACCGCAATACGCGGCTACTGGGACAATGTCGAAGGGCTCACGGAGAACATCGAGCTTTATTTCATCGACGGCGTGCTTCCCGGCTATCTCTGGATATTCCCGCTTGGCAACAAGCGCGCGAATGTGGGCTTGGGCATACTCTCCGACGACCTTATCCGGCGCAAGAAACACCCGAACGCAATACTTCTCGAAGCGCTGCAGAACCACTCTCAAATCGCGCCGCGCATGAAAGACTCCAAGCAGGACGGCAGGATTGGCGCATGGGCGATTCCCAACGGCTCATACATAAAGAAGAACACCGGCGACGGTTGGCTCCTTGTTGGCGACGCGGCTTCTTTGGTGGACCCGTTCTCAGGCGAAGGCGTGGGCAACGCGCTCTCGTCCGGCAAATACGCCGCGCAGGCGATAATCTCCGCGATTGAAAAAGTCGAAGGGCAGCGCCCGCTTCCGGCAATTTCGCTCGCGGGCTATGCAAAAGCCGTGGATGACAACCTCCGCCCTGAAATGGTCGATTCCTACCGCCTGCAGAGGCTTTCCCGCAACAAGTTCCTCCTGAACATATTCATCGGCAAGGCTGCGGACAAGCCCGAATTCAAGCAGATGGTCATAAACATGATAGGCTCGGATGAGGAAAAGAAGAAAACCGCCTCCCCGCTGTTCTTCCTGAAGCTGCTCCTCCCGTAGGGCGAGCCGTGCCATATTTTTTTAAATACCCCTATCCGTATAACTGCCACAAGAATGCCTCCGTAACTCAGCGGTAGAGTGCCAGTTTCGTAAACTGGAGGTCGTGGGTTCGATTCCCATCGGAGGCTTTTCGCTGCGGCTCAAAGCCTCCGATGATTTTGCCCTCGGGCAAAATCCGTACAACTCCTGCGGGAGTTGTCCGTCCCATCGGAGGCTACCGGAGATACATTAGCTTTACCTATTTCTACGTCGATTTAAGAAAAGGATATAAGACAGAGCGTCTGAAAATACTTATGATAAGCATCAACTGCCCATTTTGCCACAAAGGCGTCTTTCTTGGAGATGCAGGTGCTTATTACATCGATCCAAACAATCGACTTGTTAATAGTGGGCGCACGTGCCTAAATATGGGAGAAGAAAACGGCGAGAGAGTTTTCTGGCGTATCGGCATATGCCCCGATTGCAAAGCTAGAGTTCTTGTAAAACACGATTTCTACAATAGTGTCAGTGCAGTATATCCTTATCCTATGCCTCGCCCAATAGCTGACGAAGTTCCGGACAAGTTCAAAAAAGATCTTTCGGAAGCAGACATGTGTTTCAGCATTAATGCTTATCGCGCAGCCTCTATGCTTTGTCGTAGACTAGTCCATAGTAT
Source organism: Candidatus Micrarchaeia archaeon (assembly GCA_041665945.1). Classification (GTDB taxonomy): domain Archaea; phylum Micrarchaeota; class Micrarchaeia; order Anstonellales; family Anstonellaceae; genus UBA10161. The sequence continues at coordinate 14,677 of JBAYHU010000015.1, forward strand.
TGCTACAGATAATAAGTGCGCTAGCCTAAACGAAATGAAAACGAAAGGTTTAATCACAGACGGATATTTGAAACAAGCTTACGCAGTAAAACTCACTGGCGATTCTGCTAATCATGCCGAAGAAGAAGGCGAAAAAACTATTGAAAGAGAGGATGCGGAAGCAGCTTTAGAGTTCACACATGCTCTCATTGATGTGCTTTATGTTCAGCCCAGTAAGATAGACAAACAGATTAAGAAGTTCAAAAAATAATTTTTAGAAAAAGGTAGCAACTATTGTTGGTGGTAGTTGCGCTGTCTAATCTGATTTTATTTCTTTTGGGTAATATACGTCGTTAGTCAGAGGTGTCATCATGGAATTGGTTTACGAAGCACTGTCAACTGAAAAGCAGAAAGTGGTCGCCCTTCTCGAGGCTGACCCCTATGGCAAGCCCAGCTTCTCCCGCATTGGCTACAAGGTGAAG
>JBAYHU010000016.1:0-11845 GCA_041665945.1 Candidatus Micrarchaeia archaeon
CATCACGTCGTCGCCTATTTCCGCGGTTTCGCCAATCACCACGCCTATCCCGTGGTCTATGAAAAAGCGCCTGCCAATTTTTGCGCCCGGATGGATTTCAACGCACGTGAAAACGCGGGCGAAGTGCGAAATGAATACCGGCAGGAGAGGAATGCCCGCCTTGTAAAGCGCGTGGGACACCTTGTGCGCCCAAATCGCCTGCACGCCGGGGTAGAGCGCCACCTGAAGGTAGCCCGTTGCGCCGCGAAGCGCAGGGTCTTTCTTGTAAGCAGTCCTGATTGTTTCGAACATTTTTTCACCTACAGTAGCCGCGTATCGGGCGGTGCCCGCAATATTTCAGATGATGCGCTGCAAGCTTCGAGTTGCCTGCCGCGCCGCGTCCGTATGCGAAGCAGACCATATTTCCACTCCGCTATTCCATCGAAAGATACCTCTCGCCCGTGTCCGGAAGCACCGCAAGGACTGTTTTCCCCTCGCCCAGCCGCTCCGCGATTTTCACTGCGGCGTGGACCGCTGCGCCGGAGGAGCGCCCTGCGAAAATGCCGGCAATCCTCGCAAGCGTCGCCTGCGCGACTTTCGCGTCGGCGCTGCTCACCTTGATTATTTCGGAAATCACGCTCCTGTCAAGTATCTTCGGCACAAAGCCGGCGCCGATTCCCTGTATGGAGTGCTTGCCCGGAGAGCCGCCCGAGAGCACCGGCGATTCTTCCGGCTCGACCGCGACGATGAGCGTGCCAAAGCCCTTGCCGCGGAGCACCTGCCCCACGCCGGTAATCGTTCCCCCTGTGCCCACGCCGGCAACGAATGCGTCGAGGTTGCCGTTGTTGGGGAAAACCGAGAGGATTTCCTGCGCGGTCGTTTCGCGGTGCACCTGCGGATTCGCGGGATTTTCGAACTGCTGCGGGATGAAATATTTGCCCGGCTCCTGCTCGCGGATTTCGTTCGCGCGTTTTATCGCGCCCGCCATGTTCGCCTCCGGCCCCTCGGTCAGCACTATTTTCGCCCCGAACGCGGCGATTGTCTTCCTGCGCTCGACTGACATTGTTTCGGGCATCACAAGCGTGACTTCATAGCCCTTCGCAGCCCCGACCATGGCAAGCCCGATTCCCGTGTTGCCGCTTGTCGGCTCGAGTATGCCCATGCCTCGCCTGAGCCGCCCGTCCTTTTCCGCGGACTCTATCATCGCCTTGGCTATCCTGTCCTTCACCGAGCCGCCGGGATTGCGGGATTCGAGCTTGGCAAAAATCTTCGCCCCGTTTTTCTGCTCGAAGCCCTCGAGGCGGACAATGGGCGTGTTCCCTATCGTGTGGATGATGCTTGCGTGCGCCATTCAGACCGCCTCTTGAAAGCTTGCGCCGGATTCCGAAGCTGTTGCTGCGGGCGTTGCAATCACGTAAACAGGGGCGCGCAAGTCGTCGCCCCATTGCGTTGCGACTCTGCCCGACTTTTTCAATTTCGAAATCCACAGGCGCACGGTGCGCTCGGAAGCTGAAAGCTCGCGGGTGATTTCCCTTTGAGTCATTCCTTCAGAAGAAGACAATAATTCGACTACTCGTTCCTTTCCTGTCGCATCATTGGCAAAGCAGACCCCTTTCCATATATGCACCTCGTTTGTGCCGGCTTATGCCGGATGCCACGCAATCAATCTGCGGATTGGAATATTTAAACCGTTGTATCACGGCAACACGTTGCATCTGGCGGGCGGCGGATTGGGGGATTCAGCACCTGATTCCCGAATCCCTGGCAAATGCCTTCGCCCCCAGTTCCTCCTCGATTTGCAGGAGCCGGTTGTACTTGCACGTGCGCTCGGCGCGCGCGAGCGAGCCTGTCTTTATCTGCCCGCAGCCGATTCCGACCGCGATGTCCGCAATTGAAGTGTCCTCGGTTTCGCCGGAGCGGTGCGAGACAACCGTGCCCATTCCCTTCTTTTCGCAAAGCGCGGATGCCTCCAGCGCCTCGGTGAGCGTGCCTATCTGGTTCACCTTCAAAAGAAGCGCGCTTGCGGATTTCTTCTTTATCCCCTCCTGTATGCGGGAAACGTTGGTCACCAAGAGGTCGTCGCCCACAATCTGCACCTTGCCTGAAAGCTTCTTGTGAAGTGCGGCGAACTCCTCGAACGAATCCTCTTCAAAGGGGTCCTCGAGGCTCGCAATCGGGTATTCGCTGCAAAGCGACACCCACAAGTCTGACAGTTCGCCGGCAGAAAGTTTCTTCCCGTCGATTTCGTACTTCTTCCCCTCGGGAATGAAAAACGACGATGACGCGGCGTCGATTGCGAGCTTCACCTTGCCAGAATACCCGCACTCGCCTATCGCGGAGACGAGCAAATCCAGAGCCTCGCGGCTGGACTGGCACGGCGGGGCAAAACCCCCCTCGTCGCCCAAGCCCGTAGTTCCCTTGCCGTATTTCGCGGTTATCAGTTTCCCGAGAGTGTGGTAGATTTCCACTCCTGCGCAAAGCGCATCCGAAAACGACTGGAAGTCGAGCGGGAAAATCATGAACTCCTGTATGGCGACGCCGTTCGCCGCGTGCTTGCCGCCGTTGAGCACGTTCATCATGGGCGCGGGAAGGAGTTTTTTCTTGCCGGAGATGAGCCGGTAAAGCCCGACGCGCGCCTCGTTCGCCGCGCACTGCGCAACTGCGAGGGAAACCGCGGTCGTGGCGTTCGCGCCAAGCGAGGACTTGTTTTCCGTGCCGTCCAGTTCAATCATGGCATAGTCAATGTCTTCCTGCTTTGAAACGTCCCTGCCTACGATTGCCTTTGCTATCCTGTTGTTCACGTTTGCCACGGCTTTTGAGACGCCCTTGCCGTCGAACCGCTTTCCGCCGCCCGATTCGAGCTTCCGGCTCGAATGGGCGCAGTCTTCCGACGGAAGACTGCCGTCGCGAAGCTCCAGTGCCTCATGGACGCCTGTTGATGCGCCAGAGGGGGCTGTTGCGCGCCCGAAGCCCTTTTCCGAAGAAACATCAGCCTGCACCGTGGGGTTGCCGCGGGAGTCCAAGACCTCGCGGGCGAAAACTTTCGTGATTTTTGACAAGGAAAACACCTGACAGTAGGACGGAGGCGAAGTTAAAAAACGTTAGCAGACAGGGCGGAAAAATCCGGTTGGCGCGGGCGGGCATGGCTGGGGAAAATGCGGGCTTCTGATGGCTGAACCTGCACTTGTATCAGGCAGCCTGCGGCGCGGCATGAATCTGGTCGTAGGACTTCTTTGCGAAGAACCCGAGTATCGTAAATGTTATGAGCGGCGAGACATAGCTTGGGATTGCCACGCCGAATGCGTCCAGAAGCATTATGACGCCGAGGGCGAAGATGGAATACATCGCCCCGTTCTTGAGGAGCTTGTATTTCTTGACTGTTTCGATGTTGTGCAGCGTCACTTCCCTGACCACGAACGCCCCGATGCCGCTGCCAATCACTATGAGGGGAAGGGAAAGCGTGAATGCGAACGCCCCGACCACGCCGTCAACCGAGAAGGTGGCGTCAATCACTTCGAGGTAGAGTATCTTGCTCCAGTCTCCCATGCCGCTTCCGGACTTGCCCGCAGACAGCAGCTCTTCCTCCTTTTTCTCCGCGTTCTGCTTGAAGCCGTGCGTGATGAAGAATGCCGTGGAGCCCACAACCGCGCCGAACGCCATCATGGGGTCGCGCGCAAGGGCGTACCACGTGACAACCGCCAGCACGATGGAGACGATTGTGTAGAACCACACGCCCTGCGAAAGGAAGAATTTCTCGTGCCGCAAGCCAAGCTCTTTCGGCTCTAGGAAAAGCCAGTGGAAGAATAGGAACACGAGGAAAATCCCGCCGCCGGAAAGCAGTATGGGGGCGGTCTGCTCAATTGAGTGCGCCACGGACTCGTCGCTTGAGAAGCTCGACGTGAATATTTCGACCGGCCCAAGCGAGGGGTTCGCCGCCCAGACAATGAAAAGGGGAAGGAGCAGGCGCAGCGCGAATACCGCGATAAGAAGCCCGTAAAGAAGGAACCATTTCCGCGCGCGCTCGGACATCTTGGAGAGGACTTCCGCGTTTATCACTGCGTTGTCCACGCTGCTTATGGTCTCGAAAAGCACGAGCCCGGCAATTGTCAGTATGGCTGAGAGGATTTCCATTCAATACCGCCGGTTTTGCCCGCAGGCTCACTTCTTCTCAATCGTGATTTTCAGTTGCGCTTCGTCGATTTCCCATTCCTTGGAAAATCCGCCGGAAGGCGCAGCGAAGCCCACGAGCTCGGCATTCACCTGCCCTGCAAGCTCGCTTGTGTGGTGCTTGAGTATTGCGAGGAGCTCCTTGTCGTGCGTCTCCACGTGGAGGACTATCCGGTCCGCCTCGACGAGCTTTTTCTCCTTGCGCATGAGCTGCACGCGGCGCGCGACCTCGCGCACCATCGCCTCCTCGTAAAGCTCCTTTTTCATTTCGGTCTTGAAGTAGACCTTGCCGCCCTCAAATGAGGCGATTGCAAAGCCCTCGGATGACTCCTCGACGGTTATCATGTCGCGCTCAATTGCGAACTTGCCTTCCAAGAGCATTTCCTTTTCTTCTCCCGAGAGCCACGCCGCTATTTCCGCGGGCGGGATTTTCTCAAGGGCGGAAATTGCCGCGACCGAGTCGCGCTTGAATTTCGCGCCGACTTTCGAGCGGTTGATTGCCACTGTGAATTCGGTCTTTGGCTGCTTGGCGACAAACACCTTGCGCATGTTGGAAAGCGACTCTATGAGACCGGATACGTGCTCGATTGAGGAGAGCACTTCGGTGGATTCCGATACCACGCGCGCCTCCTCCATGGGCCAGCGAAGCGGTATTGCCGCTTTCTGGCGGCAGTTCGCGATTGCCGCGGAAATCTGGACAGCGGCTTCGAAGCGCTTTTCCAGAAGCACGTCCCTGCGCTTGGTGTCCGCGACCGGATAGGGGATGAGGCTGATTGATTCCTTGCGCTCGAACTTCTTGAAGAAAGACTGGTATATGGACTCTGCGATGAACGGCGTGATTGGGGAGAGGAGCTTCAGCCCGTCGAAAATCGCGCAGTAGAGGACAGCCATCGCGGGGGAGTTTTCGCCCTCCTCGTCAATCCTCTGCTTTGCGAGCTTCATGTAGAAGCGGCTGACATCCTCGAGCAGGAACGTGCGCACAGCCTTTGTGGCTGCGTGCGGCTTGTAGCCCTCGAACGCCTCCTCGCAAGCCTCGGTTGTTGCTGCAAGGCGAGAGAGAAGCCACCTGTCCTCGATTGCAAGTTCCGCGTCGGCGGGGAGAACCGGCTTGTGCTGCCCGGAGTAAAAGCGGGAAAGGAACTGCCCCATGTTGTAGATTGTCCCAAGCGAGCGGTGCGCCTCCTTCACTTCGTTCCAGTTGAAGCGCAAATCGTCCCACACGGTATTTGACAGCGCCCAGAGGCGGAATGCATCCGCGCCGTACTTGTCAACTACCTCTTCAAGCGGCACGAAATTGCCGACCGACTTGGACATTTTTTCGCCCTTTTCATCCACGAAAAATCCGTGCATGAGAAGCGTCTTGTAGGGGATTTCGTTGTTGAGAACGACTCCGGAGCCCAGAAGCGAGTAGAACCATCCCCTTGTCTGGTCCTTGCCCTCGACTATGAAGTCGGCGCGCGGGAATTTCTGCCTCTCCTCTTCAGTAAGGGACGCCCAGATTGCGTTGCCCGAGTCGAACCACACGTCGAGAATGTCGGGTATCCTGTGCGCTGATGCCCCGCACTTTTCGCACTTGAATTTGATGTGGTCTATGAACGGGCGGTGGAGCTCCTGTATTTTCGAGGGAAGCTCTTGGGCCGAGCCGAGAACCTTGAGATGATTGCACGAGCCGCACTTCCAGATGGGAAGCGGGATTCCCCAGTAGCGCTGGCGGGAAATGCACCAGTCCGGCGCGGATGCGACAAATTCGCGGAAGCGCGTCTTTGCGAACGCAGGGTGCCAGTCGCAGTTCTCGATTTGCTCAAGCATCTTCTCCTTGAGTTTCGTGACCGAGATGAACCACTGGTTCGTGGCTATGAAAATAAGCGGCGTCTTGCAGCGCCAGCAGTGCGGGTAGCGGTGGGACACCTGTCCCTCGTGGACAAGCGCGCCGCATGCGCGGAGGTCTTCGATTATCTTTGCCGACGCCTCGCGCGCGGGCGTGTTGTGGTATGCCCCGCCTTCCTTGGTGAACTTGCCCGTGCTGTCTATTGGCGAGAATATCTCGATTCCGAACCGCTTGCCGATTATGAAGTCCTCGGGACCGTGCCCTGGCGCGCAGTGCACCAAGCCGGAGCCGTCTTCAAGCGTTACGAACTCGTCGGAGAGCACGACTTTCCTCGCGTATTCCTTCCCGATTTTGTCCTGAAGCGGGTGTAAGTATTCCGTCTTTTCGAGCTTCTTGCCCGAAATTTCGCCAAGCACCACGGCGGATTCGCCGAGAAGCGACATGAGCGGCTCGAGACGGTCCTTTGCGAGTATCCACGTTTCCGCGCCGACCTTGACTTTCACGTAGGTGTAAATCGGGTGCGCCATTATCGCCATGTTCGCCACAAGCGTCCACGGGGTGGTTGTCCAGATTACAAAGTATTCGTTCTCCGCATCCGCGAGCTTGAATTTCACGTAAATGGAAGGGTCGGACTGCTCGCCGTATTCCAGCTCGTAGTTCGCAAGCGTGGTTTCGCAGCGGCTGCAATAGGGGACCACGTATACTCCTTCATGCAGAAGCCCCTTGTCGTGCGCGGTCTTTATCGTGCGCCACGAGGCGTCGATGTAGGGGTCCTTGAATGTGATATAGGGGTTGTCAAAGTCCATCCAGACTCCGCACCGCTCGAACTGAGATGAGATGACGCCGATGTACTGCGAGGCGAAGCCCTTGCACTTTTCCACGAACTTTTCCACGCCGAGCTTTTCTATCTGGCGCTTGTCCGAAATTTTCAGCTCCTGCTCGACTTTCACTTCGATTGGAAGCCCGTGGGTGTCAAAACCCGGCTGGGCGCGGACAGCGAATCCCTTTGCGCGCTTGTAGCGGCAAATCGAGTCCTTGAGGCACTTGTTCCAAGCTGTGCCCGGGTGTATCTGCCCGGTTGCGTAAGGAGGGCCGTCGCAGAAGTAGAATGGCGCGCCGTCCCTGCTTTGCTCCTTTGCCTGCAAGTAAATCTTGTTCTGCTTCCAGAATTCTAGAATGCCCTGCTCAAGCTTCGCCTGGTCGTGCAAATTTTCACCCTGTCAGCTTCGCGGCAAAATTCCTTGCAAGCGAAAGCAATGCGGAAATCGAGAATGTCACAGGAAAGAACGCGAGTGCGGGCAGGGTGCGGATGGAGAAAAGCGCCAACCCTGCGAGGAAAAAGCATCCGAACGTGCAGGCGAGGAACGCGTATTCCGCCGCGGGGTGCGAAAAACCAGCCTTGTAAATGCCCTGAAGCGCGAAAAAGCCCGCGCAGGCAAGGGCGACCAGCCCGAACGCCAGAATCGGGTGCGCATCGGGCATGGAAAGCCAGAAAATCGCGGCTGCCGGCACTGAAACTGCGAGAACCTGCCAAAATTCGCCTATTTTCATAAGATTCACGTCTGCTAATTCGGACTGCTAAAACTATATAAGTGTTTGTCGCCCCCAATCAAGCGGGAGATGACATGTCTGAATATACGCCTTGGACCGAGAAATACCGCCCGCACACGCTTGGCGATATAGTCGGGCAGAAGGAAACCGTCGCGATACTCAAGGCGTATGTCCGCGAGAAGAACATGCCCAACCTGCTTTTCGCAGGGCCGCCCGGAATCGGCAAGACGACAGCTGCGCTTGCGCTTGCCCGCGACTTGTACGGCGAGGGTTACAGGGACAGCATACTTGAATTGAACGCATCCGACGAGCGCGGCATCGATGTCGTCCGCGGCAAGATAAAGGATTTTGCCCGCACTGTTTCCTTAGAGGAAGTGCCTTTCAAGATAATCTTCCTTGACGAGGCGGACTCGCTCACGAATGACGCGCAGAATGCCCTCCGCAGGACAATGGAGCTTTACGTGAATGTCACCCGCTTCATACTTTCGGCGAACTACTCTTCAAAGATAATCGAGCCAATACAAAGCAGATGCTCGGTATTCCGCTACCGCCCGCTCACGAATGAGGAATGCACAGAAATGATAAACCGCGTGGCAAAAGGCGAGGGCTTGAAGCTTGACAAAGCGGCAGTCGAAGCGCTCCTGTATGTCGCAGAAGGCGACATGCGCAGGGCGATAAACTCGCTTCAGGGCGCGTCCCTGTCCTCCAAGAGCATTACGGCAGAGATGGTGTACAAAAGCTCAAGCCGCGCCGAGCCTGCGGAAATAAAGGAAATGATGGAGCTTGCTCTCGGGAGAAAATTCATCGAAGCAAGGAAGAAACTCCACACACTCATGATTAACTACGGTCTTTCGGGAGAGGACGTTCTCCTGCAAATGTACCGCACAATCGATTCGCTTGACCTGACCGAAAAGGAAAAGGTAACAGTGATGGACAAAATCGGTGAGTACAACTTCCGCTTGGTAGAGGGCGCGAACGAGACGATTCAGATTGAGGCGCTCTTGGCGCAGTTTCTTTTGGTAAAATAGGGATTATATGCCTGAAGACGGCGAGCTTCACAGGCGCTTGGACTCCCGCTGGAAGGCGACCTGCAGGCTTTTTTTCGGAAAGGAAATGGGGGAACTTGCCAAATTTGAGGCATGGCTAAAAGATGAATTGGAGCCCTTGTCCGCCAAAAAATCCATAAAGTCCGGAAAAGATGTTGCGGCGATGGGCACGTATGCCCAAGATGCGCCTTTCATCAGCTTCGACGAGATAGACTATGGAATGAAATTCGAACCGCTTTCCGTCAATGAAATCAAGGATATCGATTCGATCGCATCCGCACTTGGGGAGCGGGCTGTTTATTCCGGCAATATCGTGCTTGGCAATTCCTCGCACGTGGAACAAAGCACCGGCATGGAAGATTCCAATTTCATACTCGCGTGCCACACCATGCACAAGTGCCAGGACTTGGCTTACTGCACCATCGGGAGGGAAGTGCGCGATTCGTTCGGAAGTTCCCTTATAGGGGAATCTTCATTCTGCATAAAGAGCCATAACATATGGAGAGCTGCCCGCTGCTTCTGCTCCTACCGGATTTACGAATCGAACGACATTGCATATTCCAACTACCTGAACGGGTGCAGCGACTGCATGTTCTGCTTCGGGCTGAAGGGGAAGCGGCACATGATAGGGAACGCGCCGCTTGGAGCGGCAAAATGCGCCGAAGTGAGGCGCAAGCTGATGGTTGAAATGGCCGAAGAGCTTGAAAAGAAAGGGCGCGCACCTTCGTTTTTGGGCATCTCGCCGAAAACCCCTCTTGCCCTCGCAAAGCCCCTAAAAAAAACCGCGCCCGCGCCCTTTGACGAGTCAAAGGTGCAGGAGGCGTTTGACGAAACATGCACCCTTGTCCTCGGGAAGAAGCTGGGCGGCGTGCGCGGGTATCGGGATTATCTGGCACGGAACATACGTGGAGTTCGAAGCGTGAAATCCTCGGTAAGCGACGAGCCAGTGTATGTCGGAGATTACGCAATATACTGGGCGCTTGCCAAAAGCGGGAGGATAACGAAGCTTCTGGAATTCGAGGAGATTTGCAACGAAAGGGAGTGGCCGGAAGAAATTTCAGTTGAAGCACTCGCCATGAAAAACGTGCCAAAACTCCTTGAGCCAATCGCGGTGTATACAACGGAGGAGAACACCTTCGCATCCAACACCGCTGAATCTTCCACCGTGCATTATGCGAACAATATCCTCGGCTGCAATCGGGCGTATCACTCGAAAGACTGTGCATATTGCAGCTGGCCGCGCGACGCCGACCACATGTTCGGGTGCGAATCCACCCGCAATTCCTCGTTCTGCATCAATTGCTATTATTCATGGAAGCTTTCACGCTGCTTCGAGTGCGACACCTCACAGAATTGCACGGGCAGCTATTTCCTGCACAATTGCGAGAACGTGCACGACTCGATGTTCTGCTTCAACGTGAAGAACCTGAAGTACGCCGTCGGCAATGCCGAAGTCGGCAGGGAAGAGTTCCTGCGCCTCAAGGCGATGCTGCTCTCCGAAATCACGCGCTCGCTTGCGAAGAGCCGGAACTATGGCAGGAGCATCTATTCGCTTGGAAAATCTACTCGCGCTTCTGATACAAAGATATAAATACTTCATCTCGGCAGAAAGAACTTGGTGCTAAGTGTGACGGCGAAATATCTCATCAACCGCGTTTCGCACGCCGTTAGCATGTCCGTTATTCTTAAGCCCACCTGCGCCTAGGTGGCTTTGGCTTGTGTGGCTGACAAACTGCACGGGCCTCTTGAAAAAAACTCCAATAGCAGCGGCTCTTTCTTGCCTCTTTGGGGTTTTGGAAAAACAAAATTTCAAGAGGTGGTTGCAGTGGACAGGAATAGGGATTTCGGGGAAGGAAGGTTCGGCGGCCGTCCGAGAAAGATGACCGACGAGCAGGTATCATTGGCAGTGCAGCTTTACTACAACGAGGGCATGCCCGTCCGCGAGGTCGCGGATGCCATGAAGCTCTCGCACATGACCGTGTGGAGGGCGATTGCCCGAGCGCACGACCACGAGGCTTTCAACGCGTATCTCCCGGGCTGGAGGTGATGCGCGTGGCAAGAACCCGCGCAGCCCGCATCTGGGAATACGGCGTGGCCGCATAACTTGACACTCAAGGCGTGATGGGCAGGGACCGGCAGTGCGTTCCGACGTTCCTGCTATCCGCCAAGAGATTTTTTCCCTTTTTTGTTTTTCCCTATTTCTTTCCGGAAAGTTTCCAAAGGAGCCAGAAGTAATCGCGGTAAGCCTGCGCTATGTGCTTGTCTTCAACAAGGAAAGCCACCGGCTCGTCAAGCCACACGACGTTTGCCACGCAATTGCCGAAAACCCAGACCACGTTGGGGCTGTATTTCCAGTCATTGGGAAGAAGGCGTATCCTGCTTATCGGAAAAGAGGGAAGCGGGGTTTTCATCACGCGGGGATTGGAAACCAGCATCCACTTGTGCCCCGTCTTCATTGCGCGGGGAATGTAGCTTTCGCGCATGTAGCCAGTATATCGCTCGGACGCCTGCCCGCCTGCGCCGATGAAAAGCGTCTCCTTGTGCTCAAGCGTCTGCTCCATTATCGCCTTCATGCCCTCGTCACCGCGGTAAATCCTTGTCTTGGCTGAGAATTCCGTGTCGAAGGTTTTCTGGAATGTCTTTGCAAGCCCCTCGTTCCGGATCATTATCGTGATGGGCTCCTTCTGCAGCACGAGCATGACAAGCCTGTCCGCATATGTCCACCATGCACCGGCTGAAATCACCGAGGGGTCGATGAACTTGAAGCTCGAGTTCGGGATGAGTTTCGCGCGCTTGCGGGCTTGCGGAACGTCGAGGAGGACATAGCGCGCCTTTATGCCAAGGCGCTTTCGCTTGTTGTTGAAAATCCCGAAGAACTTCGGAATGTGGTCGAATATCTGCAGCTGCCCGTAATACACCGAATAATCCGCCCGAAGCGCGAGTATGTCCTCAAGAACCGTCTTCAACCCCGCCTTGCCGTACATGACAGAAACGCCCGGCTTTTTGTCCGACTCGAACGCGCGGGAAAGGGATGGAAGCAGCTTTTCCACCGAGTCGCGCTTTTCCTCGAGGAAGGAAAGAAGGGAAGAAGGAGGGGAGGGGGAGAACACAGCCACTCCAGACACTTCGGATTTGCCCGCCATGCCTTTTTTCTCAAGCTGCTGAAGGGCGTCATACACAGCCCTGCGCTGGAGATTGGACTTCGCTGCTATTTCGGTCGCCTTCATTCCCCCTCCCCTGGCCAGCAGGAGATATACCTTCGCCTCGTTCTGCG
>JBAYHU010000017.1:0-7416 GCA_041665945.1 Candidatus Micrarchaeia archaeon
CCGACCTCTCCCCCTTCGGGCGGAGCCGCAGATTCTACGAGATAGCCGGCGTCTTCACGGTCGGGAGCATGTTCTACGTGGTCGCATTCTACATGGCAATCCCCCTTTACCTCAAGATGAGCGGGTTTTCACTGGGCGAAATCGGCCTGTTTTACGCGGCGTACTACCTGATTCAGGGTATTTCTCTCAACCTGCTTTCGCACGGGAAGATGAAAACCGGCACGGCTGCGCTTGCCGGCGTGCCGCTTTACTGCGCAGGGCTGGCGGGAATAATTCTCGCCCCGCACGCACTCATTCCTGCATTCTTCCTGCTCATGGCTTTCGGAGATGCCGGGCTTGCCCTGATTTGGGAGCAGATGAATTACGTTGCAGCCGAGAAAAGCAGCAAGCGGGCAATCGACCTCTCGCTTCTGGTCACGCCGAGCTTTTTCGGGGTGATGGCGGTTTCGTGGGCGTCGGGGCTCTCCATCGCCGCCTTCGGCTTTTTGCACTTCTTCGCGCTTCTCGCGCTGTCGGAAATCGCATTTGCCGCCTGGGCGCTGCGCATCGGCAGCATGCGGGAATAATAACCTGCGTCGCCGGATTACTCCGGGCGCGGATGACGACATGTGGATTTGATGATTCCACAGGGCGCAGGCAGGGTGCAGTCACATGCGCTTTGCCTGTTTCCCTGTGCCGTGACTTCAATCTGGAGCACAGACGCGCCCTCATATTTTCGCCCCCGACGGAGCAACTATCTTAAACTTCGCGCTGGTAATCCCGTCATGAAAACGTCCGTGCTGATAGTCGTCCTGCTTGTTGCCGCGATGGCAGCCGCGTTTTTCATCTTCTCCAAGCCCGCATACCCGCTCACGCCGGATGACGCGAAGAAATATTTTGCAGAGGACCTCAAGGAGAAGTATCCCGACGCCGAAGTGCGCGAAGTAATCGAGATAATCAACATGACATCCGGCGACGGCACGACGTATTACCAGCTCAAGGCGCGCGTGACAAAGGGGCTTTCCACTCCCTGCCCGGAGCGCATAGACGTGCTCTACGACTACCCGCCCAAGAATTTCGTGGCGCAGCCGCCTGAATACATAACGCGCGGGTGCAAGATATGCCTCAACGCCCCGACGTGCACGATAGTATTCCCCGAAGAGGCGATAATCGCCTCGCACACCTATGCCGGCGCGGAGCAGGTGGCAACGTTCATCCGCGACAACTCCGATGCAGTCCCGTCCGCAAGCTTCGCGGAGACTTATGGCGACTACTCCGGCGTATGGCTTGTCAAGTGGGTGTCGGCATCAACCGGCAAGGGCTTCCAGGTTGCGGTTTCCCGCGGGCAGAACAAGGTGCTTGAAGTAGCGACTTACACTTCTTGAAGGCAAGCAATCGGGCAAAGAAGAACGAATTACCCTTCGTAATAGTAGAACTCTCCCGCGGCTTTCTGCTCGCGGTCAAGCGCGGAGTCGGGTTTGTTAATCCTCGGGCGCTTGCTGTCTTTGTCGCGCCGGAGGGTGATTCCCACGCTTTTCAGGAATGCGTTCATGCCCTCGCGCTTTTCTGACGGCGCGATGGCGTGCCCGCTCTTTCCCGGCTCCCCCTCGAATATCATCATCCTCGATGAAATCGCATCCAGCATCACCAAGTCGTGGTCTATGACGAACGCGCACTTCTTCGTGCCCGCAATCACGGTCTGAAGAAGCGAGGTGAATTCCAGCCTCTGTTCTATGTCGAGGAATGCGGAGGGTTCGTCAAGCAGGTAGATGTCCGCGTCCTTGGCAAGGGCAAGCGCGATTGTCACACGCTGAAGCTCCCCTCCTGAAAGCGAGCTGACTTTCTTCTCCATTAGCGAATTGATGCAAAGCTTGCGCCGCGCCTGCTCTGCGATGAACGCGTCAAGCCCCGAAGCCGCAAAAAGGTCGCGGACCTCGCACTCCTCCTCTCCCTTGAGGTGCTGGGGCTTGTAGGACATCTTCATGACCGAGAGCATGGACTCGTTGTCCGGCTGCTCCAGTCCGGCGAGCATCTTCATGAAAAGCGTCTTTCCGATGGCGTTCTCGCCAAGCATGCCGATTATTTCGCCCTCCATTATGCTTCCGGGCTCGGAGTTGAATGCGAACCTGTCGAACTTCTTCACAAGCGCAGGGTAGGCGAATTTCTTGGAGCTTCCCTTCACCTGCGCCGCGGATGACACGGAAAACGTTATCGCGTGGTCGCGGAAGCGCGTGTTCTCGTCCTTCAGGAATCCGTCGAGGTATTCGTTTATCCCGCTTCGGGCGTTTTTCACGCCGGAAACGACTCCGTACGCGTTCTCCTGCCCGTAAAAGACATGCACGTAGTCCGAAAGGTAGTCGAAGACGGCGAGGTCGTGCTCGATTACCACGACTTTCTTCTTAACAGCCAGCTCCTTGAGCGCGCGCGCCATGGTGAGCCTCTGGCGGATGTCAAGGTATGCCGCCGGCTCGTCGAAATAGTAAAGGTCCGCTTCCCTGCAATAGGCGACTGCAATCGCAAGCCGCTGAAGCTCGCCGCCCGAAAGCTCGTAGGTGTGCTTGCCCAGAATCTGCTCCAAGCCGAAGAGACGGATTGCGTCGGCGGAAACTTTCCGCTCGTCGCTTTTCTCCAATAGCTCGCCTGCCTTTCCCTTGAATACTTCCTGTATCTTGTAGATGTTCTGCGGCTTGAGCGACACCTTCAGTTTCTTGTCCGCAACCGAGCGGAAATAGTTCTGAAGCTCCGGCGCAAGCTGCTTTTGCACCTCGTCGAACGTGAGCTTCCTGTCAAAATTCGCAAAATTCGGCACAAGCTGGTTGCCCATGAGCTTTATCGCCGTGGATTTGCCGATTCCGTTCTTGCCGATAAGCCCGACCACTCCCTCCTGCGGAAGCGGCAGCCCGTAGAGGCGGAAGGCGTTGATGTCGTACTGGTAAATGGGATTGCTCATCTCCTCCGCGAGGTTGATGATGGTGATGCAGTCCACCGGGCATTTCTTCGGGCAGATTCCGCAGCCGGTGCAAAGCTCCTCGGAGATTACGGGAAAGCCCTCGGTATCGACCGTCACCGTGTCGTCGCCCATGCGCACGCCTGGGCAGACTTTCATGCAAAGGTAGCCGCACTTTTCCTTGATGCACTTTTCCCTGTCAATTATAGCTATTCGCATCTTTCCGAAATCAGCCATGTGAACCGACCTGTATTTGCCGGAAGCAGTTTTATAGCTTCCTTGCCTTCCGGGGTGGCAAAAAAGGCGTTTTTGCCTTTATAAACCCCCTTTTAAAGGGTTTATATATGGTTTTTATGGAAAACAGTATTTGGTTACGCGCATTTATACACTTTTCTTGCCAATATTTAACACGGAAAGAAAGAAGTTTTGTGGAGGTGGGGGCATGACGTCTGTAGCAAAGGAGACTGACAAGGT
Source organism: Candidatus Micrarchaeia archaeon (assembly GCA_041665945.1). GTDB lineage: Archaea > Micrarchaeota > Micrarchaeia > Anstonellales > Anstonellaceae > UBA10161. The sequence continues at coordinate 3,401 of JBAYHU010000017.1, forward strand.
TAACGGCAAGACCTGCGTAAAGACTGACAAAACCCAACTGCCCAGATTGAACGGGTTCGCCCCGCTTACCGAGCGGGCGCTGATGAAGGAGTTCTTCGTCATCCTTGACCTGAACTCCACTACCCAGGAGAAAGCAGCCATGGCGCGGGACAAGAAGGCCCGCACGGAGCACAGGGTGGAATTCGCCATGGACAAATACAAGAAGGTGTGCGAGGCAAAAGGCGAGGAGTCGCCCGAGGCGGCAAAAGCCAAGAGCGAATCCGACTTTTACACCGGCATGCTCGACTTCATGGAGATGCAGCTTTCGGGCTTCATCGGGATAAAAAAGAAGCTCAACACCCAGAAGGATAACATCCAGAAGGCGTATGATGCGAGGATAAACTCCCCGCGCTACTACGAGCTTCTGCAGAAATACGTGCCGTGGCTCGCCGGAGCCGGGCTTGTCGCAGGAGCCTCCACTTTCGGGGCCGACCTGTGGAAGGGTGCGATTGAAATCGCCCAGAAGATAGTGCCGCTCGGCGCGCAGATTGTCAAGGACGCCATGAACCTCATAGGGCTTGGCGCGCTTGCTGGAGCCATCGGGCTTCTGAACAAGGCGGCAGCCAAGCGCAGGGAAAAACTCTTCCAGATGTGCGAGGACGCCAAGTCGAAAATCGACGCCGCGGAGTTTGACATAAAGCGGAGCATCCTGGAGCTTGGGAAGACCGAGTACGGGATACTCGCCCGCGAGTTCGGCTATTCGCCGGTGGAATCCGAGTCGCCCTCAGACCACGTCCGCGCGAGGGAAATCCTCAACGGGGTGAAGGTCAAGTACGGATTTTCCCTGCCCTACCCCCATGTGGAGGACATGAGCTCGGTTGCGATGCCTCATGAGGGGCGCGCGAAGATGCTTGTGCGCGACATCTGGGCAGCCCTCTCGAAGTTCGTCTCGCCGCCAAAGCCGATTGAAATCGAGATGAAGTTCCCGAACGCCACGCCGACTCCGAGCGCATAATTTTTTTGTTTTTTATTTTTCTTTTTCCTCCCCCTGCATCTCACTTTGTTCGATGCAGTGGGAGTTTTGGCACTTCGTGCCAAAATCGCACCAACTGCTTCGCAGTTGATGCTCCCCCCCAGCCGCAGCCTTAAATCCCCTTCTTTCCAATCTTTTCTTATGAAAATCGGCAAGCAGGACCCGAAGGAAGGCGAAATCCGCCTCACTCCTGAGAATACGGAAGACCTCTGGCACATCGAGAGGATACTTCAGCCCGGCGACCGGATAATCTCCAAGTCCTTCCGCCGCTACAAGGCAACCGAAGGGGACGCGGGCGAGAAAAAGCTGGTCACGATAAAGCTGCTTGTGGAAAAGGTCGAGTTCTCGCGTTTTGCAAACCGGCTTCGCGTCACGGGCAAGATACTCGAGGGCACGCCCGAAGAATTCGTCCAGCAGGGCTCCTATCACACAGTTGACATCGAGCAGGACTATCCTGTGTCCATCATAAAGGACAAGTGGATGTCTCATCATCTTTCAAGGATAAAGCAGGCGATTGTGGAGACAAAGCGCCCGAAGCTCGGCATGCTTGTAATGGACGAATCCAAGGCGATTTACGCAACGCTTCGCGGCTATGGCGTGGAATACGAGCTTGAACTCGAAAACAACGCTTCCAAGCGGGATGACAAGTTCGACGACAAGAAGCTCGCCTTTTTCGGCGAGATAATGAAAAAGCTGCAATCCACGCAGGTCGGAAGGATTATTGTTGCGGGTCCGGGCTTTGGCACGGAAAACCTCATGAAATTCATCAAGCAGAAAGACCCCTCGCTTGCCAAAAAGATAATTCTTGAACACTGCACATACGCCGAGCGCACGGGCATAAACGAATTGCTCAAGCGCGGCGTGGTATCGCAGGTCGCATCAGAGGAACGCGCAGGCAACGAGCTTGCGCTCATGGAGAAATTCTCAACGGAACTCCGCAAGGATTCGGGCCTGATTGCCTATGGCGCGGATGATGTTCGAAACGCGGTTGCCGCATCCGCTGCCGGAACGCTCATGGTGATTGATGAGCTTCTCCGCAACAACAAGGAAATCGAATCCATCGTTGAAGAGGCGGAAAAGAAAAAAGTGAAGCTGGTCGTTTTCTCGCACGAGTCCGACGGCGGGCGCGAGCTTGAAGGCTACGGCGGGTTCGCTGCTCTTCTTAAGTTCAGGATGAGGTAGGAAAGCTCTTTATAAATTGTTTTAAGTGGAAATTCGAGTATGCCTGTAAAGATGCTTCCGAATGATATCTCCTCAAGAGTAATCATCATCAGCGAGAAGCAATCGCGGTTCCGCTCGGTTCTAAGGAAAGCAAACGCCAAATTCTTCAGGCTGCCGCTTGTCGGCGGCGCAATGGCTTTTTGCAGGGCGAAATCCGACCTAGCAGTGGTGTCTTTGGCAAAACAGGCGGAATCGCACTTCCTGAATGGAACATCAAAATCCTTGCCCGAAGAACTCAGGGCAGGCATCTCACAGCTTTCGTGGCGGCAGAAGAAAGCGTTGTGGTTGCGGCTGTCTGTTCCCAGAAACAAACTCTTCGGGGATTGGGTACAATGCGTGCTTGAAATGAACCCGCGGCTTACCATGGAGTATCTGGAAACCGAAACGCGATTCAGGGTAAAAGATGCACTCTTTTCCAGCGCCAATCTTGCGGAAACCAAATGGGCAAGCAAGGCGGCTTACGACAAAATGGACAGATTACTGCGCATCTACCGGCAAATATGGCCGAAGAAAAACATCGAGGGCATACGCCACGACCTGATTGCGCCGATGAGCAAGGTCATAAGCTGCATAAACCAGATTGAAATCGGGGAAACAAGCTATCTGTCTCCCTAACGGCAAGGGTGGTTCAAGACGCGCCGATTTCCTCTTTGATGCGCTGAAAGGGCTCATTTCCGCCCCCTATGCCCTGCCTGAACAGAAACTTGCAGGTGGTTGAAATCCCCATTGAGCTTTGCAGAAGGAACGCCCATGCTAAAGCCGCCTTCCAATGCCAACAAGCCAACGTTTCTGCTGGGGCGCATAGCCGATGTCAAGTATCGTGGACTTATCCAGAATGTGCCTGCCCGTGATGAATGGGTTTGTCTTGCCGCCAAAAAACCTGCGCTCCGGATGCACGCTGACTCCGATTTGCGTGTTGCCGAATTTTTTCTCCAGCCCATATGCCTGCTTGAACGCCCTATCCTTCGCGTTCCACGTGACAGTGGAGGAAAAGGCGTTATCCCCGAAAATGACATCCGCCGATAGGTAAACGCTTTGCGGAACAGTTTCAGATGCGAAAGGCGAGCCGCCAGCCCCTATGCGCAGGTTGCCGACTGTCGCGCCCATGTGGAAGGAAGGCGACAGGGCTCCGGCATCTCCGCTCAATTGGAATGGCGCGACCACTCCAAACTGAAAGGTCTTGTTGCCGGCTGCAACGCGAATATCTGCCGTCCTTGAAAGATTGCCGTTGGAATAGACCGATGAGATGACCGTGCCAGCACCAATACGGATGCCTTCGAATTCCGTGGCATAGTTTCCGATTGCATTGATTGTTGAAGTTTTTTCGTCCATGAGGGAAAGAATAGTGGCTTCGGTCGGGCGCAGCGGGCATCTGAGGAAAAAGCCATTGACGAGGTTGGATGCCATGTTGCGCGGAACCCAAGTCGCCGCCTTTGAACTGTCCGCCACGTTGCCGGCGCCGGTATCTTTTGTTTGTGCATTGGCGTTTTCATTCCCTCCGACGAAGAATGCAACTGCAACCACGATTTCTTTCCACATATTTACACCTCTCGCTACTTTGTGATGCTAAGTGGTATATATAAATTTGTGGTGAGGATTAACACCACAATTGTTGATGAAATGGAAGACGAAGTCGCCATCTTGAACGGCCTTGGCCTGACGCAGAACGAGGCGAAGGTATATCTCCTGCTGGCCAGGGGAGGGGGAATGAAGGCGACCGAAATAGCAGCGAAGTCCAATCTCCAGCGCAGGGCTGTGTATGACGCCCTTCAGCAGCTTGAGA